>CAVCWT010000023.1:0-48616 GCA_963605745.1 Lachnospiraceae bacterium
CCGAATAGCACACGTCAAAAATCCTCAGCGTAGCCCGCTACGCCTACGTTTTTTGACGCGCACTCTCCGAAAATCATTCTGCGTTATCTGGCCAGTTATTTTGCAAACGCTGTACTAGCTGCAGGAAAAGGAGCAAGGAGAATAAGATGGATACAACAGTAATAAAGCCGGATCTGTCGGTCACGATTGCCGGTGTTACCTTTCAGAATCCGGTAATGACAGCTTCCGGAACCTTTGGCTCCGGAATGGAATACAGTGATTTTGTGGATTTGAACCGGCTGGGCGCCGTGGTGACCAAGGGCGTTTCGAATGTGCCGTGGCCGGGGAATCCAACGCCTCGGGTGACTGAGGTTTATGGCGGTATGCTCAATGCCATTGGCCTGCAGAATCCTGGGATTGATGTCTTTGTGGAGCGGGATCTGGCCTTTCTGGAAAATTATGATACGAAGGTAATCGTCAATGTCTGCGGACACAGCGAGGAGGAATACCTGGAAGTGGTGGAACGCCTGCAGGATGAATCCCGGGTGGATATGCTGGAAATCAATGTCTCCTGCCCGAATGTCAAACAGGGCGCCATCACCTTTGGAACCAAAACAGACAGCCTCTATAACATTACCTCCAAAATCAAAAAAATCGCGCACCAGCCAGTTATTATGAAGCTGACTCCTAATGTCACCAGCATTGCAGAGCTGGCAAAGGCAGCAGAGGCCGGCGGTGCAGATGCTATTTCACTCATCAATACCATTACCGGAATGAAGATTGATGTGGAGAGGCAGCGTTTTGTGCTGGCGAATAAGACCGGCGGAATGTCCGGCCCTGCCATTCATCCGGTGGCAGTCCGGATGGTCTATGAGGCAGCAGGAGCGGTGCAGATTCCGATCATCGGAATGGGCGGCGTGCAGACGGCAGAGGATGCCTTAGAGCTCATGCTGGCAGGCGCAACTGCGGTTGCGGTGGGGGCTGCGAATTTCCACGACCCGCAGGCCACGGTTAAGGTGCTGGAAGGAATGGAGGATTATGCAGAAAGACATCACCTGTCCTCTATTCGGGAGATCGTAGGCGCAGTACATGCATGACGGAGGTTTGTTGCTCATAGGTCTTTTGCGGCCGGCAGGCTGCACGCAGCGGCAATGGGTTTTGCCACTTAGCGACGGGGGAATCCGGCAAGGAATCTGATGAGGTAATGCTTTCATTCGCGATTGCCTGGGAAGGACTATGGCTGCAGATAAGCCTTGAGGAAGGAAATGTGCATTATGAATGAGATCACGGGAAAGGCATACGGTAAGATCAACCTGGATCTGGATGTTGTCGGAAGGCGGGAGGATGGGTATCATCTGGTCCGTATGATCATGCAGACCGTCGACATTTATGACACCATCACCATCAAGAAGACCGAAGGGAAAGAGATTACTCTGAGTACCGACAGCGGTGTGATCCCGCAGGATCCGTCGAATCTGGTATGGCGAGCAGCAGATAACATGCGCCGTGAGTTCGATCTGACAGACGGCCTGTCGATTCATCTGGAGAAGAGAATTCCCATTGCAGCAGGCATGGCGGGCGGCAGTGCAGATGCAGCTGCAGTATTCCGCCTTATGAGAAGGATGTATGATCTGGACGTGTCTGATGAACGGCTGCAGGAGCTGGCCCTTCCCCTTGGAGCAGACATTCCTTACTGCATTACAGGTGGGACACAGCTGTCAGAGGGGATTGGAGAGATCCTTTCGCCGGTTCCTGCACCGCCGGAATGTTCCCTGATCATTTGCAAGCCGGACCTCTATGTTGCAACGCCGTGGGTTTACCGTGAGTTTGACAGTATTCCGGAGGATGAAATCCGGCATCCGGATGTGGACGGAATGATTCGAACACTTGAGGAACAGGACCTGAAGGGGATGTGCAGTTTGTTCGGCAATGTTCTGGAACAAAAGACAGGAGCAGAGTATCCTGTCATTGGGGAATTGGAACAATTCTTCATGGAGCATGGTGCTGCCGGCAGCCTGATGACAGGGTCCGGTCCTACGGTGTTCGCCGTTTATGAGAATGCAGAGACGGCAGAAGCGGCATTTCGAGCATTGGAATCGGTCAAAGAGTATCAGGGGTTTCAGAAATTTCTGACAGAATTCAAAAGTCCGGATGAGGCGTGAGCCGAAAAAGAGTTCAAAAAAGAGCTTCGGAAATCATAGGATTTCCGAAGCTCTTTTTCGTTGGTTTTTGGAATCCCATCGGGGATCTGCGAGGATGTGAGGAGAAAGCCGCGAAAGCGGTTTCTCGGAAACAAGGAGTGGACACTCTGCAACGCAGAATGTCCACTCAAGGCAAGGAGCAAATCCCATCGGGGATTTGCGAGTTGTTTAATTCTTACTGGGGCCTGCACTTCCGACCTCGCGGACCTTATCCATGAAGCGTCCGATGAAGTTCTTCTTCTTAGGAGCGGGCTTTTCGAGCTTCTGACCGTGTGCGCCCTTTACCTCAACGATGTAAATGCCGCTCACCATAGCACGAACCTGTTTTTTCACCGGGATCTCGTCAAAAATACGCTCATCCGCAACGAGATTCATGATCTGGGGGCCAACCTTTGCCTTTACGATCGGCAGCTTGGAACGGCGCAGATATTTCGGCGTGGAATCAATGACGGCCTGCGGGAGTCCGGACTCCTTGACCTTCATTTTCTTCTTATCAATGATCAGCATCGTAACAGGCTGTTTGTTTGCCTGAATGGCAGCTTCCTGCTCTTCCTGTTTCTTTTGCATTCTCTTGCCGAGAAAATACAGACCGACCATCGCGGCGATCAGTATAACCAGAATAACCAACGTGACAATAAGGGGTGTACTCACAAACAAATCCTCCTGAAGATGTAGCATGATGTTGCACAAAGGCCACCGGATAGATGGGCAAGGAGCATAACTCCTCTGCCCGGCCGCATCGTGGTTTTCCGTAGGAAACCCTTGATGCAGCGAATCAGTTCCGTAACGTAAATAATAACACCTGCGCCATTGTCTGGGCAAGGAAAAAGGAAAAGGAAGGGGTTTAATGGAACCTGACATTGTGCTAAACTGTAGGCTATTATGGAATTTAAATCGGAAAGGATTCAATGCAGAATGAGAAATATGAAGGCAACGGCAGCTGTTTGTGTTGCTGCACTTACAGTAACCTTGGCAGGGTGCGGCAGCAATCAGGCATATCTGAGCGGCATTAAGGCATCCAATTACGCAACTCCCTGTGACTACAGTGAGATTCCTGTAGAGGTAGCGGCTCCTTCCGTGTCTGACTCGTATGTGGACTACATGGTGCAGTATCAGCTTGGCAGCTCCGCAACCAATGAGGAAATCACGGATCGTGATGATGTACAGGATGGTGACATCGCGAATATTGATTATACCGGCAAAAAGGACGGTGAGGCATTTGACGGCGGCAGCGCCACCGGTTACAACCTGACCATTGGCTCCGGTTCCTTTATCGACGGCTTTGAGGACGGCATCATCGGCCACAAGGTAGGCGAGGAATTCGATCTGAACCTGACCTTCCCGGAGGATTATTCCAATGAAGAGCTGGCTGGGCAGGATGTTGTTTTTACGGTGAAGGTGAATTCCATTTCTCAGAAGGTGACACCGGAGCTGACCGATGACTGGGTTGTCAGCCAGAACATTGACAATGTCTCAAGCGTTGAGGAGTACGAGGACTACGTTTATGACCAGCTGATGAGTCAGGCAGAGAGTTCCTATGAAAGCGATGTGCAGAGCGAGGTTGCAGAGTATATCGTTGAGAACAGTACTTATCCGCAGGATCCGCCGCAGGAGATGATCGATCGCCTGGTGGAGTCCATGAAAACCTATTATACGAGTTATGCATCGCAGTACAGCATGGAGCTGGATGATTTCCTGACCACGTTCCTTGGAGCAGATGAGGATGATCCGGAGGCGATTCTGACAGAGAATGCAACAAAGTCTGCCAAGGAACTGCTGGTTATGAAGGTCATTGCAGACAAAGAGGACCTGAACCCTTCCCGTACAGAGTTCAACACACAGCTGTCGAATTATGCGGCACAGGCCGGCTACAGCAGCGTCGATGATTTTAAAAAGAACGAGGATGCAGAGGCAGTTCGTGAGTCGATGATGCTGCAGAACGTTCTGGAATTCCTGCAGAAGAAGGCTGTTGTTACCGAGCCGAGCACTGAGACTGAGGAAGCCGCAGAGGAAGCATCTGAGGAGACGTCAGAGGATGCTGCGGAGGCTGCAGAAGAGAGCACAGAGACTGCTGCAGAATAAGAAAGAGGCGGAAAATATCCAGCCAGATTAACTTGCCTGGTTTCCGGCAGTGCAGCACGATACAGCATATAGAACCCAAAGAGGTTCGGAGGTCATTATGAGAGATACCTACAAACTGGTTGACATCAGAGATATTTTTGCCAGCCCGGAGCAATATTATGATCAGGAGGTCACGGTTGCCGGCTGGATCAAGTCCAACCGAGATTCCAAATCGATCGGATTCATTGCGCTGGACGACGGGTCGTGTTTTAAAAACCTGCAGCTGGTGTACTCGGCAGAGATCGAGGATTTTGCAAAGCTTGCTAAGCTCAACATCAGTGCAGCCATCATTGCAACGGGTAAGATTGTCGCAACACCGGAGGCGAAACAGCCCCTGGAAATGCAGGTTGTAAAGGCTGAGATTGAAGGAGAGTCCACCCCGGACTATCCCCTGCAGAAAAAACGGCATACCTTCGAATATCTGCGCACCATGCCGCACCTTCGTGTCCGCACGAACACCTTTGAGGCTGTGATGCGTGTCCGTTCTCTGGCAGCCTATGCGATTCACAAGTTCTTCCAGGAGAGAGACTTCGTCTATGTTCATGCTCCGGAAATTACGGGGAGCGATGCAGAGGGTGCCGGCGAGATGTTCCAGGTCACCACTCTTGATCTGAACAATATTCCGCGTAAGGAGGATGGTTCCGTTGATTATTCGCAGGATTTCTTTGGAAAGCCCACGAACCTGACGGTATCCGGACAGCTGGATGTTGAGACCTATGCCTTTGCCTTCCGCAATGTGTATACCTTCGGACCGACCTTCCGCGCCGAGAATTCCAACACAACACGGCATGCGGCTGAGTTCTGGATGATTGAGCCTGAGATTTGCTTTGCCGATCTGGAAGACAATATGGAGCTTGCTGAGGCCATGCTCAAATATATCATTCGCTATGTGATGGAGAACGCTCCGGATGAGATGGCATTCTTTAACCAGTTCGTGGACAAGGGCTTGATCGAGCGCCTCGAGCATGTTGCATCCTCTGATTTCGGACGCATCACCTATACCGACGCTGTCAAGATCCTGGAGCAGCACAACGATGAATTTGAGAACAAGGTATTCTGGGGCTGTGATCTGCAGACAGAGCATGAGCGGTTCCTGACGGAAAAGGAATTCAAGCGCCCGGTATTCGTTACCGATTATCCGAAGGAGATCAAGGCCTTCTATATGAAGCTCAATCCGGACGGAAAGACCGTGGCAGCCTGCGACTGCCTGGTTCCCGGCATCGGCGAGATCATCGGCGGATCCCAGCGTGAGGATGATCTGTCCATTCTGGAAAACCGTATGGATGAGCTCGGTATGGACAAGAGCCAGTATGATTTTTATCTGGATTTGCGTCGTTACGGCTCGGTTCGTCATGCAGGCTTTGGCCTTGGCTTTGAGCGTGCCATTATGTATCTGACCGGAATGGAGAACATTCGCGACGTTCTGCCTTTCCCGAGAACAGTTGGCAACTGCGAGCTGTAAGAGGTTTTATCGAAAAGAGTTTATATGACAATTCGTTGTACAATAAAGTGTTTCTGCAAAAAACGGATTCTCCCGGCAGCTCTTGCTGCAGCGGTCTGTTTGGGGCCGGTGTCCGGTGTCTATGCAGCCTCCGTGGACAGCCTTCGTAAGAGAGCTAATTCCACACAAAGCCAGCTGAATGCGGCTAAAAATGAGGCATCCAGCCTGCAGAGTCAGTCGAGTCAGATCAGTGCGGAGCTGGAAGAAAAGAATTCTCAGCTGGTGGAGAATCTGGCCAGCATTCAGCTGCTGGAGGAGACCATCGCCGAGCTGGATGTCAAGATTGAAGAAAAACAGGCAGAATACGATGCGGCAAAGGCCGATGAGGAAGCTCGTTACGAGGCCATGAAGCAGCGTATCAAATATATGTACGAGCAGGGAAATGCGACCTATGTGCAGATCCTGATGAAGGCGACCTCCTTTTCGGATGTTCTGAATAAGGTCGGATATGTCGAGCAGCTTTACGAGTATGACCGGCAAAAGCTGGATGAATTCGAAGAGGTGCAGCGGCAGGTTGCGGAGGTACAGCAGCAGCTCGAGGAACAAAAGTCCGAGCAGGAGGAGTCCAAGAGAGGTCTGGAGGAAGAGCAGGAAGCGCTTCAGCAGACGGTGGACGAACTCGAGGCACAGAATGCGGATATCAGCGCGCAGCTCGAGGAAGCACAGGCGGCAGCACAGGAGCTCGCCTCGCAGCTGAAGGCGCAGAACGCAGAGCTTTCTGCTGCCGTTGAGGCTGAGGCTGCAAGGGCCGAACAGGAGCGTCAGGCTGCAGCCGCACAGAAGGCGGCGGAAGAGGCTGCCAAGGCAGCTGAAGAGGCCGCAAAGAAAGAAGCGGACAGCAAAAAAGCGACAGAGCAGGCCGATGAGAGCTCTTCTGCAGCATCGGAAACCAAGGAGGAGAGCAAATCCTCTGACAGTGAAACGTCTTCGGAAAGCTCGGAATCGACGTCGAGCAGCTCGTCCGGATCGGGCACGCTGGTTACGAATTCCAGCGGAGTATCCGGTCAGACGGTGGCCAACTATGCAACACAGTTCGTCGGGAATCCGTATGTATACGGCGGCAACAGTCTGACGAACGGAACCGATTGCTCTGGATTCACCTCTCTGGTGTATGCCCACTTTGGGTATTCTCTGGGACGTACCGACGTGTCACAGCGAAGCGCAGGTATAGCCGTAGATTCTCTGGCGGATGCCTTACCCGGTGACATCATCTGCTACCCGGGACATGTGGCTTTATACATCGGAAACGGAACCATTGTGCATGCCAGCACGGCGGCAACCGGTATTAAATACAGTGCGGCAACCTATCGCACATATGTCTGCATTCGCAGAATTATTTACTAAGAGGAATTGTCAGCTGCGAGAGTATCACAGACATGCAGCAGCTGAGTTCTGTTTGTGATGGTGCCTGCACGAGCAGGCGTGGTGGTTATAGCACATCAGTCTGTGACAGGCTTACAACAGGAAACGGAAGGTGCGTATGGAAAGAGAATTGATCGTGGTTCTGGATTTCGGCGGCCAGTATAAACAGCTGATCGCCAGAAGAGTCCGTGAGAATCAGGTGTATTGTGAAATTCACCCCTACACCATTTCTCTGGACAAGCTTAAGGCGATGAATCCGAAGGGAATCATCCTGACGGGCGGCCCCAACAGCGTGTACGAGGAGACCTCGCCCACCTATGCGAAGGAGCTCTTCGATATCGGAGTGCCGATTCTGGGGATCTGCTACGGCTCACAGCTGATGGCCTATCGCCTCGGTGGAAACGTTGCGACGGCGCCGGTCAGTGAGTATGGTCACACCAATACGATTGTGGATGATGCATCGTCGGCATTGCTCTTAGATGTGAAGGCAGAGTCTACCGTATGGATGAGTCACACAGATTATATTGCACAGGTTCCGGAAGGCTTTCATATCACGGCACACACGGCAGATTGCCCGGTGGCCGCAATGGAGAACCCGGAACGCAGACTCTATGCGGTGCAGTTCCATCCGGAGGTGGAGCATACCGAGGAAGGTATGAAGATCCTTCGGCACTTTGTCATTGATGTCTGCGGCTGCAAGGGAACCTGGGAGATGGCATCCTTTGCAGAGGAAACCATTCAAAAGCTTCGTGAGAAGATTGGAGACGGCAAGGTTCTCCTGGGACTGTCCGGCGGCGTAGATTCCTCTGTTGCTGCAGCACTTTTGTCAAAGGCCATCGGCAAGCAGCTGACCTGCGTGTTCGTGGATCACGGCCTCCTTCGCAAAAACGAAGGTGATGAGGTCGAGGCAGTCTTTGGACCGAAGGGCGATTTTGAATTGAATTTTGTCCGCGTCAATGCGGCAGAGCGTTTTTACGGTCTGCTCGCCGGCGTGGAGGATCCGGAAAAAAAGCGCAAGATCATCGGTGCAGAATTTATCAAGGTCTTTGAGGAAGAGGCTAAAAAGATTGGACAGGTGGATTTCCTGGCACAGGGAACCATTTACCCGGACGTTGTCGAGAGCGGTGCAGTTGGCTCTGGCAGTGCGGTGATCAAGTCTCACCATAACGTCGGCGGACTGCCAAAGAACGTTGATTTCAAGGAAATCGTGGAGCCCCTTCGTGATCTGTTCAAGGATGAGGTTCGTCAGACGGGATTGGAGCTGGGACTTCCCAGAGCGCTGGTATTCCGTCAGCCGTTCCCGGGACCGGGACTGGGCGTTCGCATTGTCGGCGAGGTAACGGCCGAGAAGGTTCGCATTGTACAGGATGCAGATGCCATCTTCCGCGAGGAACTGGAGAAGGGCGGCATCGATATGGGCAAAGGGCAGTTTTTTGCCGCACTGACCAACATGCGCAGTGTCGGTGTCATGGGCGACGGCCGTACCTACGATTATGCCGTGGCACTCCGCGGCGTTCTGACCTCAGACTTCATGACAGCTGAGGCCGCAGAGATTCCGTGGAATGTACTGCAGATCTGCATGAGACGCATCATCAACGAAGTGAAAGGCGTGAACCGCGTACTCTATGATCTGACCAGCAAGCCGCCGGGAACGATCGAGCTTGAGTAATTCCGAGTGGCTTTCAGATTCCAGAATTATATAAAATGTTTAGGGCCAAAGGTTGTACGCGGGTGTATGACTTTTGGCCTTTTGCTCTACTAAAAATCAGGAGGAGTCCATAAACGGTAAACGAGCACCGCACCAATCCGATGAAGAGTGGCGGCAGACTATTCTTAAAGCCAGAACGTGCGGAGGCAGTGATTTTGAGTATTGCAGAAGACATGGCATACCAAACAGTACGTTTTACCGATCATTGTCTCGACTTTGCATTGTAAAAAAGGCTGGTTGAAGTAACGATGGATGATATCTGGACAATGAACTAAATATCTACAGAGAACATAAAAAGAAGGAGACTGTGGTATGATTGTTGTATCTGATACGACATCTCTGATATCTCTTCTTAAACTTGTGAGGAAATACAAATGTTGAATATATATTTTGGTGAGATGCCGGAAGCAATCTATGATACATCGACTTATTTCAGGCATGCTTATAAGAATAAGTGGATTACCGATCCTATGACGATGGAAATAATCCGGGATGTAGACAATTCAGAGGTGATTGGCGATAACCTAATTCAGAGCCCAGTCTTAGGGGCCATCTCTCCAATACAATTATCAGGTGGTGCGAAAACGCTTATTCTGATTTATCAGGATTCCGGCAAGATCTTTAATGCTTCCAAATGTGGAGATAATTGTGCCAAGTGGTTGCTGAAGATGGCAGAAAAGAAGAAAAAGGTTATCAACCTGCGTCACATCATGAATTTTGGAGAAGGAGAATTTAAGATTAAAATTTTAAACAATGGAAAGATTGTCACCAGCATGAAGGAACTGGTCCTTTTGGCCGGTGAATATGTGTGAGGTCGATATGAAGGGGAAACATATCGTTAAAATCTCTGACAATCGGGTTAAGTATAATTTTGAATTGATTTAAACTGTATCCCTTGTCAAGGACACATTTGAATTGTGTAGTGCCCTGTTTTTAGACAGTACCAGACATGTCCAACCCAAGGAAATAGACAAAGGAGCATATGATGGGCTGTGCGTTCTTTTGGCTGGTATTCAGTTTACAGGTATATATCTGATGGAGTAACTTTTTACTCCGTTGTTCCAAGTTCCGATGGGCTTTTCCGTACTGCCGGAACGGCTGGAACATTCGGGATATCCAAGGGATAGATCCCGGTTGTCACGAATTGATAGAACTCATTCGGTGAAAGCTTGGCCAGATGCCATTGATAACGAGTGTTGTTGTAATAGCCTATGTAATCGTCCACGATTGTTTTTACCTCGTGGAATGCCGTTGCCAGCTCGAGTCGGTCTTTGATGTAGTCCTTCATGTGACCGAAGAAGCTTTCCTGCGGAGCATTATCCCAGCAGTTGCCGCGGCGTGACATGGACTGGCGCAGATTCTTGTCATAGAGGATGTTGATAAATTTGTGGCTGGTATAGTGGCAGCCTTGGTCAGAATGAATGATGGTCTCAGCCTGAAGCGAGATGCCATGGTCGCGGATCAGCTTGTTGACAGTTTCTAATACGAAGTCCATCTCCAAAGAATCACTAAGGACATAAGAGAGAATCTGCTTCGTATAAGCGTCCAGGATCGTGGACAGGTAGGCAAACGTGCCATTGTAAGGAAGATAAGTGATGTCAGTTAATAACACCATTCTGGGGCCATAATCCTCGAATTGACGCTGAAGAAGATTATCTGCAACGCTGTTGGTCTTTAAGGCCCTTGCCATACGACGGTAAGGATTTGCCTTGCGAACAGGACAAACCAGATGATATTTCGTCATCAGACGGCGGATCTTTTTAAGGTTCATATGTACCGGCGGATCCATGTGCAACAGCGTCATGCAAATGCTGCGAGCCCCTTTTTCGTAGCCATGTTTCTTGTATGCGGAGAGGATTAAATCGAAGTCCTTTCGGTCTTGCTCCTCTTGGATTTCACGTGATGGAGCAGCCTTCCGCCAGGCATAGAAGCCGCTTCTGGAAACGCCGGCTATGGAGCACAAGAGGCTGACAGAGAGGGTGTTATCGCTGAGAGCCAGTGTGTGATCAATGATTTCAAAAGCACAGGAGGAATCGTACATGAGCAGAGCACCTACTTTCGGGTAGTCCTGATCGAGGAAATTTTTTTTAGAAATTCAATTTCCTGTTTCAGGTAGTTGACTTCATGCTGGAGCTGAGAAAGCTTGTCGGCGTCGGAAGCTGGCTGTACGGGAGTATCGGAGGGTTGCCTCAGTTTACGGCCCTGAAATCCTTGATGAAACTCGCCATATTTGAGATATTCACTGCGGATATGCTGTGAAATGCTCCAGACACGACGTTCTCCAATGATATCGATGGAGAAGCCGTGATCTTCCAGAATGGCTCTGGGAGATTTTCCCTCCTGGTACTGTGCGTAGAAAATCTCCTTAAATTCCTTGGTGAGAGTCAGAACAGCTGGAGAGACGCTGTAAACGTACGGATTTTGGCGAAGGATGGAGATTTGTTCCTCGGTAAAAAGTTTTCTGCTCATGATAAGCCTCCTGGACTTAAAAGTGAGAATACCATGGGCAAAAGAACGGTGTCCACAAAGAGGGGATCGCAAAAGAAAATGTCCAATCTTAGGGGATCACTTTGGGCGGATGTCCAAGATCAGGGATCCAGTTTGTCAGGGTGTCTAATTTGAAGGACTACACATTTCAAAGTGTCCACGGATATGGGTACAGTTTAATTCGAAACATTACTATTGTGCAGGGCAACAGTGGTACTGGGAAAACCACACTGTTTGATATGATCGCGGCGTATGCACGTCTTAAGGATAAGAGCGGCGTGCAGATTGTGTGTGACAAAACGTGTATTGCTCTTCGGCCGGATTCTGACTGGCAGCATATGCTTGAAAACGCAGAGGACAGCATTGTTTTCATTGATGAGGAGTCCGATTATGTCGGACAGCAGAAGTTCGCCTCTGTAATCAAGCAAACCAGTAATTATTATGTCATCTTTACTCGTGAAAATCTGCATAATCTTCCCTACAGTGTGGAGGAAATTTATGAGATCCATACATCCGGAAAATATCATACCTTTCGTAAGATGTACAAACAGCAATCTGGTTATAGATATTCATTGAAGGGCAGTCGGAGAAAGAAGACAGACTTTTCTTATTTCATTACTGAGGATTCCAAAAGCGGATTGGAATTCTATGAGCACTACTTTGAAGGTGATGCGGTTGAGTGTGTCTCTGCAGGGGCTAATTCATCTATTTATGCTTGGTTGGTAGCCAATAAGGATAAAAAAATATTTGTTGTGGCAGATGGTGCCGCTTTTGGTGCGGAAATGAATCGTGTGATGGCGCTTCAGGAACATTATCCGAATATGACAATCTGTTTGCCGGAATCGTTTGAATGGTTAATCTTGAAGTCGGGACTTGTTCAGACGAATGGTTTAAATGAGATACTGGACAACACGTCTGAGTATTTGGAGTCTTCCGATTATTTCAGCTGGGAGCAGTTCTTTACAAGCTATCTGGTGCAGAATACAAAAGGCACGCATTACAGCTATAACAAAAATGAACTGAATCGTTATTATACTGTTCGTAACAATATGGAACAGATCGTGGCACTGATTGGGATAGGCGAACAGAGTACATAGAGATGGGGGTTGCAATACGATTAGGGTTACTTTGACCGGTGACAGAAGATTTGAAGAAGCCGTGCAGGAGTTGCCGGCAGAAGGAGGTGTTAGTATGTGTGAAGTATTGGACAGAGTTGAGAATAAAGGACGTGAAGAAGGACTGGCTGAAGGTAAGCTGGAAGGTATGACACAGATCTACTACACCAAGCTGCATTATTCTGCAGATCAGATTGCAGAGGAATTGGATGCTCCGGTAGATAGAATTCAGGAGCTGATCCAGCAGATTGTGAGCGAATCCGGGAAGGGAGAAAAGTAAACTAGGCGAGAACAGTAGCAGGGTACATTTTGGGTACAGCAGCTGATGAACAACGCGGATTTGAAGGAAAACGTATCAAAAGATACGCTAGCGTATCGCGAAATATATGGACAAAAGCAGTTTGCAGAGAACCAGCGGTCGAGCTTGAATAATTCCGAGTGGCTTTCAGATTCCAGAATTATATAAAATGTTTAGGGCCAAAGGTTGTACGCGGGTGTATGACTTTTGGCCTTTTGCTCTACTAAAAATCAGGAGGAGTCCATAAACGGTAAACGAGCACCGCACCAATCCGATGAAGAGTGGCGGCAGACTATTCTTAAAGCCAGAACGTGCGGAGGCAGTGATTTTGAGTATTGCAGAAGACATGGCATACCAAACAGTACGTTTTACCGATCATTGTCTCGACTTTGCATTGTAAAAAAGGCTGGATGAAGTAACGATGGATGATATCTGGACAATGAACTAAATATCTACAGAGAACTAAAAAAAGGCGCAAACATGGATAAAATTACAGAAATTTTAGATAGCGGTAAAAAGATGAATGCCATCAAAGATGTGGCGATAAGGACAATTGGCGCAGAAGAAACGGATAAAGCGTGGGAAGAAGCACGAAGTATTCTTGCCGATATACTAAGCAAATACCCGTCAATACAGCCCAAGGAACAGACTCATACAGATTTGATTTTTCCTCATATTTCTGTGTATAAGGCTCTCCTTAACAGTCATGCCGATGTTGCTATGAAAATCATGGAAGAGGGAGAGGCAATTACGGCAAAGGAAACCGGAAGCTCTTATCAGAAGATTGTTAAGATTCCATTTGGCAAGACACTGTTTTTCAAGGCATTTGCTATGGGCTGTAAGAGTGGCTTTGGTGCAGATGCAGGCTTTTCAAATGTAGTTCACAAGGCTACAGGAAAAGAATACAAGATGGATGTTACAGCGTGCCCTTATGTAAAATATTGTGAGGGTGAGGGTTGCCCTGAGCTTACACATATTTTCTGCGATAACGATATCTATGCTTATGGACATCTGGGTGGAATCCGCTTTACAAGAACAGAGACACTTGGAACAGGCGGAAGCAAGTGCGATTTCTGGCTTGAGAGAGAAAAAAGTTAAGATTTGAATCTTAAACAATAGATGAGGAGATACAAAGTGTTGAGCAATTAAAAGTTGCCGCCGATACAAAATTAAGTGAAACAGAGATGAAAAAAACTAGAAGAAGTTGCTGCTGAACTGAATGTAAAAGTGTTAGGACCGTATATGTTCCGTTTTGCAGTTAGAAAGAAAGGATAATATAGCTCATGCGACGCCTGAAATATTGTACTGCTGATGCAGTTGCTTTAGTGAGGGAGCAAAGAAAAAGGAGGATTGCTTTGCATGCTGACGAATATGTCAAACGAGAGAGATAAATCTATCGTCGCTGAATTAACGGAAGGACAGGATGTCGGGACAATCGGAGGCTACTGTGAGGAGGGCTTTCCAATCTATTATGCCAATGATAAAATGGCACGCCTGCTCGGGTATACCGATGTCAATGATCTGATTGAGGGTATCCATGGCAAGGTTGCAAATACCATTCATCCGGATGATATGGACCGAGTGGCCAGGGAACTTAATAACGGCAATTACTACGAGGGTATGACATACAAGATTACCTATCGTATGCTGAAAAAAGACGGAAGCTCGCTGTGGACGGTGGATAAGGGGAAGGTCATACGCACGGAAGGCGGTAGACTGGCTATTTTAAGCATCTGCAACGATATGACGGAATTTATCGACAGGCATGCCGAGCTTGAAAGAAGCAATAAACTTTCGAAATCCACCTTAGAGAATATGCCGGGAGGATATCATCGCTGCGCCGCCGAGGAGGGCTATCCGTTCCTGTATATCAGTGATCGCTTCTGCGAGATGTTCGGCTGGACAAGAGAAGAAATCGAGACGGAATTTGACAATAAGTTCATTAACATGATGCATCCGGAGGATACAGAGTCTACGTTAGAGTACGCGGAGCTGTTAAGGCATAGCAAAAATGAAAACGTTTTAGATGCCATTTACCGCATGAGAGGAAAGAATGGCTATATATGGGTATCTGACTCTACATCTCTTGTTACTGTTGGCGCTCAAACCTTTTATCAGGGCACGCTTACAGATGTCACTAATTTTGTCGTTGCACAAAAGAAACAGGAGAAGCAGCTCAGCGAACAGATCGAAATTTCCAATACATTGGCAAGAAGTTTCAAGAATGTCTACCGGGTTAATCTCAAAACGGGCAAGACGAAAGTGCTGAAGCTTGAAACAAAATATGTTGTGCTCCCGCAGATGGATGAAAATCAGGAGTTTTCTTATGATGCTCTGATTCATCCGTGGATTGATTCCTTGGTTTATTCAGAGGAACGGGAGGAAATGCATGATGCGTTAAGTATTCAAAATCTGAAAAAGCAGCTTGCTGAGCATGAAGAATATGTGGGAAATTATCGCAGTATTGCCACAGGAGAGATTCACTATTATCAATACAATGCCAGCAAGATGGAAGCAGATTCGGATGTAATTATTCTCGGCTTCCAGAATATTGATGACATCATTGAAGAACATTTGGAGACAGAACGAAAAGAAAGAGAAAAAGAGGAGGCTCATCAAAAGGAACTGATTGCGGCTAAGGAGAGCGCTGATCGGGCGAACGCTGCAAAGACGGAGTTTCTGCTGCGGATGTCCCATGATATCCGTACTCCTATCAATGGCATCATGGGAATGCTGGATATTGCGGATAAAACGGCAGATGATCTGGAACGGCAGACGGACTGCAGGAAAAAAATAAGAGAAGCGTCCGTAATACTGCTGGATTTGATCAATGAAGTTCTGGATATGAGTAAATTAGAATCGGGTGAGATTCAGATCGAGCATGTTCCTTTTGACATGACCAGTGTCTGCAGAGAGGTTTATTACGCAGTAAAAAAGCAGGCAGACGACAGGGACATTGAGATTGTCCAGGAAGATTGCAATGCAAAAATCAACAGATTGATAGGCAGCCCCCTCCATTTAAAGAGGCTGATGCTGAATATCATGGGAAACGCGGTCAAGTACAACAAGGATCATGGAAAAATATACATTATCTGCAGAACATCCGATGTCGACAAGGATAAGGTCAATCTGGAATTTAAATGCCGTGATACAGGCATCGGAATGAGCCCTGAGTTTATGGAACATATATTCGAACCGTTCACGCAGGAAAATGCAGCCGCGCGGACCAAGTATGCAGGTACAGGTCTTGGAATGTCGATTGCAAAAAGCCTGGCCGATAAGATGGGCGGCACGATTACGGTCACGAGTGTCAAGGGAGAGGGAACTACCTTTGACGTCAGAATTCCGTTTGAAATCGACCAATCGGTACCGAAGGCTGCCGCAGTTGAGCCGGAAGAAAAACGGGCTTCTATCAAGGGAATGAAAATTCTTCTTGCAGAGGATAATGAACTGAACATGGAAATTGCCAAATTCCTGCTGGAGGAGGAAGGTGCCCTTGTTACAGAAGCCTGGAATGGGAAAGAGGCGCTGGATATCTTTATGGCGGCTTCGGAAGATGAGATTGATGTCATTCTCATGGATGTTATGATGCCGATCATGGATGGCTATGAGACTACCCGGAAGATCCGTGAATCTGCGAAACCGAATGCGGCAGTGATTCCCATTATTGCGATGACCGCCAATGCATTTGCAGAGGACCGGGTAGCAGCACTAAACGCCGGCATGAATGAGCATATTGCAAAGCCGCTGAATACCAGGTATGTGTTGAAAACGATAGCTCAGCTTGTGACGGCTTATCGCGGAAAGAAATAAAAGATACTGCGATGCGGACAGGTGGCCAAGGCCCGAAGGGCCTCTGGCCAGCCACATCGAGGTTTTCCGTGTGCAAGGAGAAAATGGCATCAGCCATTTTCGAGTACCAAAATCGAGATGCGGGTGCTAAATAGTTACGTTGAATTCAATACCCGCAGCAAACAGGTGTTGTTCGGTATCCTTACGCCAGAGCTTCTGCAATTTTTCTGGCAACATAGACGCCGCTGGCAGAGGCATGAGAGAGGGAATGGGTGACGCCGCTGCCGTCGCCGATGATGTAGAGTCCCTTGTGGCGGCTTTCCAGATTCTCGTCCACATCCACCTCCATGTTGTAGAATTTAACCTCTACGCCGTACAGCAGGGTATCGTCATTGGCTGTGCCGGGGGCAATCTTATCCAGTGCATAGATCATTTCGATAATGCCGTCCAGGATGCGCTTAGGCAGAACCAGACTCAGATCACCCGGCGTTGCGGCAAGCGTGGGCATAAACATGTTCTCGTCGATACGTTTCTGGGTGCTGCGTCTGCCACGAACCAGATCACCGAAGCGCTGAACAATAACACCGCCGCCCAGCATGTTGGAGAGGCGTGCAATGCTCTCGCCGTAGCCGTTGCTGTCCTTGAAAGGCTCCGAGAAATGCTTGGACACCAGGAGTGCAAAGTTGGTGCATTCGGTCTGTCTTGCCGGATCCTCATAGCTGTGTCCGTTTACCGTCACGATACCATTCGTATTCTCATTCACGACGATGCCGTGCGGATTCATGCAGAAGGTACGTACGTTATCTTCGAATTTTTCGGTGCGGTACACGATCTTGCTCTCATACAGTTCATCGGTCAGATGGGAGAACAGTACAGCCGGGAGCTCTACACGAACGCCCAGATCCACTCGGTTGGACTTTGTCGGGATCGCCAGCTCCTGACAGATCTTTTCCATCCATTTGCTGCCGCTGCGGCCTACGGAAACAACGCATTTACTGCATTCATAGGCGTCTTCGCCGACCCAAACCCGGTAGCTGCCATCCTCAAGGTGCTCGATCCGGGTGACCGGGGACTCAAAATAGAAATCAACCTTATCCTTCAGCTCATCGTAAAGCTGGCTCAATACCACCAAGTTAATGTCGGTTCCCAGATGACGGACAGATGCATCCAGGAGCTTGAGACGGTTTTGGATGCAGACCTTCTTTAAATCGGTCCCGGCAGTAGAATACATCTTTGTTCCCTCACCGCCGTGGGCCATGTTAATCTCATCCACGTATTCCATCAGCTCCGTTGCTGTTTTCCTGCCGACATATTCATACAGGGTTCCGCCGAAATCGTTCGTAATATTGTACTTTCCATCCGAGAACGCACCGGCACCGCCGAATCCGCTCATGATGGAACAGGATTTACATTTAATGCAGGACTTGATCTTATTGCCGTCAATGGGACAGCGCCGCTTCTGTAAGGAATATCCGGAATCAAAGATCGCAATTTTACGATCGCCGCATTCTTTGGTCAGTTCATAGGCAGAATAAATGCCTCCTGGGCCTGCGCCTACAATAATCACATCATATTTCATGGACTAAAATCTCCCTCCAAAACGCTTGAGAATGTGCTGCTTGAGCGTGTACTACGGCGTTATTGTACTGTTCACAAAGGAAAAAAACAATCTTTGCCGCAGGATGTCCGCGCAGTGGGCATCGCCTGGCCCCTCTGATAGCGGATCTGTGGAACGTAATAAGGTAGCAAACGCTAAGGGAATGCGGGAGTGTTTTTGGGGCTATTCTTGATTGGTTTTCAGAATCCCGATACAATGCACTCATGGAAGTGACGACAGAATGTGACAGAGAAAATGCAGTAATAAGCGGCAGAACCGGAGGCGTTTTTTAAGGAGAACCTGTGATATGACGATACTTCATGGATAAAAACGCAGAGCGTCAATGCGGAATACGCAGTAGCTGTCACCAGAGACCGTTTTTTTGAAATGTTCGCGTCCATGGATGATGACGATATGCGGCACGCGCTGCGGATGTTAAGGACATTTCAAACCGGGTGATCAGAGTACTGCGAGCTATCGAGATGACCATTCAGAATGGCCACGAGGGAGGAATCCGGGTTGGCATTTGCGGTGAGCTTGGTGCAGACACCAGCCTTACCGAAACCTTTGTTCAAATGGGAGTGGATGAGCTGTCTGTGGCACCATCCAGTGTTTTGCCTGTTCGCGAGGCAATCAGAAAGAGCAGGATGTGAGTTGGGGGGAGGTGTCAGAGGGTGCCTTTTCAGATAATCAGAAATGACATCGTACAGGTACGAGCAGATGCGATTGTGAACACGGCAAATCCGGAGGTTGCAATTGGTGACGGCGTAGATTCTGCGATATACAAAGCTGCCGGAAGGGACAGACTCATTGAGGCACGAAGAAAGATCGGCGTTTTAATGCCTGGCGAAGTGGGGATCACGGAGGCTTTTGATCTGGACGCAAGATATATCATTCATGCCAGCGGCCCCTGGTGGGAGGATGGCACGAAGGGAGAGGCGGATTGTCTACGCTCATGCTATGAGAAATCGCTGCGTCTGGCAAAAGAATACGGATGTCGGTCGATTGCGTTTCCTCTTCTTGCAGTGGGAACGTATGGCTTTCCAAAGGAACTGGGCATTCGAATTGCTGTAGATGCCTTTACCGATTTCCTGAAGGACAATGACATGGAAATCACGCTTGTCGTATTCGAAAGCGATGCGGTAAGTCTATCCGGCAAGCTTGTAGACGATGTTGCCAGTTTTATTGATGATCGTTATGTGGAGGATGCTCTGGCGGCGGAATATGGAATGGCGGATTGGATCCGTCCGGACTCCATGAAGTTCACGCAGCCGAAAAAGAAAGCGGATTCACTGGAGGATGCGTTAAAGGAAATCTACACGGACTCCTTTGAGAAGCATTTGCAGCAGCTCATTAACAAGAAGGGCCTTAGGAATTCTGAGGTGTATGCTGCAGCCAATATTTCCAAACAGTATTTCTCCAAGCTGCTCAAGGGACTGGTAAAGCCGTCCAAAGAAAAGATGCTGGCCCTTGCCGTGGGTTTACGCCTCAACCTTGACGAGACTGCTGATTTTCTGCGAATTGCCGGGTATGCGATATCGCCGATCTCCCAGACGGATCGGATTGTAGAGTATTTTATAGAGCATGAGGATTACAATGTGCTGAAAATTGATATCGTACTGTTTGACTACGGGCTGGATCCGTTGTCGAGTTGAATCGTTGGAAGGTCGCCTTAGGGGCGACCTTTTTTTATTGCCTGCGGTTTATGATTGCATCATAGCAAACGGATTTCGTGACCATCGAAAGGAGCAACAGACAATGGCAATAAAGGGTGCAGTATTAGGCGATATCTTGGGTTCACAGTATGAATTTGACCGGCCGGAGGATCTGGACTGGAAAAGAGTTCCCTTAATTACGGAGGGAAAGGTGGCTTTTACGGATGATTCCGTTATGCTGCTGGCCATAAAGAAAGCACTGGTGGAGAATTCTGACCTCGTTGATACGATGGTTTCGGTCGGAAGACGACATCCCTTCTGCGGCTATGGTGGTAATTTCTACTACTGGATTACCGGAACAGAGCATAAGCCGTACAACAGCTGGGGGAATGGATCTGCCATGCGCGTTGCTTTCGTCGGCGACTACTATGAAGACTATGATGAAATGCAGAAAATGGCAGCAAAGACAGCGGCGGTATCGCACAATCATCCGGAGGGAATCAAGGGCGCTGTTGTCACGGCAACCTGCATCTGGATGGCAAGGCATGGGAAGAGCAGGCAGGAGATATATGATTATGTTCTTGCGGAATATCCGGCAGAGGACTATGAGTACAGTATTGCCTGCAGCCTGGATGAAATCAGACCTCGATATAAATGGAATGAAAGCTGCCAGGGCTCTGTGCCGGCGGCCATGCGTTGTTTTTACGAGAGCAAGGATTATGAATCCTTTATGAGAAACATCTACAGTCTGCCGTGTGACAGCGATACCTTTGGAGCGATTGCAGGCGGCGTGGCAGAAGAGTTCTATCATGGATTCGGAAAGATCGATGCACAGACCATATTCAAGGAGCATTTGACGGATGATTTATATGAGATTCTGATGCGATAAACGTTCCTGCCTGCATAGGATTGTCATTCTTGCATTTACAGCTCTTTGTACCATTCATGAGCGAGTAAGAACATACCGCTTTTGGGCGGCGCAAAAGAGCCTTTAACCCCCTTGATTTATTGGACTTTATGGACAAAAATGGTGTCCAAAGCAAGAACCACCGCTGAATCAAAGGAGGTTGTATGATGGGAAATTATGCAGCAGCACCAGACAGGTATCAAAAGAACAGCGACCGGCCGTTTTACCGGCACTGCGGGGCGAGCGGCCTGCAGCTGCCGCCGCTGGCACTGGGACTATGGCACAACTTTGGCACGAGGGACGATTATGACAATATGAAGGCAATGTGCTTTACGGCCTTTGACAATGGGATTACCCATTTTGACCTCGCCAACAATTATGGCCCGGAATATGGCAGCGCAGAGAGTAATTTTGGCCGTATTATGTCAGAGGAGCTGGCTCCCTACAGGGATGAGCTGATCATCAGTACAAAGGCTGGCTATGACATGTGGGAGGGGCCTTACGGCAACTGGGGGAGCCGCAAGTATCTGATTGCCAGCCTGGACCAAAGTCTGAAGAGAATGGGACTGGACTATGTCGATATTTTTTATCATCATCGCATGGACCCCAATACTCCTCTGGAGGAAACCATGGGGGCATTGGCGCACATCGTTCAAAGTGGTAAGGCTCTGTATGTGGGACTGTCAAATTACGATGGACCTACCATGGCTGCGGCAGAGCGCATATTGGATGACCTGCATGTGCCGTATGTCATCAATCAGAATCGGTACAACATTCTGGACCGCACCATTGAAGAAAACGGCCTGCTGCAACAGTCTTACGCTTCAAAGAAGGGCTTGATCTGCTTTTCACCTTTGGCACAGGGCCTGCTGACCAACAAGTATTTGAAGGAGATGCCGGAAGACAGCCGTGCGGTCAGAGATGGACGATTCCTGCATACGGACGAGGTGCTGAATGAGCGCCCGACTCTAAACAGGCTGAATGATATTGCGGAGTCTCTTGGCATGTCATTGTCAGAGCTTGCCGTCATCTGGCTCTTATCCAAGCCGGAGGTAACAACGGTACTGATCGGGGCATCCAGGCCCTCTCAGATCCTGGAGAACCTGGCGGCAGCAGAAAAGCTCGAAGGCAGCAGGCTAACCGAAAAAGAGCTGGCAGCCATTGAGGCTGCACTGTAAATCAATCCCATCCGGCCCTGCCGGTATCTGCATTAAAAGTTCCTTTTTCCTCTGGAATCATGGTATAGTTAGCCTATGATAACCGAGTAAGAAAGAAGGGGGATTGGCTTATGAGAATTACCGCAGTTGCAGTCGGAACAAGAGGCGACGTAAATCCATTGGTTGAATTGGGTTCTGAAATGATACAAAAGGGCCATGAATTCCGGATACTGGCACAGGAAGAATTTCGTCCATTGATCGAAAAAAAGAATGTGACATATCTTCATTTAGACGGGGATGCAGGACATGTCATGAAATATCTGGTGACCGATTATAAAAACAGTATGGATTTTATGATCGGAATGATGAAGCTGAAGAGAGAAAATCCCTTGTTTATGAACCAGACATTGCAGGCACTGGAAGGATCGGATGTGTGCATGTATGGTACCTGTTCGGGATTTGTGAGAGATGCTGCTGACAAATTAGGGATTCCCTGCATCCGTTATTTTTACAGCCCATACGACAGAACCGATTTGTATTCGTTATACTCCGTGGAACACAATACGCCGGCCGTGGGTAAGAGCTATGATGCGATCACTGGTGGAATGCCGATGTTGTCCAATCTTCTTATGGGAAGCTGGAGAAAGAAAAACGGAATTCCCAAAGTGAAAAGCTTTGAACATTACACAGAGCAAAATGGCAGGAAAGTACTTACTTTATACCCGGTAAGCCCGATTCTGATGCCGAAGGATCCGAAATGGGAGGATCATATTCATGTTACGGGATACTGGTATCACCCGGAAGAAGACGCAGCAGGATATAAAATGGATCCGGAGTTGGAACGCTTTCTGACAGAGGGAGAGAAACCAATATTCATTGCATTCGGGAAAGCGGAGTCCAAGAGTTTGGCAGAGCTGCAGATCCGTGTGGTTGAGGCATTGAAAGAGACTGGGATCAAAGCTGTAGTACAGGCATTTCAGATACCAGACCCTCAGAATACAGAAAAATTGCATTTTGTAGGAAATATTCCGTACAGTTACATT
Source organism: Lachnospiraceae bacterium (assembly GCA_963605745.1). Classification (GTDB taxonomy): domain Bacteria; phylum Bacillota; class Clostridia; order Lachnospirales; family Lachnospiraceae; genus CAG-791. The sequence continues at coordinate 22,924 of CAVCWT010000023.1, forward strand.
TTCCCGCGTGTGAAAGCGGTTGTGCACCATGGCGGCTGCACGACAAATGGAATTGGAATATGGGCGGGGTGCCCTACACTCATCATCCCACTGGCATTGGATCAGTGGTACTATGGCAGGACAGTGCATGAACTGGGCATAGGTCCGGAGCCGCTGTATATAAGGAAAACCCTTTGTACAAAAGAGCAGATCAAGGATGCGTTAAATGACCTTGTCAGTGGCCGGTATGAAACCCGGGCCAAAGAGCTTTCCGGCCAGATAAGGCAGGAAGACGGGATAGCAGAAGCGATTCAGGCCATCGAAGGTTATGCGAATTAAAGAGACCGAAGCCATTGGATTTCCAAGGGCTTCGGTCTTTTATTCATTGCTGATTCTCGTCATGCGCCGGATGACGGAATCGGTAAACGTGTTCACGCGGTTGCTTAATGTTGGCATGTTGATTCCCCTTGTTATCTTCGTACTACTGCCACTAAAATAGAGGTAACATTACGCCATAGTCAAAAGGAGACAGAGATGGACGCAATTGTTCGACTGAAGGAAATGATTGATGCATCGGAGAGAATCGTGTTTTTCGGCGGAGCCGGCGTGTCGACGGAGAGCGGAATTCCGGATTTTCGCAGCAAAGACGGGTTGTATAACCAGCATGATGTGGCGTTTGAGAGGTATCAGCCGGAGTACCTGCTCAGTCATTCCTGCCTGCGGGACGAGCCAAAGGTTTATTATGAATTTCACAGACAAAAGCTCGATACGCGCCGGATCGAACCGAATGCGGCGCATTATTATCTGGCAGAGCTGGAGAAGCGGGGCAAATTAATCGGCATTGTGACGCAGAATATCGACGGCCTGCACCAAAAGGCCGGGAGCCAAAAGGTCTATGAGATCCACGGGAGTGCGCTGCGAGCTTACTGCACCCGCTGCGGCCAAAAATACGACGCCGATTACATCTTTGACTCCAAGGATCCGATTCCGAAATGTGCGTGTGGCGGTGTGGTGCGGCCGGACATTACCCTTTATGAAGAAAGCCTGCCCGAGAAGGCAGTGGAGCAGGCTCTTGCAGCGATTGCTGCGGCAGATATGCTGATCATCGGCGGAACGTCGCTGACGGTGTATCCTGCCGCCAACTTTATCCATGGTTTCCGAGGCAGGTACCTTTGCATCATCAACCGGGACGAGCTGCATGTGAATCTGGGAAAAGAAACCCTGGTGATTCATGACAGAATCGGAGAGGTTTTTACAAAGCTCGCGGAATTAGAAAAGACTGAGATCGGAAGGAAATGACATCTTACGGTGACATTGAAACAGGCTCCCTTTGCAAAATAGAATTTTGCGAAGGGAGCCTGATTTGTTAGCCAGCATGGATGTTATCCGGCGGGGCCGGAAGGCGGAGCGTGGGAGCGGCCCAGCGGACGGCATTGGTAATGATCCGCTGAATTGCGGGGATCCCGTAGATTTGCTGTTCTTCATGCCCGGGCTGAAAATAAAAGATTTTTCCGTAGCCGCGGGTGAAGGTGACGCCGCTGCGGAATACCTCTCCGCCGGAGAACCAACCCAGGAAGATGATGTCGTCGGGTTGCGGAATGCCAAAGGGCTCACCATACATCTCTTCGTCGGGCAGTTCAATACAGGCAGGAACTCCCTGCGCAATGGGATGTGCGGGCGCAATGCACCAGAGCTTTTCTTGATCGTGATGGCGCCAGGAAAGTGTCATCGGGGTGCCGAGGAGCGTGCGCATGACCTTGCTGTAATGTGCAGAATGCAGAGCAACAAGGCCCATGCCGGCATGAACGTGGCGCTGCACCAGAGAGACAGTCTCATCGGTGATATCCTCCTGACGAGCGTGGCTCCACCAGATGAGGACATCGGTGCGTGAGAGGAGCTCTTCTGTGATGCCCTGGTGCGGCATGTCGAGGGTGACGCAGGTCACCTCAATGCCGGGTTCCTTTTCCAGAAAGCTGCGAAGGCAGCCGTGAATCCCGGCCGGGTAAACGGCTGCAATTTCCGGCAGCTCTCGTTCATGAACATATTCATTCCATATCGTGACACGAATCGTTGCGTTCTCAGACATGAAGGTCTCCTTTTAAGTATGAAATGCAGGCATCTACACTGCCTTCTCCTGTTTGAACTTGGCTGCCGGAGGGCTTTAATCATGAATCCGCCTGCAAGCGGCCGATTCACGTTGAAACCTTCAGGTGCTACACAGCGGGAAAGTATCCGGTTTTCATCAAAAAGGCAACGGAATCTCTTGCCGCCTGTTCGTAATCTGCAGCGCCGAAAAATTCCATGGCACAGCACCCATCGTAGCCCTGTGCATGGAGGATGTCCAGTACCTGCAGAATCGGCATACTGCCGGTACCTACAGCACAAGGATACATGTCCTCCCCGGCCGTAGTTTTCGCAGGATGGCCGTATGTTTTTTCCGGATCCTGCGGCAGGAGGCTTTCCGAAAGGTGGGAGAGAAGGAGCCGGTCCTTGAGATGCACGTGGGAGATGGTTCCCTGCAGGGCATCCATAGCCTTGAGGGCATCCTCCCCGCTGTAGTAAAAATTGCCGGTATCGAAGGTGGTGCGCAGTCCCGGTGCATTTTGCTCCATTGTGAGCATGCCGCGGCTACTGCAGATGGGACTGGTATTCAGGTCAAAATCTTCAATAGTGACAGTAAGTCCAAGGGCGCTGGCTTTCTGAAGCATGCGGCGCATGCCGGCCTGCAGGAGGGAATCCTCTTTGCTGCGAAGGGATGCGTCTGCCTCGGAAAGAGAGGACGAAGGATCATGCAGAGGGGTGCCGAATGTTTCCTTTGTGTAAAAGCCGGGGATCACCATGATCTTGTCACAGTGCAGCATCGATGCCTGATGCAGCTGCAGATCATTCCTGTCATCATCCGGACGATTCGTCCAATCGTAAAAGCCGTAGATGGAAGAGACACGAAGGTCATGAGCAGATAAGAGCGCAGCAAATTGCTGCGGATCGGCGATGTCATCGCAATCTGCCTCAACATGTGTGATGCCAAGGCTGCGTGCCGTTTCCAAAGCGGTGTCTAAGGAGATGTTTTTTTGCTGCGCCCAGGCGCGCAGATGATGGTAGAAAATGCTGAGCTTCATAGAAAAAGCATTCCTTTCTCTGCAGAACGGAGTGAGCAAAGCCGCTCCAAACAAGGAGAAAATGCCATCAGGCATTTTCGAGTACCAAAATCAAGATACAAATGCAGTAGGCACGGTAGTTTTAGTACAGCATCGTCAGGATCCCCAGCAGCAGGCACCCCTGCGTGGTAGCATTGGTGATCTGCTCGATCCAGTTGCTCTTCGCCTTCGTGCCGTCGAGTGTGAAGGCAAAGATCATCATGAAGATCATCCCGAGAACCGTGATTCCAAAGAAAATAACGGAAGGGAATGCCAGTGCCCTCGTAAGGATTCCTTCGACAGAAATCGCATCTCTGCCTGTGATGAGTCCCAGAAGGATGGAACAAAATCCCAAAGGCATCAAAACCCGCAGCTGCCGGTTCAGGAGAACAAGGTCCCTTCCGGTACCTGCCACGAGGATCTTCCACAGGACCTTCCCGCATCCTGCCAGAGTACAAAGAACGACTCCTGCGACAAAAAATGCGTTTTGGAACCGGCTGGCAATCAAGAGCATTCCGATGCAGAAAAAGAGAACCGGGAGCGCATCAAAAAGTGCAAGCGAAAGCGTGAAATTATCATATTTTTGAGAAGGTGTTTTGCTTCTGCGTTTTTTGTTTTCCGTCATAGATCATCCTATCATGCAATCGTTTTGCGTCATTAGGCTTTGGTTGTGTCGCCGAAGGCATAGCGAACCGGCAGACACAGGAGCGAGGGCGTGTTGGGATCGGGCTCCTCGAGGATCAGTCTGACACAGGTTTCTGCTATGGCTTCGACCGGCTGCACAATGGTGGAACAATAATAATCTCCGTTTGTAAAGGCGCGTAGGCCATCATAGCCGATGACCTGTACATCCTCCGGGATGCGAAGTCCCATCTGCCGCAGCACCTTCATGATTTCGAAGGCCAGCTGATCGGTCACACAGAAAATCCCGTCGAAGGCCAGTTTCCCGTCCTGCAGATTCTCCTGCAGGAATTGTTCGAATTCCTCAAAGGGCGCATCGTCCATCAGAATCTTTTGTGTGCAGGGTAGCTGCAGAGCTTCACATTCTGCCACAAACCCATCGCGTCGTTTGTTGGTTTCGCTGGCCAGCGGGGAACCGGTGCGGAGAAATGCCAGGTTTTTACAGCCATTTTCTGCTAGCTTCTGTGCAGCCAGACGGCCGCCATTATAATTGTCGGAGGCAACACAAGGGGCGTTGCCGGAAAGATACCGGTCGATGGATACGGCACGGACCTCCGGCGAGATCCGAAGGTTCGGGTTGTAGGTCAGAGCGATGATGCCGTCTACCTTGTTCTGTTCGGCCATTGCTACCATTTCCTGTTCCTTGGCGTAATCATAGTCGGTATCACATAGGAGCATCCGATAGCCGCGCCGTACCAGTGCACGGTTCAGATAATGTGCCACCATACTGAAAAAGGGATTCATGAGGTTGGGGAGAATAACAGCGATGGTATAGGTGCGATTGTCCTTGAGCGCTTTGGCATAGCTGTTGATGTGGTAGTCCAGAGTCTGAATCGCCTGTTCTACCTTTGTGCGATACTCTTCTCCAACGGGAATGCCGTTGATCACCTTGGATACGGTTCCAAGGGAAACACCGGCTTCTCTGGCAACATCTTTCATGGTAGGAGCACTGCCTGATCTGGCCATATCAAACCTCATTTCTGATTACCTGCTCAGCAGCCGCATCGAGTTTTTCCGTATGCTAAGGAGAAAATGCCATCAGGCATTTTCGAGTTGTGGCATCAACCCTTTTCGAGTACCAAAATCGAGATGACGCTGAACAGTTAGGCTAAATGATTCATCGTGAAACGTTAACAAAACCTGGGACAAGAGGTCCAAAACTTCGATGAGAGTATACTCACATGGGAAGCAAAAGAACGTTTAATCCTGTCATTTATCAGTATATCACGGGTAGCTGTGTGGACAACCATCTTGTGATATTTTCTTGCAATGTGAACCGTTTCACTCTGATTTTTACATGTAAAATTCAACAAAACACAGCAAACAAAATTGTGTGAAATGGCAAAATGACGGAAAAACCTGCAATTCCTGTCGAAAATCGGTTGACACGGAGAGAGAGATTTATTATTTTTTAATCACTGAATATGAAACGTTTCACAAGAGGAACGAAAAAAGGTGTCTCTGTTTGAAAATCGGCCGACGAACAGAGGATGCGTAAAGAAAAGGAGGGGTTATGAGAAAGAATTCGTCTGCGTCTGCCTCGCTGCAGACGAGCGGAACCTTAGTTCATGGCAAGAGCCTCGGGAAAAGGATCCTGGAAAACTGGCAGCTCTATGCAATGCTCCTGATTCCGGTGGTTCTCACTATAGTTTACAAGTACATACCGATGTACGGCATCCAGATCGCCTTTCGCGATTTCAAAGCGAGCCGCGGCATCAGCGGCAGCGAATGGGTGGGACTGGAATGGTTCGAGCGCTTTTTTACCGCACCGAACTGCGGACGCATGATTCGCAACACGGTGCTGCTGAGTCTGTACAGCCTTTTGTGGAGCTTCCCGATTCCGATCATCCTGGCTCTTTGCATCAACCAGCTGCGATTTGCAAAGTTTAAACGCGTGGTTCAGACGGTCCTGTATGCACCGCATTTCATCTCTACGATGGTCATCTGCGGTATGATCAAGATTTTTCTGAGTCCGTCCGGGGGACTGCTGAATCTGATCCTTGGAACCGGAACAGATTTTCTGTCAGAAAGCTCCGCATTTCGTACCATTTATGTGGCATCCGGGATCTGGCAGGAAGCCGGCTGGGGAACCATCATCTATGTGGCCTGCCTGGCTGCGGTGGATACCAGTCTGTATGAGGCGGCCAAGGTTGACGGTGCATCCATGTTCCAGTGTATCCGACACATTGATATTCCGGAGCTGATTCCGATGATCGTGTTGCAGCTGATTATGAGCGTCGGCAATCTGATGAATGTCGGCTTCGAGAAGGTGCTGCTGCTCCAGACCGAACTGAACAAGGCGACCAGTGACATCATCGCCGTCTACGTTTATGAACAGGGTATTATCAACGCCAAGTACAGCTACTCTACGGCGGTCGGCCTGTTCAATACGGTGGTCAACATCATTCTGCTCATTCTCGTCAACCGCATCGCCAAGAAGGCGGCAGACGTCAGCTTCATATAAAGGAGGCAAAACGTATGGCAAAATCAGCATTAAAATCCAGCCGTAAGCCCGGCGGTCTGTCCGACAGGTTCAGCGATCTTATTCTGGTCATCGTCCTGGCGGCTGTCCTGGTAATCGTTGCATATCCTTTATATTACGTCCTGATTGCATCGTTTTCGGATCCCTACGACGTGTATGCCGGCAAGACCTTCCTTTTGCCCAGCCAGTTTACGCTGAAGGGGTATCAAGCCGTGTTCGCGGATGATTCGTTGTTTTCCGGCTTTGTGAACAGCATCAAATATACCGTGATCGGCACGGTTTACTCGGTGGTCATGATTTACCTCGTGGCGTATCCGCTGAGTGTGAAGGATCTGCCCGGACGCAAGTACATCAGTCTGTTCTTTGTCATCACCATGTATTTTGGGGGCGGACTGGTTCCGACCTATCTGGTTGTTAAACAAACAGGTCTTCTGGGCAACATGTGGTCGTTGTTTTTACCCGGTGTGGTGTCGGTCGGCAATGTCATCATTGTCCGCAATTTCTTTGAAAACAACATTCCCCGCGAACTGTTGGAGGCAGCCGAAATTGACGGCGCATCCAAGTGGACGATTTTTATCAAAATGATCGTTCCGCTCAGCCGCTCCATCATGGCAGTTATGGTGGTGTACAGCATGGTAGCCTTCTGGAACGACTGGTTTACGGCATTGATTTATCTGAAGGCCGATCAGGCACCGCTCCCGTTGGTGCTGCGCAATATTCTGATCAAGAGCACGACCAGTGCCAGTCAGTCCTCCATGGTTTCCGGCGGATTCGCGGAATTGAACAAACTGACAGAGATGATCAAGTTCTCATCAATCATCGTGGCAGCCGCTCCGATGCTGGCAATCTATCCTTTTGTTCAGAAGTATTTTGAAAAAGGCTTTATGGCAGGCGCAGTAAAGGGTTGAGGCTTCTTTGCACACCTGTGTTTTACAAAGCAGCAGTTCTTTATGGCAAAGACAAGGAGAAAGGTATGAAAAAGAGAAACGTACAACGCAGTATTGCCGCAATCTGCGCGGCAGCAAGCTCGGTCGCACTGCTGGCAGGGTGCGGCAGCACCAATACGACCGCCAGCACAGCAGATCCCTCCAACACGGATCAGACGAGCTTTGAAATCGTGGGTGGTCAGTCTGCACTTAGCCCGGGCTATAACGACAATGAGGTGCTGCATCTACGGTCTGCCTTCTGCCGAACAGATGGGAACAGCCGGCATCGGTGATGAGAACGATTACAGCATCTATACCATCCCGCAGTTCTCGATGATCAACAAGCGCTGGCTGGATGAGCTGGGACTGGAGGTTCCTACCACACTGGACGAGCTGCACACCGCCCTGAAGGCCTTCAAGGACAACGATATGTCTGCCAAGGTTTACGGCAACGAGCCCGGCAGCACGATCCCGATGTCTACCGGCTTTGACGAATGGTGCTGGGGCCAGAACATCTTTTATGCAGGCTTTGGTTTTACCAACTGGCCGAATGATGTCTGCAATGATCTGGTTCTGAGTGCAGACGGTACCTGCAGCTTTGTCTGCGCAGAGGACAACTATCGTGAGGCTGTCACCTATTTCCATGACTGGTATGAGGAGGGCCTGATGGATGTCGAGATGTTCAGCCAGGATTCCAACCAGCTGCTCGCAAAGGGCGCACAGGGATACCTTGGTGTTTCAACCTGGTGGTACATTGAGGAGCTCATGGGCGATTACGCAGATGACTATGTATTCCTTCCGGTTCTGGATGGCCCGGACGGCACGCACAACGTCACGGTTCGCACCGGCGGCGGCACCAGCAGCGGCAACCTTAGCATCACCAGCAAGTGCGAGAGCCCTGCCAATCTGCTGCGTTTCTTTGATCAGTGGTATGACGGCGAGGTTGTAATGCAGCTGCAGTATGGCCCCATTGGTGTTTACTTTACCGAGCAGGATGCAGACGGCAAGTGGAAGTCCATCACGGAAGAGGAGTCGCAGGCTCAGTATAACAAGGGCGCCGGCGAGCTGAAATCTACCTATGAGGTATGGGGACCCAAGCTGATCCTGAGCGAGTACTATGACGAGTATTTCTACATGGAGGATCGTGCCATTGAGCGTCTGACCGATCTGAAGGATTACTGGATGACCTATGTGGACGACACCACAACCTATCCTGTTGACTGCGTATTTACTGAAGAAGAGCTGGACACGATCGATCGTTATCGCACCGATTTCGAAAATGCCGTTTCCGAGCAGGAAGGCCTGTGGCTGAAGGACGGCGGCCCTACGGATGAGGAGTGGAACGCATACCTCGATACTCTGAAGAACAACTGCGGCATGGACGAACTGCTGAAGGTTTATCAGGATGCCTATGACCGCTATGCAGGCAACAACTGAGCAAAAGCAGTACGGAAGCAGAACGGGACAGTACGGAAGCAGAACGGAATGAAACGAAGCTGACCGGAAAGAACCGGAATAGAGTACGGAGCAGACCGTGTAACGGGTTTGCGGAGAGACAATAAAGGAAGATACAAAGGAGACCATCCATGATGCCAAGTGAGATTTTACAGAAAGCCCGCGATTATGAGGCAGCGCACGGCGCAGAAATCAAATCAGAGGAGCGCCCTGCCTATCATTTGACACCGCAGGTCGGGTGGATGAATGATCCCAATGGATTTTCCTGCTATCAGGGCAGATACCATCAATTCTATCAATACAATCCTTATGCGACCAAGTGGGGACCGATGCACTGGGGACATGCCGTCAGCACAGACCTGCTGCATTGGGAGTATCTGCCCTGTGCCCTTGCTCCGGATTCTGCGGCGGATGACGGCCCTGGATGCTTTTCGGGGTCGGCTGCAGAGCTGGATGATGGCAGGCAGCTGCTGCTCTATACCAGCGTAATTTCGGAAAGGCAGCAAAACAACGAGCTGCGCGACATTCAGACCCAGAGTATTGCAATCGGAGACGGCCTGAACTATGAAAAGCCGTCCTGCAATCCGGTGCTGACCTGGAAGGACCTTCCGGAAGGCTTTAGTCGATATGACTTTCGGGATCCAAAGATCTGGCGGGAGGAGGACGGAACCTATGCTGCAGTTACGGTTGCACTTTCCCCGGATGAGAGCGGTGCAATCCTGCTGTTCCATAGTGCGGATGGGTTTGACTGGCATTACACCGCCGTTCTGGAGCGCAGCAACAACGAATACGGCAGGATGTGGGAGTGCCCGGACTTTTTCTCGCTGGATGGTCGGCAGGTCGTGATGTTTGGCCCCATGGAAATGGAGGCAAAGGGAGAGTTTCATCCCGGTCACAATGTCATTGCCTTTATTGGCAACTACGATAAAACGACCCATGCTTTTGCCCGCGAAACCGTGCAGCTGATGGACGAGGGCATTGATTTTTATGCGACGCAGACGCTGCTCACACCGGACGGGCGCAGGATCATGACGGCATGGATGCAGACCTGGTCCGACATCCAGGATCAGCCAAAGGACTGCAAGTGGTTTGGGCAGACCATCTGTCCGCGGGAGCTGAGGATAAGAGACGGCAGGATCATTCAAACGCCGGTCAGAGAGTTGGATGCCCTTCATGGCAGGCGAACGCTTCATGAGAATGTGGCAGTGCAGGATGAAATGACGCTGGAAGGCATCGGGGGGCGGATCGCGGATCTGACCGTTACCATTCTGCCGGGTGAGTATCGGACCGTTACCATCAAGCTGGCCTGTGATGCGGATTATTATACCAGTCTGACCTATGACCCTTATTACGATGAACTGACACTCGATCGCAGCCACTCGGGAACTCGTGCAGATCTTGTTCACCGCCGTAGCTGCAAGGTGCTAAGGAAAGGCGGCGAGCGAAAGCTTCGGATTCTGCTGGATCGCAACAGCATTGAGGTTTTTATCAATGATGGAGAACAGACGATGACGGCGTGGATCTATACGCCGCAAAGGGCCGATGGAATCACCTTTGCGGCAGACGGCCAGGCAGTGATCACCGTGGAACAGTATGAATTAAATGTCTAGTACCTGCCTGTCAATTTTAATCATGAATCTGTCCGCGAGGCGTCCGATTCATGTTGAAATTGTCAGGTGCTAAACAGATACACATTATGAAATTATGAAATCACAAAGCCCCCGACAGCTTGTCTGTCGGGGGCTTTGTGATTTTATCCTACCAGCCATTTGTATTTTTCTACACTGTAGAGCGGAACGAGGGGGAGCAGAATCGGGGTACTCTTTACATAGCTCTGATATTCCGGATCCTGTCCGTAGTTTTTGTTCTGACGGATTTCCAGCCTTCTGGCGCCGCCGAACATGATATAGACAATGCAGACAAAGCCGCCGATGGCTGCAATCCATTGAAGGACGCCGTGCAGAGCAGTTACGCCGGAAAGGAATACACCGGTCCAGGTGAGTACCTCGCCGAAATAGTTGGGGCAGCGAACGATTTTGAAGACACCAACATCGCAGAAACGCTTGGGGTGTTCTTTCTTATATTGATTTTTTGTATAATCCGCAAAGGCTTCCAGAGCGATGCCTGCTGCCATCACGACGCAGCCGATGATGGAAATCAAATCGGTTCCTGCCTGATTCTCCAGGCGGAAAAAGACCGGAGACACCTCACAGCAATAGAGCAGTGCACAGGAGAGCCAGACAATGACCTTCACAAAGAACCCTGTGTCGGATCCGTCCTTGATGTCGTTCTTCATCGTGGCCTGATAGGAGGCGCTGCGTTTTTCTCTCAGGAGGAGATATCCGCCCAGACGACACCCGTAAACCATAAAGAGAAGGCTCATGATCACGGGAACAATGCTAAGACCGTTGTGGAACATGACCAGGATCGCCAGTCCCGCTCCTGCAATGGAAAATCCATATCCGATGGAAATAAACCAGACAAATCGTTTGAATCCAACACTGCTGATCAGCATGGCAATCAGAAACAAAATCAAGAACTTCATATTCTCATCCTCTTTTTGTTATTCGTTCAGCACATGTCAAATTTCAATGTGAATTGCCTGTTCACAGGCATATTCACTATTGAAATTGACATGTGGCCAAGGACCGAAGGGCCTCTGGCCAGTTTCATCGAAGTTTTCCGAAGGAAAAATGAGATGATGCTGAACAATATCCCTGCAACTCAGGCAAGTTAATATGGCTAGTTATTTAAAAATCGCTGTACTAGCCAGTTATTTTGCAAACTCGATATCTAGGATACTCCACAAAAAGGTCGTTCGCAAATATTGGATGGTACTAGGGAATTGTGAAGGGCCTGTGGCCGGCCACATCAAGGATTTGCAACGCAAGGAGAAATCTGCGTGATAAAATGAGAAGGTCAATCATGAATCTGTCATTGGGACGCGAAACAGCTACGATTCATGTTGAATTGTCAGGTTCTAAAACGATGATGCCTGCTCGCACAGGCATCGTTGCCAATCAAAGGAGGAATGCGTTATGCATGGACACGGAATGGGTCCCGGCGGCCCAGGGATGGGAGGACCTCATGGGCACGGAATGGGTCCCGGCGGCCCGGGAATGGGAGGACCTTTTGGACACGGAATGGGCCCCGGCGGCCCGGGAATGGGGAGAGAACCCTGGGGACCGCCGCCACCGCCCAGAAGAGGCGGATGCGGATGTTGCCTGATGCCGTTTGTGATTACAATCGGATTGATCGCCGCAGTGATTGCAGTGATTGTGTAACGGCTATCATGGGGCAACGGAACTTTTGACCCTAGCATCATAAAATACAGGACCAATCAATATGGAACGTTATGACATTGCGATCATCGGAACCGGACCGGCAGGACTCGAGGCTGCGATTACCGCAAAGATCCGGAACAAGAACATCATCCTCTTTGGCGGCAAGGAGCTGAGTCTTAAGGTGGAGAAGGCGCACACCATCCAGAATTATCTGGGGCTTCCTGCCATCAGCGGAGAGGAGCTGCAGGCTGCCTTTCAGACGCATTTAGCAGCACTGGGAATCGAGATTACAGAGGACAAGATCAATACCATCTATTCCATGGGTGATTATTATGCCCTGCAGGGAAACGGAACGTCCTATGAGGCGAGTGCTGTCATTCTCGCGACGGGGGTCAGCACGGCAAAGACCTATCCCGGAGAAGAGGAATACCTTGGAAGAGGTGTCAGCTACTGCGCAACCTGCGATGCGATGTTCTACAAAGGGAAAACGGCAGCCGTTATCGGCTTTTCGCAAAAGGAAGAGGCCGAGGCAAATTTCCTGTCGGAGGTTGCAGAAAAGGTCTATTATCTGCCGATGTATGACGGCGAGGTGAATGTGAATGAGGATATTGAAATCCTGCACAGGAAACCGGTCGCCGTGGAAGGCGCCATGAAGGTGCGGCGCCTCGTAACGGACGCCGGAAGCCTTGAGGTGGATGGAATCTTTATCCTAAGAGACAGCATCTCTCCGGCACAGCTGGTGCCCGGCCTGCAGATCGAGGACAATCACATTGCGGTAGACCGCAAAATGAGAACCAACCTGCCCGGCTGCTATGCCTGCGGCGATGCCACAGGAGCGCCCTATCAGTACATTAAGTCGGCAGGGGAAGGAAACGTGGCGGCCTTGTCCGCTGTAGAATATCTGTCTACACTCGCCAGACACTGAAACGCTTGTGAGAAGCAGCGTGGCAGCAGAATGTTCGACGGCAGGGACGCCACCCTGCTCCTGACAGATATACGGATGGTGATGACATATTCATTATTCCTATTGACACGGTAGGAATATAGGAGTAATATGCCACCAATGAGTTCGGAAATGTACGAAACAGTTATATGAATTGTATCTGTTTAGCACCTGGCGATTTCAATCATGAATTGGGCGCCTTGCGCACAAATTCATGACTGAAATTGTCAGGTGGACAAGGAGCGGAGCTCCTCTGCCCAGCCACATCGAGGTTTTCCGAAGGAAAATCGAGATGAGTGCTAAACAGTTATATGAATTTACAGAAAGGAAAACGGCAATGAGAAAGACTGCATCCTCCCATCCCTCTATGTGTTGTTGCAGTATGCGATTGTCCCGGGCATGGATATGGCCAGGTACGATGGCGTTCGTTGCTGTGTACCTGTGAACCATTGTGTAAAATGGTTGTGTCATAGAATGTCCGGGGAGCCTGTAATGGGCTCCCTTTTCTTATGGAACGGCATCAGCCATCGTTTATGGAATGTTTATGAAACTGTTGATGCAATCAGCGTTTCCTTTTGAAGGAAGGGAGTAAATGGTGTTGTTGGGATTGAACTGGGATGTCATTACAGAATACATTCCATTGTACCGGGAAGCGGCACGGCTGACGGTGCAGCTGGGGCTTCTGGGCGTTTTGCTGGCGATTGTGGTCGGGCTGATCTGCTCCCTGATCCAGTATTACCGGATTCCGGTGCTGCGTCAGATCACAGCGGTTTACATTGAACTGAGCCGGAATACACCGCTTTTGGTCCAGTTGTTCTTTATCTATTACGGATTGCCGAAGGTTGGCTTTCGAATCAGCGCCGAGGTTTGCGGCGTAGCAGGACTGGCGTTCCTTGGTGGCAGCTACATGGCAGAGACCTTCCGGAGTGGTCTGGAGGCGGTGGAGACGATCCAGACAGAAAGTGCCTTGAGCCTTGGAATGAGTCAGGGACAGACCTTTCGTTATGTGATTCTGCCGCAGGCGGTATCCACCAGCGTACCCGGTCTGGTTGCGAACATCATCTTTCTATTGAAAGAAACCAGCGTTTTCAGTGCAGTCAGTCTGATGGATCTGATGTTCACCGCAAAGGATCTGATCGGTCTGTATTACAAGACGACAGAAGCGTTGCTGCTGCTCGTTGTTTTCTATCTGATCATCCTGCTCCCTGTGTCCATTCTGGGAACCATCGCAGAAAGGAGGGTTCGCCATGCCGGATTTGGGGATTGAGGTGTTATTCAAGGGCAAGAATATGCTGCGCCTTCTGGGAGGCCTTTGGACGGCGCTTCGGATCAGCCTGATTGCGGTCGCAATCAGCATTCCGCTTGGTATTCTCCTGGGAATTCTGATGACAAGGAAAAATCGACTGCTGCGCGGCATTCTGCGAATCTATCTGGAATTCATCCGGATCATGCCGCAGCTGGTGCTCTTGTTCATCGTATATTTTGGCACCACGAGGTCCTTTGGATGGGATCTTTCGGGGGAAACGGCTGCCATTATTGTCTTTGTGTTGTGGGGGACGGCAGAGATGAGTGATCTCGTGCGTAGTTCGCTGATCTCGATCCCGAGGCACCAGTACGAGAGCAGTGAGGCACTGGGGCTCAGCAGGGCGCAGACCTACCGATATGTCATTATTCCGCAGACGGTGCGGCGGTTGATTCCTTTGTCGATCAACCTGATCACTCGTATGATCAAAACCACCAGCCTGGTGCTCATGATCGGCGTGGTCGAGGTGCTGAAGGTGGCGCAGCAGATCATTGAGGCCAATCGTATGAACAGCCCGAATGCCGCCTTCGGAATCTATCTGACCATCTTTTTGATGTATTTCATTGCCTGCTGGCCGATCAGTATGCTGGCTCGCTATCTGGAAAGAAAATGGGGGTAATAACCATGCAAGAACCGGTGCTGTATATTGATCATCTGACGAAAAAATACGGCGACTGCACCATTCTGGACGATGTCAGTCTGACGGTACACAAGGGAGAGGTCATTGTCATCGTGGGGCCTTCCGGCTGTGGAAAATCCACACTCCTTCGATGTATCAACGCACTGGAGCCGATCCAGGGCGGCGAGATTCGGCTGGGAGATCAGAAAATTGTGGCAGGAAGCCGTGATCTGGCAGCGATCCGTCAGAAGATCGGAATGGTATTCCAAAGCTATGACCTTTTCCCACATCTGACGGTGCTGGATAATATTCTGCTCGCACCGACCAAGGTACAGAAGAGGAAAAAGGAAGGAGTTGCTGAGGAAGCACTGGCACTTTTGGAGCGTGTCGGCCTGAAGGACCGGGCGAGCAGCTATCCGCGTCAGCTCTCCGGCGGACAAAAGCAGCGAGTTGCCATCGTCCGTGCCCTGTGTATGCATCCGGAGATCCTTTTGTTCGACGAGGTGACAGCAGCGCTGGACCCGGAGATGGTTCGTGAGGTTCTGGATGTCATGCTGGACCTTGCCTCGCAGGGACGCACGATGTTAATTGTCACCCATGAAATGTCCTTTGCAAAGGCAGTGGCTGACCGGGTGATCTTCCTCGACGGTTGCCGGATTGCAGAGGAGGCTGCTCCGAAGGAGTTCTTTGAGCATCCAAAGACAGAGAGGGCAAGGCAGTTTCTGAACATGTTTACATTTGAGGATGTGACAGCGTAGTTCTGCAGACTGCAGAGAGATTTGCTGTGCGCAGGCGGTTTCCTGACAGAAGGCAGTGCGAAACGGTTACATGCTCTTGTGAATAGTTACAGTAAATTGTATTTGATTAGCACCTGACGATTTCAACATGAATCGGCCGCTTCGCGGACAGATTCATGATTGAAATTGACAGGTGGCCAAGGCCCGAAGGGCCTCTGGCCAGCCACATCGAGGTTTTCCGTAGGAAAATCGAGATGCGGGTGCTAAATAGTTACAGTAAATACACCAGGAGGAATTTATTATGAAAAAGTGGACAAGACTTACAGCAGTAGCAGCAGCACTCACCCTGGCCGCATCGGTGACGGCTTGCGGAGGATCCGCATCCTCTGAGACCACCGCATCCGAGAGCGCAGGCAGCGCATCGAGCGATGTCGTTTACCGCACACTGGACGAGATTAAAGAGGACGGCACGATCAACATCGGTGTGTTCTCCGACAAAAACCCTTTTGGTTATGTGGATGAGAACGGCGAATATCAGGGGTATGATGTCTATTTTGCCAACCGTCTGGCAGAGGACCTTGGAGTAGAGATCAACCTGGTATCCACAGAGGCTGCCAATCGCATTGAGTATCTGCAGACCGGCAAGGTGGATCTGATTCTGGCAAACTTTACGGTCACAGAGCAGCGCGCTGAAGAGGTTGATTTTGCTCTGCCGTATATGAATGTGGCATTAGGCGTTATTTCGCCTTCCTCGAATGTGATCACCTCTTTGGATGACTGGAACAGCGAGGATCAGATGATCGTCATCTCCGGTACCACGGCAGAAACCTATCTCATCGAGAACTATCCGGATATCAAGCTGCAAAAATACGATTCCTATGCCACCGCCAAAAACGCCCTTGAAAACGGCAACGGCGTAGCATGGGCGAATGACAACACCGAGGTCATTGCCTTCGCTCTGCAGAACGAGGGATATGAAGTCGGCATTCCGGAGCTCGGCAACAAGGATACCATTGCTCCTGCAGTCAGCAAGGGGAATACGACACTTCTTGACTGGGTGAATGAGGAGATCGAGACGCTCGGCGAGGAGAACTTCTTCCATGCGGATTATGAAGCTACTCTTCTGGATACCTACGGCGCAGACTATGAGGACAGCCTGGTGGTAGAAGGCGGCGTTGTAGGCGAGAATTAATCGGTTCACGTAATCGCAACACGGAGTGTCTTGGAGGGTCTTCGCTCATTCCGTGCTGCAGGGGAAGCGCCTACGCGGCTTTCTCCTTGCATACGGAAAACCTCGATGGGGCTGGCCATGAGGCCGACATTCGAAGGCAGCTGCACTGCCTTCTCCTGTTTGGCCTTGGCCATCTGAGGGTTTCAATCATGAATCCGTCCGCGGGGCGGCCGATTCATGTTGAAATCGTAAGGCGCTAAACAGATACCAAAATTGAAGTATCCACACTGCCCGCATAAGGTTCTGACGTTTTTGCCGGAACCTTGTGCGGGCAGTTTTTCTGCGGGTAGGATTCCGGTTTCTTTTACAGACGATAAAGTATACAATAGCAAAGATGTTATTAGAGAAATGAGGATCAATATGCAGGAATATAAATGGCCATATGCCAATGAGATCGGTCAGGAAGAGCACCTTTCTTGCGATGTGCTGGTTCTGGGCGGTGGTCTTGCCGGCTGCTACGCGTCAATTGCAGCGGCGAGAAAAGGACAGAGAGTGATTCTCGTAGAGAAGGGAACGACGGCAAGGGCAGGCTCTGCCGGAAGCGGCTTTGATCACTGGGAATCTGCCTGTACGAATCCTTGCTGCAAGGTGACACCCAAGGAGGTCGCAGAGGCCTATATCGACGAGCAGGATCACTACAGCAACGGAATTGCGCATTATATTGAATGCCGGGAGGGATGGGATCGCCTTCTGGATATGGAGAGCTTTGGCGGAAAGATTCGCGACACAGAGGATGAGTTCGTCGGTGCGGATTTTCGCGATGACAAGACCAAGCTCATGTTCGCCTATGACTACACCAACTGCTATACCCTCCGGATCTGGGGGAGCGGCTTTAAGCCGGCACTGTATAAGGAATGCCTGCGGCTGGGCGTTAAGGTGCTGGATCGCACGGAGGCAACCGCGCTTCTGACCCAAAAGGTTCGTCAGGGGGACGGCAGCGAGAAGATCACAGGAATCGGCGCCTGCGCCATGGATGTCCACACCGGGAAATTCTATACCATTTCGGCGAAGGCAACGGTCATGGCAATGTCACGTCCTGCCAGGGTCTGGCTCTTCAATTCGGATCTGCCGGGACTGTGCGAATTCCGCCCGATGAACAGCATCGGCAGCGGACATGCGATGGGTTACCGGGCCGGCATGGAATTCACCATGATGGAAAAGTCCGTCCGCGGCGAATTCTCGGCAGCAGGAAGGAGCTTTCCGCCGTACAGCACCGGTAACAATCATAACACCTGGTACGGTGCAACGATGGTCGATGCCAGAGGCGTGGAGATTCCCTATCTGGACCGCGATGGCAACGAATTAAAGAGCGTCAGAGACCGTTTTCATCCGGCACCCGGGCAGAAATTCTTCTTAAAGGGCGGCGTCATCGACGAGCCTAAATATGAATACCGGGGACCGGAGACCATGTCCTTTGAGGAACTGGATAAAAGAGGCTACAAACTGCCCTTCTATGCAGACCTTAGCCGGATGCCGGAGAGCGAACGCCGCGTTATCTGGGGAATGATGGTCGGAGAAGAGGGGAGAACGAAGGTACCGGTTCTCCAGTACTACACAGAGAAGGGCTTTGATCCGGAAAAGTACATGCTGCAGAGCTACGGAACCGGCTGGCAGTCGGCGAATTTCCTGGGGCAGGAGAGGCAGCTTTTTGGTGCGCCGGGCGGCATCATTACGGACTGGAACCTTATGACGAACATCGAAGGCGTGTATGCGGCAGGAGACCAGCTCTATGCCATGGACTGCGGCGGCGCGGCCTCAGCAACGGGCTATTACGCAGGGCGCAAGGCAGCAGACAGGGCCAGTGTGACAGAGCTCTCAGAATACGATGCAGATCAGGCGGCTGAGGAGAAAAAACGACTCCTCGCACCGTTATCAAATGAAGGAGACATGAGCTGGAAGGAGCTGAATTTTGCCATTTCCAAGTGCATGCAGAATTACTGTGCAGAGATCAAATGCGAAGAGCTCTTAAGCGAAGGACTGGATCTTTTAAAGAGCTACGAAGAGAATATCGTACCGCAGCTGCACTGTGAGAATCCCCATGATCTGATGCGTACCCACGAGGTGCTGGACATTCTCGAGGTGTCGAAAATGATTCTGGAGGCCTGCCGGATGCGCAGGTCCAGCTCAAAGCCTCTGTCTTTTATCCGCAGTGATTATCCGGAGCAGGACCCCAAAGAGGATCAGAAATACATCACGATCCGCCAGGTAGACGGCAAGCCGGTCCGCGGCGAGATACCGCACGACTATTACGGAAACGTAGAGGAAATGTACGAAAAGTACAATCAGGATTACATCAGGGAGGAGGCACCGAAATACTATGACAAGTGAAGAAAATGTGTCTCTAAGTTATGGCAGCGCCGGGGCCTGTGACAACGCCTGTCCCGGGGAAAAAACAAACGACCTCTATGCCAGCGTGATTCCCTGCAGTGCAAGGCCCATTACCTATGATGAGACCAAATGCATTGGCTGCGGCCGATGTGCTGCGGCCTGTCAAATGGATGTTCTGATTCCGAGTGTGAACAGGGGCGAGCATCCGATTGTCATGTATCCCGGTGAGTGCATGTACTGCGGGGCGTGCGTCATGGACTGCCCGGTTCCGGGTGCCATTCACCTCGAGCATCCTTTGATGAATCGGACAAAATTCGTACCGGTACGCCAATAACAGGATGCGGGTGCTAAACAGTTGCATCGATTTTTAAATATTCGGCCGATTATTTTACAGACGCTGTATGAAGGCCTGCTTTTGACGGATGTGTGTACAGCAGCGCAAAACGCATGGACAGAGATTACCGTTCTGTGTACAATCGGTGGGAAATCTGCTGATTCTGAATCAGCAAAATGAGGGAGGACTCCAAAATGAGTCAAAATGCAATTATCATCATGTTCTGCGGGATTTATTTCCTGCTGATGATCGGTATCGGCGTCTATGCCGCAGCCAGAAACCGAAAGACTTCGGACTATCTGGTGGCCGGTCGCAATCTGAATGTTGTGATGACATCGCTGACCATGGCGGCCGTACAGATCGGTGTCGGCATCGTCTTAAGCGGTGCCACCAACGGCTATAACCTTGGCATGTGGCCGGGAATCTATTATTCCATTGGCTGCGGCGGCGGATTGATTCTGGCCGGTGTTCTCGCCTGCAAGAAGCTGCGCGAGAAGGAAAGCTATGTTCCGATGGACTTTTTCGCCCAAAGATACGGTGACAGCAGAGGCATCCGTTTCTGGGCATGGCTCTCGAATGTGCCGAGCCTTCTGGGAATCTTTATTGCCCAGATGCTGGCCTGCGGCAGCATTCTGTCCGGCTTTGGTGTTCCGTTCAATGTCGGCGTGATCATCACGGCGGTCGTTATTTTGATTTACTGCACCATTGGTGGCATGTGGGGCGTTGTGCTGACGGATGTGGTTCAGACCACCATCATCATGATCGCTATTCCGATTCTGACAATTGCGACAGCGCTGCGCTATACGAGTGACGGCGGCTCTATGGCGGCTGTATTCAATACGCCTTTTATTCCGGATGGCATGCTGACACGTCTGATCTATCTGGTCCTGCCGTTCTTTTTGTCCATCTCGATGTCCTATGATGCCTACTCCAGAATTCAGTCGGCCAAGGATGTTAAGACCGCACAGAAGGGCTGCATCTACGGCGGCATCATTGTCATTATCATCGGATCCATGTGCTCTGCCATCGGCGTCATGGCAGCAAGACTGTTCCCGGGCGTAGAGGACGGCATCTTTACCATTACAACGATCAACGTCCTGCCGCCGGCCCTTGCGGGTGTTGTGATCGCAGCTATTTTGTCGGCCGCGATGTCCAGTGCGAACTGCGTGATTCTGTCCCTTGGCTCTTCGTTCTCAAGAGATCTGTACAACAAGGTGCTCCATCCGGAGGTTGAGAACCTGGACAGCCTGCCGCATGCCAAGCTGATCTCGCAGGCAACGGTTCTCATCGGCTCAGTGGTCGGTATTATCTTTGCCTTTAAGATGACAGACATTCTGGATGCTATGATCATCTTTAACTATCCTTACATGGGATCCTTGTTGATCCCGCTCCTTGGCGGCCTTTTGTGGGATAAGGCTACGAGAAAGGGTGCCTTTGCAGCAGCTCTTGTCGGTGGAGCCATCGGTGTCATCTCGTTCCTTATCGGCATTCCGGTAGGACCTTTGAGCGGCCTCATGAACACGGATCTCTCGCTCCTGATCGCCTATGCCTTCTCGCTGGCTGCGCTGGTCATCGTTAGTCTAGGAGATAAGAAAGGACAGGAAGAGAATCAGGCAAGAAAATTGGCAAAATGAGTACGGACTGAAAAATAACGAATTGAACAAAACGAATTAAGCAAAACGAATTAAGCAAAACGTGAATGCTACGGAAAGAGAACAAGCGCCGAAGGGAATGCAACCCTTCGGCGCTTGTTGTTATCTGTTTAGCACCTGGCGATTTCAACATGAATCGGGCGCCTCGCACACAAATTCCCGTCAGCTGTCTGTGCGAGCCAGATCGCACAGACAGCTGTGTCAGGACTCCCAGGAGAGCCGGTGCAGATTTCCCTTTTGTGACAGATCCTCAAAACCGTTCTGCCGCAGTGCTTCATAAAGGAGAATGGCAGCAGAGTTGGAGAGATTAAGGGACCGGATGTCTCCCCACATGGGGATTCGAATGCAGGCACCGGGGTGTTGTACCAGAATCTCCTCCGGAATTCCGGCAGATTCCTTGCCGAACATGATGTAGTCGTTCGGCCCAAAGGAGACGTCGGCATAGCAGGTTCTGGCCTTGGTTGTGGCAAACCACAGATGCGGCCTTGCGGAGGCTGCGGTCTTGTCTGTGTCTGATTGACTTACGGGAGCGGCGAGTGAAGGGACTTCAAATGGATCTTCTGTGACCGGCTGGCACTTCTGATCTGCGGAATCGTTACTGGGCTCCTCGCCGGCAAAGGTCAGCTCCGGGTGCTGACGTAGAAAGTCTTCGTAATCGAGGTACCGGTGGAGATCGAGTTTCTCCCAGTAATCCATGCCGGCACGTTTGACATATTTATCGTTCAAGGTAAATCCCAAAGGCTCAATGAGGTGCAGCGAAGAGGCTGTTGCAACGCAGCTGCGGCCGATGGCACCGGTGTTGAAAGGGATTTCTGGTTCATGTAATACAATGTTGATCATTCCTTGTCTCCTGTCTGAATAGACACAAAAATATCGAATATTATATTCTCCTATGCTGCCTTTGGCAAAGAGCTCCCATTTGCCATATCTTCATTCGATGCCATTCAACGCATTTACCGCCGGTTCTGTATTACAATAAGGGCATGTTCGATGCAGCAGGATAGCTCGCTGCAGGGATACACGCAAGGGGGAAAGGAGAATGTCATGAGAGACGTCATCATTATTGGCGGGGGAGTCAGCGGCTGTAGCATTGCCAGGTTCCTTAGCCGCTACGTGGCAGATGTGCTGTTGGTGGAACGAGAGGAGGATGTCTGCTGCGGAACAACGAAGGCGAACAGTGCCATTGTCCATGCAGGCTTTGACGCAGCTCCCGGGAGCAAAATGGCAGAGCTCAATGTGAAAGGCAGTGAAATGATGCCGCAGCTGGCAGGGGAACTCGATTTTGCCTATGAAAGGTGCGGGAGCCTTGTTGTCTGCCTGAGTAAGGAGGAGCTTCCTTCGCTGCAGGCTTTGTATGACAGAGGCGTGCAGAATGGGGTTCAGGATCTGCGGATCATCGAACGAGATGAGCTGTTGGAGATGGAACCCAATATCTCAGCGGATGCCGTGGCAGCTTTGTATGCGCCGACAGGAGCGATTGTGTGCCCGTTTGACCTCACGTATGCGCTGGCAGAGAATGCAGCCGCCAACGGGGTTGAGTTCCGGTTTGATACAAAGGTGGAGGAGATTCATCAGATTGAAGGCGGCTGGCAGCTCGAAACCTCCAAGGGTGCGCTGCAGGCGAGAGTGGTCATCAATGCGGCCGGCGTTTACGCGGACGTTTTTCACAATCAGGTGTGTGAGGACCAGATTCAGATCATACCAAGGCGCGGCAGCTACCTGCTCCTGGACCACGCAGCAGGGGATCATGTGCATCACACCATCTTCCAGCTGCCCGGTAAATTCGGAAAGGGAGTTCTGGTAACACCCACCGTGCACGGGAACCTGCTCATCGGCCCTACGGCCAATGACATTGAGGACAAGGACGATGTGGGAACAACGGCAGAAGAGCTGGAGGCGGTACGCATTCAGTCCGGCCATGCGGTAAAGGACCTTCCGCTGCGGCAGACGATTACGAGCTTTGCAGGGCTGCGCGCCCATGAGCTGGGACATGATTTTATCATTCAGGAAAGCGTTCCGGGATTCATAGACTGTGCGGGAATTGAGTCGCCCGGTCTTTCTGCGAGCCCCGCGATCGGCGAGACGGTTGCAGAGCTTGCAGCAGGAATCCTTTCTCTGAAGGTCAAAACAAACTATCAGCCGACCAGAAAAGGCATCACGGATCCTAAGACTCTTACGAAGGCAGAGTATCAGGCGCTGATTCAGAAAGAACCTGCCTACGGGACGATGGTCTGCCGCTGCGAGAGCGTGACAGAGGGCGAGATTCTGGATGCGATTCACCGGGTTCCGGGAGCAAGGAGCCTCGACGGCATAAAGCGCAGAACAAGAGCCGGGATGGGACGCTGTCAGGCAGGCTTCTGCAGTCCGAAGGTTATGGAGATTCTGGCAAGAGAGCTGGGAATTCCCAGGGAGCAGGTGACAAAGTCGGGAAAAGGGTCTGAACCTATCGTGGGGCATAACAAGGATTCGTTCTGATCTCGTGCAGCGCCTGATCAATAACCAGGCAGAGGAGCTCCGCTCCTTGCCCACCTGACAATTTCAGTCATGAATTTGTGAGCGAGGCGCCCAATTCAGGATTGAAATCGCCAGGTGCTAAACAGATACGCAGTAAGAGGTGAATAGGATGAGGGTAGATATCGCAATTATCGGAGGAGGTCCTGCCGGAATGGCAGCGGCGATCGAGGCCGGAAAAGCCGGCGCAGGGGACATCCTGATTCTGGAAAGAGACAGTCAGCTGGGCGGAATTCTGAACCAGTGTATTCATAACGGATTCGGACTGCATACCTTCAAGGAAGAGCTGACAGGCCCGGAATATGCAAGCCGCTTTGCCAGGCAGGTGGAAGAGCTGGGGATCCCGTACAAGCTGAACACCATGGTGCTGGACCTTGCTGCGCCAAAAAGCGAGCCCGGAAGAGAGATCACTGCGGCCGGAAGCTCACCGGACCGGGAAGAATCCGCAAATGCGCAGGATCACCAGGCGCAGGAGCCGGGTACGCTGACGATTACAGCGGTCAACCGGGAGGACGGCCTCATGACGATTGAGGCAAAGGCTGTCGTTCTGGCCATGGGCTGCCGGGAGAGGCCAAGAGGCGCCCTGAACATACCGGGAATGCGTCCTGCCGGCATATATACCGCAGGAACGGCGCAGCGTCTGGTTAACATCGAGGGGTGTCTGCCGGGAAGACGTGTTGTCATTCTGGGCTCCGGGGACATTGGACTGATCATGGCACGGCGAATGACGCTGGAGGGAGCAAAGGTTCTGTGCGTTGCGGAGCTGATGCCCTATTCCGGCGGACTAAAGCGTAACATTGTGCAGTGCCTGGATGATTATGGGATTCCGCTCCTCCTTGGTCATACCGTCGTGAATATTGAAGGAGAAAAGCGTGTTACCGGGATCACCCTTGCCAAGGTGGAAAACGGCAAGCCGGTTCCCGGAACGGAAGAGCATTACGATTGTGACACACTGCTCCTTTCCTGCGGCCTTTTACCGGAGAATGAGCTGAGCCGCGGAGCCGGAATCAGGATGTGCTCCGTGACCAACGGGCCAGAGGTGGACGAGTCGCTCCAGACCAGCATTCCCGGTGTGTTCGCGGCCGGCAATGTGCTGCATGTTCATGACCTGGTGGATTATGTATCGGAGGAAGCCGGTCTGGCAGGCCGGAAGGCGGCAGAATACATTCAGCGCATCAAGGACTCTGCGGAAGACGAAATGTGCGAAATGAATGCAGCATGCCGGG
Source organism: Lachnospiraceae bacterium (assembly GCA_963605745.1). Taxonomy (GTDB): domain Bacteria; phylum Bacillota; class Clostridia; order Lachnospirales; family Lachnospiraceae; genus CAG-791. Next base: position 47,752 of record CAVCWT010000023.1, read on the forward strand.
AGCAGGCGGGAGATGGCTTGTCCTCTCTTGAGCATTCGGTTCCGGTGCAGTGCGAGAACGGCATCCGCTACTGCGTTCCGGAGTATATCCATCCCTCCAAGGTGGGAGAACGTCTGACGCTCCGCATGCGTGTCGGCAATGTCTATCGGGACAAAACGTTGGCACTGTATGTAAATGGAGAAAGGATTTTTGTCAGAAAACGTCCGGTCATGGCACCCGGCGAGATGGAAACCGTGGTATTGACCGGTGAAAAGGCTGCAGCTCTGAACCATGCAGAAGAGATCCGGCTGACACTTGAGGAGGCGTGAGAATGGATACAGCACAAACAACGAGAGTCCTTACCTGCATCGGCTGTCCTCTGGGCTGCCAGATTACCGTGGAACTGGAAGGGAATAACGTCGTGAGCGTTACCGGCAACACCTGCCCTCGCGGGGAAGCCTATGCCAGAAAAGAGGTCACGGCACCGGCGAGAATCGTCACCTCCACCGTTCGCGTAGGAAACGGGAACATCCGGATGGTCAGTGTAAAGACGGAAGGCGAGATTCCGAAGGAGAAGATCTTTGACTGCGTGCGAGCATTGAAGAACATCGAGGTCAAGGCCCCGGTGAACATCGGAGATGTGATCCTGGAGGATGTGGCAGGAACCGGCGTCGCAGTCATTGCGACCAGATCCGTACAGCAACTGCACAGGAACTGATTTGTTACTGTACACACATCAGCCGTCAGCGGGTCCTGGCGGCGATGTCCGACTGTTGAAAAAAGTGTAACTGTTTAGCACCCATCTCGATTTTGGTACTCGAAAATGGCTGATGCCATTTTCGAGTACCTTGGAGTGGCTTCGCTCACTCCGTGCTGCGGAGAAACC
>CAVCWT010000024.1:0-45803 GCA_963605745.1 Lachnospiraceae bacterium
GCACCGATTCATTAAGAAATGATCGGATTTTTGTCTTGACAAGGGAGCCACTATAGATATCACTTTAGCGAAAATTACGAAAATGCCCTTCGCTCTAATACACCAAAGGGAGAAGCATATGAGACGGTGATTAATGCCGGCGCATTGCCCCTGCTTCGAGAAGTGAATATTGAGAACACGGAACGTTTTGACGGCTGTGATATGGGTAATATCCATAATGAGACGATGTTGTATGGTGTCAGCGGAATGGATTTTTATCTGTCCTTAACGAATAATAATATATCGAGATTTCACCGTGATATTGCGCTTTTGACGAACGCGACAAATGCATACTATGGGTTAAATCGTAGATCTGAACTGGAACAGCTGTTTGGTGTTGCGTATTTCCTGATTACGGACGGGCAGGAATTTAATGTCCCGTATGGTTATTCTGATCTGCAATTGGTGGCTGATTCACATGGAGAGGATTACGCAGCATATAGGTCAGAGACGAAGACCTCTTTGGTACATGGATTTAAAAAAACGATTCGCCGTGAGGCTTGGATGACGCTGGATGTCATTGACCGGCAACAGGCATTGCTGCAGTCAATTGTTGTGGAAGATGAAACGGTTGATTCTGAACTGACGGATATTCATCTGGATCAGGATAAAGTAACGTGTACTGTTAAACTGGAAAATGTAACACAAAAGGGGAGTACATATATAACAACGGCGCAAGATGGCGGAAGTATCATTCTGTATCCTGAGAGAAAAGACGCATTGGAGAACGGAGAATTATATATCAGCCTGAAGGGAACTGATTTCTCCTGTGGTGATGCGACAGACTTTGCAATTCAGGTTTATGGAATATCAAACGGGGAACGAACTGAGTATACAGGGCGTTTGCGCGGAACAAATCGAAAAAATCATATTTACGAAGGTCGTCATGACTGGCTGATTAATATCGGAGACATTGGAGAGCAAGGGCTTGAGGCAATCGAAATTCACCTGGAGACAGCGGGAGAATATAGTTTTGACGATATCCAGTGCTATTTTCGTTCGAACGAAGAGCTTGAGCAAAGTATCGCGGGACTTGATGCAGTGGAAGAGAATCTACAGATCGGCACTAATTCAGTATCAGGTACGATTACGACAGAGCAAGCGGAACATATTCTGCTGTCGATTCCGTATTCCAATGGTTGGTCCTTAAAGGTTGATGGAAAATTTACCCAAATTCAGAAAGCAGACGATGCATTTATGATGTTTGATGTTGAAAAGGGCGAACATACGATAGAGATGACATATTGCACTCCGGGGCTGCAAATGGGATTGCTATGCGGCATGGTTACATTGATTATCATAATTTGTGTCAATTACTTTCAAATGAGATTTCATAGTGATGAAGGAACAGTTGCAAGAAAATGAGAATGAATAAGCAGCTGACAACCGTCAAGACGGTAGGCAATTAATGTTGTGATTATTCGAGGTGGTGAGTGAGGATGCAGCGTTTGTCAGCAGATCTGGAATTGCGGATGTGGGTGGGATTCCAGCCACTGCATATATTCTGATGGGAGTTACCAGTGATGGAGATAAGACAGCATGTGGACCCGGAAGCTATGATGCAACAAATCTGCTGCCATTGTATTTTCTGGGAGGATTCGTATTCTATCTGTTCTGGGAAGCGAAGGCCAGATATTGTTTCTCGTATTTTGTGTGTCTGATTCCGTTGGCGGCCTATGGGGCAGAGAGAGTGGTATCGTGGCTGTCTGCAATTCGGGAAACAAGAGTATGAACAGACGGAAAAGATTGAATGAAATGAACGGAATAAGATGGCCGAATTGGATATATTCCTGTCTGGATTCTCTGAAAAAAATTATGAAAGAACATCCTGCAAGAGTGAGTGTGGGCTTGCTGCTGGTATTCTACGTGCCGAATCTATTGCTGTTTTATCCGGGGATTCCGAACGGGGACAACATTGGTCAGCTAGCGCAGGGATTCGGGATAGAGGTCTATAATAATCATCATCCGGTGCTGCACACTCTACTCTTGAGTTTGTGCATGAGACTTGGACAGGTGACACTGGGAGATAATGCGGGGCTGTTTTATTATGTGTTGCTACAGAATGTGTTTCTCGTTGCGGTGGTAAGTTATGCTGTGTGGTATCTGATCAGGCATGGCGTACGCATGAGATATGCATGGCTTTTGCTACTGTACTATTGCATTCATCCGATTCTGCAGAATTATGCGTTATGTATTGTGAAGGACACATGGTATGCAGGGATGACAGCGCTGCTGCTGATCCGTTTGCATTGCTGGCTGGAGAAAACTTCGGGAAGAAGAAATGTAAGATGCGGCATTGGGTGTCTGGTGTGTCTGCTGATCATGACCTTGCTCCGAAATGACGGAATCTATATGGCAGTCCTGCTGTGTGCAGGAGGTGCAGTGTTGGCAGGGAGAGAATACAGAAAGGATTTGCTGAAGATACTGGTGGTACTGATCGTATTTTCGTTGGCATGGAATAAGATGGTGCTGCCTTTGGCTGACGTAGAAAAGGGGAGCAGCAGGGAGATGTTGTCCATGCCGTTCCAGCAGACGGCACGATATGTACGGGATTATTCTTCGGAGGTGACAGAGGAAGAACGGGAGAGCATTGATGCTGTGCTGGTCTATGAAGAGTTGGCAGCGCGGTATGAGCCGACCAATGCGGATCCGGTGAAGATTACTTATCGTGAGGAAGCGACAACGGAGGAGGTACTGAGTTATCTGTACACGTGGCTTCAAATGTTGCGAAAACATCCAATGGTGTATCTGGAGGCTACCTGGGAGAACAAATGTGAGTATTTCGTTCCGATCGGAATCATGCATTATGCGGATGCGGATGATGCAGAGCAGATTATGACAAGAATTAAGGACGAGGTTACGGGAGCCGGGATTGTGCTGTCATATCCGGATCGGTTTGCCGGATGGCGGGAACGGGCAGAACGATATCGGGAGTTGTTGAGTCGATATACACCGCTGCTGGTGCTGCGAATTCCGTGTGTTTACATATGGTTTAGTCTGGGGATTGGAATCTATTGGCTGATTCGAAGGAATTGCAGGGCATTTCTATTCTGTCTGCCGTTCTGGATCAATCTGCTGGTGAATATTGCAGGGCCAATGAATGGGAGTTATACGAGATACATGTATTTGTATCTGTTCGCACTTCCGATTACGGTAGTGTTAGGGAGTATTTCAGAAGAAGGAGATGTAGAGCAGCGAACGCAGTGATGTTGTAGGAAATTCATCATAGATGAGTTTTGGTGTTATGCAAACAGAACCTGTTGGGTCTGTTTGCATTGGCTGGAGTCTGAGATGAGAAAAGTGATTGCACCAGGGGATGTTCGAGAAAAGAGGAAAATATGGCTGTTGCTGGTCGTGCTGGCAGTTATGACTGCTCTTGTCTGGCATGAGTGGAAAAACGAAGATCCAGTATACAAGATGAAGCCGGCGGAGTTCGGCACTACTGAGGCTTTCACAGCGGAGTGCTGGGATGCGGAGACGAAAACGGTAACGGCAGATCATTTGGAACAGACTGGGGTATTAACACAGCTGGAACCAATGCAGCTGGAGCGGGGTACCTATCAGTTCATGGTGTCCTACAATGCGGATTCCGAGAATTCTTATGTTGAAATTTCCTCTGATATGGAAATGGACGAGCAAGGGAATCCAGGCGTGATCTATGCCCGGGAGCAAATTGTATCCGAGAAGGAAGGCGTTCTGCTGGAGGTGACGCTGCCGGAGGATGCGGTTGGCGTGACGTTGAAGGTGTATTACGGCGGCGGATATCTGAAGGTGAATCAGATTGAAATCCGGAGCATGAAGGAGTATACGGATACGCTGGTTTTGTATGTCACATTTCTACTCTTTGTATTGCTGGCGTGGCTGGCATTGCAGAAGAGGCCGGAATTGGCAGATCGGGCTGTTATTTTGTTGCTGGTGTTGGAGTTTCTGTATATCTCGACTCCACTCTGGAATGATTTTATGGTGATTGGTCAGGATGCGGAGATCCATCTGGGGCGTATTCGGGGAATGTATTACAGCCTTCGAGATGGAAGCTTTCCAATGTGGATTAATCCCTTCCAGGGAAAGGGATATGGGTATGCTTCTTCGATTATGTATCCTCAGATGTTCCTGTGGATTCCGGCTGTTCTGATGTGGGCGGGAGTTTCTTTACTGAATGCCTACAAACTGTTGCTGCTCGTCATGAATCTTGCAGGTGTACTGATTGCCTATGTATCCTTCAAGGAGATTCTGCGGGACAGATGGGCCGGACTGGCAGCAGGAGCGTTCTATTGTGCTTCGTTATATCGGCTGGGAACTGTCTATACCCGCGGAGCGTTGGGAGAGTCTCTGGCAATGACATTTCTGCCATTATTTGCGGTGGGATTATATCAGGTCGTCATGGGGGATGAGCGCCAATGGATGAAGTTGGCGCTGGGAACAACAGGAATCCTGTCATCTCACGTGTTGTCATCGTATCTGTATGTGTTGTACGGCGCGGCATTTGCAGTGGTTATGGCAGTATGGAAATGGTGCAACGACAAGAATTTCATGAAACGGATCAATTCTAATCAAGGTGAGGAGCCGGCCTTGCAGGCAGTGAAGAAGCAGCAATTCCTGCAGATGAGATGTGAGAATTGGAACCGAAGGGCGATGGCATGCATTAAGAGCGTGGTTGTGACGGTGCTATGGAATCTGTATTTTCTTATTCCGTTTCTGACTTTCTACAGAGAGTCTTTTTCCTCTTCCTCGGCACAGAATATGGGGAGTACTATGCACGCTCACGGAGTGTAGTTCTCTCAGATGTTCGCAATCTTTGTGAAGGAGGGTGGGGCAAGCCTTGCACTGGGGACAACGAATGGCGAAATGCCGCTCAGTGTGGGAGGAATTTCACTGCTGGTCTTGATAGGATCCGGAATTGTGCTGCATAGGCGCCAACAAGGGGTCAACGATGAAAAGGCGACAGGGAGAGCTGCAACGAGATTAATCTGGCTGATGACGGTTCTGTCTCTTTTTGGGGCGTCCTGGTTGTTTCCATGGGGAATTGCCGAGAAGCTGCCGATTGTCGGAATGCTCACGTCGATGCAGTTTCCATGGAGAATGCTGGCTCCGGCAACCTTTGGCTGTGCGCTGCTGACAGGATTTTGGTGCAGATGGGCAAGGAACAGTGGATTATGCCGGCAGATCTTTGATGATGCGAAGGGTACGGTGCGAGGAGAGCAGATAATAGTCCTTACAGTGACTCTGTTTCTCATTGTGGCGAACTCCTTGTATTATATGGATTCGCTTCTGGATATGAAGAGCATATCTACAAAGACGATGGCAGATACGAGAGGCTCTTCAGATGGACTGTATTTGTATGATGGGGATTCTGTGAGTGTATGGGATAACGGGCAGATTGTGACATCTGATGAGTCGGGGCTAGTGGTTGCAAATTATTCTCATCGAGGAGATGGAGTATCCTTTTCTTATCAGCGGATAGGAGAAAACACAGAATCTGCAGAGACATCAATCATCGTTCCGTTATATTACTATCCTGGATATCATGTCTATGTGAATGGGGATGAGGCGATTGCGAAGAGAACTGCAGATGGAAGGATCATCTTTCAAGTGTCGGAAAAGGCCGGAAATGTTGCAATTCGTTATGAGGCGCCGCGCAGTTGGTATGCAGCCTATGTGCTCTCTGTGACGTCAGCTGCTGCAGTAGTGGTCTGGGAAGTGATTCGGCGGTTGCAGATAAAACACGATAGATGTGTTTGTTAGGTGAACTTCATTTTGAATCAATGATTGGATTCAGAAACTGTCGGAAGGAATTGCTATGAAGCATGGAAAACTACAATATTCGGAATCGTCTGTGAATCACAGGAGAGTCATATTGACGCTGGTGATCCTGACGGGGATTTTTGCCAGGGTATTTCTCTTTGGCAGCATTCCGGACGGTCTGAATCAGGATGAGGCATTTGCGGGATATGAGGCGTGGAATATTCTGACAACAGGACACGATACGATGGGATATTATTTCCCTTTGTATCTGTTTACAAACGGCGGTGGGATGAACGCACTGGAAACGTATCTCATGATTCCGTTTATTGCCATCTTTGGGCCCAAGGATTGGGTGATTCGAGTGCCGCAGATGCTGATTGCGATTCTGTCCTTGCCTGCAGTCTATGGAGTGGCCAGGAGAATCTATGATGAGCGGGCGGGAATCTGGGCTACCCTGCTGGTCGCGTGGAGTCCGTGGCATATCATGCTGTCACGGTGGGGGCTGGAGTCGAATCTGGCGCCGGGAATGCTGTTATTCGGAATGTATTTTTTCCTGCGAGGAAAGGAGAAAAAACGATATTACCTGCTGTCTGCATTGATGTATGGGATGGCTCTCTACAGCTATGCCATGGTTTGGATGTATGTCCCGGTGATTCTGCTGGTCAGTGCCGGATATCTGATTCATGAGAAGAAGCTGGTCTGGAATGATAAAGTGTTGTGGGCATGTGTTGTGATTGTTGGTGTAATGGCAATCCCATTGGCACTGGTGGTTTTGGTTAACTACGGGTACATTGGAGAGATTTCTACCAGAGTTTTCTCCATTCCGAAACTGGATTTTCTGAGAACGAATCAGACGAGCGGCTATACGTTGTGGCAGAATGCAACGAATTTGTTCAAAATACTGTTCCTGCAGACTGATGGACTGATCTGGAACAGCGTGGACGGGTATGGATTATATTATCCGGTAGGAATTCTGTTCATTCTGATCGGAACAGCCGGAACGATTCGATCCTTCTGTGTCAAATGGAGACGCAAGGAATTCGCACCGGAGTTATTTATTCTGTTGCAGTTCTTGTGCGGCGTGATTTCCGGACTGGTCAGTCAGGTGAACGTAAACAGGGTAAATATTATCTTCCTGCCAATGTTGATTATGGGGGGATTCGGAGTCGAGGTGTTCTGCAAGGGACTGACAGAAATTATTCCTCGACTGCGCAGGGCAATTCCGATATTGGTTTTCGTTGTTTATATAGTGTGCTTTGCTGGCTTTGAACGATATTATTTTGTGGATTATCGTCAGGAGAGTGCTGTGGCCTTCGATTCCGGACTGAAAGAGGCACTACAGGAAGCCGTGAGCAGTGGAAAGACCATTCATGTGAACAAGTCCGGAATCTATCCGAAGGTTTTGTACTACCTGCAGATGCCGGTGGACGAATACATTGCAACGAGAGAATTCAGTGATTGGCATCCGATGCCGCAGTCGGCAGGGAATGTATATTTTGACATGGGAAAGGCAGTTCCGGATGAGAATGGTGTTTTCATTATGGAGGCAGGAGCTGATCTGGATGCCTTTGTGCAGGCAGGATTTGAGGTGAAGCAGTATGGAAGCTGTTCGTACGTTTATTATCCGGAATGAGAAGTGGTTTTTTCGGAGTGTGATTGGCGGAATTGTCATCCTGTGTTTGCTGATTACAGGAATGGAGTATCAGGCCGATGGGATATTGTGGTTTCTCGCGGGGCTGGGATTGCTGGCAATGTCGCTACATCTGGGGGAGATGACTGATGGATTGTGCGTGAATACGCATACTGCGCAGGGAGAGAAGGTTAATTCGCAGTATGGAAATGTTGCCGGAATCTGGAGAGTACCGGCGGCTTACCTACTGCTGGGCATAGCGATCTATTGCTTCCCGGCGACAGCGGCGGCGGTGCCTTTCTATGTAGGAGATGCCCTGCGGCGGAATCATCTCCTGAGGTATGGCATCTGGATTCCTGTGGGAGTTTATATAACAGGAGTTCCTGAGATTATCAGGAACAGGAACATGCTGCAGCCGGTTCATCATCTGATCTCGTGGCTGAATGTTGGCAATGTATTTGATCATAATCTTTCTTTCTGGTCACTGGTAACCGGAAGAGAGCAGCTGCGCTTTGGCCTGGTGGCTGTGGTGCTGACACTGGGAGCACTGCTGATCGGTTTGTTCTGGTATGTTGCATATGAAAAAAGCGATGCGACTAGGAATGTGGTGATATCAGCGACTGATCGAATGGTAGAAGAGGCATTTCTCCTGTGGTCGGTTTGGACGTGCCTTTTGTTCCTGCCATATGGACATGCGGAGGATGGAATGGTTCTGATTATGGTCCTGTTATTCTCCTGCCATGGTTTGCTGCGGCATCGCCTGTACCTGGGAATTTTGTTCTTGCAGGCAGCAGAGACACTGTTCATGCTGGGATCAGCTTATGGTGGATATGAGCGGTTCGGATATGATTTCTATCAGATTGCGGTTGGATTGAATGTGCTGGCGTGGTTGGTGCATAGTTACCGAATGCTTTTCAGAATGAAACACAGCTGCACAGAAAAGGGAACAAAACAATAAGGTTTTCTTGTGCTGAGACAGATGAAGAATAAGGTGTCACTGTGAGATGTTGCGATTGCTAATAGGGATGAAGACGAAAAGGATTGAAGTTGATAAAATCACATTTGTCATATGCATTGGGCTATTGAGCGGCATCCTTCGTTATCTTCTGAGAGAGGATGTATCGGGAGACTATACGGCTTTTCTGGAGCCTTGGTATGAAATGTTTCGCCAGAACGGTATTGCGGCGCTTTCTCAGCAAGTAGGTGATTACAATCTGCCGTATCAGACATGGATTCTGCTGATGACATGGTTGCCTTTGAAGCCGTTGTATGCGTACAAGCTGGTATCCTGTATATTCGATTATCTGCTGGCTGCAGTTGTGGGATTGCTGGTGTATGAACTGAGAAGAGAGCGGACTTCTACATCTGAAGGGGCTGACGGCTTTGTTGGGATTATAGCCTATGGAATCGTACTGTTCTTTCCACAGGTCTGGATCGATTCGGCACATTGGGCGCAGTGCGATGCCATCTACACATTCTGGGTGGTGTTGGCGGTATTACTGTATGTAATGGAGAAGTGGTCGGCCGCGTTGTTCGTGCTGGGAATTGCGTTGTCCTTTAAATTGCAGGCGGTCTTTGTCATTCCGTTTTTCCTGATTGCCTGGTTTGTGTGGCACAGACACAGCTTTTGGAAATTTCTATGGATGCTGCCGGGATTCTATCTGTTCTGTATTCCGGCGATACTCTGCGGCAGGAGCTGGTTGGCACCGTTTAACATTTATCTGAATCAGACGACGGAGTACTCTGCGATACGATTTAATTTCCCATCCTTCTGGGGGATGGTGTTCCCTGCGGGAACGCATGATGAATGGAATCGAACCGCGGTATTGCTGACACTGACAGTGCTGGCAGCTGGCGTATGGAATTTCCTGAGGGTGAGAAGGTCGGATGGAGATAGACTTGATGGGGATGGGAGAGGACGTGCTACAGCATTGAGCTGGCCAGGAAGCGGCAGGAAGTGTTGGAATTCGGCAACATGTACTGCGCAGGACAGGATGCGGCAGGAGTTATGGATCAGGACGGTTTGCTGGAGCATCTGGACCTGTGTGCTGCTCCTGCCGAATATGCATGAAAGATATGCATATTCGTTGGATATTCTGATGATTGTATTGCTCCTGACATTCGAGCAGTTGCAGGACGTTCCTGCAGCTGGACTATGCTGGCTGTGCAGCCTTGTATGTTACGGAACAGCCAGACTGGAGCTGCCGTATTCAACGGATTTATTCCGATTGACCTGCGGTCTGTATACTGCGGCGTATTGTACGTTCAGCAGAACGTTGTTTATGCGGGACCGGGAATCCTGCAGAGATCTGGAGAAATTAAGAGGGAAGGCTGTTTAAATCGGCCTTCCCTTCGAAAATCTTATAGATGGGTTTTAGAAAGATGCATTTGTTTTGTAATGTGTTATGAGTCAGTTGAAACTATGCATGCATCCACAGCACATACATAGCAATCGGCAGGATGCCGAGTGCCAGTGAGGATAGTGTACGGAAGGTGATAACCCAGCGCTCCGTGGTGCCGTCAGAATGGATGAGCAGACAGCTCTTTCTGCTCTCCTGTAACCGATGCTGAACATAGGGGCAGTTGAGCGCGATCATCATGAGCATGCAGGCCAGGAAGATGGTGCTGCCCATTCCCTTGGCGCCTGTGGAGAGCTTTCGAATGGATTCGGAGTCGCTGCTGGAGAGGAGGGATACCGGATTGAACTGTTCGAACGCTTTCGAACCCAGAAACTTTGGCCAGAACATGTTGGTGACCATTGCATTGCCAAAGCACCAGGGAAAATAGAAGAGCTGAGCGAGCAGCATGCCCCAGGTACCGACCATATCGAGAACGAGATTGATATGCAGGTACGGACGGTTCATGGTCATCAAAAGAACTGCAAAGGGCGTCAGGATAATGATCCAATAGGGGTGGGATACACAAGTTATAAACAGGACAGCATAGGAGACGAAGCACACGTAGATCCCCCATTCGATGAACTGCTGGTGCGTCTCCAGATGGATAAAGTAGCATATAGCCATGAGAATGCCGAGCCCTGCTACAGAGTAGTAGATTTCGCCCAGAACCATGTCGGAATGATAGGTGATGGCATACAGCAGAGCCAGATTGCTGAGGTCGGTGCTGTGCAGCATATCCGCCAGGCGAAATCCCACACCATTTCCCGAACAGGGAATCAAAATGCGAAAGATCAGGATAGGCGATACCGAGAGAATACAGTTGCCGATAATCTTCCAAATATTCTTCTGACGGAGCAAGAGCAGCGGCAGGAAGATGAGAAGGGCAAAAAGTTTCAGAGGAATGGCGAACATGAAGTTGATGACAAAGCCCTTGTGATCGTTCTTCATCCAGCAGGTGACTCCCAGAATGGTAAAGTAAAGCGCTGTGATATCGTAGGCACTGAGAACCACGATGGAGGTCATAAACAGGTTGGAGGTATAGAAGAGAATGCAGGTAAGAAGTGCGTTCTCCTCGGTTAATCCGACGGTTCTGGCAAGACGATACAGTGCACCCGCAAACAGACAGGAAAAGACGAGCAGCATGGTCTTGATCCACAGCATGCAGCCGAGGCTCTGGAACACATCTATAGATGTGAAGCGGCTGATCAGATACAGAGGAAAATCCCAGATGGCGAACAAAATGTAAATCGGGAAGTCATAAACTCCCTGTACATCCTTTGCATAGGCCACAGGATCCATAGTGACGAATTCATTGTAGAAATATCGGATGCGTCCAGCAAAAATGTCTTCCCAGAAGCGAATCCCCATGCGGGTGGTTTCAAGAATATCATTGTAGATATAGCTGTAGAACAAAACAAAGCTAAGTGCTGCATAAATAAGCAGCAGAACGGCGAGACGGCGGTATTTTTGATTTTTGATATACAGGGATAATGTTTTCATTCTCGTTACCTTGGTGAAAATCAGCTATTGCATAGTGAATTTGTTGGCTGGCAAAAACAGTGGATACAGGGCATTACATGGAACGGACATTCTAAAGTTATCGATAAATGCCGGATGCAATGTGATAATATATCATAGTTGTCACCACGCATGGGATGTAATCGATGTGTAGCGCAACAATGCAATTCATTATAACACAGCAGGCAGCATAGCTGCCGATATTGCAGATAGAAATGGAGATTGGACGATAGGATGGCTATTTTTCTGACGATACCTTTGGCAGCAGTACTTGCATATCGAACGGAGAAGAAACTGGAAGAGACAATTGCTATATCAGCGTTTCTGTCTGTACTGATTCTTGTAGCCGCCGGGCTCGCGGGATCCTTCCGTGTTGGCTGTGTGGTGATTGCAGTAGTGAATGCACTGGCTTTGCTGGGATGTGTATGGAACTTGGTTCGTGACAGGAGACGGTTTGTTCGCTGCATTTTTACCAAAGGTCTTGCTGCATTTCTGGTACTGTCTGCATTGATGTTCGTGGCGTCGTATGGACGGTATTTGCAGGCAGCAGACGAATATACCTATTGGGCGAGATTGTCTAAATATTATTATCTCCATGACAGCTTTGGGAATTTTGCAGGAGCGGGGCTGCGTTACCTGGAAATCTCTGCGATCTGGGATTATTTTTCCACGCAGATATGGTCTCATTTTTCGATCGGGATCATGACCTTTGGACATGCGATGTTGATCATCAGCTATCTCTTGCCGGTATTTTCTGAATTTTCTGCTAAGAGAGGTCATAGAAGCTGGGGAAAGTGGGCCCTTGTGGTCCTGATGATCTGGATGTTTCCTATGCTGGGAGCTGGTGTATTCCACGGCTATGTGACCCTGTATGCTGATATGTTACTGGGGGCAGGAATGATATACACGCTGATCATGTTCCTGCGATGGAATGAGAGCCGTGAGAGATTTCATTTCTGCTGTATGCTGATGGGAATGATGTCAACCGTATTGACGAAGCAGTCTGGAATGATCATCGGTTTTGTGTTGGTACTGGCGATTGCAGGGACTTCACTGGCGACTCATCCATCTGTAGATCGAAGAGTCTGGCTATCGAAGATGTTGATTGTGGCACTTGACTACGGTATAGCAGTTGCATTGGCAAATGGGATCGCTGGCGTTACTGGTCGGACGGGGGCATTGGCGGGAGTAATACAGACGTTGTTGCCCTTCTGGCCGTTGGGACTGGCGGGAGTGGCAGTTGTCATTGTCTGGTTGATTTTATTCTGCAGGAGAGGAAATCGATTCTATCTGACCATCCCGGTTGTGGTGGGGTATTTTGTCGGATTAACGGCATATATTCTGAAGAGCACGATATTGACCAGGCATCAGATGGGACTGGTTTTGTTCGCCATTCTAAAGACCGTGATGTGCAATGGTGCTTCCCATATGGGATGGTTGTGGGAATTTTCGGATTATACGGTTGTGAATCTGCTACTGATTGTGGGCTTGTTCGCGGAGCTGGTACTGTTCCACAAGGCAGACAAGAGGAAGGTGCTACCTGGAATTTGCCGGATTGCGGCCCTGGGGATAACATGCAGTGTTCTACTGAATATCCTGTATAGTGATGAGACCTACAGTATGTGGACGTTTGTGTTCACGGCAGTGATTGTTGCCGCTGAAGTGGCTGTAGTTGGAAAATATTTCCATCAGCGGATTATGTTGTCAACACTGGAAAGAGCGGATGCAATGCAGACGGTACAGGATTTCGAGAGCGAGAATAAAGACGAGGGTGGGACTGGATTCCATAGATCGATAACATCATGGCTCTATTATTATCTGACTATTGGTCTGGTCATGTATCTCATTTTCTGCGCAGCGGGAATTATTCTGTGGTACGGAGAGCCAGTGGATGGCTGGTCGACACAGAATGCGCGTTCTTTGTGGCGATACATGTTTTCGTACATGGGACCGATGATCTTTCTGATGGGCTATCAGCTGATGCGGAAGCCGGATTCGGATTACTCCATTCGGTACAATCCGTTCTGGACATTGATGGTGCTGGTACTGCTCGACTGTAATTTGCCCTTGGGGGTGTCTCAACTCTATGAGAAGCCGGCGCAAATGGAATTCAAAGGGATTGAGGGGATAACTTTTACGGAGAAGGATGTCATCACCTTTGTGAACAGTAATTCGGACAATGAAGAAAATGCCAAGGGAGACTTCTCCTATCAGGTATATCCTGGAGATTGCACGAGTGATGCATTCTCGATCAATTGGTATGAGGACGATGTGCTGTATGGTGAGCGTATGACACCGGAAGAAGTGTCAGAGATGTTGACTGAGAATGGATGCACCTATGTGTATCTGCGGACAATCGACATGGAGAAAGGATTCGCAGAGTATTATGCAGTTTTGTTCGAGAATTCGGAAGAGATTAGCTATGACCGGTTGTACCGGGTTGAAAAAGGGGAGAACGGCTTGATTTCGCTGGTGTATGTGCCGCGGCAGCATAGATGAACTCCTGAGGATAAACGCAAGGGACGTCATTGAAGGAGCCAGGAAGAGTTACGAAGGTGAGCAATGAGACGATGATTAGCATAATTATGCCTGCCTACAATACAGAGCAGTATATTGCCAGAGGAATTGATTCGTGTCTGGCACAGAGCTACGGCAACTGGGAGCTGCTGGTAATAGATGATGGTTCTACAGATGGAACCGTTCAAGTCGTGGAGAAATATGCGAATCAAGAGGATCGCATTCATTTGATCCGAGCGGAACACGGCGGCGTTTCGAGAGCGAGAAATTGCGGGATTGATGCAGTAGCAGGAGAGTATATCGTTTTTCTGGATTCAGATGACTGGCTGGAATCTGATGCCTTGGAGCAGCTGTTGAAGCTACAGGAAGAATATCCGACTTGTCTGGTTGCTTGTGATCGTTTTAGCGTGCACTATTCTACGTCAAGTGGAAAACTGGAGCAGATCAAACGGCCAAAGACATCTGCTATACTGGAACGGGAGCAGGCGCTGCTCATGACAGGGAAGGAGCAGTACAATAATTCCAGCGTGAATAAGTTGTTCCGACGTGAGATTATGGACAACTACGGGATTCGATTTGATCCAGAGATTTCCTATGGAGAGGATGAGTTGCTGGTTTTCCAGTATCTGCTCCATACGGAGGGGATGGTCTTTACCGAAAAGGCATACTGGAATGTACTGGAACGGAGTGGAAGCGCCACAAGGGATGGATTTCGAAGCGCCTTTCTGACGTCTCTGGATGAAGTGGATCAGATGGCAGAATATGGAAATGGACGGCTCAGTGAAGCGGTGAATCATCGCCTGCTGGAGTTGAAGGTGGAAAAGGCCAGAAATTTACTGCGCCGTTATCTGGAAGCAAATGCCGATGCGCCGGAGGCACTGAGCAGGCTTCGCATTGTCCTAAGGGAAGAGGGTGGAACATATTGTCGTAGCTGTTCGAAGAAAGAAGCTGTGAAAATTTGGCTGGCGGCATATTGTCCATGGAGAATGTATCGTGTACTGTGGAATGTGATTAAGTAAAGCAGAAAATAGTAGAATGTCTTTTTGATGAGGAACAGAAGCTCTGCTGGTGGATGATTGTTTTAAGGACGTTCCTTGGGTGAGTTGAGATTGTAAATAATGGTTTTCTCGAGTTTGTTTTTTACTTTTATTTTTTTACCGATTGTAGTCATCTTGTATTACATTGCAAAGGATGGCTATCGAAATTATCTTCTGTTATTGGCAAGTATATTTTTTTACAGTTATGGTGAGCCAACATTTGTTTTTATTATGTTGGCGCTTATTTTGGTGAACTATTTTTTTGCAATGGTTATTGCAGCCGGCAAAGATGAACGTTGGAGAAAACTCTTTTTAACGTTATGTGTCACAATAAACATCGGTATTTTGTTTGTCTTCAAGTATCTGGATTTTGCCATTACAATTTCTAATTATTTCCTTAAAACGGCATTATCGATTAAAAATATAGCATTACCGGTTGGAATCTCTTTTTTTACGTTTCAGGCAATTTCTTACGTAATCGATGTTTACAGAGGAACGGTGCCGGTACAGAGAAATCCGTTGTATGTTGCATTGTATGTTTCTTTTTTTCCGCAATTGATTGCTGGACCGATTGTTCGATATTCTTCTATTGCGGATCAACTGTCGAATCGTGTGACTTCCATTGAAAAATTTGGAGAAGGATCGAGAAGATTCTTTTGCGGTTTTGCTAAAAAAGTGATTTTAGCGAATAATCTGGCGTTGGTTGCGGAGAGTGCATTTGGAATGGATCCAACTGCAGGAAATCCTGTTATGCTGTGGCTGGGGTCAATTTGCTATAGTCTGCAGATTTTTTATGATTTTTCGGGTTATTCGGACATGGCGATTGGACTGGGAAAGATGTTTGGATTTGAATTTGAAGAGAATTTCGATTACCCGTACATATCGAAATCAGTGACAGAATTCTGGAGAAGATGGCATATATCGTTGGGACAGTGGTTCCGTGATTATGTGTATATTCCATTGGGAGGGGCAAGAGTATCGGTCCACAGGCATATATTTAACATGTTTGTGGTTTGGCTGCTGACAGGAATATGGCATGGAGCTAATCACACATTCGTTGTTTGGGGAATGTGGTATTTTATCTTGCTCGTCATTGAGAAATATTTCATAAAGCCAGAGAAAAGAATATCAGGGCTGGTTCAGGGAGTATGGAGAATCGTCACCTTGCTCTGTGTTAATTTTGGCTGGGTTATTTTTAACTCGTCAACATTACATCAGGGGGTTCAGTACTGCCTGGGCATGTTGGGACTGTATCACAAGAATTTTGAAATAGATGCACAGGTCATCCGCTGCATGCGGGAATATGGCATCTTTTTGATCCTTGGTATTGTGTTTGCGATGCCGAGTGCCGAAATGATAAAAAAATATGCTGCTCAGAAAGGAATACGGTTTGCAGGGTTAATCGTTCCGATCGGATATGCATTGGTCTTTTTGTGGGCGGTGTCCTACATTATTCTCGGAGCACATAACCCGTTTATTTACTTTAATTTTTGATTCATTCGAAAAGGCGAAAAATGAGAAGGAAGGTAGCAATTGCCTACATATTGGCATTTGGGCTTGTCATTGGTGTAGTAGGTTTTTTGAGCATAGAGAATTTAATTAGTTTTTATGTGAATGATGAGCTTGATAATAATAATTGGACAGCCGATTTAGGGGATAAGTTTGAAACGGATATTGCATCGAGCTTCTATGAAAAGACATCTTTTGTGAATCTAAATGGGGGGGTTCGTCGCATTTTGGGACAGCATGAGATGAACGGTGTGGTAAAATTAAACAATGGGTGGTTAGTGCAGCCGATGGATTATGTGGAAGATACCGTTTTGCGGGAGAATGTCAAAAAGGTATCAGAGCTGAATGATTATTTGGAGAACAGAGGGAGTAACTTGGTTTGGGCTTTTCCTCCGTTTACAACGGACAAATACGATCCGGAGTTGCCGAAAGGCGTTTTTGACTATAGTAATGATGATTTGGATCGGCTGATTTCGTATGCAGATCAGGAGGAAATCAATACGATCGATATTCGCGAAGAGATGCGGAAAGACGGTGTTGATCATTATGAAATGATGTATAAAACAGACCATCATTGGACAACTAGAGCTGGTTTGTATGCATATGGGGTTTTAGAAGATTATATTGTTTCTGAAACAGGTTGCATTGTTGATGCAAAGGTCAGGGATGAGACACAATATACAATTACAACATTTCCGAAATGCCATCTTGGCAGCAGAGGCCAGCGCACCGGGAGTTTATTTGCTGGAATTGATGATTTTGATTTAATCATTCCAAATTTTGAGACATCGATTCGAAATGAGAACGGAACCGATGGTACGGTGCAGGGGATGATGTACGATAAGTCTCCACTGGAAAATAAGGATCTTACGTCCAGATACACATATGATTGGACATTGATTGGAACATTGGGAGACTATACAAATTTAACACCGACAAATGATATTAAGATTTTATTTATTTCAGATTCCTATGCAAAGGCAGTAGAACCATATCTTGTGATGGGCTTTTCAGAGGTTAGATATGTATATGAATTTGATGCAGAGTGTATTACTCCGGAATATATAGAAGAGTATGACCCGGATATTGTTATATTGATGTATTATGCAGAAAATGCGATCGAGGAAGATGCGTATCCCTTTCAGGGATTTTAATTGTTGATATTGGAGGTTTGCATTGAAATTTGCATTGATTCCATGGAGCCGAAACGAGCTCGGAGATCATATTTTTTATAAGGACGGAACAGAAAGGCTGATTCCGACAGAGAGTGCAGCATATCTGATGGCACATCACCTGGAACAGCTGGGACACGAGATTCGTACGATTGATCTCTATGCGGATAGACTACAGGAGGTGGATTTCTTCCTGTTCTATGTGCTGGATTGGCGATGGGTGCGACGTCTGACAAGGGCAGGACTTGCAGGAAAAATGGTGTACTGCAATGCGGAGCCACCGACGGTGAATTCTTTGAATACACCGGAAGGCTATACGCTTCTGAAACAGATTTTTCCGTATCTGCTGACATGGAATCCGGAATGGATTGATAACGAGAGAATTTTCAAACGGAACATCCCATATTATTACGATTTTCATCGGTGTAATATTTCTTTTGCAGACAGAAAACTGGTGACCGCAATCTCGGCCAACAAGAGTTCAACCTACAAGGATGAGTTATATACGGAGAGAAATCGGGCCTATGAATTTTTCGAAGGGCAGCATCCGAATGAGTTTGATTTCTATGGCGTTCTGTGGAACGGAAAGGGACACCCTTGTTACAGAGGGACCGTCACCAATAAGGCGGATACCTTTCATCAGTATCGATTTGCCATCTGCTATGAGAACACCAGGACGAACAAGGACTATATAACAGAGAAAATATGGGATTGTCTGAATGCGCAGATTGTCCCGATCTATGCAGGAGCGAGGAATATTACGGATTATATTCCAAAGGAATGCTTTATCGATTTCTATGAGATCGGCTCGTATGAGAAGCTATATCAGTTTATTCATGAGATGAAGGAATCAGATTATCAGAAATATCTGGACGCTGCGGAGAGATTGCTGCAGAATGAGCAGGTCAAATGGGCCTTCAGCGGAGAACGGTACGGCGATTTGATTCTGGATGCGGTTCAGCATACGGTGGAATTCAAACTTACGATAAAGGGAAGAATGTATACTGCATGGCGGGCATTGCGGAATAAAGGTCTGTGATTGGAATTGTTGGAAAATGAAGAATCTGAATGATTGGATCAATCAGCACGAGAAGCTACGTTATCTGAAGCTGTGCTGGGATAATGTGAATAATGAGCCTTTTCGTGCGAGGGTGCTGGGGCGGAGCTGTACCAACCTTCAATTGGAATTGGATGCAGCTACTCATAAAAGAAATACCACGGAACAGTATGGGAACTCGGGGAAGACGGGGATTTTGTACCGAATCCGTATTGGCAGCAAGGGAGATGGTTTTTTTGCAGAGCATCGCAGATTGTTGAATTATCTGTATTATGCGGATCAGCTGCAGTTGGTCCCATACATTGAGTTTACCGGAGATTACACCTATGCGGAGGAGCATCCGGTGAACGGGATGTCTAACCCTTTTGAGTATTATTTCTGCCAGCCGTGTGTGGAGGAGACAGAGCTTAACAGCTATCGATATTCAGTTGCAAACCGGGATTGTGATCAGGACTTCTCCCGTGCGTTGAAGCCGGAGAATGGCTATGATCTGTCGGAGGAGTATGTGGCCGCAATGGCAGAAATTTCACGGAAATATATCCGTCCGAATGCTGCAACTGCGGAGCTCCTGCAGCAGGCAAGAGAATTGCTGGGGAATGCGAAAACGCTTGGGGTGCATGTTCGTCTGACGGATTTTCGAAAGAACTATTACGGGCATCCGACCTGCGTCACAGCAGATCATCACTTGGAACTAGCCAAAAAGGCCATGGAACAATATGGCTTTCGGCAGATTTTCCTGGCAACCGATGATGTGGAGACGGTAGAGCTATTCCGAAGGGAGTTTGGGAATGCACTTTTGAGCTATCAGGATGTGGTTCGCTCGGAGGGTGAGGTGTCGGTGGCATTCTCTTCCGATCAGAGGGATAACCACCATTATCGGCTGGGGCAGGAGGTTCTGAGGGACATGTATACGCTATCCATGTGTGAAGGTCTGATTGCCGGTAAATCACAGGTCAGCATCTGTGCGTATATTCAGAAACGCACAACGGGAGATTATGAATACCGCGAGATCATAGATGCAGGATACAACACGGATGCGTCGCGAAAATTCAGTGACGTGGTGAAACAGAGGGCCTGACAACTACAGATATGTTCAGTGCAGCCACATCTCGATTTTCCTTCGGAAAACCTTGATGTGGCTGGACCGATACTACATGTTCAGGGTTTCTCTTACGACAACGCGCGGCTTTCGGGCTGCGCGTTCATTTATGGTCAGAATATACTCTCCCAGAATACCGATGAAGAAGATCTGAATGGATCCCAGCAGGAGAATGGCAACCATTATCTGTGCAATGCCGAGAGGGTAGCTGTCCCAGAAGAGGAGCTTTCGGATGAATACATAGGCGGCATAAATGAGGCTGAATACCCCGACTATGAGTCCAATAAAGGTTGCAATGCGCATGAGCATCTTTGTGTAGGAAGTAATTCCGTGCATGGCGAAATCGTAGTTGCGCCAGAAATTAAAATTGCTTTTGCCACGTTCTCCGATATTTTGCTCATAGGGAATCGTGCAGACATTCATTCCGTACTCATCTATGACGGCCTTGAGATAGGGAGCCACCTCCTCAATACCAGTGATGGCATCTAGGAACTGCCGATCATAGAGTCCGTAGCCATCCATGTTCTCAAGCTGTTTCTTCTGTGCAAGAATATTAATGATTCGGTAATAGCTCTTGCGTGCAAAGCGCATGAAGGAATTGTCGTCGGATGAGCTGCGGGTGCCGACGATGACCTTATAGCCCTCTTCCCATTTTCTGACAAAGGCAGGGAGATTTTCAGGCGGATCCTGCAGATCGCCGAACATCATAAAAGCAGCATCCCCGTCTGCGTAGCTGAAGGATGCGAATACATTGCGGTGGAAGCCGAAATTGGATGCATTAAAGACTGCTTTGCAATGAATAGGATCTTCACTGCATACCTGGCGGATTGCTGTTTCTGTATGATCCGGTGAGGCATCGTCAACGAAGATGATGTCATAATTGTATTGACAGAGCTGCGTACGAAAGACGTTGGACACACGCTGATAGATGTTGCGTATGCTGTTTTCTTCGTTATAGCAGGGAACTACGACACTGATTTTCTTCATGGTATGGTTAAAGATCCTTTGTGTTATAATGTATTGTGCTTTGTCTTTATCAATGGCATTTCCGCAAAATAAGCTGTTTGAGAAGATGCGTTTTATCTATTGGATCAGAGTAAGTGAAACAATCCATTTATTATTAGCACAAAGTTTGCAGGAATGCCACTATATGCGGACATGCTGAATAAGAATTCAGGATTGTTATTTGATTATCCGGAGTTGCAAGTGGATCAGAAGATTTCATTTCAAGAATATCTGTTTTATGGCTTTTATCTTGTCCTGACGATTGTGAAAGGGATGGGATTCTATGAAGGAATGCTCCTGTACGAGGTAGGACTGGGTGTTGCATTTTTGTTTCTGCTGGGAAAACTGCTGGCGGAACGGTATAGCTTGCGACAGTTTGTGATAACGGCAGCTTTTTTGACCCTTGGAGTGGTTACCTGGCGGATATCCGGCAAGATGGGGGCGCTCTTTAATCTGGCGCTTCTGATCGGAATGCGAGAAGTCAATTTTAAACGTTTGATTCGAATCAGTGCAGTTGTGTGGAGCGGAATCTTTTCTCTGCAGTGTTTTCTCACGATGTCCGGACTTCGGTCAGAGCAAATTTTTCGAATTCACCGGAAGCTGGGAACCTATCTGGTGCGTTGGTCAATGGGCTTTACCCATCCGAACGTTCTTCACATCACTTATTTTGTCTTACTAATCTTCCTGATGTATGCGGTGAAACCGAGAGGGAGACGGTTGATCTTTACTAGCATTGCAGGAATGATGGGCAATATTCTGGTGTTCTGTTATTCCGTCAGCTACACCGGTGTTGTGATTGTGACACTGTATCTGCTGATCAACCTGATTCTGCAGAGCAGGAGATTCCGAAATGGAAGGCTGCATGTGTTGTGCAGCTGTGGCGTATTTTTGCTGCCGATTGCATGTATCCTGTTCTCGGCGGGGGCACCGGTGCTGTTGAAGGGGAAGGTCTTCAATTGGATGAATCGACTACTCAGCACCAGGCTGGAGTTGTCGCGGGAGTATATCCTGGGACAGGGAATTCATCTGTTCGGAAATTCCAACATGGAAACCATTGATGCAACCATTACGGTGGATAGCTCGTATGTCTACATGCTGGTGCATTATGGATTGATTTATTTCATTTTGTTCGCAGTTCTGCTGGAACTGGCGGTGGTGTATTGTTGGAGGAGGCAGGATGCGGATGCTGTTGCAATCCTGCTGGCGTGCGCTGTTTCCGGGGTTACGGAGCAGTACATGGCAAATACATCCTTTAAAAATGTGACAATCCTGTTCATTGGGATGATGTTGTATCAAAGTGCATTCTGGATGCGTGGAGCCCAAAATGCGAAAAAAAGACGAGATGCCATTGCAAGAACGGAAGCTGACAGAGCTACTCGAACGATTGGGATGACTGGTACACTTTTGGAAACTTTTCAGTCGCAGAAGATTCTGCAACTCTTGCAGAACGTGCCTGACAAGGTACGAGAGCGTTTCCATGCGCATAAGAGAGGTGTTGTGCTCGGAACAGCGGTGTTATTCTGCCTGGGAATGATTAGCTATCTGGTGATGGTTCGCCAGCCCGTTGCAATTTATGCCGCTCCGTGGGATTGTGACCGGAAGGAGGGGGCAGCGGGAGAAGCCTATGTCTATGACTATGACCTATTGGCTGACCCGGAGTTCAACGGATGGATTCTCAGCGATACAGATGCGTTGGGGAAGCTGTATGATTTTGATGGAATCACTGCTTCATCGGAATATTATCGGAGGGCGACCGGAAGAGGGATTGCTCTTGTAATTTTGTTCCTGTGGGGCGAAGCCTGTGTGGCCGTATACAGCGGAATGAATGAGAAAAAAAAGCAGGGGAATCCTGTTAGCTCGGAGGGACGAGGAGCAGATCATTCAACACAGCAAGCCAGGACAGAATACGGGGATTCCCATAGTTCAGAGATAAAACGTGTTCTGATGCTGGTGAACTGGAAAGTGCACTTTTGCGATGAGGTGCCGGAGGGAATTCAGCCGCCGGATTACTACATAGCGAATCAACCATATTGGTTTTTTCGATATATGAGTCCTAGATGGAAGGTTGACGTGGTGGATATCACCGCTCCAAAGTGGGCTGCTGGAATAGAGAGGAAGATTCGTTTTTATATCTGGCAGACGCTGCGAATACTGCCGGGACTCGGGCAATATGACCTTGTAATCTCGCATGGAATGCAGAGCGGAATTGTGCTGGCATTGTGGAGACGTTTGTTTGGCAAGGGGAAGTATCAGCACATAGTATTCGATATCGGGGCGTTTAACAGCGGCCGGGATAGCGGCAAGGCATTAAAACTGATGCAGTTCGCATCGAAGTCCTTGGATGGCGTGATTTATCACACTCAGATTCAGAGCGAATATTATCGGAAGTGCCATCCCTGGTTGGTGGAGAAAAGTCAGTTTATTCCGTTTGGGACAGATGCGGAGTATTTTGTACCGGAAAATCCTAATTTGGATCAAGGGAGATTTGACGCAGCCGGTTCTGATGTGGGAGCGGCTGGCTCAGACAAAAGTGGAGAAGAGGACTCCTATATTCTTGCATTTGGCAAGATCAAACGAGACTGGGTAACTTTATTGCGTGCCTATGAGCTGTCAAACAAACAACTTAGACTGCGAATTGTTGGTGCAGAAGGGGTGGGCTCAAGTGACACCAGGGGGGATGACATTTCAGATGGAACGAATGTGGAGATTTATCCACCTGTTTCGCTGAGTGAACTTCAGAATATGATTCGAGAAGCGGCATTCTGTGTAGTACCGCTGGCAGAGTTCCCATATTCCTATGGTCAGATGACATTGCTGCAGCAGATGGCAATGGGAAAAGCTGTCATTGCAGCAGATGTTCCGAGTCTGCAGGCGTATCATGATGGGGATGCTGTGCTGTGGTATCAATCTGGAAATGCAAGGCAGTTGGCAGAGGAGATTAACCGACTCACGGAAAATGCTGAGTTTCGCCTGAATCTGGAACGACGTGCGCGTCATGTGGTAACTATTCTGTATAATGAGAAACGAATGGCGGAAAGAATTGATGATTTTCTGCATGAGAGGATTGGATGAACGAGATATGCGGCCAGCCATTAGCGTGATCGTGCCAGTTTATAATACAAAAGAATATCTGGAACACTGCATAGCTTCTCTGACAATGCAGACAATGTCGAACATAGAAATTTGTCTGATTGATGATGGTTCAACCGATGGATCAGCCGAAATCTGTGACCAATTGGCAGCGAGAGATTCACGAATTCGCGTGGTGCACAAGCGCAACGAGGGGCAGGGAATTGCAAGAAATGTTGGAATTGAAATGGCAACTGGAACGTACGTTGCCTTTCTGGATTCCGATGACTATTGGGATACGGATGGATGTCGGAAAATTCTGGAACGCCTTCGGGAGACGGATGCAGATCTGTGCGCATTTGGATATTGTAAAGAGTCAGAGGCGGGAGAAAGCCTTGGCAGCCCTTCTATTCGAAAGGCCTGCTACCGGGACAATGAGATTAGAGAGCAGTTCATCCTGCATTTTTTCGGCGATGACCCTTATGATGATGATCTGCGCGGCGTGTCAGCATGCATGAGCTGTTATCGGCGGTCCATTGTCATGGAGCATGGGGTTCGATTCGCCTCGGAGCGAAAGGTTCTGAGTGAGGATACGATTTTTAACCTGGAGTTTTGCAAACATTGCCGCAGTGCGGCGACGCTGCCGGATGTAATCTATCATTACGTGATGCATAAGGCTTCACATACACACCGTCTGGATACAGCCAGGATGCAGCGGACACTGGAATTCTGCGATTTGCTGAGAGACTATGCGAAGGATTATGGTTTGATGACGGATCAGGATCGTTCCGGGAAGCTGGCCTGCGGGATATCGGATGCGAATGTAGATAGTGACCCGGGAGTGGAGCGTAGACTCCAGAATACCATCTGGATCTCTGTGATGGAGATGGTTCGCCAGTATGCACAGCAGCCGGGCGGCCTGTCACAGATCAGAGCATTCCTGCGGCATGAGGCTGTGAGAAAAAATACAAAGTATATGGCAGGCTTGCCTATTGGGAGTAAACAGAGACTTTTGTGCAGTTGCATTCGTCATGGCAATGCACTTGCGGTATACTGGATGGGACGATTGCATTCTTGAGGATGAGAGAGTTGAGTGAAGAAAAAAAGCCGCTGATCAGTGTGATCATGTCGGTATACAACGAAGAACAGTATCTAAAGGATGCGATTGACAGCATTCTGGCGCAGACGGTTACTGATTATGAACTGATTATAGTTGATGACTGTTCCACGGATCGGACACAGGAGATTCTGGCCGGGTATCAGGATCCGCGCATTCGAGTCCTGTATAATGAGGAGAACTGTGGGCTGACGGTGAACCTGAATCGTGCGCTTGATGCGGCAAAAGGCCGGTTCATTGCCAGAATGGATGGAGATGATATTGCGCATCCGGATCGGTTTGAGAAGGAACTGGAGTATCTGAATCAGCACCCGGAATTAAAGCTGATCAGCTGCAGAACCAAGACCTTTGGGAACGAGCAGCTGCAGTCGGATATCATGGGAGAACCGGAGTATCTGCGATGCCGAATGTTGGTGCGGCCGGTTCTGGCACATCCCGGCTTTATGGTTCGGGGAGAGGTCTTTCGTGAGCTGGGTTATCGGTATGATGAGAGCTTTCGACAGGCACAGGATTATGAGCTGGCGGCGAGACTGACGAGAAAATATTCCATTGGGATTTGTCCGGAAGTGTTGCTCGAGTATCGAGCCCATGAGGGACAGGTTTCCAGTAAGGCGGGTGGAAAGCAATTCCGGAATGCAGATCGTGTTCGGGAGAGACTGTTGGAGGAATTGGAAATCGAACTGACAGAGCAGGAATGGGAAACGTATCATCTTCTCGTGTTGGAAAAGCCGTCAGAAAATATAGAGGACTATATAGGGGCTGTTCGAATTATTGATCGAATCGTGGAAAGGAATGCGAAGCGATCGATTTATGACGGAGCAATTTTAAAGAATACACTGGGGAGAATATGTGCTGACTGGATCATCCGTTCAAAGGTGAGGGGAATGTATGCAAGGGTCAGAGAAATCTTCCATGGTGATCGAGAGTATATGCTGGCATATCGGCAGGAATGGCTTCGAATACTGAAACGGAGAATTTGCAAGTGAAGAAAATCATCAAAGAGTTTCGATACATTCTGAATCGTCGGCAGAAGCTGCAGGTGGCGTGGCTATTGGTACTCATTGTCATCGGCAGCTTTATGGAACTGCTTGGAGTGGCAGTTTTCCTGCCGTTTATTCGGATGTTGATGGATCCAGAGGCGGCGCTGAATGATTATGACAGACCATATCTGAAGTGGGCATATGAGATGTTGCATGTGCCGGATATCAATACATTTCTGATTATGATCGCACTGCTGATCTGTGCGGTGTATGTAGTGAAGAACGTATATCTGAGTTTTATGCAGAACAGCATTCTGAGCTTTACCTATCGGACGAGGATGGGACTTGCAACGAAGCTGTTGGACACCTATATGCATGAGCCGTATTCTTTTCATCTCAGAACGAATATTGCCGAGATGCAGAAGAGCCTTACGACTGATGCGCAGCAGTTTATGCTCCTCCTGAATAACCTGCTGCAGACGATGGCAGAGCTTACAATGGTTGCAGCGATTGTGGCCTATCTGTTCCACACAAGTCACGCTATTACGATGGTGGTGGCTTTGATGTTGCTCTTCTTTCTCGGAGTATTCACCTATGCATCGCGTAATATTTCCGGAAAGGTTGGTCGGCAGAATGAGCATTATAACATTAAATTGAATCAATGGGTAAATCAGGCTTTGGGCGGCATCAAGGAGGTGAAGGTGCTGCACAGGGAGGAGTTCTTCGTGGACTCCTACCGGGATTATTACGGTAAGCTGATCAAGGGAGCAAAGCTGAATGAGATGTTGGCAACCGTTCCCAAATACCTTTTGGAGACGGTTTGCATTGTTGGTATGCTGCTGGCGGTTATTGTGAAGCTTCAGTTCGGGCAGGATGTATCAAGAACAACCTTTATTACGCAGCTGACGGCTTTTGCAGTGGCCTCTTTCCGGATATTGCCATCGGTTGGCAAGCTGAATTCTTATATCTCGAATATTAACTATTGTGTTCCTTCTCTGGATTATATCTACCATGATCTGAAGAGCATTGAAGAATTCCACGAAACGGCGCGTGCGGAGGATGCAGACAGAAAAGGAACCGGAGATCTGACCTTTGAGGATGCTGTTCATGTGAAGGATATCTGTTTTCACTATTCGGATGCAGATACAAATGTGATCGATCATGTATCATTTGATCTTCCGAAGGGAAAAACGATGGCATTCATCGGATCTTCCGGAGCGGGAAAGACAACACTGGCGGATATCATCTTAGGCCTCCATGTGCCACAGAGCGGAGATATCTGCGTGGATGACTGGAGTATTCAGCGGAATCCGAATGCATGGCACAGACTCCTTGGATATATTCCGCAGACCATTTATCTTACGGATGATACGATCCGCAGGAATATTGCATTTGGCGTTAGTGAGAATGAAATAGATGAAGAGG
The DNA here is from genome assembly GCA_963605745.1 of Lachnospiraceae bacterium. Lineage (GTDB taxonomy): Bacteria > Bacillota > Clostridia > Lachnospirales > Lachnospiraceae > CAG-791. The sequence continues at coordinate 27,316 of CAVCWT010000024.1, forward strand.
CGGTGGCACGGGCAATTCATCAGGCCCAGCTGGATGATTTCATTGCAGAGTTGCCGGACGGCTTGGATACGTTTGTTGGCGATCGCGGCGTTCGGATTTCCGGTGGTCAGCGACAGAGAATCGGTATTGCCAGAGCGTTGTACCAGAATCCTGAGATCCTGATCATGGATGAAGCAACTTCAGCACTGGATAATGAGACAGAGACGGCTGTTATGGAGTCGATCAATCACCTGCAAGGTGAAAAGACGATGATCATTATTGCCCACAGGCTGACAACGATTCGCAATGCGGATCTGATCTATGAGGTCGGAGACGGTGGTGTACAGTTGCGAACGAAGGAAGAATTGAATATCTGATCCGTTGTTGGCAGGAATTTGATACAGAAGGATATGTGAAAGATCGAAGAAACTTAGAAAGAAGATGGTCGGCATGTGTGTTGGAAAGGAGCGGACATTGTCAGAAACGGAACAAATGTGTTCGAATTTATCTCTCGTCAAACGCTTCAAGAGAAAGGCATGTTATGCGTTTGGCCGCTGGATGCCGGATCGTTTGTATTTGGAGTGGTTGTATGAGGTGCGGATGGGAACAAAGTTGCAGCTGGATCATCCGGTGACCTTTAATGAGAAGCTGAACTGGCTAAAGCTCTATGATCGGCGTGATGAATATACGAGGATGGCAGATAAATACGAGGTCAGGCAATATATTGCAGATCAAATCGGAGAGGAATACCTAGTTCCCCTTCTGGGGGTCTGGAACAGCGCTGCAGAGATTGATGCGGACGCCCTTCCGGATCAGTTCGTTCTCAAATGTACGCATGATTCTGCGAGCGTAATCATTTGTAAAGACAAGAGTACCTTTGACTGGGCTGTAGCAAAGGAGAAGCTGTCACAATCACTTGCCATCAACTATTTCTACCCGAGCCGGGAATGGCCCTACAAGAATATTAAACCGAGGATTATTGCGGAGCAGTATATGGTGGATGAATCCGGCACGGAGTTGAAGGATTATAAGATCTATAATTTCAGTGGGCAGCCGGAACTGATTCAGGTGGATTTTGGACGTTTCGTGCATCATGAGCGTAATCTTTATGATCTGAACTGGAACTATATTGACGAGCAGATAGAGTATCCAAAGAATCCACAGGTTCAGATCGGACGGCCGGAGCATCTGGAACTGATGCTGCAGCTGGCAGCAAAGCTGTCGCAGGGAATACCTAGTGTCCGGACGGATTTTTATTCTATTAACGGTCGTGTGTATTTTGGCGAGGTTACGTTTTATCAAGAGGCTGGATTTGCGCATTTCTCTTCAGATGCATATGACAGATATCTGGGAAGTCTGATTCAGCTGCCGGAGATAAGGTGATATGAATATAGTAGAGGTGATGGGCGGCCTTGGAAATCAAATGTTTCAAGCTGCCTTATATAAATCATTTGAAAAAAAGGGGGTACCGGTAGCATTGGATGCTTCTTTTTTTTCCTCGGGACGTCAGGAGAGGGAGCTGGCACTGCATTTTTTTCCGAATGCTGCTGCATTTCAATTTGTAGATGAGAAAACCGCAGCAGAATTCAGAGGGTATGGCTATCATGATTCATTGCAGGAAAAACTGAAAAGAAAGTTTCTGGGCGTAAGGGAAAGAATTTACGAAGAAGATGTCCGAAAGGGGTATCAGTCGGAGGTCTTCGGGCAAAGAGATTCCTACCTTAGAGGCTACTGGCAGTGTGAGAAGTATTTTGCAGAATATCGGGAGGATGTGCTGGCGATGTTCCGTTTCCCGGCAGTGCGCAGGGGGAGTGCTTGCAGTGAGATGGAGCAGGATATTCTGGAGAACAATCGTTCCGTAGCCTTGCATGTTAGAAGGGGTGATTATCTGGAGGAACGGTATGCTAGGGTATACTGTGATGTCTGTACGGAGACTTATTATCGGAACGCGACGAATTTTATGAGGGATCATGTTCCTGGTTGTCGATTCTATGTTTTTTCGGATGATCCGGTTTGGTGCCGAGAGCATTTGCAAGGGGATGACATGATTTTTGTCTGCTGCAATGAAGGCAAGGACAGTCCTTATGATATGTATCTCATGAGCATATGTCGACATAATATCATTGCCAATAGTAGCTTTAGCTGGTGGGGAGCATGGCTGAATCAGAATGAGGATCAGTTGGTGGCGGTTCCAGAGCGGTGGTTCCATCACATGGATGTAGCAGATCAAATCTGCGAGGACTGGGTTAGGATTCCGATTCAGGTATAATTTATGCGGCGCACATATGATGATAGGAATAGTCAGGCAGGCTTATTTCTCGTGGGTGTGCGATATAATTGCGGGCACTAAGGATTGACTGACGAGAACAGGTATGGAGTTTTATTCACTGCAATTCATTCTATTTTTAACTTTCTGGCTGATGCTGTACTACGGCATCGGCCGTCTTCACGTTCTAAAGGGACATAAGTGGGTGATTCTGCTGGCAGCGAGCCTTAACTTTTATCTGGTGGCGGCCCCCGGCGGCTTGGTTTATCTATTGTTCACAGCATTGACGACCTGGGGAGCATCAAGGTGGTTGGATCAACTGCAGGATGAGATGAAGGCGCAGCGTAGCTCCTGTAAAGATCGCACACAGAAGGCCACCATAAAGGAACGGTTTCAAAGGAGGAGAAGGGTCATTTTATGGGGGTGCCTTCTGCTGAATTTTGGCCTTCTTGCACTTCTGAAGTGCACGGGGGGCCTCCAAACGAAGTTTTCCGGGAATTCCATATTCAGCAAGCTGATCATTCCTCTTGGAATTTCTTTCTATACTTTCCAATCCATATCCTATCTGGTGGATGTATACAATATAAAATATTCGAGTGAGCGCATCTTCTGGCGTTACCTGCTGTTCGTGTCCTGGTTTCCACAGCTCATTGAGGGGCCGATCAACCGATATGATGCGATGGCACCTGCTCTTGTGAAGGATCATTCCTGGAATGGTAAGAATGCCTATGAGGCATTCTTACTGATTTTGTTCGGCTTTTTCAAAAAATACGCAATCGCAGAGCAGCTTTCGCCGCTGATCAGCAAAATTTTCGATCAGACGAATGCACAGATTCCAGGTTCCGTGGTTTTGTGTGGGATTCTCATGTATTCCGCACAGCAGTATGCGGATTTTTCCGGCGGAATTGATATTGTGATTGGTGTGTCTAAACTGTTCAGTGTGCCGATGGCAACGAATTTCCGGCAGCCGTATTTCGCAACCTCGTTGGGGGATTTCTGGCGTCGCTGGCATATTTCACTGGGTGCCTGGATGCGGGATTATGTGTTCTATCCGTTTGCTCTTTTAAAAGGCATGCAGCATTTTGGAAAATGGTTTACCACGCACATTTCCGGAAAATTAGGAAAACATCTTGGAAGGACAATTCCAGCTTGCATTGCGAATATCGTGGTGTTCCTGATCGTCGGTATTTGGCACGGAGCAGAAGAGCATTATGTGGCCTGGGGACTTTACAATGGAATCGTGATTGCACTGAGCGATTTGCTGGAACCGTTGTTTGTGCCGCTGGGGAATAGAATTCAATATGGACTGCAGAAATTGAATGGCCGGTCAATTAAAGGGGGCGCTAGGGTGCTGCGTGTTCTTCGAACATTTGTGATTGTGAACATTGGCTGGTATTTTGACCGGATTTCAAATTGGGAATATCGCTTGATTTGTTTTCGTAACACGTTCTGCAGCTTTCATTTGAGCGAGCTGAAATCGACCTTATATTCTTATCAGCTGGACTATGTCATGAAGCCGATTGGAATTGCAGTGATCGGTGTGTTGGTTGTGCTGGTTGTCAGCATATGGAGAGAACGCAACATCGATGTGAAGGGACGGTTGATGGCCCTGCCAGCCATGGTGCAGTGTGTCATTCTGGTGTGTGTCGTGCTGATGATACTGGTTTCCTTTGTGTTTACAGCACCATCGGGAGGCTTTTTGTATGCGCAGTTCTAAGATATGCAGGACGTTGATCGCAGCTGTGGTGCTCCTGATCCTCATAAATCAGGCTTTGATTTATATGCTGGAGCCGCTTCAGAGCTCATCGTCGGACAAGATGTGGTATGGCTATCAGAACCAGGATGAGATAGACACGATATTCGTTGGTTCTTCCTTGGTTTCCCGGTCGCTTGACCCAGATCAGTACGATTCTGTCATGGGAACCCATTCTTACAACATGGGAACCAATGCACAGATGTTCGCACAGTCCTATACGGCCATTGAAACAGCATGGCGGGAGCATGGGATTCAAAACGTGATTCTCGGCATTGGATATTTTGAATTCCAATCCAGCCAGGGAATCGGGAATGAGGTGGCCTTTTACCGTGCGAGAAATCATTACAGCTCTTTCGTTGAACGGTTTCGCAATGATTTGCGGTATATATTCAGTAAAGAGAACTACTCCAGCGCAGTGTCGATAAACTATCTGTTCCCTTGGGTGTATGACCATGTAACCATTTCGCTGGACACGATTCTGGAAAATGTGCAGGAAAAATGGAACTCGAAAGCGCAGAGTACACTGGGAGAACCAGGCAATGGATTCGGTAATGGAGATAATACAGAGCTGGATTTCAATACGCTGACTTACGAAGAGACCTCCAGTGCAAAGAGTCAGAAGGAGAATGCGTCCTCCTACGATGAGCTGGCAAAGATCTGCGCCTTCTGTCTGGAGAAGGGAATTCATCTTTATGTGATTAACATGCCGCTGCCGGAATACTATGTAGTAGATTTTCCAGAGCAGTATTTTGAACGGGCAGAGAAGATTCGGCAGGTCTGTGAAGAGAACGGCACAGAATATTATGACTTTAATGTATCCAAACCGGAACTGTTCGAGCGCAAGGATTCGTATTACATGGATTATGAACATATGAATGCAGTCGGTGCAGAACAGTTCACGACAGCAGTATCAGAACTGGTGCGTCGCGTGGAAGCCGGTGAGAATGTTTCGGAATTGTTCTACACACAGGAGGAATATCTGCACTCAGTGGATCGAATTGTGTGTGTGAATTACACATATGAGAGGACGGATAGTGGACTGGAGCTTCAGGCTTACGCCTATTGCGGCAGTGACGTGGAGCCAGAGTATCGTTTCTCCATCTGGAATGAGAATTCGCAGCAATACGATGTGCTGCAGGAGTATAGCAGAGAATCCAGGTTACTGGTTCGTTCTGAAGTGCTAAATGTTTATTCGATGCAGAATGAGAGTAGTACATGCGGAGATGGAACAGTGGATCAGTCTGAGAATGAGGCGGGCAAGGATGCAGCTTTTGATGTGAGGATTCGGGTTGCGGCAAGAGCTTTCGGAGAAACTGCAGAAGAAGACGCCGGGGTGGCAAATGAAGGTAACGCTGAGGAGAATGGGACAGCTGTGAACGATGTCAAGGTTCGATATTACGAGGAGGAGATCTCTTGAACAAAACGACTTTCGAAGGGAATCATCCAAGATGGATTTTTCGGCAGATCCAATGGATTCGGCAACATTTCGACTGGCTGGCAGGAATCCTGGTAATTGCTTCGCTTCTGCCGGTATTATATTGTGGGATGTTTAATTATGCCTCGGCGGATGATTTTGCAAAGTCCTATACTGTGCACAACGTCCTGTTGGTGGGAGGAAATGTACTGGATGCCATCTATGCGAGTGTACTAGCTGCAGCGGATGTATGGAAAATCTGGGAAGGAACCTGGGCGTCCAATTTCTTCCTGGCATTCCAACCCAGTATCTGGGGAGAACATGTTTACGCCATTACAGTTCCGCTGTGTATTCTGTACACAATGGTTGGAACAGGATACCTTTTGAAAGAGATCTTGGTACGGCGGATGGGAGTGAGCAGAAAGGCATTTCGCTGCATCTATTGGCTGCAGTTGTTCCTGTTCTTGCAGTTCATGCCGTATATTCGAGGAGGAATGTTCTGGTACACCGGCATGGCACATTATGTGATGCCGATGTGTTTCTCCTTGCTGATGATCACGTGGATGCTAAAGTGGCAGCGGACCAAGCTGCACCGCTATTACGTGTTTATGCTGATTGATGCGATCTATATCGGAGGTTCCCATTATCAGCACATCATCTTCGTTCTGCTGGTTCTGCTGACTGGCTGGTTATGGTCTATATTTATCAGTCAAAGGGATCAGAAGCGGATGGTGTTGTTGTGGGTTCCGATGATTGAGATTCTGATCGGATTGTACATCTGCGTGTTGTCACCGGGGAATGCCACACGAGGCGGCGAAGGCTTTGGCCTGCACCCTGTGGCGATTCTACTGATGCCATTGAGCTGCGTGCGGCAGGCTGTGCTACATGTAGCGGAATACACGAAAGAAGTGCCGGTGCTGGTGATCTATGCTGTTGCATTGATCTGGCTTGGCTGGCGGCAGGTAAGATGGAATTGTGGGCTGGAACGAACGAAACAAACATGTGAAAGGCTGGTTCCGGCTTTTTTGTGCCTTCTTTATCTGTTCTTGTTGTATGCATCCACAGAGGCGCCGGGAATCTATGCGACCGGCAATACGGCGGGAATCTCCGGGGGGTATTATGATATCGTCTATCAGTCAATGATTCTGGTAATGACAATCGGGTTACCGATCTTGGGGGCGTGGATTCGATCCATTCAGGAGAAGGTAGGGGAGAGGAAGGCTGCTCTGCAGGTGAAAAATTGCAAGGAAAGCTCTGTCAGACTTTTCTTTGGAGTCCTGTTGCTGACTGTCTTGGGACTGATTTGTCTGAAGCCATGTGCCAAACAGTCCGCAGCTTATGTTTGTTATGACTTTGCACAAAGCGGGCGTCTGAGGGATTTTGTGATCCAGATGGAGGAACGAATTGAACTGTTAAATGATGATTCGCTGACGGATATTTATGTGCCGGAAATGAATGATGAGCAGGGACCATTTATGCATCTGCAGCTGTCGCAGGACTGCACGAACTACACCAATGAGTCTACGGCCCTGTATTACAACAAGAATACGGTAACAGCGGTTCCAAGAGAACAATATTACAGGGAATACGGGAAGTCTCAGGGACACGAGATACCGGAGGAATACCGGGAATTATATAGTGAATAAACGGTAACAGAAATTCACGATGCATTCTGAGAATGCATCGTGAAGAACAGGTACAGCGGCATTGCATAGGCATAGAAGAGCACATATCGGAAGGAGTTGTTGATCGGTGTGGATACCATAATGGTCAGCCATGCCATCAGCTGCGGAAAATAGATGGGAAGCAGTTGACGGAGTCTCCAATTTCGACAGCGTGCAATGATCATGGAGAAGGCAAGAATCCAGAAACAGATGCCCTCACGAGGAAAATAAGAGCCGGACTGGTAATAATTCCGGAGGAACTGAGCGAGGGTTCCCTGAATAACCGGAGCATCGTGAATACTATTTTGTGTCAGGAATTCTGACAGATAATCGTTGTCCAGATAGTCCTCGATGGTATCGAACATTTGGATGGTGCCATCTGGGTTCGGAGCCCAGAACCAGTAGGTCTCCTGGAGATAGGACTTAACATAGATTCCGAGGTTCTTGGGCAGAAGCCTTGCCCAGAGGAAGAGAAATTCTCCTGTGTGTGCATTAAGATATTGCCGGTCGAAAGCGTTGCTCCATTTGACGGGATCAGCACAGGATGGCTGATATAGTTCTTTGATCATTTCCGGCTGGATGAAGTGCGAGATGGTGTCATATTCTTCATCAGAAACATTGCCGTCATTTGCAACAACAGCGCAGATCTGCTGGAGTGGGATTCCCAGTGTCTCCGAAGCATTGTGTCGGACATTATAGTGACTCATGATGGCCGAGCCGCAGAGATTCATGACGAGCACGCAAATGGCAGTAGTAATGATAGTGGTACGGACGAGCGATTTTTCAATATCATCACTGCGGCAGCTTGCAACAAAGAGATACAAAAGGCATACTGCTACGATGTAGATTCCGTTGCTGCGAAGGCCGCTGAGAATAAGAGAAGCGATTAAAAAGGCTAGAACCAATCGGCAGTGTTTATTCTGCAGAGAGGAAAAATTCAATTCTGAGCAGATTCGTGAGCCGATCTTTGGCTGTGTTAAAACTGTCGATGCTGTGTTTGACGATTTACTGTTGTCGTGTAAAAGCATATACATCAGAATACCGTACAGAACCAGCAAGGAGGAGAATACAGTATCCTTCAGCATGGATACAGAGTAGATAGCCAGAACCGGCTGGAGCATATAGTAGATCATAATCAGGAAGCGGAATACTCTTGAGCAGGATTGCATCCACAGAAAGGTCAGGGTGCCAGCAGAGATGGCTGCTGTGAACAGAATCTGCAGGATAGAGTAGAGAATGACAGCATACTGAAGAGAACCCAGGAGGTTTCCGATCTTGCCGAGGATGACGACATAGATGCAATACCAGATGGGGAACTGGTTGGCACTGGAAAGGCGCCCTGCCAGGACATTAAGTCCGTCGTTCATGCCAACGCCAGGGAAATAGGTGAGGAGGCAGATTCCCCATATCAGTGTTAGAATAACAAAGTGCGCGAGCCAGACCTTTGTTCGATCGGGCATAGATGACCTGGCTGAATCATCGAAGAAAGTTTTCCACCAGGTGAAATTTTGCATGAAGCTTGCCCATTCACGGCTGCGGAGTAGAATCCAGGCAGCAAAATAGATGCAGATAAAAAGAAATACGGCATGTATCAGAGCAGAACGAGAAAGAGCCTGCATATTGTCTGCATTGGACGTAAAAAGGCCAGAGAGCAGGTAGACAGCTGTCAAAAGAAGATCAAAAAGGAGAACACGTATCGAAGATATCCTGTTCATGGAAAACTCCTGAAAAAAGAAATAATTGGATCATTCTGATTACGACAACAGTGGCCATGATGTTTATGGCCATATTATTTATACTCTATCACTTAGAAAATGAGATGGCTATAACCAGGTCAATCAGCGAGTTTGTGATTGGAGATAATGCAGAAATTCAGTATCAAATTGAAAGCGCCGAAATCAGTTCTTCTGGTGATTTTCGCATAAAAGGATGGTTTGTTCAAACGGGACAGACGTACGGGATCTTTAATGCAGAGATGATGCAGTATCTGCTCGAAAATGGAGATGAATGATGAACAGTTACATTGATGATTTGGCAGCGCAGAAGCGGAAAAAGAAGGCACAATTGGTGTTGTTTTGTCTGGCTCTTTTTATTAAAACATTTATGAATGAGGCAGAGACCGTCTGATTCGGTGAGATTTGTTTGGCAGCAAGTGATGTTTGGAATAGAAGAGTGTCTATGTGAAGTGAAAAAGGATTCGGTATGCAGAAACGTGATAAACTAAGGAAAATCGTATCCGGCGGGCTTATATTGTTGTTAGCAGTTATTTCGCTGGGGCTTGTGGCTACTCCGATGATGCAGAAGGGATTGAACACATCAACTGATGCGCTGTTCCATCTGGCAAGGATTGAGTCAATTTATCTTGCATTGAAGGAAGGCGTGTTTCCTGTGAAGGTGCATTTCGCATCGGCCTATACTTATGGGTATGGGAGCGGGTTCTTTTATCAGGATCTTTTTCTGTATGTTCCTGCATTATTGATGTTTGCCGGACTGTCATTGCAAACCAGTTATAAAATTTTTGCCCTGTTGATGTTGGCTGTGGCATGGATGAGCGTGCGTTGGAGCATCAATTTCCTGCTGGAGGGCAGGAATCACACGCTGTCGGTCTATGGTGCATCCATTTACGTCATGAGTAATCAGCTGACAGGATATCTGTATGGATCGCAGTCCTTAGGAGCTTATTGCGCAATGGCTTTCATTCCGATTTGTGTAGCGGAGTTGCTGCATATTCTGTACCGGAAAGGAGAGAGAAAAAACTATCTTCAGCTGCTGATTGGTACGGCGTGTGTTGTGCTGACACACCTGAGTACATCCATTCTGACGTTAATCTTCTTGCTGCTGATTGCATTGCTGAGCGCAGATCGTTTGATTGCAAATCACTGTCAAATTCTGCGCAGACTGTTTATTACAGCATTGGGCGGCGCTATTCTCACGACAGCATTCTGGCTGCCGGCATTAGAGCAGATCAGTGTACAGAAATTCCGTTTTCAGACAGCACTGATCTATCCAATTTCGGAAAACACCATACCTGTATCGGAAATGCCTGCTGTATTAGGCGTTGGAATGTTAGCTGTAGTGGTTGTGGGTGTTGCTGCGAGCATTTGGACCGCATTACAGCGGAAAAAGGCAACCTGCCTTAAAGGAGCTTGTCAAGGTAATTCCAGTGATGGAAGAATGCTGTTGACATGCGAGGTAACCAGCCTGACTTTTTTGCTGCTGACATTTTGCGAGGCATTCTGGACACGTTTTGGATCCTTTTGTGAATTCATTCAATTTCCCAGCAGATTACTGACACCGGTAATTGCCGGCATGGTGCTGGTACTATGCGGTGAAATTTGTCAGGTATGGTCATTTGATGCTAGTAATGACAATGACAGTTCCAATCACGTCATTGAGAAGGGCTGTGCGGTGTTGGCACTGCTTGCAGTGTTTGTTCTGGCATTTGGGAATTTAAAAGAAAAGCTCCCTCAGTATGGCAGTGACCAGGCATTGGGAACTGGCCTTTTAACGGAACAAATTGCTGGGCTTGGTTCAGGTGAAGAGTGGCTTCCGGATGGGGCCTATCGATCTGGTCTGACAGAGCCGGAGAAATCCTATGATCCGGAGGGCGGCGGTGCAGATGGCGTAAAGCATGATTATGGAAAGTACTATGAGGTGTACGTTCCGATGACCTGGGAGTATTACGATGTTCCCTACCTCTATTACAAAGGGTATGCGGCGTATCTGCTGGATGAGAATGAAGAAATCACAGAAGAGCTTCAGGTTGGGAAATCAGACCGATATGCGTATGTGAGAGTCTACATTCCGAAGGGGCGTGATGGTATTGGACATATCATGGTGACCTATCGCAAGACGATGCTGCAGAAAGTGTCTTATGTTGTAAGCGGTATAGCAGTGTTTTTGTTGGCTTTCTTGTTGGCAAGGGAGTTATGGGAAAATCATACTACGTCGGCAAAGATTAGAGAAACCCTGTGAGTGGACGAACTTCTGTGGAATGGATATGGCACAATAGCGTGGCCATATATTTTTGAAATATTTATTGATGCAGGTATAGTGAGAAGGTGACGTAACTGATGAAAATGGATGTTAAGAATACAAGGAAATTTATCGAAAGAGTGGGTAAATCAGGCCTTTTGTATTTGATGGCATTGATTCTGTCTGTGCTGACAGCTACAGGAATTATGATTCTGTTGTATTGCCTTCCAATCGATTCGATGAAAATGAATGTGTATCGTTCCATTTCAGTCTATGATTTTGAGGGCAGCTATCCGCAGTGGGCTGCGGGATATAAAATGACACAGCTGGACAATGTGACGGATGGATATATGTTAATGGAGGCATTATATCCCGGGAACGATGATCCTGTGCAGAATGCCATGAATAATCCCTACCTGTACTATGAAGGAGTGAATCCGGAAAAATCAGCAACACAGCAGTCACATGATGTTGAGGGAATAACCAGCGTTGGGACTTATGGACGGTACTGGCATGGATATTTGCTGTTCCTGAAACCTCTTCTGATGATTTTCGAGGTTTCTGACTTGCGAATCATCAACATGATCCTGTGTTTAGGGCTGTCCTTCTATCTATTCTCCTTAATCCGGGAGAAGCTGGGACGGAAGGCTGCGGCAGCAGCAATGATTGCCTGGCTTGTCATTAATCCGGTCAGTGTGATCATGTCCTTTCAGTTCTCAACGACATTCTATGTCATGCTGACAGCGTCCATTATCGTGATGAAGCGGCATAGGTGGCTGATGGAGAAAGGAAGATATGGGCTATTTTTCCTGTGCATTGGGATCATCACGAATTTCATTGATTTTCTGACATATCCGATGGTTGGAATGGCAGTTCCGATGATTCTGGTTATTCTGATACAGGAGAGAAAATACAACACAGGAAATAAATGGAGTCAGCCCGTAGGATTTTGTGTCAGGAACTCTGTGATCTGGGCATTTGGGTACGGTGGAATGTGGCTGGGAAAGTGGGTCATGGCAACGATCCTTACAGGACGCAATTACATTGCAGATGCCATGGATGAGGCAATGGTGCAGTCTACGGGGCAGGAAGTCATTTTTGGAACAGTGGTATCTCCAATCGGCAGCATTTATAAAAACTTGAGAGTAATTGTAAAGTGGCCGTTTCTGATCTTACTGATTGTGCTCGTGATTGTTGTTGTGATTTGTTTGATCCGAAAGAAAATCAGGCTCGTACAACATGTAAAAGTGTGTGAGCCTGCGCTGCTTTTGTTGGCTTGCTATCCGCTGGTGTGGTTTTCGGTGCTGCAGTCGCATTCCATTTCCTGCTATTGGTTTACGTATCGCAATCTGAGCGTGTCAGTATTGGCGGGAATGGTGCTGTTGGCGAATCGGGTAGAACGAAGAGGGCTGGATGAAGTGTGAGTTGCATATCATATGCAGCGAGAATATGCTGATGATAAGCATAATCCTGCCACCGATGATTGAGATGCTGTTGGGGGTAGAAAAATAGATGAGAATAATTCGAGTAGGTATAATGGGGGAAGGTTCTTATTAAGCAAAATGAGCCGTATAGGATATAACGGAACGGATGGGAAATAGAGAGAATATACCAAATAAAAAAACGACAGAGCGGGAAAACAATGTGGATATTATCCGTATCGTGGCCTTTGCGGCGGTTCTGGGGGTGCACTTTTTCCTGAATACAGAGTATTACAACGAGCAGGTTGTGGGACTCTGGATGTATCTCATGACGATTATACGGACGATGTGCATGGTCTGCGTTCCTTTGTTCCTCCTGCTGACAGGATACCTGGAGAGCAGGAAGGAGATTGTACTTTCAAGAACCTCCTTGTGGCAGTTTTACCGCAAGCTAATCGGCGTGTGGGTGGTCTATATCCTCACGGCGGTGCTCAATCTGATTTTCCGCGGCATTTATCTGCAGGACTATATGGGAATTCGGGGGAGCGTTTCCTATCTTTTGAGTTACCCGGATTATTCCTGGTACGTGGAGATGTATCTGGGGCTGGCACTCCTGATCCCATTCCTGAACCTTTTATGGAGAGCGGTTTCGTCAAAGGGAGGGCGAAGGTTCCTCCTTGCAGTATTGATTCTGTTGACATCTCTTCCAGGGCTGTTGAATGCCTTTGGGTACCAGCTACTGCCGGACTGGTGGCAGAACCTGTATCCTGTAATGTATTACTATATAGGCGCCTACCTGCGGGAATATGACGGTGATCGCAGCATTCACCATGATTGCAGTATTCGTCATGCTGTACCGCAGGAATCTGCGAACTGGCAGTCACACAGGTATTCATTTTGTCTGTTCTTGAAATATCTGGTGGCAGGGATTGCAACAGGTTTGTTCTGTGCGGTCATGAGTCGCGGCGGCGAATTCGTGTGGGGAGACTGGTGCGATTGGTATGGCTTTCCGATTGTTGTGATGTCGGTGCTGTTGTTCCGGTTCCTGCATTCTCTGGATGATACGAGGATGTCAGAGCGCACGAAGGCTGTTGTGAAATGGCTGAGCTCTCTGACACTGGCGGCCTATCTGTTGTCCTGGATTCCGGATCACCTGATCTATCCGCTATTGAATGCGGCGGTAACGAGCGTGCCGGGACGGTTTCGCTATTACATTCCGATGGTGGCCGGGGACATCGTTATTTCGCTCGGCCTTGCGGCAGTCGTGGTTCCGATTGCTCAAAGGATTAGTGGGTGGCTGCAGAAGGCTGCCGATAGAATCCTTCAGATGGATCACTGTTGATGGAATCGAGATGGGTGCTAAACAGTTACAAATGATTAAGACGAATAAAAGCGAATGAACATCGACATCAAACGAGCATTTTAGGGAGAAAGATGTCGCAAGGAAGGGCTGCACAGAATGAAGAAGTTAATGATCCTCGGGGGATCCCATTATATCATTCCGGTGATTCAAAAGGCGCACGAGCTGGGACTCTATGTCATCACCTGTGATTATTTGCCGGACAATGCAGCACATCCGTACGCCGATGAGTATGTGAACGTCAGTATCATCGATCAGGAGGCTACGCTGGCGGCGGCTCGGGAGAGGCAGATCGATGGGATCGTGTCCTTTGCCTGCGATCCGGGTGTTGTGACGGCAGCATATGTGGCAGAGCAGCTAGGTCTCCCCTTTCAGGGGAGCTATGAGTCGGTAAAGATTCTCCAGGACAAGGGATTGTTCCGGCAGTTCCTTGCGGAGAATGGATTCAATACGCCGCATGCAAAACGCTATACAAAGGATGATGACCCACTACAGGAGGTGGAGGATTTTACCTGGCCTGTTATGGTAAAGCCGACGGATTCTGCCGGCAGTAAGGGAGTAACTAAGGTTGAGAAACCGGAGGAGCTGCTGCAGGCGATTGAGACAGCACTGGAAGGTTCGCACAACGGATCCTACATCATTGAGGATTTTATTAGCTTTGGCAGCTGTCATTCGTCGGCAGATCCGTTTACTGTGGATGGGCAGCTGACATTTAAATGTTACGCGGATCATATCTTTGATCCGGAGGCGGTCAATCCCTATACTCCCATCTGCGAGGTGTGGCCTTCTACGATTCAAAAGGAATACCAGGAATATCTGGATCAGGAGACCCAAAGGCTCATGGATCTACTCCATATGAGAACAGGAATCTATAATATTGAGGCGGTTGTTGGAACAGATGGGAAGCCTTATCTCATGGAGGTCTCTCCGCGCGGCGGCGGCAACAGGATTGCAGAGCTGCAGGATATGGCCTATGACACGCACTTGGTTGAAAACGAGATCCGCAAGGCAGTAGGGATGCCGCTGGCAGAATCTGAGGCACATCCGCTGGAGGGATGCTGGTGCGGTATGGTCATCCACGCAAGGCCAGGGCAGTACGGCATATTAAAGGAAGTGCGGATTGATGATGCCGTGAGGCAACAGAATGTAAAATACCTGAGCCTGAATGTTCAGCCGGGCGACTTGGTAGAACCTCTTACCGGAGCCAATAAATCGCTGGGGAATCTTTTCCTGCAGACGAAGACCCGGGAAGAGATGGAACAGCTGATTGCAGATAACAAGTCATGGCTGCAGATCGTGCTGCAGTCATAGAATCATTTGGAATTGAGTTGGATTTCACCATGCATACACAAAACTCAGGTGATTATCAAATTCACTGGGACGAGGAATTGCAGCAAATGAATGAAATCGGAGAAATCGGCGGATATTTGAGTATGGAGGTTTTATGGGGCGTCATGCTCCATAAAGGGGAAATCGCGCTTAACTGCGGAAAGAACGCTCTGGTATGGCTGTATCTGCTCCGCAAGAACAGCTCCAGACCGATTCGAAAACTGTACATTCCGAGGTTTCTGTGCAGCTCCATTTCTGAGGTTTGCGCCAGATATGAGATTCCGTACAGCGAATACAGGATCAATGAGCGATTGGAACCGGTAATCGAGAAGGAGCTTAAAGAAGGCGAGTGGCTCTACATTGTCAATTATTACGGACAGCACAGCAATGAGAAGATTAGCCGCTGGAAGGCGCAGTACGGGAATATCATCATCGATAATGCGCAGAGTTATTTTCAAGATCCGTTGGATGACGTAGATACCATCTATACGTGCCGCAAATATTTCGGCGTGCCGGATGGGGCGTTTCTTCATTTAGCGGCAGAGCTTTCAGCAGAATTGCCGGCGGACTCGCTGGTGCCTTCGGAACGAACGCAGTCCTACGATCATATGCGCTTTCTGGCAGGACGATTCGAACGGACGGCGAATGAATTCTATGCGGATTTTCGTGAGAATGAGGAAAGACTCCGCAAGGAACCGGTCATGGGAATGTCCTTTGTGACAGAAAATCTGCTGCATGGAATCAACTATTCGGCAGTTGAGCTGCAAAGGAAGGTCAATTGGATTTATCTGGACCGCATTTATCAGCTGGGAACGATCAACCGCCTGCAGCCGGTTCGGCCGGATGGCCCCTTTATGTATCCTTTGTGGATCGAGGGCGGCGCAAAGGTTCGGAAATATCTGCAGGCTAAAAAGATTTATGTCCCGACCCTGTGGCCGTATGTGCTGGAAAATTGCGAGCCGGACTCTATCGAATATCGGTTTGCCGCAGACCTATTGCCGCTGCCCATCGATCAGCGCTATTCAGATGAGGACATGGTGGTGATTGCTGAGGCTGTACGGGACGGAATACGAAAAACCTCGATGTAGCTCTCTGGGGTAAGGAAAGTATCATCGAATAAAAAGCGAAAATGGCAACCGCACTTTCAGGTTGCACAGCAAGGAGAAAGATGCCTAAGATGGAAGAGAATAGAGTAAGGTCAGCAAATTCTGCGGCTGCATCAGGATACGCTCCTGCAAAGAGGCAGAGTAATCTGGAACTCTTACGCATTGTCGGGATGCTGCTCATTATTGCACATCATTATGTGGTAAATACCGGGATCATGGATCACCTTGCGCTGGCAGAGCATCCGTCGAGGGTGTTGTTCCTGACGCTCTGGGGAATGTGGGGCAAGACGGGAATTAACGTTTTCATCCTGATCAGCGGATATTTTATGTGCCGATCGAATCTGACGATTCGACGGTATTGTCAGATTGCATTTGAATGGGCATTTTATCGGTGGGGAATCTATGTGATCATGCTGGCGGCGGGCTATGAAACGTTTAGCGGCGAGCGTATTTTTAAACTCTTGTTCTCTCCGTTTATATATGCAAACGGCAGCGGGAACTTTAGCTCGTCTTTTTTGATCTTTTATCTGTTCATTCCGTTTCTGAATTGCTGGATCCGTTCGGCAAATCGAGGAGAGTATCGGCGGCTGGTGCTGCTCCTTTTGTTCGTATTCACAGGGCTGTCTACGTTCTTTGGAAACGGCGCTATTTTCGGAGAGGTGTTCTGGTTCTGCGCAGTATATCTGATGGGAGGATATCTGCACCTGTATCCGCCGGCGTGGTCCGGCAGCCTTCGGCAGTCAGCAAGGTTATTGCTGATCTCCTGGCTGGTGGATTATGCGAGTATCTTTATTCTGGCAGGTATTGCATTGCGATTTGGATACAGCGGGGCCCTCACGTATTTTGTCGCAGATGCGAACAAGCTCGGCGCGGTTCTGGTGAGCGTTTTCCTTTTCTGCACGTTCAAGAATCTGCAGATTCCGTACTCGAAGGGAATCAATCTGGTGGCAAAGACAACCTTCGGCGTTCTCTTGATCCATGCGAACAGTGAGGCACAGCGTACGTTCATGTGGCGGGATTTGCTCCATGTGGATGCCTCCTATGAGCTCCTGCTGCCGTTTCTCATGCTGCGGTCCGCTGTGATCGTGTGCGGGGTGTTCGTTGTTTGCTCTCTGCTGGATCTGATTCGGATCTATGCGGTAGAAAGGCCGGTATTCCGACATTTTGATTGGTTTGAGAGAAAGATCCTGCTGGTGTGGAGCGGCATCAAAAAGGTGCTGCAGGGGATCTATGATATGGTGCTGAAGCTGGTTTAAAGAAGAGGTTACGGAATGCGAATTCTGATGGTGAATAAATTCCTTTATCCCAATGGAGGATCTGAGACATATCTTTTCAAGGTGGGGGCGCAGCTCCAGGCTACGGGGCATGAGGTGCAGTATTTTGGCATGGAGCATGAGGGCCGCATTGTCGGGAACGAGGCTGGGGTCTATACGGCATCCATGGATTTTCATGGGGGATCAAAGCTTTCTAAACTGTCCTATCCATTTCAGATTCTGTATTCCAAAACGGCAAAAGAGGATATCAAAAAGGTGCTCGCATCCTTTCATGCGGATGTTGTGCACCTCAATAACATTAATTTCCAGCTGACGCCGTCCATCATTGACGGGATCAAGGAGTTCGATCCAAAGATCCGGATTGTCTTCACGGCGCATGATGCGCAGTGGGTCTGTCCCAACCATCTGCTGCGGATTCCGTCAACAGGAGAGGTCTGCACGAGGTGTATTGACGGCGCAGTGGGGAACTGTACGCGGAATAAGTGCATCCATAATTCAATGTTTCGTTCCCTTCTGGGGACAATGGAGGCAAGGCTCTACCAGATCAAGAAGACCTATGCGCTGGTGGACAAGGTGGTCTGCCCTTCGGATTTCCTAAACGGGGTGTTGTCGCACAATCCGCAGCTGAAAGGGCGGACGGTGACACTGCATAACTTCGTGGATCTGGAGCAGGAAGAGGCTGCGGATGCAGGAGAGAATGCGTCCGATTTCATGGTAGAAGGTATAGATCTGCCGAAACGCTATGTCCTGTATTTTGGAAGATATTCGAAGGAAAAGGGTATGGAGACACTTCTGAAGGCAGCAAAGGCTTTGCCGGAGATCACGTTTGTTTTTGCCGGAAAGGGTGAGTTGAAGGCGGCAATTGATAAGACGGCGAATGTGAAAGAGGTTGGCTTTCTGGAGGGAGAGACGCTGCGGAAGGTGATTCGCAGGGCGGCGTTCGT
>CAVCWT010000025.1:0-45005 GCA_963605745.1 Lachnospiraceae bacterium
TCTGCACGATTTCCTACATCAATTGGTGTAAAATTGGTGTATTGGTGTAGGTTTTTCTGTTGTTTCATGCCCCAAAAACCGCTAAAACACTGGGTTTCTGAGTGTTTTACTTATCCAATGTCTTCATCGTAGGGAACAGCAGTACATCGCGGATTGCTGCGGAGTTGGTCAGCAGCATCACGAGACGATCGATGCCATAGCCGATACCACCGGTGGGCGGCATGCCGATTTCCATGGCATGCAGGAAATCCTCGTCGGTGTGGTTAGCTTCTTCATCGCCGGCGTCCGCCAGTGCATCCTGTGCGGCAAAACGCTCTCTCTGGTCGATGGGGTCGTTCAGCTCGGAGTAGGCGTTACACATTTCCCAGCCGTTGATGTACAGCTCGAAGCGCTCTACCTTGGACGGATCGGAGGGCTTCTTCTTGGTCAGCGGGCTGATCTCAATCGGGTGATCCATAATGAACGTCGGCTGGATCATCTTGTCTTCGCAGTATTCCTCAAAGAACAGGTTCACGATATCGCCCTTCTTGTGACGATCCTCGTACTCGATGTGACGCTCGTCAGCGAGCTTTTTAGCCTCTTCCTCGGTTGCAATCTGATCAAAGTCGATGCCGGTCTCTTCCTTGATCGCCTCAACCATGGTGAGTCTGCGGAAAGGCTTGCCCAGATCGATCTCCTTATCCCCATAGGTGATGGTCGTGGTGCCGCACACCTTCTCGGCCAGATCACGGAACATGGACTCGGTTAGCTCCATCATGCCGTTGTAATCGGTATACGCCTGATACAGCTCCATCAGTGTGAATTCCGGATTGTGACGGGTGTCTACGCCCTCGTTACGGAAAACACGACCGATCTCATACACTCTCTCCAGCCCGCCGACAATCAGTCTCTTCAGGTACAACTCCAGAGAAATGCGGAGCTTTACATCCTCGTCCAGCGCATTGTAATGCGTCTCGAACGGTCTTGCTGCTGCGCCGCCGGCATTGGATACCAACATGGGGGTCTCTACCTCCATGAAGTCTCTCTCTGCCAGGAAGCGGCGGATCTCACTGATGATCGCGCTGCGCTTTTTGAAGGTCTCACGCACCTCTTCGTTGACGATCAGGTCAACATAACGCTGACGATATCTGGTGTCCGTGTCCTGCAGGCCGTGATATTTTTCCGGAAGGGGCTCCAGAGACTTGGAGAGCATCACGAGCTCCTTCGCATGAACGGAGATCTCACCGGTCTTGGTGCGGAAAGGGAAACCCTTCACACCGATGATATCGCCGATGTCCATGTGCTTGAAATCCGCATAGGCCTCATCGCCCAGATCATTGCGAGAAACGTAGATCTGGATTCTGCCGTCGCGGTCCTGAAGGTTGGCAAAGGAAGCTTTGCCCATGACGCGCTTGAACAGCATGCGACCTGCGATGGAAACCTCCGTCGGCTCCTTCGTATAATTGCCTTCTTCATCCAGTTCACCGGCCAGCTCATCAAAATGATCCAGGATCTGCTGGGTGTGGTAGGTCTGGTCGTATTTGGTAATGACAAAAGGATCCTTGTCAGCTGCCTGCAGTTCAGAGAGCTTGTCTCTTCTGACCTTCTTGAGCTGATTGAGATCCTGCTGCGGGGCATTCTGCCCGTTCTGATTCTTGTTATTCTCTGCCATCTTAATTTCCCATTCTATATCTGCATGTTGGGCCAGTGCATCAGCCATTTTTAAGTGCCATCGGGCTCCTGCGTTTCACTCGAAGATAGGAGCGTGTGCCATCGGGCACCTGCGAGTCCCCGAGGAGAAAGCCGCGCATGCGGTTTCTCCGACGAGCCGAGTGAAACGTCTGCGTTTCACTCGAAGATAGGAGCGTGTGCCATCGGGCACCTGCGAGTCCCCGAGGAGAAAGCCGCGCATGCGGTTTCTCCGACGAGCCGAGTGAAACGTCTGCGTTTCACTCGAAGATAGGAGCGTGTGCCATCGGGCACACGCGAGTATCCTACTCCGCACGCTCGATGCTGAGCACCTTAAATGCCATCGTTCCTGCCATGGACTCTGCCTTGACCACGTCGCCGACCTTTGCACCCATCAGGGCCTTGCCGACCGGAGACTCGTTGGAGATCTTGTTCTCCAGGCTGTTGGCCTCGGTGGAACCTACGATGCTGTAGGTGATATCCTCGTCAAATTCCTCATCATGAAGGGTAACCTTGCAGCCGACGCTGATGCGATCCAGAACCACGTCCTCATCGGTTACGACCTCAACGTTTTTAAGGATCTTCTCGAGCTCCTCGATTCTGGCCTCGATGTCACGCTGCTCATCCTTGGCAGCATCATACTCGGCGTTCTCGGAAAGGTCGCCCTGTTCCATGGCCTCTTTGATCTTCTGAGCAACATCTTTGCGACGAACCACCTTCAGATTGTGAAGCTCGTCTTCGTATTTCTTCAGACCTGCGTATGTTAAGATATTTTTCTTTTCTTCCATTTTTATTTTCCGACCTTTCTCCCTTGGAAACCATGTCGCCACAGTCCCCTGTAAAACCGTGAAAAAACGGCACCTGTTTCGTACCTGAATCTCGATTTTCCGTCTGTTGCAGACGGCGACGGCTGACATTATACTCAGATTCCCCTGTACTGTCAAACCGCTACTGCGATAGCCGTTCCTCATCCTTCCTTATTAAGGAGGTACCGATGAAAGCATTCCCTTCGCCGGATTTGCGGTGACTACGTCCAAAGCGTAACGGCAGCGATTCATCCGCGTCTTGCATGCGGGAATTCTTTCTGCAGCATTTCCTCAAGTTCCTCAAAGGAGCTCATGGTGTTGATCTTCACGCGCAGCTTTGCCGCCCCGGGAAATCCCTGCAAATACCAGGCCGCATGATGCCGCATCTCCTGAATGCCGATGCGCTCGCCCTTGATCTCCTTCATGAGATCCGCATGCCGCAGGAGCATCTGGATCACCTCACGATTCCCCGGCCGTTCCATCCGCTCTCCGGTTTCCAGATAGTGATTCACCTCACGGAAAATCCACGGATTTCCTTC
Organism: Lachnospiraceae bacterium; assembly: GCA_963605745.1. Lineage (GTDB taxonomy): Bacteria > Bacillota > Clostridia > Lachnospirales > Lachnospiraceae > CAG-791. The sequence goes on from CAVCWT010000025.1 coordinate 3,014, forward strand.
CGACGCTCGGCCGATCATGACAGCTGCGCAGCCCGTTTCGTCCAGCATGCGCTTCGCAGAAGGTCCGTCAACCACATCGCCGTTTCCAACTACAGGAATCGACACCGCCTGCACTACTTCGGCAATCTTCGTCCAGTCTGCCTCACCGGAATACATCTGAGGGCGGGTGCGTCCATGCACAGCGATCATGGATGCGCCGCCGGCCTCTGCTGCCCTGGCACAGTCCACTACATTCTGATGTGCATAATCATAGCCGGTTCGCATCTTTACAGTAACCGGCCGCTTTGTGTGTGATACACAGGCTGCCACAATTTCTTCAATCAAGGCAGGATCCTTCATCAGGGCTGACCCTTCCTGATTGTTGACGATTTTAGGAACCGGACATCCCATATTGATATCCAGAATGTCAAAGGGCTGCTCCTCGATCATATCTACGGCTGCGGCCATCACGTCCGGTTCATGACCGAACAGCTGCAGCGAAACCGGAGCCTCCTTCGGGTCCGTCTTCATCAGCTCTGCTGTTTTGTAATTGTGAAAGGTGATGGCCTTTGCGCTGATCATCTCCATCACCGTCAGACCAACGCCCTGCTCCTTGCACAGGAGCCGAAACGGCAGATCCGTTACACCTGCCATCGGTCCCAATACGGTCTGATTCGGTATTACCACATCCCGGATCTTCCATTCCATAACAATTCTCCTGTTGTTATCCCTTTGACGCCGCATGCCTCCACAGCTATGTTCGAGCACCTGGTACAGCGATTTTTAAATAACTGGTCATATTAACCTGCTCGCCGTTCCCAAAGCTGCCGCAGCCTGCACCGGATGCATGACACGCCCCCTCCCTGCAGCACACTTACTCTTCGGTCTCCTCATAGTCTTCCAGAAGGTCTGCCGGATTCTCATGCAGGAAGGTTACCCGATAATAGATCTCCAGGGACTCGAACAGCTCCTTTTTGGTGCTCTGAATCTTCTTAATAAGGAGCGCGCTCCCAATCTCATCATAGAGAAGGTCTCCCTCTTCCGCCTGCGTATCCATCACGGCCTCTCCGGTTGGAGTAAAACCAATCGTAAAGATTCCGCCCACTTCTTCGGTGAACAGCACACAGATGATCCGCAGCTCCTCCTGCACGTTCTCGGGGAGCTTTTTAAAGTTCTCATTAAAATAATATTTTTTGTCATATGCATTTGCGCCGCACAGCACAATGCGATAATCCTTTTCGTTTCCCATGTTCTATCCTTTATTTGGGGGCCGTGGTTTTCATAGCTCGGTCGACACGATCCTCATCCAAAAACGACCGCCGCGTTCCACGTTCTTTAAATCCGTGTGTCGATTCAACACCTGCGGTTCCGGTGCTGCAATTGCAGACGATTGCAGGTTCTGCACCGATGTTCTGCTGGGGGCGCTTTATACATACCCCATCACGCCGCGAACAGAGATCTCGCCCGTTCCGATTCTCCGATCCTCTGATCCATCCGAGGGTGCAACGATCAGTTCGCCGCCTGCCGTCACAGCCTTGGCAACCCCCGTGAATTCCCCCTTTGGATCCAGAACACGAACCTCCCGGCCAAGGTTTACGAGCGCCTTACTGTACCGCTCCACCAGCGGCTCCAGCGAACCTGCTGCCAGATACTCCTCATAATCCGGTTCGAAATGATTCCAGCAGCCGGCAGCAACCGCAGCGCGGTTCACCGGATGGCCCGCTGCCAGGCTCAGTGTCGTCGCCGTCTCCTCCAGCGCAGGATCCACGCAGTCCTGGTTGATGTTGATGCCGATTCCAATCGTGACATCCCGGATCTCGGTGTCCTCCAGCCGCATCTCGGTGAGAATCCCGACGAACTTTTTATACGGGCCGCCGTCCACCGAAACCACAAGGTCATTTGGCCACTTGATGCCAAATCGCAGATTCTCCGGAAATGACAGATCCTGCAGCATTTCATAGGTGGCAAGTGCCATAATCAGTGTCATCATCGGTGCCTCTGCCACCGGAATCGCAGGTCTTAAGAGAATGCTCATGTAGACATTTCCCTGATCCGGAGACTGCCAGATTCTCCCACGGCGTCCTTTCCCTGCGGTCTGCAGACTGGCAACCGCCAGGGTTCCTTCGGCCGCACCTTCGTCCGACATCCGCATGATGTCGTCATTGGTCGAGCCCGTCTTACCTTCATAGATAACCGGATGTCCTGCCCATCTCGTTGTCAGATGCTTCGTAATTTCCGTCTCATTCAGAATATCTGCATTCTGACCACCGATGAGGCGGTAGCCTCTGTTGGTTACCGCCTCAATCTCATAGCCTTCCTCTTTTAATTTGCCAATTGCCTTCCAGACTGCCGTCCGGGAGACCCCCAGAATCTCACTCAGCTCCTGTCCGGACAGAAATCCTTCTGCCTCCGACAGCTCCTGCAAAATACGATCCTTCATTCACATTCCTCTGACCCAAACAACACATTACATCTCGTATCCCAGTGTTGCAGCCATCACCGCCTTGATCGTATGCATACGGTTCTCTGCCTCCTGGAATACAACCGATCTTTCGGACTCGAATACCTCATCCGTCACTTCCATCTCATCCAGACCGAATTTGTCATGAATCTTCTCCCCGATTCCGGTCTTGAGATCATGGAAGGCTGGCAGGCAGTGCATGAATACGCAGTCCTTGCTGCCAAGGGACATCAGCTCGGAGGTAATGCGATACGGCGTGAGATCCTTGATTCTCTCCTCCCAGATTTCATCCGGCTCGCCCATGGAAACCCAGACATCCGTATAGAATACATCGGCTCCCTTTGCCGCCTCCTTAGGATCCTCGGTCAGCGTCACGCTGCCGCCGCTCATCTTAGCCAGCTTCCGGCAGGTTTCTACCAGTTCCGCATCCGGAAAATATTTCTTATTGGAGCAAAGAGTCACGTGCATGCCAACCTTTGCGCCCAGTACCATCAAAGAATTGCCGGTGTTATATCTTGCATCTCCAAAATAACTCAGGTGAATTCCCTGCACCCTGCCAAAGCACTCCCGAATCGTCAGAAGGTCTGCCAGCATCTGGGTGGGGTGAAACTCATTGGTGAGGCCGTTCCATACCGGGACTTTCGAATATTTGGCCAGCTCTTCGACAATCTCCTGTCCATAGCCGCGGTACTCAATGCCATCGAACATGCCGGCCAGCACTCTTGCTGTATCCGCAATGGATTCCTTTTTGCCGATCTGAGAGCCCGTAGGATCCAGATAGGTCGTTCCCATACCAAGGTCGTGCGCAGCAACCTCGAAGGCACAGCGAGTTCTGGTACTGGTCTTCTCAAAAATCAGTGCAACATTCCTGCCGCGGAGCTGATCCACCGGCTCGCCCTTTTTCTTTTTGTCCTTAAAATAAGCGGCCATATCCACCAGCTGTGCAATCTCCGGACTGGAATAATCCAGGAGCTTCAGAAAGTCTCTTCCCTTAAAATTCTCGTTCATGTCTATGTGCCTCCTGTCAATCACCAAGCTGTGTCAGTTCTTCATGAAAGGCCTGTGTTGTAGCTGCAGCCTCTTTCGTTTCCTCACTGGACTCCTCGTTCAGGCAAGGATCAATCTCCACCGCCTTTACCGGACGGGGAGACCTGTCGATTGCCGTAGCGTCTCCAATTCCCAGTGCCTCCCCTGCAACGCCGAGAGCGCTGACAATGTTCGTAATGTCAGACGGCACGAAGATCTTCGTTGCACGGCCGTCAGCGATATCCTTCAGTGCCTCAATTCCCTTCAATTGCAGAACGGAATTAGATACATTGGCATCCTTCAATGCCTCCAGGCCCTTTGCCTCCGCCTCATATACCATAGCAAGGGACCTTGCCTTACCTTCTGCCAGAGCAATCTGAGCGTCACGCTCTGCCTCTGCCGCGAGGATCTTGGCTTTTTTATCACCCTCTGCGCGGGAAACAACGGCCTCCTGATGGGCCTGTGCCTCCAGAACCGTCTGACGGCGTTCACGCTCAGCACGCATCTGTTTGGTCATGACTTCTTCGATTTCTTTGGGAGGCTGGATGTTCTTGATCTCCACACGGGTTACCTTGATGCCCCACTGATCGGTCGCATCATCCAGAATCATCTGCATCTTGCCGTTGATCGTCTCGCGGCTGGTCAGGGTCTGATCGAGCTCCATCTCACCGATGATGTTGCGTAGCGTCGTAGCTGAGAGATTCTGCAGACCGGCGATGGGATTCTCAACGCCATAGGTATACAAGGCAGGATCGAATACCTTCATAAAGACGACAGAATCGATCTGCATGGTGACGTTATCCTTGGTAATCACAGGCTGCGGCGGGAAATCCAGCACCTGCTCCTTGAGGCTGATGGTCTTGGCCACGCGCTCCAGAAACGGAATCTTTATATGGAGACCGGCCGGCCAGGCTGTCTTGTATTTGCCCAGGTGCTCGATGACGAACACATATCCCTGCGGAACAATGCGAATGTTGCGAATCACCAGTATAACAACCAAAATTACGAGAATAATAAACAGTACCATCTTACCCTCCTAGTGGCAGTCCTTACTGCCATTTTCTGAGTCAACTACAACTTGTGTGCAAATACCGCGCAGCAATCCGGGGCTTTTGGGTTCAAAAACCGTTTCCTGCCCTTTTAACGCCATTTCCGGTTAGATCTTCCTGGATTTTTCAATTGCGGCGTCAATGGCACTCATAATCGTCCCACGGAATGCTCCTTTTTCCAGTGCTTCCAGGCCTTCGATGGTCGTGCCTCCGGGAGAGCATACCATATCCTTGAGCTCGCCGGGATGCTTACCGGTTTCCAGCATCAGTTTCGCACTGCCAAGGACGGTCTGTGCAGCAAACCGGTATGCCTGTTGGCGCGGCATCCCGCCTTTTACGCCGGCATCTGCCAGAGCCTCCAGGAACATGAACACATAGGCAGGAGCTGCTCCGCTGACAGCACCCACGGTATCCATCAGATTCTCGTTCACAACCTCGGCAATGCCGCAGCTGGACATGATTCGGATGACCTCCTCCAGCTCCTCCTGGGAAACCGTGCTGCTGCGGCAGATCGCAGAGCATCCTTCCTGCACCAGCGCCGGTGTATTGGGCATGCAGCGTATGATCTTGACCGGATGCTCGAATTGATCTGTCAGCCATTTCGTTGTTTTGCCTGCTGCCACGGACAGAATCCGTTGATTCTCGTCTATAACATCTCGGATCTCTTCGATGACGATCGGCAGTACGATGGGCTTAACGGCCAGTACGACAAGGTCTGCTCCTCGCGTCGCCTCCACATTCGAGGAGGTGGTGCGAATGCCGTATTGTTCCTTTACCTGAGTGCGCGTGCTCTCTGTCGGTGCAGAACCAATGATGTTCTCCGGCTGAATCAGTCCATTCTGCAGGATTCCGCCGATCATGGCCTTTGCCATGTTCCCAAGGCCGATAAAACCAATTGTCTGAATCGCCACGTCAGATCTCCTTTCTGATCTGCAGAGTGTATTGCCGCTGTCTCTGCAACATTTATTCTCTGTTGTAATGCAAAGTGTGGTAACGGCAGCACTGTACCAAAAGAGCCCTCCTGCGTGGACCGCTACGGTGTCTTTCGCTGTTCCCGTGCTGCCTCATACATCAGAATTCCGGCACTGACTGCGGCATTTAGGGACTCAATCTGTCCCTGCATCGGAATCCGAACTCTCTCATTTGCTGCTGCAACCGTTTCCTGCGACAGTCCGTTTCCTTCATTGCCGATGGCAATGGCACAGGGCGTGGCATAATCTGCCTCATAATAAGGAACGCTGCCCTCCAGGCAGGCCGCCAGAATGTGAACGTTCTGTTCCTTCAGCTGTTGCAGCGTCTCCTGAAAGTTCTCCGTATAAAGGAAGGGCTGTCGAAAGATCGAACTCATCGTGGACCGTACCACCTTTGGGTTGAATACGTCCACCGTTCCTCGGCTCATTATGATGCCGGTAACACCGGCTGCCTCCGCCGTTCGGAACATGGTTCCCAGATTTCCAGGGTCCTGAATATCCTCCAGAAGGAGCAGAAACGGATTCCGACCTTTCAGCAGCTGCTGCATTTCATAATGCGGCTGGGCGGCAACTGCGAGGATTCCCTGCGGTGTCTTCGTATCTGAGACCTTTTCCATCACATCCTGCGACACCAGCGTTGTGCGCTGCAAAAGGCCCTTCTGTTCCAGCACAGCGCCGTTTTGCTCCAGTGCCTTTTCTGTCACATAAATTTCCTGCAGATATTCAGTTGGAGCATCCAGTACCAGCCGCTCTCCTTCTATGACAAAGGACCGGGACTGTCTGCGCCTACTGACCTTCTGGCGCAGCAGTACCAGTCCTTTTACTGTGCTGTTGGATGCGGATGTTATTCGATCCATTCCGTTCTCAATCCATTCTGCCGTTATCACTCACACATCGGCATTTTGAACCTTTTTACCCTGTGATACCAAAATTGCTCCTCGCTTTACGCTCCCGCAATCCTCATCTCGATAATGCCTGGCTGATCTCGAACTGATAATCTGGGATCTTCTTGGTCATAGCCAGTGCCTCTTCAATGTCTACATCTACGAATTCGCCATGCTGATAAGCCACAATCCGGTTATGTGCTCCCTTCGCTGCAATATCTGCTGCATAAGCGCCCATGATGGAGGCATAATAGCGATCCTTACAGGTCGGAGAGCCGCCGCGCTGCATGTAGCCCAGGATGGTTGCTCTGGTCTCGATGCCGGTGGCTGCCTCGATGCGTCTTGCCATCGAGGTGGAGTGACCGATGCCTTCCGCATTGATGATGATATGGTGTTTCTTGCCGTGTTTACGATTGTTGATGATATTGTCTACGATCTTCTGTTCGTCGTAGTCGTATTTTTCCGGAAGGAGGATGTCCTCTGCGCCGTTGGCAATTCCGCACCACAGTGCAATATAGCCGGCATTACGTCCCATAACCTCAATGATGCTGCAGCGCTCATGCGAGGATGACGTATCACGGACCTTGTCGATGGCCTGCATTGCCGTATTGATGGCCGTGTCAAAGCCAATGGTGTAATCGGTGCAGGCAATGTCCAGATCAATGGTTCCGGGCAGGCCGATGGCATTGATTCCATGTCTCGAAAGTGCCAGAGCGCCTCGATAGGAGCCGTCACCACCGATGACAACAAGGCCGTCGATGCCATGCTTGCGGCAGATCTCTGCAGCCGCCTTCTGTCCTTCCTCCGTGCGCATCTCCTCACATCTGGCTGTACCAAGGATGGTGCCGCCCTTCTGAATGATATCGGACACGCTGTGCTTGTTCATATCAATGATCTCTTCCTGCAAAAGGCCTGAATAGCCTCTTTCAATGCCTTTTACTGTCAATCCGTTCTGGATTGCGCGGCGAACACAGGCGCGGATCGCTGCATTCATTCCCGGCGCATCGCCTCCGCTCGTCAGGATTCCAATTGTCTTAACCTTCTTTTCTGCCATAATCCACTCCATTCCCGGTTTCATTGCTGTTTACAAGGCCCGAGCCCCTTCGGGGCTTGGCCACAGTCCGATTCCTTTCGAGACCCTGCCCGTAAACGGGCAGCTCTCTCTGGATATCTTCCTTTGTTTATTCAGCGATCACATCTCGCTTTTCCTTCGGAAAACCTCGATGTGCTCACCCCGAGCCCCTTCGGGGCTTGGCCACAGTCCGATTCCTTTCGAGACCCTGCCCGTAAACGGGCAGCTCTCTCTGGATATCTTCCTTTGTTTATTCAGCGATCACATCTCGCTTTTCCTTCGGAAAACCTCGATGTGCTCACCCCGAGCCCCTTCGGGGCTTGGCCACAGTCCGATTCCTTTCGAGACCCTGCCCGTAAACGGGCAGCTCTCTCTGGATATCTTCCTTTGTTTATTCAGCGATCACATCTCGCTTTTCCTTCGGAAAACCTCGATGTGCTCACCCCGAGCCCCTTCGGGGCTTGGCCACAGTCCGATTCCTTTCGAGACCCTGCCCGTAAACGGGCAGCTCTCTCTGGAATCGGACTGTGCTGAATATATATACATTTTATCTACGTCACACCGCGAATGCAACAAAACGACATGGGTCATCTTACCGTTACATTCTCTGCACCGAACCTCTCCTTCATTGCGGCAATGACCTTCTCCTCGACCCGGATCCCCTGCCCGGCCGGCAACCGCTTCATTGCCTTTGGATTCTGAATGTAGATCACCACCTGATCCCTGCCTCCGTTCTCATCCACGAGCTTCATCAGATCCTTTTCTCCCTGAAGGTATTCCTCCTTGGTTCCAAAACGAATCCACAGCTCCCGCGGCATGGCATCAAAAGGGACAACGGTTCTTGCAATCAGTTTGGAATCCTTGGCCTCCTCCTGCGATACACGCCCCTGAATGAATACTTTGGAGTCCTCGCCCAGAAGGTCGCTGTAGCTCTCGTAGGTTTTCGGAAACGTGATCACCTCTACGCTGCCTGTCAGATCCTCCAGAGTTACGAAGGCCATGACCCGATTGTTCTTGGTGTATTTGATCTTGGTCTCTGTAATCATGCCGCCAATGGTGACATCCTGGTTGTCCGACACCTTGCTGGACTCCGTCTCCTCATCCAGCATAAAGTCCGAAGCCACAGCTGTGGTATGTGCCTTCCAGAGTCCCTCGTAATCCTCCAACGGATGCCCGCTGACGTAGATTCCCAGCACTTCCTTTTCAAAGGAGAGCTTCATTTGTTTATCATACTCGCCGACGTCCGGATACTGGATGCGGAATTCCTGTCTGGCTTCCTCCGGTGCAATATCGAACAGACTCAGCTGGCCGGCCATGTTGTTTTTGGCTGCATCGGCCTGTTCCTCCATCATGCGGATATAGACCGTCATCATCTGTTTTCTCGTCACGCCAAAACAATCAAAGGCTCCTGCCTTAATCAGGCTCTCCACTACTCTCTTATTCACCTGATACGGCATGGTCCTCGTGATGAAATCCTGCAGGTCGCGGTATTTGCCGTTCTGCTCGCGTTCCTTCACAACCGCACGGATGACCGGTTCACCGACACCCTTGATCGCCGTCAGCGAATACCGGATGGCACCGCCCGAAACCGAAAAGCCCGCAATTCCTTCATTGATGTCCGGCGGCAGGAGCCGGATGTGCATCTCCCGGCAGGCCAGAATGTATCCAGCCACCTTGGCCGGAAAATCAATCACCGAGGTCAAAAGTGCCGCCATGAACTCAGTTGGGTAGTAGTATTTGAGCCACGCCGTCTGATAGGTCACAATCGCATAGCAGGCCGCATGGGATTTGTTGAACGCATATTTGGCAAAATCAATCATCGTATCATAGATGTGATCGGCCACGTCCTCCGGAATCCATTTTGCCACGCACCCCGGCACGTTCTCCTCCGGGTTCCCGTAGACAAAATTACGACGCTCCTCTTCCATGACATGCGCCTTTTTCTTGCTCATGGCGCGGCGCACGAGATCTGCCCGCCCAAGGGAATAACCGCCCAGCTCCTGCACGATCTGCATGACCTGCTCCTGGTAGACAATGCAACCGTACGTGGGCTCCAGAATCGGTTCCAGCTCTTTGGCATCATAGGAGACGCTCTCAGGGTTCTGTTTGCCGGCGATGTATTTAGGAATAAAGTCCATAGGACCCGGGCGATACAGGGCAATTCCTGCAATCACGTCCTCCAGGCTCCCCGGCTGCAGCCGTTTCATAAAGCTCTGCATTCCCGCCGACTCCAGCTGGAACACGCCATCCGTCCTGCCTGTCGACAAATAGGCAAAAACCTTACTGTCGTTGTAATCAATCCGGTTGATATCGATGGCCGTCCCTGCCGGGTTCTCCGTCACCGGCATCTTGCCCAGCACCGGTTCATAGGACGGATAGCGGCCTCCCGCCTCCTCAATGGAATGGTTTGCAAGGTCCACGGCATTCTGAATGACAGTTAAGGTCCTCAGTCCCAGAAAGTCCATCTTAAGAAGTCCCAGCTGCTCGACTCTTGTCATGGTGAACTGGGTGGTGATCGATCCGTCCGCCGCCTGCGAGAGCGGAATCAGATCCTCTGCAGGCTCCGCGCAGATCACAACACCTGCCGCATGCACGGAGGTGTGACGCGGCAGGCCTTCCAGCTTACGAGACATGTCGATCAGCCTGTGAACTCTCTCGTCACCTTCATAGGCCTTCTTAAGATCCGGGTTCTCCTCCAATGCCTTGTCCAGCGTGATCCCCAGCTCATTCGGAACCATCTTGGACACACTGTCACAGAAACTGTACGGCAGATCCATTGCTCTTCCTACATCGCGGATAACACCCTTAGCCGCCATCGTGCCGAAGGTAATGATCTGAACAACCTGGTCTTTGCCGTATTTGCGCGTGACGTAGTCAATGACCTCCTGTCGCCGCTCGAATCCAAAATCCACGTCAATATCGGGCATCGACACACGTTCCGGATTCAGGAATCTCTCAAAGAGAAGACTGTAGCGAATGGGGTCCAGCTGGGTAATTCCTGTGCAATAGGAAACCACCGATCCTGCTGCCGATCCGCGCCCCGGACCGACGGCAATGCCATGCTCTCTGGACCAGTTGATATAATCCCAGACGATCAGGAAATAATCCACATAGCCCATCTTGCGGATGACGGACAGCTCATAGTCCAACCGTTTCCGTACGGTTCCGTCGTCATTTGGATAGTTTTCTGCAAAGCCGTCATCGCAGAGTTTATTCAGATAGGTCCAGGAATCATACCCTTTGGGCACGTCAAAATGGGGCAGCTTCGTATTGCCGAATTCAATGGTGACATTGCACTGATCGGCAATCTTCTGGGTATTCTCAAGAGCCTCCCTCGCATAGGGGAAGAGCTGCTGCATCTCCTCCTCGCTCTTAATATAGAACTGACCGCCGGGATAGCGCATTCGATTTTCATCGCTGACCTTTTTGGCGGTTTGGATGCACAAAAGGACGTCGTGGGCCTCCGCATCCTCTGCATAGGTGTAATGGCAGTCATTGGTTGCAATGATCGGAATGTCCAGACTCCTCGACATCTCCAGAACACCCGCAATGACAGTCTGCTGATCCGGATAGCCATGGTCCTGAATCTCCAGATAAAAGTTCTCTTTTCCGAAGATGTCCTGATACTCCAGCGCCGCTTTCTTTGCAGCCTCCTTGTCTCCCCGCACCAGTGCTCTTGCCACCTCTCCCGCAAGGCAGGCCGAGGAGCAGATGATTCCTTCATGGAATTCCCGGAGCAGTTCCTTATCCACACGAGGCTTATAATAGTAGCCTTCTGTAAAGGAACGGCTCACAATTTTGGAAAGATTGCGATAGCCTTGATTGTTTTTAGCAAGGAGGATCAGGTGATGATACCGGTCCGAATTGTCTCCGATCTCGCGTTCAAAACGCGACCCCGGTGCCACGTAGACCTCGCAGCCGATAATCGGTTTAATCCCGACATCCTGACAGGCCAGATAGAACTCGATGACGCCGTACATGTTGCCATGGTCAGTAATGGCAGCCGCATTCATCCCCAGCTCCTTTGCGCGTTCCGCATAGGCGCGGACCTTGTTGGAGCCGTCCAGAAGTGAATATTCAGTATGGGAATGCAAATGGACAAAGGACATACGATCACCTGATGGTTGTTCTGCTAAAACGATTCTGCCTGCTCACACAGGCGACGCAACGAATCAAATATCCGATACTGGATGTTCGTTTATCTATCAGTTTCAATTGCACCCAGAAATGCCTCTGCAATGGCAATGTCCTCAGGTGTCGTAATTTTGATATTGCGATAGGAGGCCTCTACCAGACGGATTCTCGCGTGCAGCATTTCCTCTGCCACCATGGCATCATCTGTGATGTGAATCCCCTTTGCCTCCAGCTGCGGCAATTGTTCCAGTGCCTGATGATAGGCCTTTGTGATGAGCTCCCGGTCGAATACCTGCGGGGTCTGAACAATCCAGACACTGCTCCTGTCCGGTGTTGCTGCCACCATCTTGCCGGCATCTGCAACCTTCACCGTATCCTTGCTGGGCATTCCGGCAATGGCCGCCCCAGTCTCTTCCACGGCCTGTTCCAGCCTCTCCAGCGATGCTGCATCGATAAAGGGCCTTGCCCCGTCATGGATAAATACGTAATCGCATGGCCAGCTGATGGCATCCAGCCCATTCATCACCGAGTGGTAACGTTCCTCTCCGCCATAGGCAAAGCCGCGGAGCTTTGTAAGGAGTGCCTTGTTCTCAAGGCTCTCCAGAATCTCATTTCGGACATACTCCTCATCCCCTTTGGGAATGACCATCACAATATCCGTGATCACATCGCTTTGCGCCAGCGCCTCATAGGAACGCGCTGCCAAGGGAATCCCCTTAATCTTTCGGTATTGTTTTGGTATGTCGCCGCCCAGGCGCCTCCCTTGTCCTGCTGCCAGCAGAATCGCAGTGTTGTGTCGTGTCATTTTCATATATTCTCCTGACATTTTGGATACTGAGAGGAGCAAATGACATCCGTCATTTGCATATATTCACGTATCTATTTAGCACCCGCATCTCGCTTTTCCTTCGGAAAACCTCGATGTGGCTGGCCAGCTATTTGAGTACCAAATTAGGGACTGCATTTAAATCATATCCGCTGCGAACTCCCTTTACGAAGTCATAGTACCCGGCACTTCCGATCATTGCTCCGTTGTCCGTGCACAGGATCGGAGGCGGACAATAAAATGTAATCCCTGCCTTCTGACAAGCCTCTTCGGCCGCCTTTCGAAGGGCGCTGTTGGAGGCGACACCGCCGGCCAGTGCCAGTTTGTCACAGTGATATTCTCTGGCCGCCTCCATCGCATGTCCCACCAGAACCTCCACAACAGAACGCTGGAAAGAGGCTGCTACATCCGGCACGCAGATCTTTCTTCCTGCCATTTCTTCTGTATTGAGATAATTCAGCACCGCCGATTTCAGCCCGCTGAAGCTAAAGTCGAACCGTGAATCGGAAACCTTTCCTCTCGGAAAATGGATGGCATCCGGATTGCCCTCTCCGGCCGCCTTGTCAATCTTTGGTCCGCCGGGATATCCCAAGCCCACAGCTCTTGCCACCTTGTCGAAGGCTTCGCCTGCTGCATCGTCCATTGTCCGGCCCAGAATTTCATACTCGCCATAATCTCTGACAATCACCAGATGTGTGTGTCCGCCGGATACAATCAGGCACAGAAACGGCGGCTCCAGATCCTTGTTCGCAATGTAGTTGGCGCTGATATGACCCTCAATATGATGCACCCCAACCAGTGGGATTCCTGTGGAAAAACTGATTGCCTTTGCTGCCGAAACGCCGACAAGAAGTGCTCCTACCAGTCCCGGCCCATAGGTCACGGCAATCGCATCCAGATCCTGCCAGTTCTTGCCGGCTTCATCCATCGCCTGCCGGATTACCTGATTGACCCGCTCTACGTGCTTGCGTGAGGCAATTTCCGGCACAACGCCGCCGTACAATGTGTGAATATCGATCTGAGAGGAAATCACATTGGAGAGTACCTCTCTGCCGTTTACAACAACGGCAGCAGCCGTCTCATCACAGCTGGACTCAATTCCCAGAATCGTGATGTCCTTGTTCTGTTCTTGCTCTGTCATATCTGTCACGTTCTCATCCCGCAGGAGAGCTTCTCTCCTGCTCTATGGTATTCATTGCTGCTGATTCTGATCCGTTTCGTCCTTTTCATCCTCGAATTTCAGCGTCAGGCTCCTGCCGTCTTTCGCACAGATCGTCTGCGGAAAAATCTCGCGCAGCCGATCCTGGAACTGCTGCGGTTTCATTTCAGAAGGACTGTAATGCGTGAGCCACATCTGGTCGGGGCGGGCTGCTGCTGCAATCCTGGCCGCCTCTGTCATGGTCATGTGTTTTTTTTCTTTGGCCTTGGAGAGCTTGTCATCCTCGCCGTACATGCCCTCGCAGATGAACAGATCCGCACCTTCTGCCGCCCTGCGAATGTTGTCGCAAGGTCTGGAATCCGTCGAATAGGTGAGCTTTAAACCTTTTCTCGCAGGTCCCATCACCATCTTTGGTGTGTAGCATTTGCCTTCCAACTCAATGGTCTCGCCCTTCTGCAACCTGGACCAGAGTTTGAGCGGAATTTCCTGTGCCCTCGCCGCTTCCGGATCGAATCGTCCGGCACGGTCGAGCAAAAAGCTGTATCCGTAGCAGGTAACCCTGTGATTTACCCGGAAGGCCGTAATGTGAAAATCCTTTTCTCCCGGCAGATCAAAGGTCTCCGTGTCCTCTGTCAGCTCCTTGCACTGAATCTCGAACGGGAGCTCCGGTGCAATCACGCGAAGGCTCTCGATCACGCGGGTCAGACCCTTTGGGCCTACGATCAGCACTGGATCTTTCCTGTCACTGTTGCCCATCGACAGCAGCATGCCCGGAAGACCTGCAATGTGATCCGCGTGAAAGTGCGTGATCAGGATCACTGAAATCGGATTCGGGCTCCAGCCTTTTTTCTTCATGGCGATCTGTGTGCCTTCGCCGCAGTCCAGCAAAATGCTGGTTCCGTTGTAACGAACAAGGAGTGATGTCAGCCAACGATATGGCAGCGGCATCATCCCACCTGTTCCCAATAAACAAACATCAATCATTCTAAACCTCAGTTCCCCTGCGATCTGTGGGTCGCACGGATTTGCAATCGAATTTGCTGCTTTGCAAGGATCCGATGAGTAAAACCTTCCAATCAGTGTGTCCCTGTCGTTTCCGGATCCTGTTCTGACCCTGCCCGTCTCCACATGATCAGAGCATCCTCTGCAGGATTGCGATAAAATCTCGGGCGGACTCCTTCTGTGCGGAAGTCGTATTTAGCATACAGAGCCTGTGCCGCCAGGTTCCCGCTCCGCACCTCCAGAGTAAAGTCACGCATTCCCGATTCCATACTGCCATATGCAAGCGCTGTCTGCAGCAGTCTTTCTGCAATTCCTTGCCTGCGGGCCTTCGGCAGGACTGCAACATTCCCGATCTCACCGTCCTCGCCCATGCGGAAGAGCCCAATGATCCCAACAAGTTCTCCCTCTGCCTCTGCCCCCCAGAACCAGCTGTCCGTGCCATCCAGCCGAAAGCTGCTACGATAGGCATTCTCGCTCCAGGCTTCCGCAAGACACTGTGCCTCAATGGCCGCTGCAGCAGGAATGTCCTTTGTTGTCAGCCGTCGAAGATGAATTTCCTGTCCCTTCGTCTCAGTCATTATTGCAGAATTTCCCTCTTTCGGTCCTTCACAAGGCGCCCTGCCGCAAGAGCCTCCATGCGGCCGCTCCTTTGTGCCTCTTCCTTTTGACGCTCTGCCTGCGATTTACGCAGATACTCCGGGCGGAAATCATCTGCCCAAACAAAGGCAGCCTCTCCTTTTTCTTCATACAGCTTTCCTGCAAGGATTGCGGTGGAAGCTGCCCTCTGCATGGACAAATGCCCCGGCGCATAGCTGTGCGGCACTGCGCACTGCTCTTCAATCACTTCCCGGTAAACCGGAACTCCGTCCCCCAAAAAGATGACGCTCCTGCCCCTTTTGTTAAGATCCTCCAGCAGCTCCTGAATGGAAATGGCGCACTGCTCCCGCACGCAGACAGGCTCGTTTCGTTCCTCATAGATTCCGGTATACACCTGCTGCCTTCTGGCATCCATCAAAGGACACACCAGATCCGAAACGCCAAAGAGGTTAAACGCGATGCTGTCCACGGTCGGAACCGGAATGATCGGCTTGTCCAGCGCCATTCCAATGCCCTTTGCCGTTGCCGCTCCGATTCGAAGCCCGGTAAAACTACCCGGCCCTGCTGTAATGGCAATGGCATCAATGGAGGACAACTCCAGATCTGTCATCTTGCGCAGCTCATCCAGCATGGGAACCAGTGTCTGTGAATGTGTCTTTTGATATTGGACGTTATAGTCTCCGATCAGACGCCCATCCTCTGCAACAGCGCAGCCCGCTGTCAGCCCGGAGGCCTCGATTGCCAGTATTTTCATTGCTGCATGATCCTCATGATTCTTATTTCTGATATTCGTCATCTACCGTAATGCGGCGGTAATCCAATCCCTTTGTCAGATCCTTTTCGATTCGGAGAATTCTCGTGCTCTCCGGCAGGCATTCTGCAATCTGTTCCGGCCATTCGATCAAACATACGCCCTGCCCGAAAAGGTATTCTTCGAGCCCAACCTCTTCCATTTCGTCCGGTTCTTCGATACGGTACACATCAAAATGATAAAGGGGCAGACGCCCGCCCTCATATATCTGTAATATGGTGAAGGTCGGACTGTTCACCGGCTCCGTAATTCCAAGACCTTCCGCAAAGCCTTTCGTAAAAACCGTCTTGCCAACACCAAGGTCTCCGGACAAGGCATAAATCTCTCCCGGCTTTGTCATACCGGCAAGGTCCCGTCCGATCCGGCGGGTCTCTTCTGCTGAAAAGGAATCAAACTGCTGCATGAAATACCTCAGATGTTGTTATCCCGTAAACGTTCTGTTCTCTCTGCAAATCGTATCTATTCAGCACCCGCATCTCAATGCTGCGCATTTCGATGTGGCTGGCCAAAGGCCCTCCGGGCCTTGGCCACCTGTTCATTTCAATCGTGAATATGCCTGCAAGCAGTCAATTCACGTTGAAATGAACAGGTGCTGAGCATAAAACAAATCACCGTCGAGGCAAAGGCCCCGACGGTAACTATCATACACTTCTTTGCACTTCATTGCCAGATTTCCCGGCCTCCCCCGGGGAATCTATATTACATGCCCTTCAGCACGGGAGAGAGCTTTTTGTATACCAGGAAGGCCACTGCCACATCCAGCAACCCTTTTATAAAGGTAAAGGGGACATTAAAGATGAGAAGGCTTTGTGCCACACTTTTTATTCCCGGCAAAATGGCCTGATAGGCCGCCAGAATGGTTTCCTCCGGCATGAACTGATAGTAGACGGGGTAAACCACCAGCAGGTTCGACGGAAAAGAGATCGCCGCCATGGCAACGGCACCCGCGAAAGATGCAACGACGGCGCCTTTTTTGGTCTGATTCCGGCGGTATAACAGTCCTGCCACCCCGACAAAGACAGCCCCCAGGACAAAATTGGACAACTCGCCTACGCCAAAGGATCCACTCGCCAGAATGGCATGCAGTACATTCTTGATCAGTTCAATCATGATCCCACACGCAGGGCCGAGAGCAAAGCTTCCCAAAAGCGCCGGAAGATCCGAAAAATCAAATTTAATAAAGGTTGGCATCAGCATCGGAACTGGAATCTCGATCAGCTGTAAGAGGAAGGCCACTGCAGCCAGAATACCGGTAACGGTAATGGTACGGGTTTTGTTGACGGGAGTATTAACAGACATAGTTCCACCTTTCTGTCACAGACTCTCTGTGACGAACCTTGAGCATTTTCAAAGTATTCAGAAAGGTGAGGTTTCTGAAGATTTTTCTTCCATCCAGACTGTACTGTTGGTCCCGGAGTTGCACCGAGTCAGCCTGTGTGTCCGATCTGTCTCTCATGGATCCTTGTATCCTGCACGATCCGATCCATTTCTGATCCGATCCCGCAAAAAAGTGACAGAAAAGACTCACAGGGTCGCGGACTGTACCGCCAGTAGGGAATTGCACCCTGCCCTGAAAAATACTCAGATAATTGTATCGTCATATTACTACGACGAGTTCAGCATTGCAGAATGCCGAACCGAAATGCATCTTAACATGAACCCTGCGTAATGTCCATGTTTAGGAATTAAAAAATTCGTAACGATTTAGCTATTTAGCACCCGCATCTATCCAGGCATTTTCGAGTACCAAAATCAAGATCCGGATACTGAATGTATACTTTTCTCAGCCGACAATGCGGATATTGAATTCGTTGACAGCACGACGCTCTTCATCTGCCGTATCCACCTTGGCAATACAAGCCCCAAGGGAACGCAGCTTTTCCGGGAATCGTTCGTATCCACGCTCAATGTATTTAATGTCATAAATCTCAGAGTATCCGGTTGCCGACAGAGCTGCTGCGACCAGAGCTGCGCCGGCACGAAGGTCCGGTGCATTGACATTTGCACCTGTGTAGCTCTCTACCCCATCAATGATCGCCGTATTGCCTTCTACCCGAACCGAAGCTCCCATTTTAATCAGCTCGTCCACATACTTAAAACGGTTCTCAAAAATGCTCTCTGTGACAATACTGGTTCCGTTCGCCAGTCCCATGAGGATACCGATCTGCGGCTGCATGTCCGTGGGGTAGCCGGGATAGGGAAGGGTTTTCACATTGGTGTGCTCGAGTCGTTTTTTGGCTACAACACGGACCGAGTCATCGGATTCTGTGATCTCGCAGCCCATCTCAATAAGCTTTGCCGTCAGAGATTCCAGATGCTTGGGAATCACGTTGGTGATGGTCACATCGCCGCGAGTTGCTGCAGCGGCATACATATAGGTCCCGGCTTCAATCTGATCCGGAATAATGGAATAGGTCGTCCGATGAAGCCTCTCCACGCCCTTGATCCGGATCACATCCGTTCCTGCGCCCTTGATTCTGGCTCCCATACTGTTCAGGAAATTCGCAAGATCGACGACATGCGGCTCCTTGGCTGCATTCTCGATGATTGTATTCCCTTCCGCAAGAGCGGCCGCCATGATCACATTGATGGTCGCGCCTACTGACACCACATCCATGTAAATGTGACTGCCCTGCAATTCATCTGCCCTTGCTATCAGCATTCCGGGGGAAGCCACCCGAACATCTGCCCCCAGCGCACGGAATCCCTTGATATGCTGGTCGATTGGCCGAAGTCCAATATTGCACCCGCCCGGAAGAGCAACGGAGGCCTTTTTGTATTTGCCAAGGAGCGCACCGATCAGATAGTAGGATCCGCGGATCTTGCGCACAGCTTCATTGTCAACCGGCTCATCTTTAATATGAGCACCATTGATCACATAGGTATGATCCTCCGGATGCTCTACCTCGCCGCCAATCTCCTGAATTGCGCCAACGATCGCACGGATGTCGGAAACATCCGGAATATTCTCAATTGTAACAGGCTCGTCTGCCATGATCGAAGCAGCAATGATCGGCAGCGCAGCATTTTTAGCCCCGCCAATCTCGACCTCTCCGGAAAGAGGATTTCCGCCCTTCACAACGTAATGCAGCATTTACTGTACTCCTAAAATTATAACCATTCGGCCAAGGCGCTTTTTCTTAAGCACGCTACGCCTGGTCACAAAAATCCACTTTATCTTTTCGTAATAAGTCCGTAACAGGATAGCGCCCGCTCCGCGTCTCGTCAAGTGAACGTTTGTTTATAACTGACTGCTAATTCAGGTAATTCAGCGGATTTACCGCCGTTCCGTTCACACGAATCTCAAAATGCAGATGCGGTCCGGTACTGTTGCCGGTGTTGCCCGATCTTGCAATAACAGTTCCCTGAGATACCGTCTGGCCCACCGATACCAGGATCTTGGACAAATGGCCATACCGGGAGGTAACCCCATTGCCATGATCAATATATACGACATATCCGTAACCGGACTGCCAGCCTGCTGTCGTAACCCTTCCACCGCTCGTTGCCATAACCGAGGTTCCCGTGGATACGGCAATATCAATTCCTTTATGATTGGTGCTGGCTCCTGCCTTCGGTGACTTGCGGCCTCCATAATTCGAAGACACGCGCCCATATACCGGCCAGATATAGGTCGGAGGGTTCTTGGTTCCCACCTCGATGATTTTTGGCACAGCGTCCACAGTGTTTTCCTGTTTGACAATCTCGCGGCTCAGTACCGTATCATCCCGGTAGTTTACCAATGCCACAACGCGTCTGTGGCCGGCACTTCCGTTTTGAATGACCTCTGATTTTGTGGTGTACCAGTCATCGTTTTCCTTGTAAATCGTATCCGCCGTATAATCTTCTTCGTAATACTCCTGGTTGGTATAAACGACCGTCAGCTGCGTTTCTGCAACAGTTACGCTCAGAACGTCTCCGGCGCGAATGATGGCATCGGTTCCGGACAATCCATTGATGGATACCAGCTGCTGGGTGGTCAGGCCGTATTTTTCTGCAATGGTGGAAAGCGTATCGCCGCTTTGCACTTCATAGGTGGATTCCTTGGACACCTGGCCGGTCACCTTGGCCTTTGCCTCGTCCAGCGAGGAAACCAGATTGGAAGGCAAATAGGTCTCTGCAATCTCGATCTTTTCGCCGAAATCAATCGTCTGCAGGCCCAGGACGTAATCCTCAAAATCCATTCCGACAGCCGGCGTCACATTATCGAACAGTCTGGAAAAGGTCTGCTCAATTCCGGCAAGAGGCAGCTGGTTCTGACTTTCTTCCTTTTTCTCCTGTTCGGTCGTCGTCAGAACCTCATAGGTCAGCGCATTGACCTCTCGGGAGGTATCGGTCTTGATGTTGACAATATACGTGCGTTCCGGATCATACTGCTCCAGCACCTCGTTGAGAAGGCTCTTGATGTCATCCACCGAAGCCATATTAAAGATATACTCGCCGATTTTTACCGAGTAGCAATGCTGCAGTGTCAGCAGTTCATAGGTTGAAAGCACCGATTTCATCTTGCTGACAATGTCTGCCTCACTGTCGGTCAGTCCCCAGGATACGTGCCGTCCCTCTACCTCCAGCTGTGCATCGATAAAGATCATGTCATCACTGGTGTTCGCGATCTCGCGCCGCGCAATGCGGTAACAGCGCTCAGCCTCTTCCATGCTGCCGACAACGCCAACCTCTTCACCGTTGAGCGTCACCGTGAAAATATTGTCTTCCTTTTGATTCAGCGGAATGTAATTCGGGAACAACAATAGGCTGACGGCCAGCACCACCGTGCAAACCGTCAGCACCCAGAATTCAATTTTTTTATTATTATGTGTCAGCAAACGAGTCATCCGACGAATCAATCATTCCTGTCTATCAAATGCAGGATCTTCAGTGCAGAACCACATTCAGAATGCCGAATGCATCCAGTGCCTCCAGTACCGCCGCAACTGCTGCAACCG
The DNA here is from genome assembly GCA_963605745.1 of Lachnospiraceae bacterium. Taxonomy (GTDB): domain Bacteria; phylum Bacillota; class Clostridia; order Lachnospirales; family Lachnospiraceae; genus CAG-791. The sequence goes on from CAVCWT010000025.1 coordinate 23,928, forward strand.
CCAGAGTGGCAATCTGTACCCAGTTCGGTCCTGTCTTCTCCGACTTTTTATTCTCTTCCAGCTGCGTCTTGAGTTCTTCCGTCTGCTTCTTGAGCAGCTGCTCTGTTGCAGCCTGTACGTTACGATAAACCCGCACGTTTTCCTTGTGTGAAAAATCATCCGACTGCTGCAGGAGATCGGCAATTTTCTGCTGGGACTCTGTGATGGAAGCGGTAAGCTTCTCACTGATCTCTTTTGCAGAATCCTCTACCTGCTTTTTCGAGTCTGCATGCATCTGATCAAAATTCACCCCGCGCAGTGCATTGCTGTTCTCGGAAAGTGCCTGTGCCGACACCTTCATCACATCCTGCACGCCCTTTGTTGTCTCCAGACTCATGCCGCGCATTTCATCAACCAATGCGCTGTTCTTGTTGTACAGATTCTTGAGTTCCTCGATCTGCTGCTGGTATGCCGTGACCGTTTCCTTCAGAGCATCTACCTCAACAGCCTGTGCCTCTTCATTGGCACGAATCATCTCATCAGCAGCAGCCTCACCCACTCCTGTGGATCTCTCAATTCTCTTTTCCAAGTCCTGGATTGAATTCTCTTCTTCCTGTACTTCCTGCATAAACTGATCGCTCATGACCCGGCTCCTTTCGAATCAGCAAAAAATCAATGATAATGATACCATTATCCCGTGCATTTTACAACGAAGTGGATTTTTAATGTTTCCATCATTTTGCACGAAGCATTTTACCAGAATCTTACATTTTTGTAGAATATATACATATATTCAAACCTTGTTCATAATTTATTCATAATCAGTTGCTATATTAAAACCATCAAAACAAGCGACAGTTTGATGATTTTTTCATAATAAGCCCAGGCACCGAAAGGTGTCTGGGCACTCCTCTTTTTGTGCCCAGGAAAATCCCGGACAGCAGCTGTGCAGAGACAACAGCGGCATCGGAGATTTCTCCGATGCCGCATTCATTTTCTTTAACCCCTTTGTTATTTAATTTCCTGAATTTCGTTGTTCAACAGCAGCATCTTCTCATCCAGATCCGATACCATATGTGCGCATTCGAGCAGCTCTTTCGCAATGCTGTCCGGCACCTCTTTGGTAAATTTGTACTGGATCTTGTGCTCCAGACTGGCCCAGAAGTCCATTGCAATCGTCCGAATCTGAATCTCCACCTTAGTATCCACAATGCGATCGGACAGATAGACCGGAACTGTTACGATCATATGGTAGCTCTTGTATCCGCTCGGCTTGGGTTTGGCCAGATAGTCCTTGATCGCCAGAACCCGGATATCACTCTGATTACTGATCATGTCTGCAATCTTGTAGATATCGGATGTAAAGTCGCAAATCACACGCACCCCGGCGATATCATTGCAATACTTCACCATATTCTCCAGCGTCGATTCATAGCCATGCCTCTGCAGCTTCTTGACAATGCTCTCCGGTGTCTTGAGTCTTGCTTTGATGTGTTCAATCGGATTGTAATTGTGAACATGCTGAAACTCTTCATTCAGAATATTCAGTTTGGTTTGGATCTGGCGCAGTGCTCCGCTGTAGATCAGCATAACCTCCTCGTAGCTGCTCGCGCCCTCTCCGACGACTCTTAATTCCATATTCATCCGCTTTTCCGAGCGATGTATCGCTCTATTCTACGGTAACAGACTTTGCAAGGTTTCTCGGTTTGTCCACATCAAGGCCCTTAGAAACACTGACATAATATGCCAGCAACTGCAACGGGATAATAGCCACACTGGTTGCAAAATGCGGATCTGTCTTAGGGACATAGACGGTGAAATCCGCGGTGTCCTCAATCCCATAGTTGCCATAGCTGGTCAGACCCATCAAGTATCCGCCGCGACTCTTTACCTCTACCATGTTACTGACCGTTTTTTCGAACAGATCCGGCTGCGTCAGAACACCGACGGTCAAGGTTCCGTTCTCGATCAGCGAGATGGTTCCGTGTTTGAGTTCACCAGCTGCGTAGGCCTCTGAGTGAATATAGCTGATTTCCTTGAGCTTGAGCGAGCCCTCCAGCGAAATTGCATAATCAATGCCGCGGCCGATAAAGAAAATATCCCGTGCGTTGCACCGTCTTGCTGCAAACCACTGAATTCTCTCCTTGTCGTCCAGTGCCTTTTCAATTTTGTCCGGAAGTGCCTTGATCTCCTCTGTGTATTCTGCCTTCTGATCTGCACTGATGGCTCCTCTTGCAGCAGCCAGTTCAATGGCAAATGTGTATCCGGCAATCAGCTGTGTGCTGTAGGCCTTTGTTGTGGCAACCGAAATCTCCGGACCTGCCAGTGTATAGAACACATAATCCGCCTCTCTTGCTATGGAAGATCCAACCACATTGACGATTGCCATTGTCTTCATTCCATTCTCTTTGGCAAGCCGCAGCGCTGCGAGAGAATCTGCTGTCTCACCCGACTGGCTGATGATGATGGCCAGACTGTTCGGTGCAATCAAAGGATTCCTGTAGCGGAATTCCGATGCGAGCTCCACTCGTACCTGAACCCGTGCAATGTCTTCGATGACATACTGAATGGCCACACCCACGTGATAGGCCGAGCCGCATCCGATGATATAGACCTGATTCAGTGCCTTCAGCTCTTCCGAGGAGATTCCAACCTTGGACAGGTCCAGATTTCCTTCCTCGTCGATAACAGAACTCAGGGTATCACGTACTGCCCTGGGCTGTTCATGAATCTCCTTCAGCATGAAATGCGGATATCCGCCCTTTTCTGCCGCCTCTGCATCCATTTCAACATGGACCAGATCCTTTTCAATCTCTTCCTGATCAATGTTGTAGAAGGACACCTTGTCGCCCTCCAGAACACCAACCTCCATGTTATCGATGTAATATACATCCCTCGTATATTTGAGGATGGCCGGCACATCCGAAGCCAGGAAGTTCTCGCCCTTCCCAACACCGATGATGAGCGGTGCATCCTTTCTTGCAACAAAGATTCTGCCGGGATAATCCTTAAACATAAGGGCCAGGGCATAGGTACCGCGCACACGCATCATCATATGTGTAATTGCCACAATGGGATCTGCATTGTATTTCTTCATGTAGAACTCAACCAGGTTAATGGCAATCTCGGTATCCGTTGCTGAATAGAACGTATAATTATGACGTACGAGCTTGTTCTTAACATCCAGGTAATTCTCAATAATACCATTGTGAACACCCACAACGGTCCCATCGTTGCTGATGTGCGGATGTGCGTTATTTTCGCTGGGTTCACCGTGGGTTGCCCACCGGGTGTGGCCGATGCCGCAGCTGCCCTGTACCGACAGGCCGTTGTTCGTCTTCTCGGCAAGAGCCTTCAGTCTTCCCTTTGCCTTTACAATCTCAAAGGACTCGCTCTCGCCGCGAACAGCAAGACCCGCTGAGTCGTAGCCTCGATATTCCAGTTTAGACAGGCCGTCCAGGAGAATCGGAGCTGCCTGTTTCTTGCCTACATATCCTACAATTCCGCACATACTATACTCTCCGTTTCAGTAATCGAATTCATTTCTGTTCCGCAACGCTTCAGCGCCAATAATTCTTGTTCGAGGAACACCGAATCACCGTGCCCTTCGGCAGCCTTTGGTAGCTCTTTCCCATTCGGTACCCGGCAAGTCTTGCTGCACACCGCACGAAAAAGCCAGGGATCTGTCCGATTCTTTTTTCCTTTCGCAGCTGCCCAGCTACTGAAAGCACATACCGCATTCCCTCACCTTCAGAGGATAACCCTTCAAAGACATCCGGGTTCTGTGCCTGTGATACCCCAAGGTCAAAATTCCGTTGAAATTGCTGCCTTACATTGTAGGAATGCGAATGAAACACCCGCGCCTTTGCCGCATAGACGACCTTATACCCTGCCCTCTGTGCATGGCAGGCATAGATCATATCCTCATTAAAAATGGTCCGCGCCGTGAACCCGCCGAGCTCCTTCCAGATCTTCAACCGGTACATAGCACACACATTCGAGCAAAAAAACGTCTTGATTCCCAGCTGTTCCCGATCATCCCAGCCTTTTACCGCAGGAATATCCGGATAGTTGAAGGCCCGGGATATCCGTTCCTCCGCAGATGCCCCTTCATTCGGCAGCTGCCTCGCATAGCTGACAGCAGCCTCCTCATTCTCTTCCAACGGCCGCAGCAGTTCCTCCACGAGTGTCTCATTCTCCGGAAGAGCATCCTGCGTCATTGTCAGGACATAATCCGCACCCTCGCACAGAGAAAAGCCCTGCGATCTTGTTGCGCCATGATCAAATTCCTCCGGCAGGATATGAACGATCTGGAGACCTTCCGAAACGCTGCGGCACTTTTCCCTGAGCTGCTGCTCGGTCAGCCCTGTCTGTTCCAGAAAGGCTTCGAATCCCTCGCGTCCCGTATTCACCATTCGAATGCATCGAATCGGTACCGTCTGCCTGGACAAAATTTCCAATATCTTGGCCAGCCGCTTATCCGGACGAAACGTCGGAATCACGACATCCACAATTCTTCTGGTATTCATCTCCGTATTATAACATGATCCTCTCTGTTTATGGAAACACTGTGTGATCTGCCCCTGTTTAACGCAAAAAAGGGAGAGCCTTTGGCTCCCCCCTGCGTTTTCTGCAAAAATCAGGTGTGATCTGCGTCGGTCATTTCCTCCGGAACAGCGTCCTTTGTCATTTCCGCGATGCGATCACTGTATTCCTTTACGGTAGCGGACGGATCGTAGCTGCTGTCATCGAACAGGAACTCATGCAACCACTTTACGTTGTCGGAAAGGTCTCTCGGAACGACACAATCGCCCAGTGCTCCGCCGAGATTCGACTGAATGCGGAGGTCCTCCTGCGGGAAACCGTTCTGCATGGATTCAATGCTGTCCTCAGCCTCTACATTGTAGCCGGCAATGGACTGCACGTCCTTAATCAGATCGCTCACGCTGTAAGAAGTATAAATCTCACTCGATACGTTGTTGACGATCTCTGTCAGCTGTGCAACATTGGCAGACTTTGCCTTGTCCAGTACAGCATAAAGAACCGCTCGCTGTCTGGCTGCGCGCTTGTAATCCCAACCTCTTGTGTAGCGGATTCGGCAATAAGCGGTTGCCTGCAGACCATTCAGCGTCTGCGTTCCTGCCTGGGTAACCTCGGTATAACCGCTCTTTCCCAGCTCTTTTGCCATCGTGGACTGATAGTTGTTCAGATGGGAGATCTCATCCTCTGTGACGTCGATGGTAACACCGCCCAGTGCATCCACAACATCGGTTAGGCCTCCGAAACCAACCGTAACAAAATCGGTAATATTCATATCCAGATTCTGGTTGAGCATGTTGATGGCCTGCTCTGCACCACCCTGCGAATAGGCCGCATTACACTTGGTATAGGTTCCGTCTCCGATATTCAGCAGAGTATCGCGATAGACCGAAATCAGCTTGACGCTCCCCGTGTCCTCATTGATCGAGCAGATCATAATGGAATCACTGCGCGTATTCTGATCCAGAGCACCTTCTGTCGAATCCACGCCGAAAAAGGCAATGTTGCGATAACCCTTCATCGCTCCGCTCTCGGAAGCCTCGATAACCTCTTCCGACATGTTATTCACAATTTCCTCAGTCGGCAGATTGACCTTCTCTACCTTGCTGAGTCCATTGATGATATACCAGCCAACCAGAACCGCAATCAGAACGATCACTTCACCGATGATGAGCGGCAGCGGAATCTTTCTCTTCTTTTTGCCCTTTGCTGCAGAACGGGAACCGTTCTTTTGTCTGCTGCGTCCGCTCTGCCCGGCATAATCGGAATATCCGTCATCGTATCTGTCGTCATAACGATCATCGTAGCCATCATCATAGCCGTCGTCATAACGATCCCCATAGCCATCCGCATAACCGTCATCCGCATAGCCATCCTCATAGCCATCATCATAACGACCGCCCCGGCCATAGCCATCATCATAGCCGTTATCCGCATAGCTGTCGTCATAACGGTCATCATAACCGCCATCCGCATAGCCATCATCATAACGATCCGCATAGCCATCGCTATAGGAATCGTTTCCTCTGTCATCATATCGATCATCGTAGCGATCGTCATAGCGGTCATCATAACCGTCATAATTGCGTTTGGACATTCCGTTCCCCCAAAAGAACTGATTTTTGATATGCAGGGCAAACATCCCCCGCCCTGAGCCTTACTGCTGATTCAAAACAACTGTACTACTCAGAATACTACACTTAGGCTTTCTAAACAAGAACTATCTGAAGTTTGTAGCTTTGCCAACACGATTCCCACGACGCCCCGCCAATCGCTGATATGTAAACCGCTGTCCCACTGCTGCGAGACCATGGCTTTAGTATGCGTTCTTGTTCACGAATCCCTTGAATACCGTCAGAAACAGAATTCGGAAATCAAATCCAAGGCTCCAATTCTCGATGTAATAAATGTCATGGTCAATCCGCTTGCGAATGGAGGTATCTCCGCGGTAGCCATTGATCTGGGCCCAACCGGTGATTCCGGGACGTACCTGGTGTTTGACCATATATCGTGGAATTTCCTCTCGGAATTTCTCCACGAACTGCGGACGTTCCGGACGCGGTCCGACCAGACTCATTTTGCCGGTCAGCACATTGAAAAACTGCGGCATTTCATCAATGCTGGTACGCCGCAGAAAGCTTCCGAATTTCGTAACTCTTTCATCTCCCGGTGTTGTCCAGCCGCTCTTTTCCTCTTCTGCGCTCTGTACCCTCATGGTCCGAAATTTATACATCGTAAAGGGTTGGGAATGGAGGCCGATTCTTGTTTGTTTATAGATGATCGGCCCCTTGCTGGTCAGTTTCGTTCCGATTACAGCAAACAGCATCACCGGCGAGAACAGAATAATACAGAATATAGAACCAAAAATATCCACAATCCTTTTGATGAAGGCATTCCAGGTATTGGTCAAAGGAACATAGCGAATATTGATGACCGGCAGTCCCATGATGTCCTCGGTATAGGGTCTTGACGGGAACAGGGAGCCGTAATCCGGAATAAACTTGGTATGGACACCGGACCTTTCACATTGATCCACAATATGCTCCAGATTGTCATAGTCCTCCAGCGAAAGAGTAATGGCAATCTCGTCCATTTTGTTCTCCGGCAGAATGAACTCAAGGTTAGCAAGATCCCCCAGAACCTTCACACCGCGATACGCAGTCCCTCTCGGTACATGGTTATCCAGAATGCCGTGTACCACATATCCCCATTGCGGATTGGCACTGATCCGGTCCAGATAGGACTCTGCTGCTCTTGAATAACCGACCAGAATCACATGTTTGAGATTATTACCTCTCCTGCGGACACAATACAAAACCTTGCGCACCAGCATTCGGTACAAAAAGGTCACGGCCGTGTTGATCACATAAAACAAAAGAATCAGACTGCGGGAGAAATTCACCACGCCGTTCACACTGGTCGACAACAGGAAAAAGCTGATCATGACAAGGCCGATTCCTACGGTGTTGGCCTTGACAATCCCAAGGAACTCCTTGGGCGCTCTCGATGACCGCTTAGAGGAATACAGATCATAAATGCCATAGAGAATCAGATATCCGGGCACAATAAAATACAGCGTCCCGAAATAGATCTCTGCCGAAAGCGCCGTCACTCCGGGGGTGGACTCTGCGTGCGGCGTCAGGAATTTAATTGCCCACGCCAAACAAAAGCTGATGACCACCACCAGCCCGTCCAGCACAATATGCATTCGATTAAAGAAGATCTGATTGTCCTTAATCATAGATCAAAACCTGCGGCGAAACAGTCCTGCCCACAGCTGTCCCTGAATGGAACAATAATGTCCCAGATTCCGCCATTGAAACGGAACTCTCTCCCCCAGATACAGCGGCAGAACATCCAGCAGTTCTTTGGATGCTCCCTCATAAAACGCCTCCTCTGGAACCGAATCCTTGCGATACGGGGCCTCACAGCGTTTCAGTTCTGTATAGTTCCTGGTCAGTGCCTTCAGAAAGCGGCCGCGTTGTTGTCCATCACGGTACGCCTCGCCCAATCCCTTTTTCGTAAAGTACAGCTTTTTAATCCAGGCTCCCAGGGCCCACAAGGGCGCATTGAAGCCATATTGAAGCGGCGGCATGTTTTTATACAGCATCATTGCATTGTTGCCTGCTGTCATCACTTCTTTGAAATCATTATAACGCGACCCTGTTGTTGCGCTCCCTGCATGGTACACCACAGCAGACGGTTCCAGGTAGCTGCGATAGCCGTAAATCTGCGCGCGCCATCCAATATCGATGTCCTCGAGATAGCAATAATGCCGTTCATCGAACCAGCCGATTTCAGAGAATACACTCATGCGATACATGGCAGCGCCGGCACAGGCTGCAAACAGCGGGAGCTGTTCTGTGCGGTCGTGATATTTGGCCGCAGGTGCGCCCTTGTCTCTGGCATAGGCCCAGCCCAGGGCACTGTAGAGATCCCCTGCGTCATCGATCACGGACGGATCCTGCATGGACAGCATCAGTGCCTGCATGGCAAAACATGACGGTCTGCCTTCCATTGCCTCATAAAGACGCTCTACAGCATCTGCCGCCACCTTTGTATCATTGTTCAGAAGCATCGCATATGGCGTGCGAACCAGGTGCAGGCCGATGTTAACAGCATGGCAAAAGCCGGTATTGGCCGGCAGCTTCATCAGCAGCACATCCGGATACTCTTCCTTCAACATCTGACACGATATATCCTTGGATCCATTGTCCACTACAATAATCTGCGGAATCATGGTTCCTTCCAGAATGGAATCAAGGCAATCCTTTAACAGCCGGGCTCCGTTGTAGTTGGGAATGACAATTGTTATGAGTTCTCCGGAGTCCTTGCTCACGTTGTCTCCTCCAGAATTCTGGTCATATAGGGATCCCATACCACGAGATACCCCTGCTGCCGCACCTGCCTGCAGAATTCCAGGCTGCGTGCCTTCAGATCGTCGGACGTTTTCTCCTTCATGCCCCGGCCTTCATAGGACTCATTAAAGACGGACTGGTACAGCGGCCTCAGCTCATCGCGGATCTCCATACACCGTACATCCACCGCCATGGCATCCTGCATGGTATCGGCCCGGTGCATCGGTCCGCTCTCCATTTCGTGCATTCCTTCGAATTCCACCTTGCCGTTTTCATCCATCATACCGCCGACAATGCGGTGATTTTTGCCAAGGAGTTTGCCGCCGACGACGCCAACCTCTCTGCGCTGTGTAAAGATGTCCGGAACATACTCCACACGGAAAAAGCCGTTGTGTCTCGATTCCGATACCTTTGCCTCAATTCTGCAGATGCGGAAGTGTTCTTCCAACGCTGCCTTTCCGGCCGCATAGGCATAATTCTTGCTGCCGGGATTCCCAGCCGTTGAGGACGCATGTGTTCGCCAATGATACAACACCTTTCCAATATGAACAACTCCGGACCAGGGTGCCCGCAGCATCAGATCATAATCCTGTGCTCCGTCATATTCCGGACGCAGCTGCAGCGCCATGAACAGACTCCTCTTCATGACCAGCAGATGACAAATATAGTTGTTCGTCAGAAAATAATCCGGATTAAAGTCCGGCTTGCGGTTGGGTTCAAAAAAATGCTCCCCCGTGCTGTCACATTTATCTTCATCCGAGTACAGGATTTCTGCTCCTGTCCGACCGATTTTATGGGTAATTTCAAAAACCGCATCCGGTGTCAGCAGATCGTCATAATCCAGCAGTGCGATATATTCGCCCTGTGCAAGAGCCGCTGCCGCATTGGTATTTCGGGAGATTCCTCCGTTTGCTCCAAGAGGCTTATAGTGAATTCTCTCATCCTTCCAGGACGCAGCAAGGTTTGCCGCCGCCTTGCTGTCACTGCCGTCCGCCAGAATCAGTTCCCAGTTTCCGTAGGTCTGCCGTTCCACTGATTCCAGCATTTCACGAAGAAAGCACAGATCCGGCTGATACAGAGGTACCAGGAAACTGATCAGCGGCAGATTCTCATCCTGGCTGCGTTTCCTCCACTGCTGTCTCTGTTCCTCTAAACGCTCAAGAGTCGGCGCCTCATATTGATATGAGGTGCCGACCTTGTCGCTCAGCCGCTCAATGGCGGCATAATAGGTTTCTCTCAGTCCGTTCCTGCGTGCATATTTGATTGTCTTATTCAGATCAGTCCAGAACGCCATCAAATCAGATCTTCTCTTTTACTGCTGCTGTCAGCTCCTCAACCTTTGCATCTGCATCCGCAAGGCTCGTTCCCTTTACGCCCATGTAGAACTTGATCTTAGGCTCGGTGCCGGACGGTCTTGCGCAGCACCATGCATCCTGATCCAGTGCAAAATACAGAACATTGGAGGACGGAAGTCCTGTGGAGCCTTCCTTGCCGGTTGCCAGATCCAGAGTCTTTCCGGTTGCATAGTCACGGAACTCCTCTACCGTCCAGCTGCCGAAGGTCTTGGGCGGATCGTTGCGGAATTTCTCCATCAGAGCATCGATCTGTGCAGCGCCGTCCATGCCCTTCATGGTGATGGCGTACTGTGTCTCCTTGTAGAAGCCATACTCCTCGTAGATCTTCTGCATCTGATCCCAGAGGGTCAGGCCCTGTTTTTTGTAGAAGGCTGCTGCCTCACACAGCATCATAACGGCAACCGGAGCGTCCTTGTCTCTTGCATGGGTTCCTGCAAGGCAGCCATAAGACTCCTCCAGACCAAAGACATAGTTGTAGGAATTTGCTTCCTCGAACAGGCGAATCTGCTCGCCGATGTACTTAAAGCCGGTCAGGCACTCTACATAGTGGCAGCCGTATTTATCAGCGATGGCCTTTGCCAGATTCGTGGTAACGATGGTAGTAACAAATGCAGGATTCTCCGGCATCGTACCTGCCAGTGTACGCTCACGCAGAATATACTCGCCGATCAGCATACCGGACATATTGCCGGTGAAGCTCACATACTCTCCCGTTGCTGCGTCCTTGGCATAAATTCCCAGACGATCGGCATCCGGATCGGTTGCCAGAACGATGTCGGCATCCTTCTCCTTAGCCAGCTTCAGTGCAAGAGTAAAGGCCTTGGGATCCTCCGGGTTCGGATAATCCAACGTGGTGAAATCCGGATCGGGGTCTCTTTGCTCCGGTACAACATAGACATGCTTGAAGCCCAGCTCCTCCAGAACTCTGGTAACCGGAACAAGTCCTGCGCCGTGGAAAGGCGTATATACGATCTTAATGTCATCGGCCATCTCGGTGATGACTTCCGGGTGGATGATCTGTTTCTTCAGAGCCTCCATATAGGCATCATCGATCTCCTTACCAAAGTACTGCAAAAGTCCAGCGGCCTTGGCCTCTTCCTCTGACATGGTCTTTACGTCATTGTAATCGGTAACGGCATTGACATCGGTGATGATGCCGGTGTCGTGAGGCGGTGTGACCTGCGCGCCGTCCTCCCAGTATACCTTGTAGCCGTTGTATTCCGGCGGGTTGTGGCTGGCGGTAATCTCAACACCTGCCTGGCAGCCAAAATAACGAAGGGCAAAGGACTCCTCCGGAACCGGACGAAGGGTATCCGACAGATAGGCCTTGATGCCGTTTGCTGCAAGGCAAAGAGCTGTCTCTTTTGCGAATTCCGGGCTCATGCGGCGGCTGTCATAAGAAATGGCAACGCCCTTTTTCGGATCGCCGTTCTTGTTGATATAGTTGGCAAGACCCTGGGTTGCCTTCCGCACGGTATAGATGTTCATACGGTTGGTTCCGGCACCGATGACACCGCGCAGACCGCCGGTTCCAAAGGCCAGATCCTTATAGAAGCGATCCTCAACTTCCTTCTCATCGTTGCGGATAGCCAACAGCTCTTCCTTGGTCTTCTCGTCAAAATACGAATCGCTCAGCCAGTAATTCAGTTGTTCCTGCACGCGTTCCAGCATGGGTGTAACTCCTCCTTGTTATCTTTTGTTATAAGTTTTGCCGATTATTCAGACTTTGTCTGCTCCGGTTATTTCCCCCACCGGATCAGCTTCCGCCTTGGTCATCGGCTCCTCCCTCTATGGTGCATCAGCATCTGTGCTGCATCACACGATTTTCTCTTACGGGTCACACATCTTAATCCTGAACCTTCAGACTGTAATCGCTGCGATCCAGCGTAAAGTTCGGGTTGTAATACGGATCTCCCTTTTCCAGAACCGCCTTCCACTTCTCGCGGAAATGCTCGGACTCTTTGTCATAGCGTTTTGCGTTAGCCGAGTTCGGATCGGTGACATCAGATCCTCTCGATGCCGATTCATAATGGTAGAGCTCTGCAAAAGGCGTGAACACATTGAGGTAGCTGCGTTCTCTGCACTTCAGGCAAAGGTCGACGTCGTTCAGGGACACCTCAAAGGTTTCATCCAGACCGCCCACCTCATCGTAGATGGACTTTTGAATCATAAGGCAGGCTCCGGTTACTGCGGACACATCCTGTGCATAGCAAAGGCGGCCCATGTAGCCAAGGTTCTCTCTTCGCTGGCCGTAATGCGTATGCCCAGCCGTCCGATGTGCGCCAAGGCCCAGCACAATTCCTGCGTGCTGAATGGTCTTTTCGGGATAATAGAGCTTTGCTCCCACGCAGGCGACATCCGGTCTTTGCGCATACATCAGCAGTTCTTCCATCCAGTTCACGGAGATCACTTCGGTGTCATTGTTCAGAAGGAGCACGTAATCTCCTTTTGCAAAACGGACGCCATAATTGTTCACGCGTGAATAGTTAAAGCTCTCGCCCTCTGCACGCATATATTCTACTACATGAACGCGGTCCTTGTACGGTCCGGATGTAACTTCTTTGTAATATCGCCTGGTTTCTTCTTGCGTGCTGCCGTTTTCTACGATGATGATCTCGTAATTTTCGTAGGTTGATTTCTCGAAAATTGAATTCAGGCAGCGTTTGAGATCCTCACTGTGATCCTTGTTCGCGATCACAATGGAAATCATGGGTTCGCCCTCGATTTCATAGGTGATCTTGAAAATGGTCTCAAAGGCCCGGGTGCTCGTTATTTTGAAATTCTTGTAGCCGTGCCGGCGAAGGTGTGCTGCAACGGCACCCTTAGCTGCATCGATGGCATAGGTTTTGGCTCCGATGTTGTCGGCCGTAGAGCCTGCATGGCTCCTCCAATAGTACAACAGCTTTGGAACGTGGACGATGTTCTGCGCTTTATCCGTCAGGCGCAGGATCATGTCGTGGTCCTGCGAGCCATCGAACTCGGAGCGGTAGAGCTCTTCGCCCTCTAACAATGTCCTGTCAAAACACGACAGATGACAAATGTAGTTGTTCGCCCGAAGGTTGTCGATGGCATAATCCGGCTTGAAATGGATCGTCACAAACTTGTTAAGATTGCTCTCCTTGAAGGTTGTCTCATCGCAGTACAGATAATCTGCATTCTGCTCGTTGATGGCCTTGACGTACCAGTACAGAACTGAAGGATGCAGATAGTCGTCGTGATCAAACGGTGCGATGAACTCGCCCGTTGCCATTTCCAGGCAGGCATTGGTGTTCTCCGAAATGCCGCCGTTTTTTTCCAGCTTCTGATAGCAGATCTTGTCCGCGAGCTCCTTGCTGCGGCTCCGATAGGCAGCTACGATCTCTCCGACATAGGTATGCTCTGCGTCCGATCCGTCGGCAAGGCACAGCTGCCAGTTGCCGTAGGTCTGGTTGAGCACGGAATCGATCATATCCTTAAGATATTCCTCCGGGGTATTGTACAAAGGAACCAGAATGCTAAAGCAAATCTGCCTTGCAAACCCCGAAGCCTCCTTTGCCTGCCGCTCCCTTTCGTTCTGATCGGGGAAGCTGGCGGTTCCGTAGCCCTTTTCCGCCTGCTTTTCGCGGATCTTATACTGAACCTTTTTCACAACGCCTTTGGCATCGCCCTGATTGCGCACGCGGTCCACCTGGCGCTGCACGAAGTGGTAGGCATCTCTGGCCGGCTTGGAGGCCTTCCAGATCTTATTGTTCTTGATGCGATCCAGCTTGAACTGGAGATCATCCACCTGATCCTCGAGCTGGGCAACACGATCTGCAAGAAACGCAGCCTTGGCTTTTTCCCGCTCGTACTGCTCCTGCAGATTTCCCTGCGGGATGGTATTCTGATTGATTTTATGATCGGTAGGATTCACATTTTCTGCCATATTTTTCATTCACCTGTTCTGCACACGGTTTCAAGACAGACCCGTGCACCTCGATGCAAGCATCTCCATTGCAAATCTCCGCAATCCTCGAAGTGATCAGACAAGCGCTGCTTTACTCAGCATCTCCCCTGTTCTGACTCTCTGCCGGGATCTTAAGGAAAACATCCGACCAGAATACCAGTCTTTGCCTTGAAGTTTTATCAATTGCCAGCATGCCGATCTGATATCTGCCCGGCTGGAACGCATCCTTTGCAAAGGCAGTCATAAAGCCGGTGAGCTGATCATTTTTCTGGTCCGTCAGATTCGCTGCGATGTCCGGGCGATACACTCGCTCCGTATCGAGCTGCCAGACAGGACCGGTTCCGTCATCAAGACGCATCAGCAGCTCTCTGTCATAAATTGCATTGTCCGCGCCAATGACAAAGGCATAGCCCTTGATGTAATAGCCTTCCTCTTCCTTGCTCTTTGCATCCTTTCGTCCCATCGGGCCGCACAGCCAGATGGACAAAGGGCCTGCATATTCTACACCGAGGCGCAGCACCGGATCCTCCCAGGACGAGCGGATATGACGCGCCTGCTGGACCTCAACATAATGCGGATCCTGCAAAATGGCATCCTCGGTCGCTATTTTGAACTCCGTGACCGCCGGATCCTGCTCCAGATACTGGTGATAAAAAGGATCTCTGCGGAACAGATCCGGATGGAGATTCAGAAGTCTTTCCTGTTCTCTGGAAAGACGCTGTGATTTAATCTTGTCCGCCCTGTCATCGCCTCTGGAAAGAGACTCATGATGATACAGGTACATATTGTTGCGGACGACATTGTAGTAGCCCTTTTCAAAAACCTTCAGGCACAGATCAATGTCATTGAAGGCCACGGCAAAATTCTCTTCGTCAAAGCCGCCTACCTCATGGAACAGGTCGGCACGGAGCATCAGGCAGGCGCCCGTCACTGCGATGACGTTACGCACTCCCTTGTTAAAGCCGTAATAATGTTCCTCCTTGTTGCTGCAGTACTGCAGCTTGTGGATCGGGCCGACATGGACATTGACAACGCCGGCATGCTGAATCAAATCCGAATTCGGATACAACAGCTTCATGCCGACGCATCCGACATACGGGAGCTTTGCTTTTTCCGAGAGATACGACAGCCAGTTGGGTCTTGCAATCTCAATGTCATCGTTCAAAAACAGCAGCAGCTCTCCGCATGCCTCTTTCGCTCCCAGATTACACATGGTGGAAAAATTGAAATCCATCGGCTGATAAATCAGTCTCGCACTGCCGTTTTCGTTGAACTGCTCCAGCAGCTCTTCCACCTTTGTGCGATTTTCCGTCGTACTACCGTTATCGACAACGATAATTTCATACGGCGAGCTATCGGTATATTTCTCAATGGATTTCAGGCATTGTCCCAGAACCTCCGGATTGTCTTTGCTGGGAATAATGATGCTGATCAGTCTCTTTTCTGCGGACTCGCTGGAATAGCGCCCGGTAAGAGAATCCCGGATCAGGTTGCTGTCCCAGGGCTTGGTCTTACGGTAAGAGTGATACAGGATCTCCGGAATGTGACCGATGGGGAACTGGCCCTTTTTGCGTCTGGTAAAGCCGCCCTCTGCCTGCGCAATGCGAAGGCAAAGCTTGTCATAAATCCAGGAGCGCATTCCGTCATCCAGATCGCTGGCCTTGGCCTTTCTCTCATCCTCAGTGTCTTCTCTGGTTTTGGATTTGGCCTCATAGTCAGAGGCCTTTCTCTCCCCCGGATTGATCAGATACAGCTCTGCTGCACGAATGGCAAAAATGTTGCCAAAATAAAATGTGGACAAAAACGTATCCGGCGACCAGTCCGGCTTGAACCAGGGATCTTTGAGTTGGTTTTTGTCCCCAAGACGATCTTCATCGCCGTAGAGCATTCCGATCTCGGGATTTTCTGCAAAAAAGTCGCAGATCATTTTTTCTGCATAGTCAGTCAGTGTTCCTTCATCATTGCAGCAGATAATAATATCAGGGAACTTCTTGCCGGAGAGCAGATAATTGCGCAAATGAGAATATCGTACCACTTCTCTCGAGAGTCTGGTGCCTTCTGTGTGATCTCCGGTATTCAGCTGTTTGTCCAGTTCAATTTTGTGGAGACGATACCAGTTAGTATAGCTCTCCATCTTATCGAGAAGCTCCTTTTCGAACTGCTCATCTCTCATCTGTGTCAGATGCTGTTTAATGATTGTCTTCAGCATGTAGCATCTACTCCCTTGTCTATCCGCGTTTCTCCATTGCCTGTGCCATCGTAGCAGGAAGACCTGCCATCTGCAGAGACAGCTTCATTGCAAATGGTTCCTTTTCCGCAATGCCGGCTTTCCTGCGCAGCTTCCTTAAATCCCACTCGATGGAAGGGTCAAAGGTGGTATATACGATACTGCCGTTGGTATATTTGCGTCCGTTGGTGCGCATCAGGCGGTCTATGATTTTCCGGTCGGCCGTTCCAGCCTTTCCATCCCGCAGCAGAACAACGCATGGGCATATTGCAGGATCCAGACGCAGTCTCACGGCATTTCTCGGAACCTCCAGGGTAAAGGAGGCAATGCCTTCCTCTTCATAATGCTTTCCCAGCCAATAAGATTCCTCTTCGTGATAACCTCTTCCGGTATCATAATAGATCTGAATGGAGGCAAGGTTCTGCGCCTCCTTCTGTGCCGCTTTTTGCTGCTGTTCCTGCTCTTTCTGCAGCTCTTTCTCTGCTGCAGCCAGTTCCTCCGGGGTCTGCAGCTGTGCCGGCTTGATCACTTTCCTGCCCAGTTTGGCCCGCAGCGCACCGAGCGAAGTAATGCCGCCTGTTACCTGACTTTGAAAATTCTGTTCCTCTGCTGCGAGGCGATTCGCCTCTGTCTGCGGCATTCCGATGGTCTCCATTAGCCGGTCGTGTCCGATCAGGCTCTCGCAGCGGCCACTCCTCGTCTCATCCTCCAGATAATACACCAGAAGAGAACGGAACAGCAGCTCCTCAACCGGAATGCTCCTTGGAACGGCCCATTCATAATCAATTGCCGTCCAGACATTCCCGTGAATCAGAATATTGGCAAAGGTCATATCATAATCCGAAATCGGATAAGTACTGCCTGCCCCCAAAAGTGCCCGGTACTGCGATAGCAGCGTAAGGAATCCCTCGCCGTCTCCTCTTGCAAGGCAATCGTCCAGACGGCTTTCCAAAGAGGTCCCCGCAACAAACGGGAACTGTACGCCGCCGTCTGCTGTCGGCAGGCACGGTACGATATTGAGTCGCATTCCCGCATCGGCTCCTGCAGCAGGTTCCCGGTAGCGCATTTCCAAAAGCCTTGCACTCTCTGTCATCCGCTGCACATGGGCTGCGGCGGCCTCCGTCATAGGGTATTTACGCACCAAGCCGTTTGTCAGATCAATTTCGGTTCGAATCCGGTATTCCGGTGCCCTGTCATTCGAGAATTTACAGTAATCGACCGCGAGCGGAGCACCCACGATCACCTCAAACGAGTTAGCAAACAGCGGATATAATCCGTCCTCTGTCATCCCTCGGTAGGCATTTTTTTCATCAAATAAAAGGAGCCTGTCCCTGTCATAGTTGCGGATATTCTCATTAAGCTCGTCCGCCTCCGGGAGCCTGTTGTCGGAATACAGTACCGAAGGGAATTTGTAATCCGGATACGGATAATAAAAATGGTATTCCCCCCCACCGCTGCGTTTCAGCAGCTTCTCCAGCGCTGGTTTTGAGAAGGTTGTAGCCGGTGCATCCTTCGAAGCATAGCTCTCAATTCCGTCAAAATAACGCCCGGAGTGATCCTCTGCGCATCCCGCCCAGTATTTCATTCCCAGCCGGTTCTCGATGGCAATGACAAGGCGTCCACTTTCCTTTTTATGTGCAAGGATGGTCTGCAGCTCCTTGTAAAAAGGATCTGCTGCATGAAGATAGCTGCCTGCATATTCCAGAACACCGATCAGGAAAATATAGTCATAATCCCGATCCAGGGTCGGCTCAATGTCCTCAAAATTTCCCACGTGAATGGTGATGTTGTCTGCATTCTGATGCCGATAGGCATTGATGAGAGACCTTTTGTGAGACAGCTCCACGCAGTCTACCTGTGCGCACCCAGCCGCCAATGCGCCGGTAATGGCACCCGGTCCTGCACCGATTTCCAGCACCTTTTCGGTTCCCTGAAACGGAATCCAGGAAACAATGTTCCCACGGATGGAGGATAAATGGTACAGTGTCGGCCAGTCCTTTGCTGCACGAATGATCGCATCAAACTCTGTCTCGCTGTGTGTCTGTGCGATCTCCAGAATGCGATCCTCAACCTCACCGTCACAGTACAGGTCCTGTCCGGAGTACATCGACAGATCCAGCACAACGTTCCCTATTTTTTCAATTCTGTCAGTGCCTGTCATACGCTTACCTGATTACTGTTTGTTTCCGTCAATGACCTGGATCTGAGAATTCATGTCATAGTAGCCGACCGTATTCTTGTCGGACACCACCGTGAGATTCATCACATCATACAATCTGTGATAAACCGTAAACTCTTCTCCCTCGTAGCCTGTCACTCCCAAAGAGAGCAGGTACTCGCCACCCTGAAGGTTTACCTCCTGGCGGAAGGTAATGGTCTTGACGTCTCCCTTTTTCGCCGATTCCAGATAGGCCTTCTCGAACATGGTATTCGTGCCCGTAATTTCGACGCCGTATTTGTTCTTGATGGTAAAGGCAAAGATCGGCGCCTTCACATCCTCCATGAATTCCACGGTCATGCGGAAGGTACATTCTGTTCCCTTCAGCACCGTAGAGTTCACCTTTCCTGCTGCATCCAGCATGTCATAGGCAACAATTCTGGCCTTTCCCGAGCCGTATTCGAGCTTCTCCGGGTTCTCGGCAACTGCGCCCCCCTGCAGAGCAGGTCCTGCCGGCGCTTGCGTCCCGGCTGCCGTTTCTGCATCCTGCGGTGTCTGGTTCTCGCTCTCCGGATCGTACTGGCCCACCAGAACTCTCTTATAGATGTCAATCATCTCCTTGGGAGTACCCTCGCCCAGTTTTACGCCCTGATTCAGCAGAATGACCCGGTCACAGTATTTGCTGATGCTCGACATGTCATGCGAAACAAAAAGGACGGTCTTGCCGGCCTTTTTGAATTCATCAAATTTATGAAAACACTTCGCCTGGAAAAACACGTCTCCTACGGCCAGTGCTTCGTCCACAATCAGAATTTCCGGATCAATGTTGATGGACAGCGCAAAAGCCAGCCGCATGAACATGCCGCTGGAATACATCTTGACCGGCTGATACACATAATCGCCGATATCCGCAAACTCCAGAATATCATCGATCTTGGCCTTGATCTCATCTTCGGTAAAGCCAATCATCGTACCGTTCAGATAGATATTCTCAATGCCGTTGTACTCCATATTGAAGCCGGCCCCCAGCTCCAGAAGGGCAGAAATTCTGCCATTTACAACAACATTTCCGGACGTCGGTGTCAGGACGCCGGTAATAATCTTAAGGATCGTGGATTTGCCGGAGCCGTTGGTTCCGATAATACCAACGGTCTCGCCCTTGTGAATGGACAGACTGACATCATTCAGCGCAAGATGCTCTGTGTAATGAGACTTTTTGCCCATCCCCAGTGCATCAATCACGCGATCCCGATTGCGTTCATACAGTTTGTATTGTTTGGTGAGGTGCGAAACCTCAATTACATTTTCCTGCATATCTCGATCTCTACTGTTCCGTGCCGTTACCATCTGCCCCGCGTTGCTGCGGCCTGTGCCGCTGTCCGGCGTGCAGATTTACAACAGGAATTCTGCTCCGCGGGACGCCCGCAGCCGCTGCCTTGGATTTTTACAGTAACAACTACCAGTCCTACAGCACATCCGCAAAATACGGCTTCAACCGCTTGAAGATCAGTGCAGACACAACAAAGAGCAGAGCTGTCACAATCCAGAAATAGGTTGAGGAATAGAAATGCTCCCAGAACCACTGGTGCTCGTACACGGAACTGCGATAGCCTTCCACAATATAGGTCATTGGATTCAGCTTCAGGAAAGGCTTATATTTTTCCCGCAGCTGCGTGTTCAGATTCCAAAGGATCGGCGTCGCCCACATTCCTACCTGCATCAGGATCGAAATCAGATTCTGCAGATCCCGGAAGAAAATCACAATCGCGCAGGTCGCATAAGACAGTCCCAGAATAAAAACATACTCACAGAAGGTGTAGTACAGCAGCTGCAAGGTATAGATACTGGGCATATGTCCGTAAAAGGCCGCAATCATGACCAGAATTACTGAGAATCCCACGTGCACGAACATTGCCGCATTCACCTTGATCATCGGCAGAATGCTGACCTTGAACACGACCTTTTTTACCAGGTAATTGTATTCCAGAAGAGAGGTCATTCCTCCCATGACTGCATCGGTAAAAAAGAACCACGGCACCAGTCCGGCTGTCAGGAAGAGTACATACGGAACCTCTCCTCCCGTGTAGGTCTGCTGCGGGCCGGATCCAAAAATCCGGTCAAACACAACATAGTACATCGCCACGGTAACAAGCGGCGGTACCATGGCCCAGATGGTTCCAAGGTACGAGCCTGCATATCTCTTTTTGAAATCATTTTTGGACAGGCGCCAGATCAGTCTCCGGTTCTGAAGGAGCTCTGCCGGAAGCGCCATTACGCGGTCCTGAAAGGCGGTAAACAGAAAAACACCGGCCCCCAGTAACAGGCAACCGGAGATTTTCTTTAATCTCGCCGTATCCGGATCCTCTAATACATTATTGTGCAGCAGCAGCAATGCCGCCAGAACAAGAGCTACTGCCCAGACAACCACAAGGGTTACCCGTTTTTTTCTAAGGTTCGACTCCATGGATTATAAATTCCGATCCTTTCGGTACGCATCCAGGCCGCCCCACTTCTGATCCTTGTCGGACAGTGTCAGC
>CAVCWT010000026.1:0-22872 GCA_963605745.1 Lachnospiraceae bacterium
CGCTGAGGATTTTTGACGCGTGCTATTCGGAAATCAGGCAAGTTAATATGGCTAGTTATTTAAAAATCGCTGTACTAGCCAGATAACGCAGAATGATTTTCGGAGAGTGCCTGTACAATCTCTATTTCCACTCCGGCCTCATACCCGTCCACATGTGCCACGCGCTCATGCGTTACGCCGTCCACGCTGCCGATCTCCACCGTCATGGCAATATACTCTTCCACCTTCTGCGTGACCGGCTTACCATCCATCACAGAATAGATTTCCTTCCCGGTCAGCGCCTGCAGCGCTGCAGCAATGCCGTACGCTCCCCAGTTGGAAACGCTGGCCGTCACCAGAATGTCCGTCTGTACCCGGCACGGAACCAGCGACAGATCCTTCGTGATCACCTCCGCAAGGTTCCCCATTCCGATCTCATTACCGCCATCGCCCACGCCAATGGTCCGCACTCTTGGTGCGCCCTTCGCAGCCTGCGGTCCCACCAGTTCAAAAACACGGTCTACCGGCGCAGTGTTCTCAGCAATACTGATGCCTCTCATATTAGCATAATCGTCCTGGATATTCTTGCCGCAGCGTTCAATGGAGATCATCCCAACCGGCTGATATCGTGCCACTACGTCAAGGCATTCCTCATCTGTTGCTGTCATCGGCAGATAATCCACATCAATCCCCTCCGGTTCGAAAAATCCCCTGCAGAAGGAATCTGTCAGCACCACCGGATGGTATCCCAGCGCCTGCAGTGCCTTGGCAGCCACCATGGTTCCTGCCGGGCCGTCTGTTTCGGCGTAGCCGGCAACATAGAATCCGGTTGCCAAAAGAACCGTCCCCTTTTCCCAGGACAGGATCTCTCGCGCCGCAGCCTCGCAAAGGCGCTTTTCCTGATGCTCTCTTAGGATCGTCATCCCTCTCTGAGAATGGCGCAGAACAATTTCATCGATTTGATCCATGATCTTCTGCAGCTCCTCATTCGCTTGCGCTGCAGTTTTCTTCTCTGCATAATCCTGACTCATTTTCACACCTTCCGTTTCGAATGAACCTTTATTGGGGCCCGTGGTTTTCACAGCTTTGTTGACGCGATCGCTTTCATCGCTTCGTTGACACGATCCTGGGATGACCGGTCGCAGATCACTTAACACGATCTTCGAATGACCGGTCGCAGATCACTTGACACGATCTTCGAATGGCCGGTCGCAGATCACTTGACACAATCTTCGGATGACCGGTCGCAGATCACGCAATTACCTCGCAGATCGGAGCGACCTCTACGCCTTCGGCCTCCAGGGCTGCTCGTATTTTCTGTGAGAACAGAACCGCCTTCGGATTATCGCCGTGCAGACAGATCGAGTCCGGAACAACCTCGATCTCTTTGCCGGTGATTGCTGTCACCTTATGCTCCTTCACCATCGAAACAACGCGGCGGATTGCCTCGTCCTCATCTGTGATGACGGCGCCTTCCTTGGATCTGGCAACCAGAGAACCGTCCTCCTCGTATGCGCGGTCCGCAAAGACCTCTCTGGCATAGCGAAGGCCCGCACGTTTCGCACCTTCAATCAGCTGTGAACCCGAAAGTCCCAGCAGAATCAACGAAGGATCCACTGCCCGAATGCCTTCGCAGATGGCATCAGCCATCACAGCATCCTTGCCGGCCATGTTGTACATGGCACCATGCGGCTTGACATGCTGCAGCGGCACTCCTGCTGCCTTGCAGAATGCCTGCAGTGCGCCCACCTGATAGATGATCATCGCCTTCAGCTCCCCAGCAGAGACCTTCATGTTCCTCCGTCCAAAGCCCACCAAATCGGGGAACCCTGGATGCGCGCCGACGGCAACGCCGGCTGCCTTGCAGGCCGCCACTGTTTTCTCCATGACCACAGGGTCCGATGCATGAAAGCCGCAGGCAACGTTGGCCGAGGAGATGTGTGCCACAACCTCTGCGTCCATGCCGATTTTATAATTGCCGAAGCTCTCGCCCATATCGCAGTTCAAATCAATTTTCATAATTTTCCCCAGCCCGTCCAATGTCTGCAAGGCTTTGCAAGTAAACTTGCAGCCTTGCAGCCGCTCGACGGGACTTTTGTTTTATTTTAAAACCGGATTGCTGCGCACTTCGTGCTCTCGCAATCCTGACCTACATGAGCAATCCGAGCTTTCGCTCTTCTTGCTCATGCAGGTCAGCCCGTCCAATGTCTGCAAGGCTTTGCAAGTAAACTTGCAGCCTTGCAGCCGCTCGACGGGACTTTTAAAATTTCAAATTTACGTTTTTGATATCGGTGATAAACATATGGCCCGGTGCGTGGGTGATGACGTAGTCCGGCTTGGATTGCATGATCACGTTCTGCGGGGTTACTCCGCACGGCCAGAAGACGGGAACCTCTCCTTCACGAATGGTAACCATATCGCCGTAATCCGGGTGCTCCAGATCCTGAATTCCGATCACTGACGGATCTCCGATGTGAATCGGTGCTCCGTGAACCTTCGGCATCGCTCCGGTGATCAGCACGGCCTTCGGCACCAGCTCATAGGGAATCGGGCGCATGGAAACGACCATGTTGCCATGGAAGATTCCGGCCGACTGACACGGAATGTTCGTGTTGTACATCGGCACGTTGCATCCCTCTTCGATCTGACGAACCGGAACGTCTGCTGCCAGCAGATCCCCCTCAAAGGAGAAGCTGCAGCCGATCAGAAAGCTGACAAGGTCGTCTCTCCAGTAGTCCGAAGCGTCCGTTACCTCCCCCGTCAGAACACCTTTTTCATAAATGCGGTATCGCGGAATGTCCTTTGCAATATCCGCGTCGGCTGCGATCTCATGCAGACCCCGGCTTCCGGTATCGCTGACCTCGAGAAGAGGACACGCCCTGGGATTGCGCTGTGCGAACAGAAGGAAATCATATGCGATCTCCCGCGGCAGTGCCACCAGATTGGCCTGCGCATAGCCGGAACACATTCCGGAGGTCTGTCCGGTAATCTCTTCCCGGCGGATCAATTGTCTGACGGCCGAAGGGGCCATTGTCGTGTAATCCATGTTATTCTCCTGTTCAGTTCGTCTCTTCCATGAACTCTCCGTACAGATGGCTGCGCAGATCCTCCACCATCTCCGGGGCTTTGCCGCCGACCGGCTGCCCGTCCAATGTGTCCACATGCAGGCAGAGCTTGCTGGAACTGGTCACCAGAATTTCATCGGCATTTCGGAGCGTCTCCAGATCATACGGTGTCTCACTGACCGCATATCCGAGCTTTTTGCACATCCGAATCAGATGTGCTCTCGCAATGCCGGGCAGGATCAGCTCATCCGTCGGAGCGGTGAAAAGCTTGCCATCCTTAATGATATGTACGTTGCTGTGTGCACACTCCGTCACACGATTATCCATATTCTTGCGATACAGAATTGCCTCTGTACACTCTGCCTCATCGGCCTTCTCGGCCGCCACGCAGGCCGGAATCAGGTTCAGGGTCTTGATATTGCAGTGATAGAACCTGGTATCCGGCAATGTGATGCAGCGGATCGGCGCCTTGCCATCTCCAATCTCCGCCGGTGTCAGCATAACCCACAGATTCCCGGCTCCCTTGGGAAAGATGTGATTGCGCGGAATCTGGCTGCCTCTTGTCACCTGATAATATACAAAGAGATTCCCGGTGTCCATTTTCTGAACCAGGTCATTCAGCAGATCCTTGAGCTCCTGTTTGGTCATCGGAATCTTGATGTCCAAAAGTGCAGCACTGTTAAAAAAACGATCAATATGCTCATCAATGGCAAAAATATGGTAGTTGCGGCAGGGACCTGCATCATACACGCCGTCACCAAACCAGTGAACACGGTCGCTCATCGGAATCGACATGTTCTCGATTTCATCATATTTGCCGTTGTAGTAGCCTAATGTCTTCATCACGTTTTCCTCCCGTCAGCCAGTATAACATCGAAAACTGCATCTGTTCATCTGCCGGCAAAAGAAAAGGGTGCTGAACAGGCTTTTCCTGTTCAGCACCCTTGCCGACTTTAATGGCTCCCATTATAGTCCGGTCTTTTTTGTTGTCAAGCTAACAATGCCCGTTCCAGGGCCTTCAAAATATCATCCCGCATAAAATACGGACGATCATCCCGGCAAGGACTAAACGGACCATTCGGATCACCAAAATCTTTCGGACGCAGGAGACCCATAGAAAAATCACCACCGGTTACATATTCCATGTCCATCTCGTTCAATACTACTGTGTTCTTGTTGTTCATTTTGTATTCTCCTTTTCATTTTTGTGTTCCGCTTCTGCGGAGTTATTTGTTATGTATATACATACGCAGGAGAATTCAAAATGTTACTGTCATCAGCGAATGAACTGCAATATTTTATTTCATCCTATTCCCAGTAGATCACTTCGCCGTCGAACGTTGCTGAATTCGCAATCTCTGTACCTTCCATCACGTCTGTATCAAAATACCCCGGCACTTCGAATGCGGCGCTTGCAAAGGAATACGTCCCGTCATCATTCTGCGTATAGGTGATGGCATAATCTCCCGCTTCCTGCGATTCCATGCAATGTGTCGGCAGTCCGTTCTCGTCAAAAGCAAAGCGAAGCGCGGCATCCGATCCAGCCTCCAGGCGACTCAGTCTACCGTCTGTCACCTCGGCCACGTCGATTCTCGGATACATCGGATCATCCTCTGCATACAGGCTCAGGAATTCCTCGCGGTAGTGCGCATCGACCTTTGTGCCATCGTATTCCACATAAACGGTATTGTCTGTCGCCGGATCCGTCGGAGCCTCTTCAGAATTGTGATAGCAGGCCAGTGAAATGATCCTGCCCTCTTCATCATAATTGACAACATAATTCTGATCCCAGTCCGTATCATGTGCCGTAATACGAACCTGTTTCAGCACCGGAGTCTCTGCCTGCTCCGCGCCCTGTTCTGTTGTCTCCTCTGCCGCTTCGCTGTTTCCTGCCACTTCAGAGTCTGAAGTCTCTGCTGCCTCTGCCGCTTCGGTATCACTTTGCATCGATTCGCTTTCTGCTGCGCAGCCGGTCAACGTCAGTGCGGCGCCCGCCATAAGCAGTGCCGTCAGCTGTGTAAGCCTTTTGCCGATTGCTTTTTGATTGCTCTTTTCCTTCTTCATATTGTCCGTTACCCCTTTCTTTTTCATCCTGATACAACGATTTGTACCGGACTTTACAGATGTAACCGTTGTCCATGTGCATCTATTTTCCGGCGAATCAAACGGATTTGCAAGAAATGTATTGTCCCACCCGAATCTCCTGCACCTTTCCTTTCAGAATGAGCCTGGTCAACTCACGCATCAGCTCCGAATACGGAACCTCTCTCTCCATGAAGCGATTGATCTCCTCCGCAATATCATCTAAACCCCTCGGCGTCGCCGCGTCCAGCTCCTTCAGAATGCCAACTGCCACCGATTTTTCCAGGGACTTCGCCAAGGCCTTTCCCGCGGTCCTTTCTGTGGTCTCTTCTGTGGTCCTTCCTGCGGTCCTTTCTGTGGCCTCTTCTGTGGTCCTTTCTGCAGCCCTTTCCTCGGTACCTCCTGCGGCCCTTTCCGTGGTACCTCCTGCGGCCCTTTCCGTGGTACCTCCTGCGGTCCTTTCCGTAGTTCTTCCCGTGATCTTTTCCGTGGTACTTATTTCCCAGGTTCTTTCCGCTTTGTCATCCTCCAGACTCATCGTTTCAAAGTCAAAGCTCATCTGGACAGGACGACTGATTTCCCTTGCTTCCTCTCCGGCCTCCCTCACACCCAGTGCCTCCAACAGGAGCTCCGGAGACAATGCAATTCCTGCTCCCTGCCGGATCAGATGATTGCAGCCACTGCTGTTCCTGTCGCAGATCCGCCCCGGGATTGCCCACACATCCTTGCCCTGCTCCAGCGCCCGGTCCACTGTGATCAAGGTCCCGGATTGTTCCCTTGCCTCTACCACCAGAACCAAATCGGCCAGTCCGCTGATGATCCGGTTCCTTGCCGGGAAAAACCGGCTCTGCGGCTGCAGTCCCGGACGATATTCCGAGATCAGACCGCCCCGCTCAGCCAGTGCCTCATACAAATCCGCATTCTCTCTCGGATAGCAGATATCCACTCCTCCGCCCAGCACAGCAAAGGAGTTGTCACTCTCGTCCAGAGCTCCCCGTCCGGCAACACCGTCCACTCCTCTTGCCATTCCCGAAATGATCTGCACCCCCTCTGCTGCGAGCTCCGACGCAAAGCGCTTTGCCTGATCCCTGCCGTAAGCCGATGCCAATCTCGTTCCCACAATGCCGACGGCCGGCCGATCTTCATCCGGAAGTCGTCCCTTCACGAACAACCCAAAGGGCGGATTGTCAATATACTGCAGCCGCTTTGGAAAACACGAATCCCCCGCCCAGATATAACGAATTCCTTTTCGTTCCAGCCTCCGGCCGAGCTCCCGAAGCTCCTCCCGGCTGCTGTAAATCTCTTTCTCCTCGGTCACCCGTCGAACGATTTTGTTCACCTGCGACAACGACAATGGTCGCCGCTCCAGACGCTCTCGTTCGTTATTTTCCTTTGTATATGCTGTTTCGCAGAAGCGCTGCAATTCGCTCTCTTTCATGCGATAGAGCGTTTCTGCAAAATCCTTCTTCCTTCCTGATGCCTGCCACAGAACATACAACGATTCCTTTCCCAGCTGCTCAATCCCTGCCAGCCATACGTCATATTCTGTCATTCCATTTTCCTTTCCTGCCTTCCGGTGCTCCGGGTGCCGGATGCAATTCCCTCTGTTCCCGGCTTTCCTCTGTCTGTACAGCGATATCCCACGGCCTCCGCCAGATGATCTTCAGTGATGTTCTCTGCTCCGTCCAGATCGGCGATGGTTCTTGCCACCTTCAGGATTCGGTGAAACGCTCTGGCAGACAGATTCATTTTCTGAAAGATTTCTTTCACAAACTTCTTTTCACTCCTTGCAAGAACACAATATTTTTCTGCCTGCGGAGTACTCATTTCCCCATTAAAGGAAATGCTCTCATCCCGAAATCGAATACGCTGCCTCTCCTGGGCCTCCATCACTCTTTCCCGGATTTTCTCACTGCTCTCTGCTGTTTTCCTGTTCAACAGATAATCCACCGGCACCTTCGGAGCATCCACGGTAATATCTATGCGATCCAGAATCGGCCCCGGCATGCGATTCTGATACCTTATGATCTCCGGCATGGTGCAGTTGCATTGATTCCCGGGATAATAGCCGCAGGGACAGGGATTCGCCGCTGCGATCAACATAAATCTGGTCGGAAAATCGTAATTTCCACTGTTTCTCGAGATTACAATGTGCTGATCCTCCAGAGGCTGCCGCAGCAGATTCAGATTCTCCCTGCCGAATTCCGGCAGCTCATCCAGAAAGAGGACACCCCTGTGCGCCAGCGAAATCACTCCCGGCTTTGGACAGACTCCGCCGCCAACCAGTGCCTGCTGCGTAATCGAATGATGCGGTGCCATAAACGGACGCATATGAATGAGCGGATCCTCCGGCGGCAGCTCACCTGCAACGCTGTAGATTGCCGATACCTCCAGACACTCTTCCCTTGTTAACGGCGGCAGAATTCCGGGAAGGCATTTTGCCATCATCGACTTTCCGGAACCGGGAGGGCCGATCATCAATACATTGTGAAATCCTGCTGCCGCAATCTCCAGAGCTCGCTTTACGCCGTCCTGACCGCAGATATCCTTAAAATCTGCCTGTTCCCTGCATCCTGCCGTTTTTGATTTCGATTCTTTCGATTCTGTTGTTTTTCGCTCTGCCTGTCCTTGTTCTGTCTCCTGTCCTCTCGCTCCCTTCCATACAGAATCGACAATTCCATCGCCCCTATCCCAATCCGTTTCGCCATCGCACCCATGGATCGACAGCCTAGCCAGAAAATCCATGGTTTCCTGCGAGGACGGACTGCTCCGCTCCTCCTGTGGCAGTTTCAGATAATGAATTACCTCCTCGAGCGTTTCCACACCGATTGCCGTAATCTTCCCGAGCGCGGCCGCCTCCTTCACATTCTGTTTCGGCAGCAGGACCGTGTGGATTCCTTCTGCCGCAGCCTCTCTCACCATCGGCAGTACACCTCGAATCGGTGTCACAACACCATCCAGTGATAATCCGCCCAGCACCAACAGACCATCTGCTGCATCCGGCTTCAAAACCTCCATGGCCTCCAAGAGCCCCACCGCAATCGGAAGGTCTGCAATAAGATCTCGTTTAGGGATCTCCGCAGGGGTAAAGTTCACGGTAATCCGCTTTGGCGGCAGATTGATCCCACTGTTCTTCATGGCAACACGAACCCGCTCCTGTGCCTCCCGCACCTGTGCCGATACGAAACCAACCATCGAAAATGTCGGCAGACCATCCGAGATATCTGTCTCAATGCGCAGCAAATAACTTTGCATGCCATGCACGGCTCCTGATAATACGCAACTAAACATACGCCTTCCTTTATATCTGACTAACCGTTGACACTTGTTATATGGAAAATGGCTTCCCCGAACGGGGTTGAAAAAGCCCGACAGCAGAACTGCTGTCGAGCCTCATTGTAGAATCAAACGTCTCTTTTATGCAATTAGAAAATCAAGGTCGTTTTTTGTGCATAATAGCTTGTTGAATTACAGTTATCTCCTGTTTCTCCTTTTGATTTCCAGAATCCATCTGGTACAATTTCATTTTTTCCGAAGGAAAATCGAGATGGGTGCTAAACCGTTACCATTTCTTAATAGCATTTCGCGGAACACTATGTTAAGCTGACCTCTAACAGCAGATCTTTATTTCTGATCCATCTTGAAAGAAATGCTGACTTACTCCAGTCCCGCTCACTCGAGCGAAATAGCACCTGCATTATTTACATTTTGTATCTGTTTAGCACCTGACGATTTCAATCATGAATTGGGCGCCTCGCGCACAGGCACCACAACGAACGCTTCTGATCACGCAACACGGTTGCATTTGACAATATGTCGAATGCAACATATTATAAATTCAAGATAAGGAGATCATGTGAGTAATATCAATATTGAGCTGTACGATACGCCGGATGGAAAATGTCCTGTTAAGGACTTTCTGGAATCACTTGATCCTAAAATGAGAGCCAAAATGCTCCGGACTATCGACCTGTTGGAGACAAACGGAATCGAACTCAGAGATCCATATTCCGCATCATTAGGAAATGGTATTTTTGAGTTGAGAGCTAAACAGGGTTCTGACATTTCCAGAGTGCTATATTTCTTTTTTGTTGGAAGCAATGCCATCTTAACAAATGGTTTTATCAAAAAAACGCAGAAAACACCCCAAAGACAACTCGCACTTGCCAGAAAATACAAAGCCGATTATGAGAGGAGGAATCCCAGATGAGCAGCTACGCAGATATAAAAAAAGAATTGCTGACAGATCCTGAGGTCAAGGCAGCCTATGAAGAGCTGCAGCCCGAATATGACATCATCCAGGCAATGATCGATGCAAGGAAAAATCTACACATGACCCAGCAGGATTTATCGAAAGCCACCGGAATCACTCAGGCTGATATCAGCAGAATTGAAAACGGCACGCGAAACCCCAGTCTGGAAATGCTGAAACGCCTGGCTGCTGGTATGAATATGAGGTTAAAGCTGGAACTCGTTCCCATTCAGCACGCCTGAAAACGATCGAGTCCTATCTTCCTATATTCATCTTTCCCAAGTACCGCAAATTCTTTCCCAATGCAGCAATTTTTCCCAAGTACCGCAAAAACCGGTGGAGCCTTCTCGCTCCACCGGTTTCAAAAGATGTTATGTCTGATGCTGCAGGCTTACAGTTCCTTGTAGGAATCTCCCTGCGGTACACCCAGATACTGTGCACTGCCGAAGGCCAGAATCAGTGTAAAGATCGAAGGCAGGAAGATCAGGCCGAGCGTAAAGCCCACACCTTTGCCGAAGGCCTTTGCCTTCTTATAGGTAGTGATTGCATAAATAACGAGCAGGACCAAACCGCAGACTACAGCCAGTGTTTCATTGCCGCTGACAGCGTTTCCAACAACAGTCAGAACCCCCGGAATCAGGAACAGCCAGCCGTTTCCCCAGGTGATCTTGAATCCGACATAATCCCGGTAAATCGGAATGAGCGTTGCCCAGCCGTGCTGGCCCGCCTTCTTAAAAACAATCCAGTCTGCTGCGACCAGCATGATCGCAAAAACGACTGCCGTAATCGTCACAACCATTGCTGTTCCAACTGCCATACCTGCAAGTGCTGACATGATAAATGTAAACATATTTTTTCTCCTTTATCTCTTCGTATCTACGTTAAAAGATCTCTTATCTTACGTTACCTTATGCTATCTTATGCATTCGTAACTATTTAGCACCCGCATCTCGATTTTCCTACGGAAAACCTCGATGCGGCTGGCCAGAGGCCCTTCGGGCCTTGGCCACCTGTCAATTTCAATCATGAATTCATCCGCGGAGCGACCGATCCATGTTGAAATCGCCAGGTGCTAAACAGATACATGAATTCTTACTGATTCGGATCATCATATTCCATGTTGGCCTTGCGTCTTGCGTCATGACCCTGCACCTTTGCCTTCAGCTGTCTGTAAGAGGTGCCGTCCTGAGGAACGCCCAGATACTGTGCACTGCCAAAGGCCAGAATCAGCGTAAAGATCGAAGGCAGGAAGAACAAACCTGCCGCAAAACCAATGCCCTTGCCGAAGGCCTCTGCCTTCTTGTAAGCGCTGAGTGCATGAATCACGAACAGCAGGATTCCGCAGATCACAGCAAGAGCTTCTTTCTCACTCAGAGCGCTCAGGACCACCGGAATCAGGAAAAGCCACCCGTTTCCCCAGGTAATCTTGAATCCAACATAATCCCGATAAAACGGAATCAACGTTGCCCAGCCGTGCTGACCTGCCTTTTTAAATACGATCCAGTCTGCCACAACCAGCAATACTGCTAATACCAACGCTGCTGTCATTACAATAACCGTCGTGATCCCGAAGGTCATCCCTGCAAGTGCTGTTGACATAAATGTTAACATATCGAATTCTCCTTTTATCTCTCCGCTCTTTGGCGGTATTTTTTATTTGAGTGACACAGATACATACGCATCCGCTGCAATGGATGTTACACCCCTTTTCATGCAAGGTAAAGTTCGCGGCCGTTTTCCTTATTTTGCACCGGCAGAGTCCGTACTGTTCTTCTGCAATTGCATTTCATCATGATTCTGTCTTTCTCATTGCAACTACGACCAGTCGCCCGTCTTTCCTCGTATATTCACAAGTGGACAACGTTAACAGGAGATCGCATACCGTGCTGCTCTGCTCAGCCGCACTCTTCATCTCTTCCTGCCAGCCCTTACGCTCCCAGATCGCATACTGTGCACACTTTTCCAGGAACTCCTGCTGCCGATCTGCATCCGACAGATCAATGTACTGATAATAAGGAAAATCCTCGGTTTCTCCCGCAGACAGCAGCAGAACGAAGGTCACCTGATAGTACCTGCTCTTTTCCGGCGTATCAAACTCGATCGTCCCGTTCGATTCGCAGAACGCAGCATCCTTGTACAGCATCAGATCCCGAAACATGGTCCCGTCCTTCATGTTGTGCCCGTAGACGATCAGATTCTGTGTCTCTCCGATCCGGCAGTTCACATCCAGAAACGGCGCTCCGTGTGCATTCGACTCCCGTTTAAAATCATGATTCAGGTAATAGTCATTGTCTTCCCCAGTCTGCATGACCGGATAATCGATCCGGGTTTCCGGGATCCGAATCCAGCCTGCGAGCTCCGGATTCTCTTCCTGCAGCTCAAGGAGCCACGGATTCGCATCGGAATCGTCCTCCGGGATCTCATCTGCATCCTCCCGCACTGCGGCAATCTCTGTATACACCTCCTGCGTATGCTCCATCGAGCTCTTCATCTGCCACAGCTGCCATCCGGCAACGGCAACCACCGCTGCGCAGACAGGGTACAGCACCAGCTTGATCTTACCGATCCTACTCATTCCCGCCTCTGTCACTCATTTCCTCAGAATCCCTCCAACTCTCATAACACCTACGCAATTACGGCCGATCACCAATCCGTCACATCAAGATTTTCCGAATGCAGAATTGCATTTCTCTCATGCTCGTGACGGTAATTCTCATTCAATTTTTTCTTTTGATATTCCAGATAGGTTCCCTTACTCTGCTCGATCAAAAGCGCAGTAAAATACCTTTCCCAGCTAAAATATTCCTGGCTTTCAATATAATCCGCCGGATTATCCAGAATTCCGCGCACCGTTTTGCCATCAATCAGCCCTGATTGCAGAACCAGCCACTCAAACGATTCCGGCAGAAAGAGGATTATATTACGCTTCCGGCGCTGAGCGAGTGTTTTCTCCATTTCAGGACCAAATGCCGCCCCATCTGCAATGATCAGAATCGTGCAGCCAACCGGTGTCTTCTCAATTTCTACACAGATATTCGATTTTCCATCCGCCGAAATACACGGAATTTCCATCTGGCGGAACACACTGTCAAAAAACTGATAACCGGAATGGGAATCCTCCACAATCACATAATCCGGTCTCCGCAGTGACTCACCGCCCGTTATTGTGCGTTGCGGCCTCTCATAGATCCTCTGAAAAGACGTGTACATCCGCCGGATCTGTCCGTATCCTTTTGTACGATTTCTAAGCGTATAGATCTCATCTACGCTGTACGGCAGCTGGGGCAGACTCTCCCTCATGACAATGACATAATAGTTGTCGCTCCCTTGCGCTGCCTGTGCGAATTCCCGCGTCGCCGCAAACGAATTATCCTCATCAATGAACACAATACTGCTGTGAATGGCAGACAACCGCAGTTCCCACAGATCTGAAGTCAAAACAACGCACGGCCGGTCACATCGGAGCACAACGCCGCTGCCTTCGCCATCCCGGCCATACTGTGCAATGAGATCGATCAGCGTCGACTTTCCTGTTGCGCTGTTCCCCCGCAGAATTGTCAGATTGCGGCGAACAGAAAATTTGTACTGCACACGATTATTCTGAACTACAATGTCATGTACACCCTTCATGCATTCACCGCCTATACATACCTTGCTGCAATCTCTGCCAGGTCACCCATGTTGTCCACCATCGCACCGTTGTTCAGAACCCTGACCTTCAGTTTGCGATTACCGAAATCCATGATATGCCTGAGGTTAATGGTAATGTCCTGTCTCCTGGCAATTTCGAGAATCCATCTGGCGCAGTTATCTCCGCAATTCGATGCATTGAACACCTTATCCGGCATATGGTGAATCAGCATCAGAGTCTTCACTCCGCCGGACAGCTTTGTCGGCGGAATGATGCCAAGGGCTTTCGTCTCGACCGCATTGTGTCCCAGCACCTCTCCCTTATCCACAGAGCGAATCATTCTCTGATTCAGTTCATCGTCCAGCCACTGATCCAGATATACGTTATTAAAATAGATTGGCGTATTATAAATTGCCTGTGGCATCTCGCCATAATAAATATTCAGCATTGGTTCGTTACCCTTATATTTTCCGCATCGAAATCCCTGGTACAGCGATTTTGAAATAACTTGCTACGTTCTATTATAGCAAATTGTACCTGTTTATCTCCTGCAGCTCGGCAAAAAGGGCCAGTCCAAACGGACTGACCCTTTCCTTTTAAGCTCCGGTCCAACTGCCGGAAGCCCCATTTCATTTTACTGATCTTCCTTTTGGTCCTTGCGTCTGCGGCGATCATAGATCTCCACCGCTGCAATCACCAGAACCGCACCCAGGATCAGCACAATCCAGACGAGCGGCGTCTGCGAATCACCGGTTCTCTTGGCGTTTCCGACCGCTCCGTTCGAAGCGCCGGCAAGGCCATTACCATCGCCCGAACCATCTTATCTACGAATTGTTGCTAATACAATCTGGTCAAGCTTTCTGTGCGAGCAAAACGGAGGCCTGAATCTCGCGTAGCGTCTCGTCCTGAACTAACTAATCGGTGCAGGCACGAACGACATCATACACAATTCCGTTCTCAAACATCCTGCGTGCAGTGATGATTCGTTCCTCTGCTCGTCCTTCTTCTCGTCCTTCTGCTCGTCCTTCTTCTCTACTGATCCTTTTCATATCATCAATTGCTTTGCACATATTGATTTCCTCGCTTTCTTCCGGAATGGATATCTCGGTCTTTGTGGTTGCTGCGATCAGTCTCGCAGCATCTGCATCCAGATGATTCATTCTGGGATTGTCAGCTATATAGTCCTCTAGCTGTTCTTTATTACCTGAATACTTAATACAACCCAGCACTTCCCGCAGGTTCGTCCGAAACAGCTGTAATTCTGTGTTGCTGACTGCCTCCGGTGTCACCAGATTGAGCCTGTAGTCTGCTACCATCCGCAAGAGCCGGGGATCTGTTTCAGCCAGCATTTCATGCAGTGACAGTGGACCGTCCCATTTATCCGGTCCCAGATATAGTACCAGCGTAATCACCGGAATCAGCTTGTCTGTCTTATAGAAGCCGGAAAGATACTCATTCCTGCGAGAACGATGAATCATTCCGAGTTCTCGAAGCGAAACCTTACTGCTGATAATGAATTGTGAATGTTCTACAGGCATCGTTTCGTTCGAATGAACTGGATAAGATTCAGATGGCGCATCAGTAATAGCTACCGCACCTTAGAAGAAACGTTATGCTGTTGGTGTTAGAATAACACAGCGGCGCCTCTGGCGCCACTGAAATTTAGGGGATTATGCCGCCGGAAAACTCTTCGGAAAGCTGCAACTGTCTGATGTTCAAATCCGATCAGTGTGATCGTTGTTTTGCCGTTTTTCATGGCTTTGGACACGTCACGTTCCTGCTCATGACCGAATGATTGCCTCAATATTATTCATGCATTATCCGTGCCGATAGTAATAATTATATTTCTGAAAATGATGTCTCCGTGAAGCTCCGGATCTGTCATTGTTTCCTTTGTTTCGTGCAGGAAGTGCCAACGTGGCGGTACGATTCCGCTCTTCGGGATGACAATACAGTCTCTGTGCCTCTTCCACAGAAATTCTGCAGAAATTCACATGATCGCCCGGCCGCAGCTGCGCCAGCCGCGGCAGATCATAGGAACAAACTGTTCCGATCTTGGCATAGCCCCCGGTTGTCTGATGGTCAGCCATCATGATAATCGGCATGCCGCTCTTGGTAATCTGAATGGATCCGAATGCAATGCCGTCCGATACGATATCCACGCCGTGAAGGCTCTCCACGGCATGTCCCTCCAACCGCATGCCCATGCGGTCGCTTTCCGCAGATACGGTATACTGTTCGCTGTAAAATCTGGTCCTCTCCTCCTCCGAGAACCAATCTGCCTGTGGTCCTTCGACCACACGTACCGTCGGACAGGTATCGTAAATCGCAGGACTTTTTCTGTATGCGGGTCTTCCTTCCTGCCTGGGTTTTCCGCAGGCATCCTGCAGCACAGATCCGTCCTTGTCTGAGCTTTTCTCTGATTTTTCAGAGGAACACCCCGTCACAACCTGCACCGGCCCGGATTGCAGCACATCACCGGCCTTCAAGGCTCTGCCTTCATAGCCGCCGATCCGGCATTTCACATCCGTGGAACGGCTGCCCATCACAACCGGAACATCAATTCCCCCTGCGATGGCTAAATACGACCGGCATCCGCTTTTTGCCATACCCATCGACAGCTCCTGACCGGCACGAACTGTGATAGCCTTGTCTCTCTCAATCGGGATTCCATCCAGTTTTGCATCCATCTCTGCACCGGTCAGAGCAATGATCCCGTCCTCTTCAATCACAGCGGTGATCCCCATCAGCGTCATTTCCAGTTCTGCCGCTGATGCATCATTTCCAAGGATATGATTGGCCAGATGATAGCTGTCCTGGTCCATTGCTCCCCCGGTACGAACACCGGCCTTCATGTATCCATAACGTCCTTCATCCTGAACCGTCGTCATTACGCCAGGATTTTCTATTCTCATTTTCACTTTTGTATTACCTCTGATTCTTATTTTAGGAGAAAGCCGCGCATGCGGTTTCTCCGTATCACGGAGTGAGCGAAGCCACTCCAAACAAGGAGAAAATGCGAGGAGAAATCTGCGTATGCAGTTTCTCCGAAGCCAGGAGTGTATTGCCGACTGTGTCGGCAATCACTCCAAACAAGGAGAAAATGCCATCAGGCATTTTCGAGTTGTGACATCAGGCATTTTCGAGTTGTGACATCAGGCATTTTCGAGTTGTGACATCTTGTTTCATTCGGAAAGGCTCGATCTATTGATTACATCCGGCTTCCAGGTCCCCGATTGATACTCTTTTTCAATTTTCACATACTCTTCCGTAGTGACCGGAACGAAACGGATATATTCGCCGGCCTTGCACAGAATCGGCTCCTCCGCAGTCGGATCATAGAATTTTACCGGTGTCGTGCCGATGAGACGCCAGCCACCGGGAGACGCAATTGGGTATACACCCGTTTGTTTTCCTCCGATTCCCACACTTCCTGCAGGAATTGTGGTGCGCGGCGTATCCAGCCTCGGTGCAGCGATTTTCTCGTCCATTCCGCCGAGATATACGAACCCCGGCAGGAAGCCCAACATATAGATTTTGTAATCGGTCCCCGCGTGAATTCGGATGATCTCCTCCTGTGAAAGACCTGTTATAGACTCCATTCCCTTCAGATCTTCTCCATACGCTCCGCCATAACAGCACGGGATCAGGCGAATCAGACGCTCGCTCTTCTTGCTGCTGTCTGACTGCAGCGTTTTCTGCAGGTTTTCTAATTGATCAGACACCTGCTGATAGGACAGAAGCCTTGGATTATATCGGATCATCAGCGCTCGATAGGATGGAACCATCTCCAGAATCCCTGGAATCCCTGTCTCTTTTATCGCTCTTTCCAACTCCATCACCTGATGATTGACCTTTTCTGCAATGACATTGCCGAAATCTACCGATAATGCCATATCTCCTACCGGATAAATGTTCATAAGTCCTCCATCTGCTTCCTGTTTCATAGATCGTAACGATTCAACAAAATTCCACTCAACAGCATCATATAAAGAATCAAACAGGGGTATAGAACCGACTCAATCGATTCTATACCCCACATTGGATACCTTGATTTATAATACCTGCTGTCCTTGTGGGAACACCAGTTTGCCTTGCATCCAGATCGATCCGCGGAATCGTCTGCCGACTGCAGGTTCTCCCATCAGATCTTTTTCATGGATGATGACATCCATATATAACCCATTGCAGTCAATTGTCAACAACAACACATTCTCTTCGGTTATGCTGTTGCACAGCCGCTCTACTTTTCGGATCTCGCCCAGCAAAGAGTACAGTTCACATTCTGCTCCATACGGCATCAAATAGGAATCGACAATGGTATAGATATCTTCGTAGTGAGCATGATTCATCACATCTGTGTACAGATCCATATCCATTGCTGTCAGCTCATGCGCCGCTGCTTCGTTTCCGTTTTTGGCATTTCGGATGAGAATTGCCTTATGCTCTCGCTCCTCCTGTTGCTGCTGCACCTCTTCTGCCGATTTGTGGATTGGCAGCAAAACGGTTCCCTCCAGAGACAGTGCAGTCAGAGATGTCTCCACTCCGTGCAGAGGCTGGAAGTTGGTATGTGTATTTTTGATATACTCGATGGAATTCCGAAGGCGATAGATTAAGGTCACTCCCACACGATAATCTTCGCAGACTCCGGCGAACGAATCGTTATCCACCCGGTTCTCGACCGTTGGCTCCGCAGAGGTACTCACTCGTTCTGAGTTCAGGTATGGATAATAATATTCCGGGTAGAAATGATCTTTTTCATCGAATTGCCCGCATACTGAGATCCCAAATCGATCCCCCAGCGGTATCTCATATTGGGCCAGAATTGCATCCTCGTCATCGTCATCCGTGGTATAGGCGCGATATCCCGGATTACGGATTCCATTTTCAATTATTTTATTGATCTGTGACCGTTTGGGAGGAACTCCGAACCCAATGGCACGCATATATTTATTCAAATTCGTACTCCATACAAAATCCTCACCTGCAACACTACGTTTCAGGTGAGGATCATTTTATACAGTTATTCTGGGGATGTCAAAGATACTCGCAAATGCTCGATAGCATTTGCTCCTATCTCCGAGTGCTCCGCACTCGCCCTTCGCAAAAACCGCATTCGCGGCTTTTTCCTCAGGTACTCTCAAATGCTCGATAGCAAAATACCTAAAATTGTCCGATGGCATTTTCTCGCTTACTCAGTCATGCAGCGGAGTCAGCACGGTCTTGCCGCCCATATACATCTGCAAAGGCTTCGGGATGGATACGGATCCGTCCTCATGCAGATTGTTCTCCAGGAATGCGATCAGCATTCTGGGTGTTGCAACGCAGGTGTTGTTCAACGTGTGGGCCAGATAAATCTTTCCATCGCTGCCCTTTACGCGGATGCGAAGGCGTCTTGCCTGTGCATCGCCGAGATTCGAGCAGGAACCAACTTCAAAATATTTCTGCTGTCTCGGAGACCATGCCTCGACGTCGCAGGATTTTACCTTCAGATCTGCCAGATCACCGGAGCAGCACTCCAGCTGGCGAACCGGAATATCCAGACTGCGGAAGAAATCAACGGTGTTCTTCCAGAGCTTCTCGTACCAATCCATGGACTCTTCCGGCTTGCAGACAACGATCATTTCCTGCTTCTCGAACTGATGGATACGATAAACACCTCTCTCCTCAATGCCGTGAGCACCTTTCTCTTTGCGGAAGCACGGAGAATAGGATGTCAGAGTCTTCGGCAGAGATTCCTCCGGAATGATCTGATCAATGAAGGAACCGATCATGGAGTGCTCGGAGGTTCCGATCAGGTACAGATCCTCGCCTTCAATCTTGTACATCATGGCATCCATCTCGGCAAAGCTCATAACACCGTCAACAACAGCAGAACGAATCATGAACGGAGGCAGATAATAGGTGAAGCCTCTGTCAATCATGAAATCCCTTGCATAGGAAAGAATAGCCGAGTGGAGTCTGGCAATGTCACCCTTCAGATAATAGAAACCATTTCCGGCAACACGTCCGGCTGCCTCGAAATCGACACCGTCAAAACGAGCCATGATATCGGTATGATACGGAATCGGGAAATCAGGAGTAACCGCCTCGCCAAAACGCTGCAGCTCTACATTTTCGGAGTCATCCTTACCGATCGGAACTGAAGGATCGATGATGTTGGGAATGGTCATCATATCCTTCCGAACAATTTCGGATGCCGTCTTCTGAATTTCATCCAGCTCCTTCAGGCGGGAATCATCAGCGATCTCCTCCTTAAGCTTCATAGCCTCTTCCTTTTTGCCCTGCGCCATCAAAGCGCCGATCTGTTTGGAAGCCTTTTTCTTGTTGGCGCGAATTTCATCGGCTTCCTGCTGTGCCTTACGGGCCTTCGCATCATTTTCGATGACCTCGTCCACAAGCGGCAGCTTGGCATCCTGGAATTTCTTGCGAATGTTCTCTCTTACTACGTCCGGATTCTCTCTGAGAAACTTAATATCAATCATCTTACTCTCCTTCTCCCTCTTTTGAGGATTTTTACGTCATGTTCCACGTGGAACATTGATACTGCCATATCTGTGAACTACTGCCGTGTTCTCCCCGCTGCATCCGTCTTAACCGGACTGCGTCTGCGGGCAGATCCTGTCGTATTTTCTTCCATAGCCATATCCATAGCCTGTTGCTCTTCATCTGTAAATGCTACATCACTTCGACCACCATGAACAGCCTTTACATATGAATAACATCCATCAACATTCTGAACCGTATTCAGAATAACACCATTGTTGTCCTGATCCAACAGGGCGATAACAGAACTCAGATTTCCACCCATCTGGCTGAACGCATCGTATTTAACCAATCCAACCTTCTGGATTACAAAATGGAGCCTTCGGTAAATATCCCGGATATCTCCTGTGTTCTTTTCCAGCGTTTTATGGAGTGCATCGTAGTTTTCCAGGTTGCTGACCAGCATGTCTTCCAGATTTTCGCCGTCAGAACCTGCGGTCAGACGATACAATCGCTCATCCAGTCGGTTAATCTTTTTCCCTTGCAATACCAGGAACACGATCAGAACCACAATCATTACCATCATTACAATAACAATGATGTCAATGGCTGATCCCAGTATACCATCCATTTTTACCTTCCTTTCTCCTGTGCACAGCTGCTGCAATACAATCTTTTATCAAATTCCTTTCAGATCCTTTGCTGTGCCAGCGGTTATCATTGTTTACCTCATTAGACGATCCATGAGCTTTTCCAGATCATCCTGACTGTCATAAGAGATTTCCACTTTTCCGCTCTTCTGTCCTTTATTTTTGATTGCAACTTTCATACCAAGAGATGCATTCATTTTGCGTTCCAGATCACGGAAAATCATCTCAATGGAAGGATCCTTCTCCTTCGGCTTCTTTTCCGTTCTATTGGACAGCAGCTCGCGAATCTTTTTCTCGGTATCACGAACACTGAGTTTTCTGGCAACAATTTCATCTGCCAACGCCTTCTGTATCTCCGAATCTTCTATGGAAAGAAGCGCTCTTGCATGTCCCATCGAGATCTTCTCCTCCACAACCATCTGCTGTACGACCTTGCACAGCTTTAAGAGTCGCATGGAATTGGCAATGGAAGAGCGATTTTTACAAACACGTTCTGCCAACTCGTCTTGTTTGAGGTGGAATTCATCAATCAACCGTCGATATGCATTTGCCTCTTCGATTGGATTCAGATCTTCTCGCTGAATATTCTCGATCAAGGAGATTTCCATTCGTTCCAGCTCGTCATAATCCTTGATGATTACAGGAATTTCCTTGAGACCAGCCAGTTTGCAGGCTCTCCAACGGCGCTCGCCGGCGATGATTTCATAATGATCACCCATATTCTGAACGATAATCGGCTCCAGCAGTCCCTTTGACTGAATGGAATCTGCTAATTCCTGCAATTTTTCCTGATCAAAGGCCTTTCTGGGCTGTTTGCGATCCGGTTCAACCTTCGTCACACGAACCATTGTCACGATTCCGGAGCCTATTGCACTACTCTTCTCTTCTGTCGGTGATTTTACAAAATTATCCTTATCGTTATTTTCTCGAGCAAGGCTCGTGTTTTCCTGAATAACGTTCTGAACGGACTCTGAATGGGCAGTGGATGAATTCGATGATTCCTGATCAACGTCTTTTTTTTCAGAGGTAGCTTTCTGCTCCGTACTACTCTTTGTAGATTCTTTTTGGAAAGTATGGTTGGAGACTGTTGTTTTCTCTTCCGATTTTTCTAATTTGCCATCCTTTGTTGTTTCTTTCTCTGCTGTTTCTTCTTCCGGTTCTAAACTGGCAGGAATCAGAACATCCAATCCACGGCCAAGGCCACTTCTTTTTTTCATTTTTCCCTCACTTATTAGCTATACACTATTTTTTGTGCACCATTTTTACTGATTTTTATATCTGTTTAGCACCTGGCGATTTCAACATGAATCAGCCACTTGTGGACGGATTCATGATTGAAACCCTCAGGTGGGCAAGGAGCGGAGCTCCTCTGTCCAGCCACATCGAGGTTTTCCGAATGCAAGGAGAAAGCCGCGCAGGCGGTTTCCCCTGCAGCACGGAGTGAGCGAAGCCACCCCAAGGTAGGAGAAAATGCGAGGAGAAATCTGCGTATGCAGTTTCTCCGATGCCACAAATCGAAAATGCTATACGACATTTTCGAATTGTGATATCAGCCATTTTCGAGTACCAAAATCGAGATGAGTGCTAAACAGTTACTGATTTTTCAATAATTCAGCTGCAAGAGCTCGATAGGATTCAGCACCGACAGATCGAGGATCATAAATTGTGATCGGCTCTCCGTAGCTCGGTGCCTCAGCTAATCGTACATTGCGAGGAATCATGGTCTCATATACCTTTTGTGTCACGTGCTGCTTTACATTTTCTACAACCTGCTGCGACAGATTGGTTCTGGAGTCATACATTGTAAAAACGATTCCTTCGATATCCAATTTTTTATTCAATCTCTCCCGAACCAGATTAATCGTATGAATCAACTGGCTTAAACCCTCCAATGCATAGAATTCACATTGAATCGGAACCAATACTGTATCAGAGGCAACCATTGCATTCACAGTCAGAACGTTCAGAGACGGAGGACAATCAATGAGAATTAAATCATAATCATCCCGAACAAAATCCAGTTCCTTTTTCAGAATGACTTCCTTATGTGATTTATCAATCAGTTCAATCTCTGCACCTGCCAGATTAACATTAGAAGGAATCAGATCAAGGTTTGGAATTACATCATGAATAATTGCTTCATTAATTGTTGAAAAACCAAGGAGCAATTCGTATATTGTGTCTTCCTTCTGGTTCTTCTCTACTCCAAAGCCGCTGGATGTATTTCCCTGTGGATCAATATCAATGATCAAAACTTTCTTGCCCTGCTCTGCAAGAGCAGCCGACAAGTTTATTGTTGTTGTTGTTTTACCAACTCCACCCTTTTGATTTGCAACTGAAATAATTTTCCCCATTCTTTATTCCTTCCCATTATTATGATACCAGGGTTAAAAGGTTTAAAAACTTCAATGAAAACTTGCCCTCATACAGAATTTCACCATAGGACATATCAAAATGATGTTCGGGTCAAAATTCCTTTTGACCCTATGATAACCGGACAGCGGCTGCGTGGATGTGTGAGCTTACTCGTGCAGACGCGCAGCCACGCAGCCGCTGTCCGGAATTTTTACAGTAACAGATACAAGATAAACAAAAAAAGTGCCGTCATTTGCGGCAGCAAAACAATAGTATCATTTTCGTAATGAAGCGTAAAGAAAAACAGGAATGTTCCACGTGGAACATTCCTGTTTTCGATTTTTGATTGCTATTTTTTTATCTGTTTAGCAG
>CAVCWT010000026.1:22882-41108 GCA_963605745.1 Lachnospiraceae bacterium
GAACATTCCTGTTTTCGATTCTCGATTACTTTTTTTTTGTTTAGCAGCTGCTGTCTGGGATTTTTACAGTAACAGATACAAGATCATCAGCTATTGTTATTTCAAAGGTTCCTTTGCCGGTGTTCCCGCCTTTCGAGGATACTTTTTAGGCGTATTCTTCACCTTCGTATAGGTAAGAATGGTTCTTCGGTAATCTGTTTCCGGCAGACAGAATGAAAACTCTCTTGTCAGCTTTGCTCCTAAGAGTTCTGCCGCATGATTGCCAGCCGGCATCTCTTCTGCTGCCTTATCTCCTTTATAGGAAATAAATTTACCATCTACTCTCACAAAAGGAATGCAGTACTCGTTTAAAGTGCTGAGATTAGCAACCGCGCGAGACACAACATAATCATACTGTTCTCTATGCGTCTGATTTCTTCCCAATTCCTCTGCTCTTCCATGGATACAGGTTGCATTTTTCAGATTCAGCTTTGAAACGGTATCCTCCAGGAATTTAATTCTCTTATTCAGGGAATCCATCAGAGTCACCTGAATTTCCGGGAAAGCAATGGCAATTGGAATTCCTGGAAATCCAGCTCCTGTACCAACATCAATCAGTTTTTTCGGAGATCCATCTTTTCTCGGCTCAACCAATGTTCCACGTGGAACACTGGTCAGAATGGAATAACTATCCAGAAAATGTTTCGTGTACACATCTTCCTCTTCTGTGATAGCTGTCA
The DNA here is from genome assembly GCA_963605745.1 of Lachnospiraceae bacterium. Classification (GTDB taxonomy): domain Bacteria; phylum Bacillota; class Clostridia; order Lachnospirales; family Lachnospiraceae; genus CAG-791. The sequence goes on from CAVCWT010000026.1 coordinate 23,602, forward strand.
GATTCATCACCTTATTCCATTCAATCAAATTCAGGTAAAAAGTTCTGAGCTGCTCCAGTTGCTGAGGCTCCAATTTAAAATCAAATACAAACTGTTCCAATCGATTAATAAACTGCTCTTCTACTGTCGTCATATTCATCCACATTTGTATCTGTTTAGCACCAGCGGTTTTCCTTGCATACGAAAAACCTCGATGTAGCTGGGCAGAGGAGCTCCGCTCCTTGCCCACCTGAGGGTTTCAATCATGAATCCGTCCACAAGTCGCAGATTCATGTTGAAATCGCCAGGTGCTAAATAGATACTTCAAAATTTCTTAACGGTTTCGTACTACCCGAAAATCAACTGTTACGTGTCTGCAGGTAAATCAATAGCACTGCCACATCTGCCGGTGTTACTCCCGACATCCGTGAAGCCTGACCTATGGACGATGGCCGTAACTCTTTTAATTTCTGTCTTGCCTCGAGCCGCAGGCTCTGTACCTGATCATAATCTATCGTTTCCGGTATTTTTCGATTTTCCAGGCGATTAAACTCTTCTACCTGTTTATACTGCCTTTCAATATAACCTTCATACTTCAGGTTGATTTCGACCTGCTCCGTCACTGCTTCCGGAAGCTCCGGTCTCTCCGGATCCAGACCTTTCAATTTTTCATAGGTGATCTCCGGGCGGCAGATCAATTCTGCCAGAGTAACTGCTGTTTTTAACTCTGTCGTTCCAATAGAAAGCAAATATTCCTGATTGGCCGATGCAGCACCTACCTTGATTTTTTTCAGGCGATCCATTTCTGCATGAATGGCCTGTTCCTTCCATATTGTATAATCGTATTGTTTTTTTGAGATCAGTCCTGACTCATAGCCGTATTTTCGCAGCCGCAGATCTGCATTGTCCTGACGTAGCAGCAAACGATACTCTGCACGACTGGTCATCATTCGGTATGGCTCACGATTGTCCTTGCTCACCAGATCATCAATCAGAACGCCAATGTAGCTTTCCGACCGCTTCAGAATCAGAGGCTCCCGGTCTGATAGCTTTCTTGCTGCATTGATTCCTGCGATCAACCCCTGTGCAGCTGCCTCTTCATATCCGCTACTGCCATTGAACTGCCCTGCACAGAACAAACCATCCACTTTCTTCATTTCCAGAGAGAGCTTCAGATCGTTTGCATTGATGCAGTCATACTCAATGGCATAGGCATTCTTGATGATCCGGCAATTTTCCAACCCTGGAACGGTTCGATACATTCTCTGCTGAACATCATCCGGCATAGAACTGGACATTCCATCGATATAAACCTCGTTCGTATGTCGTCCCTCCGGTTCAATAAAGACCTGATGTCTCGTTTTCTCCGAGAATTTAACCACCTTATCCTCAATGGAAGGACAATATCTGGGACCTGTTCCTTCAATAATTCCTGCATAGATCGGAGACCGATCCAGATTTTGTCGAATAATATCGTGTGTTTCCTCATTCGTATAGGTTAGATAGCACGGAACCTGCTCGATCTGTACTGATGCAGGATCTGTGAAATAAGAAAACGGCACGACCCGTTCATCACCCTTTTGAATTGTCATCTTGGAATAATCAAGACTACGACCATCCATGCGAGCCGGTGTTCCTGTTTTAAATCTCCGAAGGCCAATCCCCAATTCTGACAGGCAATCTTTCAGATACGTAGATCTCTGCATTCCGGAGGGACCCGTTTCCGTAATGCTCTCTCCCACCAGGCATCTCGCATTCAGATAAGTCCCAGTGCAGATAATCACCGCGCTGCAGTGATAAAGTGTTCCCTGATGAACCTGCACTCCGGTTACCCTGCGGTGCATTTGTCCATCCGAACCCATCTTTTCTTCTGTCAGGATGCTAGTCACCTCAGCCTGGCGGATTTCCAGATTATCCTGATGTTCCAGAATCTCGCGCATGCTCTCCGAATACGCCGCCTTATCCGCCTGTGTGCGAAGAGAATGAACCGCCGGACCCTTTGATTTGTTCAGCATCTTGGACTGAATGAAAGTTTTGTCGATATTTTTCCCCATTTCTCCGCCGAGAGCATCGATCTCGCGCACCAAATGACCCTTTGAGGACCCTCCAATATGCGGATTACAAGGCATCATCGCGATGCTATCCACGTTCATGGTAAAAATAACGGTCTTCCACCCGTTCCTTGCTGTCGCAAGAGCTGCCTCACAACCGGCATGACCAGCGCCGATTACACAGACATCTACATTAATTTCATAAGAATTACCAATCATTTTATATTCTATCCTATGCTGCAGTTTTCGTATCTGTTTAGCATCTGGCGATTTCAACATGAATCGGCCGCCCCGCGGACGGATTCATGATTGAAACCCTCAGATGGCCAAGGCCAAACTGGAGAGGGCAGTGCAGCTGCCTTCGAGTGTTAGCCTCTGGCCAGCCCCATTTAGATGCGAGTGCTAAATAGTTACTATTTTCCCAGACAGAACCTGCTGAAGATCTCCTCCACCAGATCATCCTCAACCTCTTCTCCAATAATTTTACCCAGAGACGAGTATGCATTTTTGAGATCGATCGAATAGAAATCCTCACTCATTCCCATTTCAATACTCTGCAACACTAGATTCAGAGAATGAATGGTATTACGAAGGGCTGTTTTCTGGAATTCATCGGTCAGGAACAATTCATTCGAATCCATGATTTCGCCCAGATGAAACAGTTCACCAATGGAATTTTTCAGTTGCTCGGTGCCCTCTTCCTTCAGTAACGAAAGCGTTACCTCCATCACCCTTTCGCCATGCAGCAGACTCTTATTTGTTTCATTTTCCTGATCCTCATCCACCAGATCCGCCTTATTCCGAATGACAATGCAGGCCTTTCCCAACTCAATTTCCTTCTGAATCAGTTCGGCAATCTGCAGATCCTCCTTTGTAATTCCCGATGCCAGATCCGTAACGAAAAGGATGAGCTGGCAGGCCTCTAGTTCTTTTTTGGCCCGCTCTACGCCAATGGATTCTACCATGTCCTCGGTCTCGTGGATTCCGGCCGTATCCGTGATCTGCAAAATAACATCTCCCAGCCGAACCGTTTCGCTGAGTGTATCTCTGGTTGTCCCTGCCACCGGTGTCACGATGGCGCGATCCTCACCGGTCAGATAATTCAATAAGGAAGATTTTCCTGCATTCGGCTTGCCTACAATGGCCGTCTGGATTCCCTCCTGCAGAAGTTTTCCATTTTCAGATCGTTCCAGAAGCGCCTTCAGCTCCTTCAATAAATTCTCACAGATTTCCCGAAGACGATCCGGATACTCATCCAATGAATAATTTTCCGGATCATCCAAGGCAGACTCGATGAAGGCAATTTCATAGAGAATTATGCTGCGCAGCTCCTTCACCTTCCCGGATACGCTGCCTTGCAGCTGTTTCAGACTTCTTCGCCTCGTGAATTCATTCTGCGAATGGATGAGATCCATGACAGCTCCTGCCTCGGCAAGATCCAGCCTTCCTCCAAGGAAAGCACGTTTTGTGAACTCTCCCGGCTCTGCCGGCCTTGCACCTGCCCGCAGTACGGCATCCAACACTCTCTGCAGCAGATAAATTCCGCCATGAGTGTTGATTTCTGCCGTATCCTCCGTCGTATAGCTATGCGGTGCCTTCAGCCAGGAAACCATGACTTCATCAATCGTTTCACCACTCTCCGGATCTACCAGCATTCCATAATGAATGGTATTGGGTTTCCACTCTTGTCTGCAATTTCCTTTTGTTGTTCGATATAGTTTATGAAGGATCTCCTCTGCCTCCGGTCCGCTGATTCGGACAATGCCAATCCCGGCCTCAGAAAGGCCTGTGCCAATCGCTGCAATTGTATCCTTCTGATCCTGATCAAATATAAGTGCCATATTGTTACTACCGAATTACCCCTTGAAAGCCATAATACGTTCATCATACATGAAAAAACTCGAACTGTTTAGCATTCAGCTTAAATTTGTTGTATCTGTTTAGCACCTTGCGATTTCAATCATGAATTGAGCGCATCGCGCACAAATTCATGACTGAAATTGCCAGGTGGGCAAGGAGCGGAGCTCCTCTGCCCAGCCACATCGAGGATTTGCAGCGCAAATTCGAGATGCGGGTGCTAAATAGTTACAACGGTCCATTCTTTCTTAAAATCATTCTGTACAAAGCGCATGCAAAAAGGAGGTCCGCTCAATGCGAACCTCCCTCCTAACTGCTGTCTTTTCTGTGATAAACAGTTACCATTCTGTACTAGCACTCAATTCTGAACAGGTGCTAAAACAGTTTTCTAATTTTTATCCTCTCTTCGGAGCGATGACAACTCTGCGGTACGGATCCTCTCCTTCGCTGTAGGTCGTAACATAACGGTCCCCCTGCAGTGCAGAATGGATAATTCTTCTCTCATACGGATTCATCGGCTCCAGGGCCTGTGATCTGTGGCTTCTCTTTACCTTGAAGGCAACGTTTTTAGCCAGATTTTCGAGGGTTTTCTTTCTTCTGGAACGATAATCCTCTGTATCTGTCTTGACGTGAACATATCCTTCTACACCCTTGTTGACAACCAGGGATACCAGATACTGAATGGAATCCAGGGTTTGTCCTCTTTTACCAATGAGAATTCCCATATCATCTCCGGCAAATTCAACCGTCATGATGTTCTCTTCATGATCGAATCGATAGGAAACTTCAACATCCATTCCCATTGCCTGGAACATCGGCTGCAAGAATTCATCCGCCTTAGTCTGGAACTCAGCAACCTGTTCCTCTGTGTAATCTACCTTTGGCTCATTGCTGTGTTTGGAAGTGAACTCGTGTGCAGTCGTCTGCGTAAAATCTCTTTTCGCATACCCTTTACGGTTCTTGTTGGTATAGGAGTCGTATTTTTTTTCAGAAAGACCCGCCGATCTGGTGAAATCCGACTTGGCGAAATCTCTCTCCTCTTCTGCCTGCTGACGATCGGCCTCATACTCTTCCTGGGTCTTCTCCTCATGGACATTTCCCAGAACATCGCCGCTTGCTGCAGCAGAGCCATGCTCATTTTCCTTGATTCTAGCCTTAATGGTAGCATTGCGTGCATTAAAGCCCATGAATCCAAGACTTCCCTGATCGATGACTTCATAATCCAGATTATCGCTGGTAATGGAGAACTTACGGCATGCCGTTTTAATGCAGTCATCCAGAGTCTTCTCGCTAATCTCGATATATTCGTTAGACATCATGTTCTTATCTCCCATCACTTCTTGCTGTCAGATTTTCTGGATACAGAATTGTATTCGGAAACCATATTCGCCTTTTCTGTAAGGCTGCCCTTTTTGTATTTCATGGTCTTCTGTGTCGTCTGATCCGCAGGAGAACTCTTGGAGCTGCGATTCTGATAGCCGGCCTTTTCTGAAAGCGTCTGGCGTCTGGGAGCATCTCCGGAAAGCGTCTGCTGACCGTTTTTGGTATTCATCTGAGAATACTCCATCATTCGCTCGTAGGCTGTGGGCTTGTCTCCCCTCTTCTCAGCCTTCTTGCGGTTCTTTTCTTCCTGTTTTTTCAGGAATGCATCCATGTCCATCTTATCAACATGCTTGTTGACAACAACCTGCTGAACCGAACGGATGACAGAACCGGCGATCCAGTACAATCCCATACCTGCAGGCAATGTAAAGCAGAAAAATGCCGACATTAAAGGCATCGTCATATTCATGGTCTTCATGGAAGCCATCATCTGCTCCTGCTGCGGATCCCCACTGGCATTGTTGGAAACCGGCATCAGTGCAACGTTGATCAGCTGTGTCACTGCTGCAAGAACCGGAACGCTGATAGCCGCAATGATTCCGAGGATTGAGAAATCCTTAACCGCATTCTGCAGTGCAAACCACGGAGAGTTGCCGATGTTGAGTCCAAGGAAATAGTTGTAGTTCTCGAGTTTGGCAACGGTGGTCTGAATATCCCCCGAAAGATTCTGGAAAGCATCGCCCAGTGCTGCCCAATCTGCTGTCGAAAAACGATTCAGCACATCAATGTACACATTCTGAACCGTCGATGCGACGCCGTTTACAAAATCATCTGCCTTAAATTCGCTGGCAAACTGTGCAGCTGCGCTGGTTGCCAGCAGATAATCGGTGGCACCCTCCGAATTCATCAGATTGGTGACAAGCGGGAAGAATGCATCCTTTACGCTTCCTACATAGGCAGGAATGTTGTAAATAACGCGGTACAGTGCGAACAGAATCGGCATCTGAATCAGAAGCTGAACGCAGCTGCCCATGGGAGAGACGCCGTATTTTTTATACAGTGCCTGTGTCTCCTCGTTCATCTTCATCATGGAGTCCTGATCCTTGCGGTTTTTATATTTTGCCTGGATCTTGGACAACTCCGGCTGCATCTTCTGCTGGAGCTTTGAGAATTTCTGCTGACGAACGGTCAGAGGCAATAGAGCCGTATAAATAACGATTGTAAAAATAATGATGGCAAGTCCGATATTCGGGATGCCGATCGTCTCCAGAACCCAGAAAATGCCGTTCATGAGAAGGCCCAGGAGTCTGGCAATGGGTCCGATGATAAATGAATTGCTTGCTGTTAAGAGCATAGGATTCTTTATCTCCTTTATGAGTGATTCATAACAATGATATTGGGTAACGTTTCAGCACCCGCATTTCGGTCCAAATACGACCGACCCTTCAGGGAACAGGATCATAGCCTCCGTGCGAAAAGGGATTGCACCGCAGAATTCTCCACAAAGCCAAAAGCCCTCCCTTAAATGCCCCGTACTTTTCAATGGCCTCCATGCCGTATTCCGAGCACGTAGGCGTATAAGGGCATTTAAAAGATTTATACGGAGAAATATACTTGCGATAAAACCGAATTCCGGCCAACATCAGCTTTTTAATCATTGACTGGTTCCCCATGATACAATCCGGCTTTTTTTAAAAGGAAGAGAAGCGCTCTTTCGATCTCATAATAGCTGGCACCGTCTGCCGATCTGCGCCCAACGACTGCAATATCCGAACCGCTATCGAATGTATGCTCATGCAGTCTGTAACTCTCATGTACCAGTCTCTTGATTCTGTGCCGAACAACGCTGTTCCCTACCTTCTTACTGACAGAGATTCCGATTCTGTTCCGGTCACTGCCATTCTCCATGACATACACGACCAGATATTTGTTGGCATAGGATCTTCCAAGCCGGTAACATGCTCTGAAATCCTCATTCTTCTTAATAGATTCCACGATTCCCCTTTTGACCGGATAAAAAAATGTTCTGTTTAGCAGTCACCACCACAAATAAAAATCAGCTGCTACGCGTCTGTGCAAGCGAGCTCTCACATCCACTCAGCTACTGTCCGGGATTTTTACAGTAACAGATAAACAAAAAGGGCCGCATTGCTGCGGCCCCGGAAGTATCAAACATTAAACAGTTAAGTGTTTTCTTCCCTTTGCTCTTCTTGCTGCTAAAACCTTGCGTCCGCCAGCAGTCGCCATTCTTGCACGGAAACCGTGAACTTTGGAACGCTGTCTTTTCTTCGGCTGGAATGTCATCTTTGCCATTTCTGTTCCACCTCCTTTATTCGGATTATCATTTCTACATCGCACCGTGAGGTAACGATACAAGCTCTTGTAATAACAGAATCGTTTTTACGAACAGCTCTCACATTATATGGTAGAAACTAAATCACTGTCAACACCCAAAAAACATGATATTTAAAGGCTTTTCAAGGCTTTTTTACGGCCACAATATCTTGAAATTTTAAATATTTTTTACCCATATTTAGGTGTGAACAAATCATCCACAAAATGTGATTTTTAAAAATGTTATCCACAATTTGTGGATAAAGTGTGGATAACATTTGATTTTAAAGCGCATATGTTCATTTCATTTTTTCAAAACCCATTGAAATCTCCACTTTTTTTCTTGTTGATAACCTATCCACGAAGTTATCCACATTTTCACATTTTTGTGGATAGAAATCGTTATTTTTCCTTTTAACGAGCGTTATCCACAGTTTGAATCTTAAATTATTTTAGTATAATATTACTTCTGCGCCGCCAGGAAGTGCCTGTTTTAAAGGATTTTCGGATGTTTTCCTCCAGATTGTCCACATACAGACCGCGCTTATACACTATCAACTTGAGGGGATCTTTTGACACATGAATTTAGATGAACTAAAACTCAGATGGAACGAAATCAAAGAGAGTATTCGCGAAACCTACCGTATTTCCGACGTTTCCTATAATACGTGGATTCGTGATCTGGAGATTGGCAGCATGGAAAATGACCTTCTCAGCGTCTGCATTCCCAGCGATAACCCTCTCATGCTCTCTTATTATGATAAGAAATATCGCGAGCCTCTTCAGGCAACCATCGCTGAGCACCTCGATCTCCCTCTTCAAATCATGTTCGTTCTCAAAAATGACGAGAAAACGGAGGATCAACAGGCTGAAATCCAGAAAAAGGCTTCTCTTAATGTAAAGGCGGAGGATGCCAACCTGAATCTCAAGTATCGCTTTGATACCTTTGTCGTTGGTGCCAACAACCGCTTTGCGCAGTCCGCCTGCGTTGCCGTTGCAGAAACCCCGGGCTCTGTCTACAATCCACTTTTCCTCTATGGAGGTGCAGGACTTGGTAAAACACACCTGATGCATTCCATCGGACACTATATTCTCGAGCAAAATCCGGACAAACGCGTTCTTTATGTTACAAGCGAACAGTTCACGAACGAAGTCATCGAATCCATCCGCAGTGGTAATGCACAGTCCATGACCAGGCTTCGTGACAAATACCGCACTGTAGATGTCCTTCTCATCGATGATATTCAGTTCATTATCGGCAAGGAATCTACGCAGGAGGAGTTCTTCCATACTTTTAATGAGCTCCACGCTGCCGGTAAACAGATCGTTCTCTCCTCCGATCGTCCTCCCAAGGAAATGGAGACACTGGATGAGAGGTTCCGTTCCCGCTTTGAAATGGGTCTGATTGCCGATATTCAAGCGCCGGACTATGAGACGCGAATGGCCATTCTGCGCAAAAATGCCGATGAACAGCACCTTGATGTGGAGGATGAGATCCTCGAGTACATCTCAACCAACATCAAATCCAACATTCGTGAGCTGGAAGGTGCCTTCAACAAAATCATTGCCTATTCCAAACTGAATAATGTAGAGATTAACCTGACCATGGCACAGGATGTTCTCAAGGACATTATCTATCCCAATGCAGAACACAGCATCACTCCCAAGATGATTGCCAACATTGTTTGTGAACATTATGGTGTAAAACTCTCCATGGTAGCCTCCCGCAAAAAGAATGCCGAATGCGTCATTCCCAGACAGGTCATTATGTATATGTGCCGTGAATACACGGATGCGACGCTGGATTCCATTGCCAGACTTCTCAACAAAAAAGACCACTCTACCGTCATGCACGGTGTGGATAAAGTCAAAGAGGAAATGGAGCATAACGATGAACTGCGCAGCAACATAATTATAATAAAGAAGAAACTCAATCTTCAGTGATCAAACCGCCATTTTGGCACCCTGCGTCAAACGTTCATAAATGCCTTTATTTCCACATTCTTTTGGGTTCGCTATCAACAGTACAGGCGAACCCCTTTTCATTGCTAAAACAGGGGCTTTTTGGTACAATTTAGAAGGCTGTTCGCATTTCAACAGCCATTATTACGAAGTACTACTATCCTTTTCTTTTAGGTTTTGTGCCTGCCCTGCAGGCTTTTGGCCGCTTCCGACCACATTGAGGTAATTTACATGAAACTTCAAATCGAAAAAAACAATCTGATTGCCGCCGTCAATATTGTTGCACGTGCCGTTCCGAGCAAAACAACGATGTCGATCCTCCAGTGCATCCTCATTGATGCATCAACAGAAAAGATCAAACTGATCGGAAATGATACCGAACTCGGAATCGAAACAACGTTGGAAGGCAACATTGAAGAGCATGGCATCATTGCAGTAAATGCAGATATCTTTTCCAATATTGTCCGTAAGCTTCCGGATGGAATTGTCTCCATCATGACAGAGGGAGAGAAAGTCCGCATTCACTGTGATAAGGCTAAATTTAATATCATGGGTAAGGACGGAGGAGAATTTACCTACCTTCCTGAAATTGACCGTTCCTATGGAATTGAGATTTCACAGTTTACATTAAAAGATGTGATTGGCAAAACCATCTTCTCAATTTCCAACAATGAGACAAATAAGGTAATGACCGGTGAGTTGTTCGAAATCAATAACAACAACCTTCGTGTTGTCGCATTGGATGGACATCGTATCTCCATCCGCATGGTGGAACTCAAACAATCCTATGACAACAAGAAGGTCATCATTCCCGGCAAGGCTTTGTCAGATGTCAGTAAGATTCTGAGCGGTGATATGGAAAAGACCGTGCGAATCTACTTTACACAGAGACATACTCTCTTTGAGTTTGATAATACCATTGTCGTTTCAAGACTGATCGAAGGTGAGTATTTCAAAATCGATCAGATGCTGTCAGGTGATTATCAGACCCACATTCGCATCAACAGACAGGAACTCCTCTCCTGTCTTGACAGAGCAACGCTTCTCGTCAAGGAAGAGGATAAAAAGCCGATCATTCTGATGATTCATGATGGAATGGCTGAGATGAAGATCAATACGACCATCGGCAGCATGGATGAGACCATGTCCATTGACAAGGATGGAGAGGATCTGAACATTGGTTTCAATCCGAAATTCCTGATCGATGCGATCCGTGCCATCGATGACGAAGAGATTGATATCTATCTCCTCTCACAAAGAGCACCGGCCTTTATCCGGGATGACAAATCCTACTGCTATCTCGTATTGCCGGTGAACTTTATCAATATCGATTGATCTTGCCCGGACACACCAAAAAAGAGGGATATTATGAAAACAGTTACCATCAAGGACGAATATATCAAACTCGGGCAGGCATTAAAGCTGGCAGGAATTGCACAGTCCGGTGTAGATGCTAAGATCATGATCGAGGAGGAAGAAGTAACCGTCAACGGAGAGGTGGAAACCCGCAGAGGCAAAAAGCTGCGCAACGGAGATGTTGTGGAGGCACAGCAGGAATCGTTCCGGATCGCATCCTCTTACATACCGGAATAGAGCATTTAAGGTAATGTCCGCAAGGCGGCACAACAAATACATGTTCAGCATGCATCTTAGATTTGTTCTGCAAATCCTCGATGCATTTGTCAAATGGTTCCCCTTGGACACCTGACGATTTCAGCAGGAATCTGTCCGCGGAGCTCCCAATTCCTGTTGAAATCGTCAGGTGCGGAACAGTAACCAGGGATTATTATGTACATTCAATCACTAAGGCTTGCGGACTATCGGAATTATGAGTCGCTTTCCATGGATTTCTCGGAAGGGACCAATATTCTGTACGGGAACAATGCGCAGGGAAAAACGAACATACTGGAGGCTTTGTACCTGATCGCGACAACCAAGTCTCACCGTGGGGTATTTGACCGCGACCTCATACGCTTTGGCTGCAATGAGGGCCACATTCGGTGTGTCATCATCAAGGGTGGCATTGATTATCAGGTTGATCTGCATCTGAGAAAGGCCAGAGCAAAGGGAATTGCCATTAATGGTCAGAGAATCAAAAAGGCTTCTGAACTCATTGGTCTGTTGCATATCGTTTTTTTCTCGCCGGAAGATCTGTCGATTGTGAAGGACGGACCTGCACAGAGAAGGCGTTTTATGGATATGGAGCTGTGTCAGCTCGACCAGTCCTATCTCTATAATCTCAATCATTACAACAAGGTGGTGGAACAGCGCAACAAGCTGCTCCGTCAGATTCTGGAGATGCCGTCTCTTGCCTCTACGATCGAGGTCTGGAATGATCAGCTGCTGGATTACGGCTGCAAGATCATTGAACGACGTCAGCAGTTCATGCAGGATCTGAATGAGATCATTCGGGAAATGCACAGTAAGCTCTCTGGAGGGACCGAGCATCTGTCCCTTCAGTACGAGCCGAGTGTTACAGCGGATCAATTCGCAGATGAGCTACGGCGTGTTCAGGAGAGAGAAAAATACATTGGCTCCACGGCAATCGGACCCCACAAGGATGACTTTTCCTTTCTTTGTGATGAGATTGACCTCAGACGTTTTGGGTCTCAGGGACAGCAGAGAACCTGTGCACTTTCGCTCAAGCTCTCTGAATTGGAACTGGTGAAGCGCATGATCGGCGAGGAACCGGTGCTCATGCTGGACGATGTTTTGTCCGAGCTGGATACCAACCGTCAGAATTATCTGTTGAATTCCCTGGGAGGAATTCAAACGTTTATTACATGTACCGGACTGGATGAATTCGTGAACAACCGATTTTCCATAGATCGTCTGTATCGAATTCGAAACGGCGAGGTGGCAGCAACAAATCAGGAAGCTGGGGAATTGTAATGTCAGCACAAGAGATCAAGAACCTGTTACAGGCAGCTGAGGAGGATCAGAAGGCTCAGCAGGCAGAAATGGCGGATCCGACGGAAGGATTCGTGGCAGAGTATGCCGAGAACAACAAGGAATATCAGGATGACAATGTAAAGGATACCAAGGATGTTGGATCCTATACTGCTGATGATATTCAGATTCTGGAAGGTCTTCAGGCGGTCCGCAAGCGTCCCGGCATGTACATCGGAACCACTTCGTCCCGGGGACTGCATCATCTGGTATACGAGATTGTCGACAACTCCGTTGATGAAGCTCTGGCCGGCTACTGCACACACATTGAAGTGTTCATCAATCCCGGCAACAGCATCACGGTCACGGACAACGGCCGCGGAATTCCGGTTGGCATCAATCACAAGACCGGCAAGACTGCCGTTGAGGTTGTCTATACGATTCTGCATGCAGGCGGCAAGTTCGGCGGCGGAGGATACAAGGTATCCGGAGGACTGCACGGAGTTGGCGCATCGGTTGTTAATGCGCTGTCTACGTGGCTTGAGGTCACCGTTCGTCAGAGTGGCAGAATTCATAAAATCCGCTTCACGGACGGCGGTCATGTCGAGGGCAAGCTGGAGGTCATTGGCGATTGCCCGGAGAATGAGACCGGCACCAGCGTCACATTCCAGCCGGATCCTTCCATCTTCCAGGAAACCACCGTTTACGAATATGACATCATTCGGACGAGACTGCGTGAGATGGCATTCCTGACAAAAGGACTTAAGATTTCTCTTACGGATCTGCGCGAGGAAGGCCAAAAAGACGACGGTACACCCAGAAGTGAGGTGTTCTACTACGAAGGCGGCATTAAGGAATATGTGGCATACCTGAACCGCAGCAAAACACCGCTGTATCAGGATATTCTGTATTTTGACGGAACCAAGAACAATGTTTACGTTGAGGTTTCGATGCAGCATAACGATGCCTATAACGTATCCGAATACAGCTTTGTCAACAACATCAATACACCGGAGGGTGGAATGCATCTGACCGGCTTCCACAATGCGGTCACTAAGACCTTCAACGACTATGCGAGAAAGAACAATGTCCTGAAGGATAGTGAACCCAATCTTTCGGGTGAGGATATCCGAGAGGGTCTGACTGCCATCATTTCCGTAAAGGTAGAGGATCCGCAGTTCGAAGGCCAGACCAAGCAAAAGCTCGGCAACATCGAGGCGCGCGGCGCCGTAGATTCTGTTGTCAGTGAGAAGCTGACCTACTATCTGGAACAGAATCCGTCCGTTGCAAAGGTCATCTGTGAGAAGGCTCTTCTGGCACAGCGCGCCCGAGAGGCAGCCAGGAAGGCAAGAGATCTCACGAGACGAAAGACTGCTCTGGAGACGATGTCCCTTCCCGGCAAGCTAGCGGACTGCTCGGACAAGGATCCGAAAAAATGTGAGATCTTCCTGGTAGAGGGAGATTCGGCAGGCGGTTCTGCAAAGAGTGCGAGAAGCCGTGCAACGCAGGCCATCCTGCCTCTTCGCGGAAAGATTCTGAATGTGGAAAAGGCAAGAGAAGACCGAATCTATGCCAATGAAGAGATCAAGGCAATGATTACGGCTTTCGGAACCGGCATTCATGACGAATTTGATATTGAGAAGCTCCGCTATGACAAGATCATTATCATGACGGATGCCGATGTGGACGGTGCGCATATCGATACTCTGATGCTGACCTTCCTGTATCGTTTTATGCCGGAACTGATCCGTCAGGGACATGTATATCTGGCCATGCCTCCGCTGTACAAGCTCGAACGCAACAAAAAGGTATGGTACGCCTACAGTGATGATGAGTTAAACGGCATTCTGAATGAGGTTGGGCGTGACAGTACGAACCGCATTCAGCGCTATAAGGGACTGGGTGAGATGGATCCGCAGCAGCTGTGGGAAACCACTATGGATCCGGAAACTCGTATTTTGCGCAGAGTCAGCATTGATGAGGAGAGCGAATCAGAGGTTGACCTTACCTTCACAACTTTGATGGGGGATCAGGTAGAGCCCAGGCGTGAGTTCATCGAGCAGAATGCGAAATTCGTTCAGAATCTGGACGTTTAAGCTTAGGAGTTCTTCATGGAAGACAACATTTTTGACAGCAGAATACGGGATGTCGATCTGAACAAGACGATGCGTAATTCGTACATCGATTACGCCATGAGCGTTATTGTACAGAGAGCATTGCCGGATATCCGAGACGGCTTAAAGCCGGTGCAGAGGCGAATTCTCTGGGCTATGAGCGAGCTGGGAAATACGCCGGACAAGCCGCATCGTAAATGCGCCCGTATCGTAGGTGACACCATGGGTAAGTATCATCCTCATGGTGACAGCTCGATTTATGGCGCTCTGGTTTATATGGCACAGCCCTGGTCCATGCGTTATTGCCTGGTGGACGGCCACGGCAACTTTGGTTCGGTGGATGGAGATGGTGCCGCAGCCATGCGATACACCGAGGCAAGGCTGACGAAAATCTCCACAGAGATGCTGGCGGACATCAACAAGGACACCATCGATTTCAACGATAACTTTGATGGAAGCGAAAAGGAACCTTCGGTACTGCCGGCGAGATTCCCGAGCCTTCTGGTCAATGGTACGACGGGTATTGCCGTTGGTATGGCAACCAACATTCCGCCTCACAATTTAAGAGAGGTGGTTGCTGCCTGCACGAAGATGATTGACAATCGAGTGCAGGAAAACAGGGACACCGATATTGAGGAGCTCCTGCAGATCGTGCAGGCCCCGGACTTTCCGACGGGCGGCATTATCATGGGGCTTCAGGGCGCAAGGGATGCGTATTTGACCGGTAAGGGCAAGATCATTACCCGTGCCGTAACCGATATTGAGCCGATGGCAAACGGCAAGAGCCGGATTGTTGTGACGGAGCTTCCGTATCTGGTCAACAAGGCGAATCTCATCAAGAATATTGCAGATCTTGTTAAGAATAAAAAGATTGAAGGCATTACAGACCTTCGCGATGAGTCCGACCGCGATGGTATGCGAATTGTCATTGAGCTGCGACATGATGTCAATGCCAACATTATCCTGAATCAGCTGTTCAAGCATACACAGATGCAGGATACCTTTGGTGTTACGATGCTGTCCCTGGTAAATGGTGAGCCTAAGATCCTGGGCCTTAAGGATATGTTGACCTATTACCTTAAGCATCAGGAAGAGGTTGTCACCCGCAGAACGCAGTATGATCTGAACAAGGCCAGGGAACGAGATCATATTGTACAGGGACTCCTTATTGCCATTGACAACATCGACGAGGTCATTCGCATCATTCGCTCCTCTTCTGCTGTTCAGGAGGCCAAAAATCGACTGATTGAACGGTTCGGACTGGATGACGTACAGGCACAGGCCATTGTCGATATGCGTCTTCGTGCTCTGACCGGTCTGGAACGGGACAAGCTGGAGGCAGAGCATGCAGAGCTCTTAAAGACGATTGGACGGCTGGAGGCGATTCTGGCCGATCGAAATCTCCTTCTGGGTGTCATTCGTAATGAGATGAATGTCATTGCAGAAAAATACGGGGATGACAGACGTTCTCAGATCAACATTCATGCGGACATGTCAGAACTGGAGATGGAGGATCTGATCCAGAACGAGAACTGTGTCATCACGAGGACGAGTCTTGGCTATATCAAGAGAACCTCTGCGGATGAATTCCGCGCACAGAACCGCGGCGGACGCGGCGTAAAGGGTGCTCATACCATCGATGATGATTATGTTGAGGATCTCCTCATGACGGCCATCAAGGATATGCTGCTGATCTTTACGAATAAAGGGCGTGTATACCGGATGAAGGCCTACAAGATTCCCGAAGCGTCCAGAACATCTCGCGGCACGGCCATTGTAAATCTCCTGCAGCTGGATGCAGATGAGAAGGTTGCCGCACTGATTCCGGTGAAGGGCATCAGTGATAACAAGAACCTCTTCATGGTAACGAGAAACGGTGTGATCAAAAAGACAAAGTGCACCGATTTTGCCAATATTCGATCCATCGGCATTAATGCCATTACCATTCAGGAAGGGGATGCCTTGATCGAGGTCAAGGAAACCTGTGCTGAGGATGACATCATCATTGTTACTAAAAAGGGTATGGCTGTTCGTTTCCATGAGACACAGATCCGTACGACGGGCCGCAATTCCATGGGTGTTCGCGGCATCAGTCTGTCTAAAGGCGATGAGGTTGTCGGAATGCAGCTGAATTCTCAGGGCGATTCTATTCTGGTTGTATCGGAAAAAGGTATGGGCAAGCGAAGCGCTCTTGATGAATTCCGCGTTCAGAACCGTGGCGGAAAAGGCATCAAGTGCTACAAGATTACCGAGAAGACCGGTGATGTAGTTGGGATCAAGGCCGTCAATGACGATCATGAGATCATGATGATCACCTCGGCAGGAATCATCATTCAGATCCGTATGAATGAGGTTCCGGTTCACGGCAGAATCACCTCAGGTGTCAAGATGATTAACCTCGAGGAAGGCGTAAAGGTTGTCAAGATTGCCAAGGTTCGTGAGGATGTGGAGGACGAGAATCCTCTGACAAAGTCATAGGAAACAGATGCAAGTATTCGGAAAACCTCGATGTGGCTATAGAACGTCATAAAAAAGTTTCCGGCTCCAATTTGGGAGTCGGAAACTTTTTTCATTAAATAGAGTAACTATTTAGCATTATTCAGCCTGGGGAAGATCCAGTTCCTGGTTCAGATATTTAACAACCTCTTCTCCATCCAGTCCGTGTACTGCGCAGGCATCACCAAGGCTCTCCATCAGTGCTGCAGGGCAGCTGATGCAGCCCATTCCTACACGCATCAGAACCTCTGCTGCATCGGGATGTGCCAGGATCACGTCTCTTACGATCATATCGGAACGAATCGGCTCTTTATTCTGCTCCTGACTCAATTCCTGCTCATTTACTTCTGCCATGAAGGTACCTCCATTATGTTGCTGCCGCTTTCAATTTGACGGTGACACGCAATAAGGCGACAGCGCGCTCTACTAGTTATTCTGCAAACGCTGTACTAGTACAGCGATTTTTAAATAACTAGCCATATTAACTTGCCTGATTTCCGAA
>CAVCWT010000027.1:0-37817 GCA_963605745.1 Lachnospiraceae bacterium
GTAAGGTACTGGCTAAAATCGTAACGGACGCGGATTTTTCAATTCCTTTCCGGGCGCTGGTTGGAGATGAGATTCACTTTCTCGAGATGCGATACGTATCTGTTGAGGGTGCTGATCTGGTCGCTGTCGGCTTCAGATATGTTGACGCGGTGGTAAAGGCTGAAGCAGAGCACAGGGAACTACTGCAGCAGGCTCTTGCAACGGCCCAGCAGGCCAACAAAGCAAAAACGACCTTCCTCAACAGTATGTCTCATGACATCCGTACGCCGATGAATGCCATCATTGGCTTTACGGCACTGGCGCAGACCCATATTGATGACAAGAGTCAGGTGCAGGATTATCTGGGGAAGATCAGTACCTCCAGTACGCACCTTTTGAGCCTCATTAACGACATTCTGGACATGAGCCGTATCGAGAGCGGCACGGTGAAGCTGGATGAGAAGGCAGTTCACATTCCGGATCTTTTGCATGATCTTCGGACGATGATTCAGAGCCTGGTAAATGCTAAGAATCTGAATCTCTTCATCGATACCCAGGATGTGATACATGAGGATGTGTTAACGGATAAGCTGCGCTTAAATCAGGTACTGCTGAATATCGTGAGCAACGCGATTAAGTTCACCCAGCCGGGCGGCGATATCATGATACGCCTTGCAGAGAAGCCTTGCAGTCTGAAACACTATACAACCTACGAGTTCTCGGTAAAAGATAACGGTATCGGTATGTCCCAGGAGTTCCTGGGCCATATCTTTGAGACATTTACAAGAGAGTACAGTGCAACGGTCAGCGGCATTCAGGGAACCGGCCTTGGTATGGCGATCACCAAGAATATCGTGGACATGATGGGCGGAGAGATCCAGGTGGAGAGTGAGGAAGGCAAGGGCTCCTTGTTCACAGTGACGCTGAACCTTCGCCTTGCAGGAGAACCGGTGAAGAGTGAACCGATTCCGGAGCTTTTGGGTGCAAAGGCATTGATTGTGGATGATGATGCCAATACATGCCTTAGTGTCAGCAAGATGCTGCGTGACATTGAGATGCGTCCTGACTGGACAACGTCTGCGAAGGAGGCAATTGTTCATGCCAGAGAAGCGGCCGAGATGAAGGATGAGTATAAGGTGTATATCATCGATTATCTCATGCCGGATATGAACGGCATCGAGACCGTCCGCAGAATCCGCAAGGTCATCAGCGAGGATGTACCGATTATTGTGCTCACGGCCTATGATTGGGCAGACTTTGAGTATGAGGCGAGACAGGCCGGCGTAACAGCCTTTGTATCCAAGCCGATCTTTATGTCAGAGCTTAGAGCCGTGCTGACACAGCCGGTCATCAGGGAAGGCATAGAAAAGGAAA
Source organism: Lachnospiraceae bacterium (assembly GCA_963605745.1). Lineage (GTDB taxonomy): Bacteria > Bacillota > Clostridia > Lachnospirales > Lachnospiraceae > CAG-791. The sequence goes on from CAVCWT010000027.1 coordinate 1,354, forward strand.
AAGAGAAGAAAAAGACCTACGATTACAGTGATAAGCGGGTTCTTCTGGTTGAGGACAACGAGCTGAACCGTGAGATTGCCACAGCGATCCTGGAAGAGACCGGCATGACCATCGACAGTGTAAATGACGGTGACGTAGCGGTATCTACCATTAATGGTGCTCCGGCGGACAAATACGACCTGATTCTCATGGATGTTCAGATGCCAAAGATGGATGGCTATACCGCCACCAGAGAAATCCGGACCTTGCCGGACAATAAGAAGGCCAATATTCCAATCGTTGCCATGACGGCGAATGCTTTTGATGAAGATAAACGAAAGGCATTTGAAGCGGGCATGAACGGACATATCATCAAGCCCATCAGCATCGACGAGATTGCCAGAGTGCTGGATGAGATATTTGCGGAGAAGGGGTAACTCCGAAAACTTCGCCAAATCCAAGTAGTTCAAATTGGTAATAATTTCAGTTGAAAAAGTTTTTGATAAGGTTTATAAAGTTTATTAGAAATAAACTTTATAAACCTTATTTTGTTGCGGAATAATTCGAAAGGGGAAAAGGGGAATGGCACACATCAAGATTGGATATGCGCCCACAAGACGCAGTATTTTCAGTGCACCGGATGCAATCAAGTTCAGGGGACTGACCGCGGACAAGCTCCGTGAGATGGGAGTTGATTTTGTTGATATCGATGATATCAATGAGGAAGGACTCCTGTATAACGAAGGTGATCGCCTGAAAATCGTTGAAAAGTTTAAAAAAGAAAAGGTAGACGGGCTTCTCCTGGCACACTGCAATTTCGGAACGGAGTACGAGTGTGCACGACTTGCCAAGGATCTGAATGTACCGGTTCTGTTGTGGGGGCCTTTGGATGAGCGCCCGGATGAGCAGGGCAGGAGACTGCGTGATACGCAGTGCGGGCTGTTCGCAACCGGAAAGGTACTGCGCCGTTTCCAGGTTCCGTTCACATATCTGACCAACTGTCGTCTGTCCGATCCTGTCTTTGAAAGAGGCGTAAAGGACTTCCTGGCAGTCTGTAATGTGGTGAAGGTGTTCCGCGGCATCCGCATTCTGCAGATCGGCCCGAGACCCTTCGATTTCTGGTCCACGATGTGCAATGAGGGCGAGCTTCTGGAGAAATTCAACATTCAGCTGTCTCCCATTCCGCTGCCGGAGCTGACCGAAGAGGTGAAAAAGAGCATTGCAGAGGGAACGGAAGTACAGGAAACCATGGCATACTGCCGCGAGCACATGGAGATCAAGGTTAACGACGAGCAGCTGCAGAACGTAGCAGGGCTGGCCGTTGCCATGGAGCATCTGATCAAAAAATATCACTGCAATGCCGGCGCCATCCAGTGCTGGAATGCGCTGCAGGGCGAGCTGGGCATCATGCCCTGTGCAGCTAACGCGCTCCTTAATGAAAAGGGAATTCCGATGGTATGCGAGACTGACATTCACGGTGCTGTGACAGCCCTGATGGTGGAGGCTGCAGCCAATGATGATACGAGAGGCTTTTTCGCAGACTGGACGATTCGTCATCCGGACATTGCAAACGGTGAACTCCTGCAGCACTGCGGCCCGTGGCCGATCTCGGTTGCCAAAGAAAAGCCTACGATTACCTATCCTCTGGCCTTTGATTATCCGGGAGCCATTACCGCGGAGGCAAAACACGGCGATGTAACGCTGGCTCGTTTCGACGGTGACAACGGCGAGTACAGTCTGCTCCTTGGCAATGCGAAGGGCGTGGATGGACCGAAGGGAATGGGCACCTACCTCTGGGTAGAGGTCGACAACATTAAGCGCCTGGAGGCCAAGATCGTAGAGGGACCGTACATTCACCACTGTGTTGGTATTCATAAGGATGTTGTTCCGATTCTGTATGAGGCATGCAAATACATCGGCATCAAGCCGGATCTGTATGATCCCATCGAAGAGGATGTGAAGGCATATCTGAGAGGAGAATGAGCATGGAGAACTTAAAGGCAAAGGCATATGAATTAAGAAAGGATACCGTCGACATCATTATGGCCGGCGGCGGCGGTCACATCGGCGGCGATATGTCCGTGATGGAAGTGCTGGTCGATCTGTATTTTCACCAGATGAATGTCTCGCCGGAGAAGGCGGACGATCCGAATCGTGATCTCTTCATCCTCAGTAAGGGTCATTCCATGGAGGCTTATTACGCGGTACTGTGCGCAAAGGGGTTCCTGGATCTGGAGGATGTGAAGGCTAGATTCTCAAAATTCGGCTCGCCCTACATCGGTCACCCGCACAACACACTGCCCGGCATCGAGATGAACTCCGGTTCTCTGGGGCACGGTCTGCCTGTCGCAGTCGGTATGGCACTTGCCTGCAAAAAAGACGGCAAGCCCAGCCGGGTTTATGTAGTCACCGGTGACGGTGAGATGGCAGAGGGCTCCAACTGGGAGGGCTTTATGTCCGGAGCAATGTACGGTCTGGATAATCTATGCTGTGTCATCGACCGCAATCACCTGCAAATCTCCGGCAACACGGAGGATGTCATGGCTCTGGATACGCTGGCAGCGAAGGTCGCAGCTTTTAACTGGAACGTGATTGTGGTAAAGGACGGCAACGACCTGGACGAAGTGGATGCAGCGTTCGAAGCGGCCAAACAGTGCAAGGGTAAGCCTACCTGCATCATCTCCAATTCCACAAAGGGCAAGGGCTCGGCTGTAATGGAGAACAAGGCGGCATGGCACCACAAACTCCCTTCTGCAGAGGAGCTGGAGCAGATTTACAAGGATCTTGAGGCGAAAAGAGAGGAGCTGTTATGAATAAAATCCCGAATAGAAAAGTAATTTGTGACGTGCTCATGGAGCATGCCAAGACCGACAAGGACATCATGGTTCTGTGCAGTGATTCCAGAGGATCGGCATCTCTGACGCCTTTTTTTGATGCATTTCCGGAGCAGTCGGTGGAGGTCGGCATTGCTGAGCAGGATCTTGTCGGCATCGCAGCAGGCCTTGCCAAGTGCGGCAAGAAGTCCTATGCGGCATCTCCCGCGAGCTTTGTGTCCACCCGCAGCTATGAGCAGGCCAAGGTTGACTGCGCTTATTCCGACACGAATGTAAAGCTTATCGGCATTTCCGGCGGCGTCAGCTACGGAGCTCTTGGCATGAGCCATCATTCTGCTCAGGATATCGCTGCTATGTCTGCCATTCCGAACATGAGAGTCTACATCCCCAGTGACAGACATCAGACCAGGCACCTTGTGGAGGCACTGCTCCAGGATGAGAAGTGCGCCTACATCCGCGTCGGCCGCAACCCGGTTGAGGATGTGTACACAGAGGAGGACTGCCCGTTCGAGATGAACAAGGCCACCGTAATCGGTGAGGGAACGGATGTTGCCATCATTGCCTGCGGCGAAATGGTTCGCCCTGCGGTAGAGGCGGCAGAGCTTTTGAAGGCAGAAGGAATCAGTGCCGGCGTTGTGGATATGTACTGCATAAAGCCCCTGGACCAGGATGCCATTATCAAGGCGGCACAGGGTGCGAAGGTCGTGGTTACGGTAGAAGAGCATTCGCCCTTTGGCGGCCTTGGCTCCATGGTGGCACAGGTTGTCAGCGCGAACTGCCCGAAGAAGGTGATCAACATCTCTCTTCCGGACGAGCCGGTAATCACAGGAACCTCCCCGGAGGTATTCTCTTATTACGGCATGACAGGAGAGGGCATCGCAGCCAAGGCAAAGGAAGCGCTGGGCTGACTTTAGTTGCATGCGCGAGCAGGCCTGGTGGTTTTAGCACCTGCCCATTTCAACATGAATCAGCTGCTTGCAGACGAATTCATGATTGAAATAGGCAGGTGCTAAACAGTTACGTTTTGTCTTGTGAACGGTAACGAATATAAGGGACTTTAGGAAAGTTCAGGTGCATATGTTAAAATACGTGTTAGCGGTCGACCAGAGCACGCAGGGGACGAAGGGTCTCCTGTTCGATGAAAAGGGCAAGCTGGTGGCCAGAAGGGATCGAGCACATCGCCAGATCGTCAATGATAAGGGCTGGGTGGAGCACGATCCAAAGGAAATTCTGCAGAACACCCTTGCGGTCTGCAGGGATGTGATCGAAGAGGCAGGAATCGCACCGGAATCCATCGGAGCGATGGGAATCTCCAATCAGAGGGAGACCTCCCTTGCATGGGACCGGCAGACAGGGGAACCGATTTATAATGCCATTGTGTGGCAGTGCTCCCGTGCGGTGGAGATTTGCCATCGCCATGAGGCGGAGGCAAAGATCATTCAGACAAAGACCGGAATGCAGCTCTCCCCTTATTTCCCGGCGTCTAAGCTGCAGTGGATCATGGAGAATGTTCCGGCGGCGCAGGAGCTAAAGAAAACCGATTCTCTTGCGGTAGGAACGATCGACACCTGGCTGGTGTATTCTCTGACGAAAGATCACGCATTTAAGACGGACTATTCGAATGCGTCCAGAACACAGCTCTTTAACATCGGGACCCTGAGCTGGGACCGGGAGCTGCTGGACTCCTTTGGCCTTCCGGAGAGTGCGATGGCGAAGGTGTGCATGTCGGATTCTGTTTTTGGGATGACGGATCTGGGAGGGTTGCTCTCTGAGGAGATTCCGATCTGCGGCGTACTGGGTGACAGTCACGGTGCATTGTTCGGGCAGAACTGCAGGCAGCCGGGGCAGATTAAGGCAACGTACGGAACCGGATCCTCGGTGATGATGAATACCGGTGAGGAGCGCTACTCCTCAGACAAGGGAATTGTGACCTCACTTGCCTGGGGGATGCACGGCAAGGTGGAGTATGTCCTTGAGGGGAACCTCAACTATACCGGCGCAGTCATCTCCTGGCTAAAGGACAATGCGGAGCTCATTGCATCGGCAAAGGAAACGGGAGATCTTGCGAAGGCAGCAAATCCGTTGGACCGGTCGTATTTTGTCCCGGCCTTTACGGGGCTGGGAGCACCGTACTGGGATTCTGAGGCGACCGGTATGCTGACGGGAATTACAAGGACCACCGGGAAAAAGGAAATCGTCAAGGCCTGCGTGGAGTGTATCGGTTATCAAATCACGGATCTGGTGCAGCTGATGCGTAAGGAGACCGGACGAAAGGTGGAGGAACTGCGCGCCGACGGCGGGCCGACCGGCAATGACTATCTCATGCAGTTCCAGAGTGACATTGCGGATGTAACGGTGTCAATTCCGGAGATTCAGGAGTTGTCCGGCATGGGGGCAGCGTATGCGGCCGGAATCGCAGCGGGAATTTATGACGAGGAAGAGCTCTTTGCTCAGGCAAAACGGACGGAATATAAGCCGCAGATGGCGGAGGATGTCCGAGAGGCTAAATATGCGGGCTGGCAGCAGGCCGTGCAGCAGGTGCTGACGCATTAGTACAGTTATTTTGCGAACGCTGTACTGGAAAATGCTTTAAGACGTTATGGCTGCCGGATTTTGCAGAGAATAATTTCTGCGCAGGCTGGAGCAAAAAAGCGCTGATCCGCATATAATTACGAAGGCAGCAGGAAGGCAGCATCAGGAGGCGAGTTTGACATGAAGGCAAAGGCAGTAGATATCGCGCGTGCACTGGGTATATCCAAATCTACGGTGTCTCTTGCCTTAAATGGCAAGCCCGGCGTCAGTGAAAAGACAAGGCGTGAAATTGAAGCCTGCAAAAAACTCCTGGAAGAGGGAGATGCTCCTTCGGAGGCAGCTCTTGAAAAAACCAATGAGACGATAACGACGCGCCAGGTCAAAGTAATTCGCGTGATCAACGGAATGAAGAACATTCAGGGGGCTGAGCTCGATCTGTGGACGGATGTCAACGAGGTTTTTGTGAGAAATCTGCAGGAGAATGGCTACTCCATGGGACTGCTCTATGCGGATTTTCGGGAGAAGGAGCTGGATGCGTTGATCGAGGAATGCAATCGAGAGGACGTTTCCGGGGTAATTGTCTTTGGAACGGAGCTCCGGGAAGAGGATACTGCAATCTTGCAGAAAATCCACAAACCGCTGGTTATTCATGATGCGGTGCTGCGGACGGATCGCTATCCGATGGTTGTCATTAATAATCGGCAAGGTGTGGAGCTGGCGATCAATGAGCTGCTGTCCAAGGGAAACCGGGAGATCACGTATCTGTCGAATCCGATGAAGATGTACAATTATCTCAGTCGTCAGCGCAGCTTTCGCGAAATTATGAACAAGAGAGGCTTTGACGAGGCCGCAGCGCGGATTGTTTCGGTGGGAAGCTCTGTGGAAGAGTGCCATCAGGCAATGCTGCAATATTTTCACAGCTGCAAGCTGCCGGATGCCTTTATTACGGAGAGCTATCATGTAACCATGGGAACGGTGATGGCTGCGCAGGAATTGGGGATAAAGATTCCGGAGGATGTGAGCCTGGTTGGAATTGATGCGCTTCCGCGTTACCTGACAGGAGGAATTGCGGTGACGAGTGTGCGCGTTCCGCATACAGAGCGGGCCTACTGGACGATTCAGCTCCTTTTGAAGGAAATGAACCATCCGGCGAAGGAAAAGTGTGTTCTCTATACGAAATGTGCTTTTGTAGAAGGCGAAAGTGTTAAAAGGCGAAGGTGAGACAGACGCAGGACGGGAATAGAAAGAGCCTGCAGGATGCAACAATTCAATCGTGGGACAGCAGGGCAGGAGTGATGCGACAATGGAGCGCATGACTCCTGCCTTTTTGTATGTTCGGCACAGAGCGGTCTTCCGAGAGAACAGCCCGTTTACGGGCATGTTCTCGAATGAAATCGTTCTGTGGTCAAGACCCGAAGGGTCTTATGGACGGCCGCATTCTAGCGTATGTCGAAACCCAATGATGAATCTGCTGGGGGGACAGACAAGGAGTAACAGAAAAAGTTTATCAAAAAGTTTAAAAGTTTAAACGGAAAGGTTGAAAATTGGAATATTCGCCTAAAAAGCAACCATTTAAATTGCGGAAGATGCCGAAAATGTACGAATGGGGTTGAATTGAAATTCAAAAGGTTTAATATCTAGAATGAAAGTTGAAATAATTCAACAAAACGAAGGGAAAAGTTTAAAAGGAGGAAATATGAAGGTGAAAAAGGTATTGTCAGCATTATGCGCAGCGGCAATGGTAGGTTCCATGCTGGCTGGCTGCGGCGGAGCATCTTCCGGTGAGGAGGCTGCAGCAACCACAGATACAGCCGCTGCAGAAGAAGCTTCTACGGAAGAGGCTGCAGCAGAGGAGACGCAGGAAGCGTCCGGAGAGGTGACGACGATTCGCTTCTATGGCTCTGACAGCGAGTACAATCAGAACATTGTGGCTGGATTCGAGGCTGAGAATCCGGACATCAAGGTGGAGATTGTTCCGGTGGATTTTGACAACGCAGAGCAGGTGATCAAAACAGGCATTGCATCCGGGGACCCCGTTGATGTGAGCTTCTTCTGGGGAACACAGATCTCAACCTTTGCAAGAGACGGAATGGCATTGGATCTGACTCCTTATCTGGAAGAGAACAATGGTGAGTGGAAGGACACCTTTATCCAGACATACCTGGACGGCGGAATGTATGAGGGCAAATATTATGCCATCAGCTACCAGCCGGTTATTGAGACCGTTTTCTACAACAAGGATCTCTTTGAACAGTATGGCGTAGAGGTTCCCACAACATGGGATGAGTACATGGAGGTCTGCGAGACCTTCAAACAGAACGATATTTATGGAATTGGCAACTGGAGCGGTCAGAACCATCAGCTGATGGAGTTCGCTTATCAGACAATGGCCAATGATGGAACGCTGGAGTCGGTAACTGCAGGAGAGACGGATTTCACAACCTGCACCGGCATCAAGGAGTGCCTGGAGAACTGGAAGAGCGTTTATGACAATGGATACTGGTATCCGGGCGAAGGCGCTCTGACCAGCACAAAGGATCAGACACAGGCAGCTTTCTATCAGGGCAAGATTGCAACCTTGTTTGATGCAGGCTCCAATGCCGGAACGTATACAGAGGACTGCGACTTTGAGGTTGGCGTTATGAAGTTCCCTCTGGTAGAAGAAGGCGGCAAGTATGCAGTTAACGTTGTTACCAACGCGCTCTTCATTCCTTCCAATGCAAAACACCCGGAAGAGGCTGTTCGCTTCATCAAGTATTACACCAGTGATGCAGGAATCGCAGAGATCATCGGCAGCGGACGTCTTCCTTCCACAAAGAGCATGCAGGACAAGGTAGAGTCCCCGATCATGCAGGATCTGCTGAACACGACCATCGGTGACAATGTTGTTGGCTATACACACATTCAGAACCTTTCTTCTGAGATGTCCTCTTATGTACAGAACGATATGATCGGCGCAATCTGCAGCGGAACCTCGGTTGAGGATGTTCTGCAGCAGCTGGAGGATTTGAGACTGGCAGCACAGTAATACAGATGCAAGAGCAGGGCAATGATACCACAGGTGTAAATTAGAAAGCGTGCGGTGGTCGTTGTTTTTGATAGGACCTGCAATTGAAATTGGGGCAGGCAATTTACCGGAATGAGAATTGCCTGCCTTCACTCAGCCAGTTTGCAGAGGACACTGGATTCACCCTTGGTCGGGAGAAATGTTATTTGGACCTGCCTTATTGAGAGTGGCTGGTATGCAATGGCTGAGTGAGGGCAGGAATCGAAACGGAGTAAGGATATGGGAAGGAACAAAGTAAAAAAATCACAGAAAAGTCTGGACCGCAAATACATGGTTGTCGGAATTTTGTTTTTGATGCCGGCAACGGTGATTTACGCGATCTTTGCAGTGTGGCCCTTTTTTGACAGCTTGATTCTGTCATTTCATGAATGGAATGGTTTTTCACCGCGGGTGTTCGTGGGACTGGATAATTACATCGCAGCGTTCAAGGATAAAACGTTCCTGCTGGCTATTCGGAACAGTGTTTATCTGGGCGTGGTTTCCTCGATTATCAGCGTGATCGTCGGCCTTTTGATGGCATGGCTGCTGTTGTATGTCGGAAGACGCTGGGGAGCCTTCTTTCGGACAATCCTCTTTTCTCCGAGTATGATACCGGCAGTTATTACGGGATTGATTTTTGCTTTTGTCTACGAGCCGGAGATCGGTATTCTGAACAACGTGCTTGCTGCTATGGGGCTGGAGAGTCTGCAGCACGCATGGCTGACGAATCAGGGGACGGCCTTGAATTGTATTTTGTTCGTCTCTGCCTGGAAACAGGTTGGACTGACCATGGTGCTGTGCTTTGCCGGAATGCAGGGCGTGGATGTCTCGTTGATTGAGTCGGCTCGACTGGACGGGGCCGGAGATCTGAAGATTTTTAAGGATATTCTGCTGCCGCTCATTATGCCGTTCGTTCAGCTTTCTGCCATTTTTGCGATGATGAGCGGATTGAAAATCTATGACACGGTCGTGGCTCTGACCAATGGCGGACCGGCAAAATCGACGACAGTAATGCCGTTGTGGATTCTGCAAAATTCATTCTCGTTCAATAAATACGGTTATGGCGCTGCAATGAGTATGATTTTTGTGCTGATCGTTCTGCTCGGCATGATTGTGGTGAAGGCAATTGTGAAAGGAGATACCTATGAGCAGTAAGGTTTTTGATGCCAATCGAAAGGTGAAGGCCGTTGCCTATCTCGTGCTGGGACTTTACACGGCAGTGGTTGCCTATCCGCTATTGTTCCTCTTGTTCACCAGCGTGAAGACAAATCAGGAATTTTTTGTTAATCTATTTGGATTACCGCAGCATCTGGAACTGGTCAATTATGTCAATGCGTGGCAGATCGGCAAACTGGGAAAATATTTTGGCAACAGCGTCCTGGTTACCTCTGTGTCCGTGCTGCTGACCAGTATTGTTGCGACGCTGGGCGGATATGCACTGGCCAAGCTGCATATTCCGAAGGCACAGCTGATCATGGATACCTTCATGGTATTCAATTTCATTCCCGGCATTGCAATTTACATTTCGCTCTACACCAACATGTCCAAGATGCATCTGACCGGTAATTTTGCAGCATTGATTTTGCCATATGTGGCGTGGCAGATTCCGCTGGCGATGTACATTATGAAGCAATATTTTGAGACGGTTCCGCAGGAGCTGATCGAGAGTGCACGAGTGGACGGCTGCAATGAGATGCAGACATTCCTCCATATTATGTTCCCGCTGGTAACACCGGCGATTGCAACGATCGTTGTTTTTACCTTTATTGGGAACTGGGGAGAGCTGATGTGGGCGAATATTGTCACAGCCTCTTCTACGACGATTAAGACATTGCCGGTTGGACTGCTGAATTTCAAGACAGAAATGGGCGTTGAATGGGGTCAGTATACAGCAGGAATCTGCATGGTGACGATTCCGCTGATGATCGTATTCGCTTATTTCCAGAAGTATTTTGTGGCAGGTCTTACGAACGGAGCAGTGAAAGGATGATGATTCATGATATATGATCACTATGAATTCCCGGTACCGATCGAAAAACAGGTGCGCCTGATTACGGATACCGATGCAAAAAACGAGGCGGACGACCAGTTTGCAGTGGTGCAGGCATTGCTGAGTCCTAAGATGGATAATGTCGGTCTGATCGCAGCACATTTTGGCACGGAGCGTGTGCCGAATGCAATGGAGGAGAGCTATCACGAGCTCGAGAGAGTGGTAGAGCATATGCACTTCCCCAAAGACGGACTGCTGTATCACGGCGCGGCCCATGCGATGACGGATCGTTCCACGCCGGTTGTGAGCGAAGGAGCGGAGCTGATCGTACGGGAGGCGATGAAGGAGGATGCAAGGCGATTGTTCGTTATTTTCCTGGGGCCTTTGACCGATCTGGCGAGCGCCTATCTGATGGAGCCTCGCATTGCAGATCGTCTGACGGCGATCTGGATCGGAGGAGGAAGGTATCCTTCCGGAAGCGCAGAGTTTAATCTCGGCAATGACGTGAATGCGGCGAATGTTGTTTTCTCGAGCAGGATTGAGCTGTGGCAGGTGCCGAAGAACGTGTATGAGATGATGCCGGTATCGCTGGCGGAGCTGCAGCTGCGTGTGCGTCCTTACGGGGAGATCGGCCGCTATCTGTTCGATCAGCTGGTGGCGCACAGTCAGGAAGAGATTCCCAGGAAGAGCGTATTCCGCACGGGAGAATCCTGGGTACTGGGCGACAGTCCGGCAGTGGGACTGATCCTGTATGAGCACCGGTTTGAGTTCGACTGGATTCCGGCTCCGTATGTTGCAGAGGATCAGACATACGTGCACACCGGTCTGAATCGGCCGATTCGCGTGTACAAGAGCATTGACAGCCGGCTGATTCTGGAGGATCTGTATGCGAAACTCCAGTTGTTCGCAATGGAGAATGACGCATAAGAGGTTGAATAAAGCTGTTATTTGGGGCAAACTGTGATAGGGCGGTTTGCCTCTTTGTTATGCTGCATGGGAACCACGAAATGAATGGGAAGGCAGATGGAGAATGAGAATTAAAGCAGTTGATATTGCGCGGGAGCTGGGGATCTCAAAGTCGGCCGTCTCCCTTGCCTTGAATGGAAAGCCCGGTGTGAGCGAGAAGACCAGACGGGAAATTCTGGAGTGCAAAAAGCGACTGGAGCAAAATGGGACGACCGCGCCGAACGTATTGGATGAGAAGGCGGCGCCGCAGCAGATCAAAGTGGTTCGTGTCATTAACGGAATGAAGAATATTCAGGGTGCTGAGCTGGATCTGTGGACGGATGTCAACGAAGTTTTCGTTAGAAATCTGCGGGAAAACGGGTATTCCCTGGGGCTTGTCTATGCGGATTTCAGAGAATCGGATCTGAGCGCATTGTATGAAGAATGCAGCCGGGAGGATGTGGCTGGTGTTATCATTTACGGAACAGAGCTTCGGGAAGAGGACACAGCAATTCTTAATAAGATTCAAAAGCCGATGGTGGTATATGATGCGGTTCTGAAAACGGCGCAGTATTCAATGGTTGTCATTGATAACCGGCAGGGGATTGAGCTGGCAGTGGATGAGCTGTTGTCGAAGGGGAATCGAGAGATCACCTATCTGTCCAATCCGATGCCGATGTACAACTATCTCAGCCGCCAGAGGGGGTTTCTCGAGGTGATGAAGAATCGGGGATTCGGGGATGCAGAAGACCGGATTGTTCCGATCGGCAGCTCGATCGAGGAGTGCCGGCAGGCGATGCTGCAGTATTTCCACAGCCATGCACTGCCGGAGGCCTTCATTGCAGAGAGCTATCACGTGACCATGGGAACGGTGATGGCGGCCCAGGAGCTGGGAATTCGAATTCCGGAGGATGTGAGCCTTGTGGGAGTGGATGCGCTGCCGAGGTATCTGACAGGAGGCCTTGATGTGACCAGCATTCGCGTTCCGCACACGGAGAGGGCCTACTGGACGATTCAGCTCCTTTTGAAGGAAATCAATCATCCGGTGAAGGAAAAGTGCGTTCTGTATACGAAGTGTGCGTTTGTGGAAGGAAATACAACAAGGAGAAGATAACCGGTGCTAATCGGATACGATAGTGTTTGCAATACCATCCGGAAGGGTTTATAAAGTTTACATGGGTAAACTTTATAAACCCTTCTGAACGTTTGGGAGGGGATGGAGAGATTTCATGATGCGAACAAAGGCAGTGGATATTGCAAGAGCGCTGGGGATTTCAAAGGCAGCGGTATCTCTGGCACTGAACGGCAAGCCCGGTGTCAGTGAGAAGACAAGACAGGAGGTTCTGGAGTGCAAAAGGCGCCTGGAAGCGGGCGAAACAGTGACGTTGTCATCTGTTGATGGTGAGAACGCGGCACCGCATCAGATCAAGGTGGTTCGCGTGATCAACGGAATGAAAAACGTTCGCGAAACGGAACTGGATCTCTGGACGGATGTAAACCGGGTCTTTGAGGAAAATCTGAAGGCAAATGGCTACACCATGGGACTCATCTATATCGATCTGAGAACCCAGAGTCCCACGGGGGTGATCAAAGAGTGCAATCGAGAGGACGTGGCGGGCGTCGTTATTTTCGGTACGGAGCTCAAGGAAGAGAATGTGCCGATTCTGGAGGAGATTCATAAACCACTGGTGATTTATGATATGGTTCCGAAAACGCAGCGGTATCCGGTGGTTGCGATTGACAACCGGCAGGGGGCAGAGCTGGCCGTGAATGAGCTGTTGGAGAAAGGAAACCGGGAGATCATCTATCTATCAAACCCGATGCCAATGTATAACTTTCTCAGCCGTCAAAGGGGATTCCTTGAGACAATGAAGAATCGCGGATATGGCGATGCAACGGATCGGATTATTCCGACGGGGAGCTGCATCGAAGACTGCAGGCAGGCCATGCTGCAGTATATTCAGAGTCACCGACTGCCAGATGGCTTCATCGCAGAGAGCTATCATGTGACGATGGGAACGGTGATGGCGGCCCAGGAGCTGGGGATCCGAATCCCGGAGGACGTGAGTCTGGTTGGAATTGATATGCTCCCGAGGTATCTGACCGGCGGTATGGCCGTGAGCAGCGTCCGGGTTCCGCACACAGAGAGGGCCTACTGGGCGATTCAGCTCCTTTTAAAGGAGATTGCTCATCCTGTGACGGAGAAATGCAGGATGTATACGAACTGCGTTTTCGTGGAAGGAGAGAGCGTCAGGAGAAAAGGCTGAAAAGCGAAACGACTGCAAACGGCAATGGATTCGTCCGCGCGCGGCTGATGCATGTTGGAATCGTCAGGTGCTGAACAGGTGCAAATGGTAAATAAATGGAGTGGCTTTGCAGAACAAATGGGCTGCAAGGGCACTTTTTTTGTGCGCACTCTTCGAAAATCATTCTCTTTTATCTGGCTCGTTATTTTGCAAACGCAGTACTGTGATTAGAGTGCGGAGAAAACGGGCGTTGCGATGAGTATGTGCTAAACGATTATAAGTTTAGAAAGTTAAGCTACGCAAGGTGCATATAGAGAAAAATGCACAAAGCAAGAGGAGACAAATTCACATAAACGCCGAAAATGACACAAGACTATTGAAACCAAAACAACGATAGTTTAGTATGTGAACAACAAATAAACGGAAGCTAAACGGAAACTAAACAATCGCGAAAAGAAAGGAGAATAAAAACATGAGAAAGTGGAACTACCTGTTCGATGTGCCGGATCAGAAAAAGGTCCGCATTCTGGTCTATACCGACTGCAAGAACGAAGCGGACGACCAGTTCGCACTGGCTCATCATGTCATGACACCAAAGTTCATCGTCAAAGGAATCATCGCAGGCCACTTCAACAGCAATCCGCAGGAGTACGGAGAGGGACATACAGCAGCCGCAAGCCTTGCTGAGGTGCATAAGGTGCTGAAGCTCATGGATGTGGATGATGGCTATGAAGCGGTATCGGGTTCCGAGTATCCGCTGGTGGATGAGATGACACCGCAGGATTCGGAAGGAGCCAGAATGATCATCCGCGAGGCAATGAAGGAGGATCCCCATCCGTTGTTCATTGCCTGCCAGGGATCTATCACGGATCTGGCCTCTGCCATTTTGATGGAGCCCAGGATCTGTGAGAGGATGACGGCCATCTGGATCGGAGGAGGAACCTATCCGAATGGCTGCCAGGAATTCAATCTGGCGCAGGACATTGCAGCAGCGAATGTTGTGATGAAATCGACGATGCCGGTATGGCAGATCCCGATCACGATCTACAAGCAGATGTCGGTAACACTCGCAGAGCTGCAGGCGAATGTCTATCCCTGCGGGGAGATCGGCAGATATCTGGTGGAACAGATGGTGGAGTTCAACAACAAAAAGGCGGACGATGCACACTGGCCGCACGGAGAGATCTGGGGACTGGGAGACAGCCCGACCATCGGTGTTCTCCTGGAGGAGAGCGAGAAGGATGACATCTACGACATGATTGAGGCACCGGTCATCCATCCGGATATGAGCTATTCCTTTGAGGGCAAAAACCGCAAGATTCGGGTTTACAAACAGCTGAATCCCAGAACGACCCTGAATGATTTCTACGCTAAGCTCAAGATCAATTATGGGCAGTAGTGGATGCTGATTCAGCATGCATCTTGAATAGGAATTTGGTCTCTGCAGTGTAGAGGCAGAGACAGAGATTGATCATCATAGGTTTCGATCCTGCATAAGGGCAGGAATTGGAACAGCAGGTGCGCAAGGGAATGCCTGCAGAAAAAACCGCAGAAACTGCGGAAAACAGGAGGGAAAGATGAAAAAGAGATTTGCAAAACTCACAGCACTTACCATGGCCGGTGTCCTTGGAATGGGACTTCTGGCAGGATGCGGCAGCTCCGGCAGTGCAGACAGCACTGAGAGCGAGAGCAGCACGGAGGCAGCTTCCACCGAGGCTGAGACTGCAAACGATGGCAAGACACACGTAGAGCTCTTCAGCCAGAAGACAGAGATCGCAGACATTATGGCTGAGCTGATCGCAGAATACGAGGCTGAGAATCCGGACATCAAGATTGATCTGGTAACTCTTGGCAACGCAGCAACCGTACTGAGTAACCGTATGGCGAGCGGAGATACACCGGCAATCTTTACGAGCTGGCCGAATACAACTTTCTATGACTATGTGGATTCCGGATATCTTCTGGATCTGTCGGATACCGGCATTATGGATAACATTCAGGATGCTGCAAGAGATCAGTGGAGATACAACGGCGGCGAGTATGCAGCAACCATCTCCTACAACTGCTCCGGCATCTGGGTAAATGAAGAGCTGTTCGAGCAGGCGGGCATTACCGAGAAACCCACAACCTGGGATGAGCTGACGGAAGACTGCGAGAAGCTTGCAGCAGCAGGCATTACTCCTTTCGTGACATCCGGTAAGGAGACTTCGATTACTGATCGTGCCCTGCAGGTTTACCTGGCTTCTTCGATGGGCGATGCCTATGAAGCCTTTGAGAGTGATGCAGGTGCAGGAACGCTTGATACAAGTGCAGATTATGCAGATGATCTGCAGAAGATGGCTGAAAAGATGGTTCAGATGGTGAACTACAGCCAGAGTGACATCACCGGTACGGATCAGGACAGCGCAACAGCAAACTTTGCAAACGGAGAGGGCGCTATGATGATCGGCGGCTCCTGGCTGAAGGCGTCTATCACAGCAGCAAACCCGGACATCAAGATTTCCATGATGCCGATCCCTGGTGACACCGCTGAGGAAACGAATACCTGCGCATATCCCGGTGATATGACCTTCTGCGTTGCAGCGGAGTCTGATGTACAGGAAGAGGCTGTTGCTTTTGTAAAGTGGTTCACCACTCCTGAAATTGCGACCAAGTATGCCGAGGCTGAGGGCAACCCTTCCTGCATCAAGGATATCGACTATGTTGCAGACGAGCTGTCAGATCTGTATGCGGATTATGTTACCACCGGCAAGTTCATTCTGAACCCTGACTGCAACTGGTCCAACGCACAGCAGGATGCAGCAGGCGCAGCAATCCAGCAGCTGTATTACGATCAGGATACAGAGAGCTTTGCAGAGAATCTGGCCTCCGCTTTCAACGATAACAAGTAAATGCCAAAGCCTTTTAGGAGGGGAACCATGAAAGGTAAATGGAAGAAGAAAGATTTGATTCTGCTGGGGTGGACGATCATTCCATTTGGTCTCTATGTATTGTTCTTCATCATTCCGATCTTTATGGGACTGAATTATTCCCTGACGGACTGGAATGGTCTGACGAAGACCTACAATTATATAGGACTGGAGAATTTCGTATCCTTATTCCAGAACAAGCGTATTCGCAACTCCATGATCTTTACCGGCAAATATGCACTGGCGCTGGTGATTATCGTCATGGTGCTGGCCATGATTCTGACACTGCTGCTGACCTATGTGGTGGCGGCAAGATTCCGAACGGCCTTCCGCTCGGTGATCTTTTTCCCGGCGGTGCTGTCTCTGATCACCATCTCTCTGACATGGAATCAGATCATGTACCGCATGCTGCCCCAGCTGGGTGAGATGCTGAACATTGGCTGGCTGTCCAAGAACCTTCTGGGCGATCCGGCAACGGCAATGTGGGGCGTTATTTTTATCAATGTATGGCAGGGAACAGCCATTCCGTTTGTCATTTTGCTGGCCGGTATTCAGAACGTGCCGACAGACCTCTATGAGGCAGCCAAGATCGATGGTGCGAACAGCATGCAGCTGTTCACACGTATCACGATTCCGTTTATGATCCCGACCATCAATGTTGCCTTTGTTATGGTCTTAAAGAGTGGTCTGACGGTATTCGATATCATTCAGGCAACCACAGCCGGCGGTCCGATGAGAACCACCGAGTCGGCAGGTATTCTGATTTACCAGCTGGCATTTAATGACAACAAGGCAGGCCTTGCTTCCTCCTATGCTATTGTTCTGCTGATTGCGATCGGCGTGATCTCGGCAATTCAGATGAAGGTAAGCTCAAAATTGGAGGTGGGACAGTTATGACAACCAAAAAACTTCCGGTTAAGATTCTGGCGTATGCTTTTCTCATTATTGTCGCATTGGTGGTGCTGTTCCCGATCTATGTCACCTTCGTAACAGCATTCAAAACAACGGCTGAGTCCACCCAGAATTTCTTCTCCCTGCCGTCCTCACTCTACCTGGGCAACATTCAGGAGGTTATGAGCGATGAGCACTTCGGGGATTATGTCAAAAACTCGCTGCTGGTAACGGGTGTGTCGGTTTGCATCATTGCAGTGATGGTCCCGATGGTCTCCTATGCCATTGCAAGAGAGATGAAGTCGCACAAATATTTCAGCGTGATCTATGTGCTGATCCTGCTGTCGATGTTCGCTCCCTTCCAGGCTTTGATGACACCGCTGACACAGCTGTGCACCAAGCTGGGCGTGATGAATCAGGGCGGTTTGATCCTGATCTATCTGGCATTCTCGTTAGGACAGGGAGTCTTCCTCTTTACGAGCTACTACAATTCCATTCCGCTGGAGCTCGAGGAGGCGGCAACGATTGACGGCTGCACCACGACACAGACCTTCTTTGGGATCGTGTTCCCGCTGGCAAAGCCCATGACCGTAACGATCATCATTCTGAACACGCTGTGGATCTGGAATGACTTCCTTCTGCCGCTGCTGATCCTGAACAAATCGGCAGACATGTGGACGCTGCCGCTGTATCAGTACAACTTTAAGTCGGCATACACGTTTGATTACAATCTGGCCTTTGCGTCATTCCTGTTCTCCATCGTGCCGATGATCATTCTGTACATTGCATTGCAGCGCAACATCATCGAAGGACTGACAGCAGGCGCAGTAAAGACCTGATCTCCACAGAACAAAAGCAATACGATTGAAACAACACACCACCTCCGGCAGGATGGACAGGATGACCTGTCGCCTGCCGGGGGTGTTTGCATTCAGAGGAAACGGTTGGAGTCAAAAGGACTTTTGACCCCAGCATCACACCATGAATAAAGAAAAGGATCGGAAAAGACCAGAAAGGACCAGAAAATGATTCACGAGATTCGCAATATTCCGATAACAGAGAGTTCGTATCCCTTCCAGGCGGCAGCAAGGCGCTGCCATTTTGATGAAATCGGATATGTTGAAGAGGAGTATTTCATGTCCGGAACTGCCAATGTGTACACGGAGGTGAACCGGGATCATGAGGTAGGGGTGCAGATCCCAGATGCCCCATACACAACGAGACTGTTGGTACGACGGCCTAAGGATATCAGGAAATTCAGCGGGAACATAGTGGTGGAGATTCTGAACTCTACGGCTATGCTGGACATCGACCGCATGTGGGTCAACCTGTGGAAATATCTGACAAGAAACGGTGACATCTACATCGGGATCACGAGCAAGGGACACGTTGTGGATGCGCTGAAGCGCTTTGATTCGGAACGCTATGCTGAGATCAACTGGAACAATCCGGATACCACTCGAAAGAAACCGGATTATGAGATTCTGCCGTTTCTGGAGCAGTACGAATCCGGTCTCTACTGGGATATGCAGAACGATCTGGCAAGGCTCCTTCGAACGGAAGATGCCCTGAATCCCATCCGGGAATACGGAAAAGCACGTCTGTATCTCCTTGGCTGGTCACAGTCAACCACATACATTGCCAGAACGCTGAGATCCTTTGCGGAGCGGCCGGAATTCGGGGAGGGGGAGCCGTTGTTTGACGGGTATCTCAGCGCCGGAGGGGATTCCTCGCTGGCTCCGATCAATGCCTACGAGGAGCAGCCGGTGGGTGAGCGGATCTTTGAAGCCGGCGTCCGCCCGGCAAGAGGGATTCTCATGTCACGCTGGCCTCTCATTGAGATCAATACAGACAGCGAGAACCGCGGCGCATCCTGGGGCGAAGACCACGACGAACCGGATTACAGGTTCCGCAGCTACCAGATCGCGGGAACCAGTCACGATGCCTGGTACAACATGACAGATTACTATGACGAGCAGCTCTATCGCGATACTGTGACAGCGGGAACGCCGCTGGAGTTCGAGGGCTGCGAGGGTGAACCGCTGAATACGCCGTATGAGTACGTCTTCCAGGCGGCACTGCGCAATCTGTATCTCTGGGTTCGCGAAGAGATTCCGGCCCCGCATGCGCCGCGCGTTGAGACCATTCGCGCAGCGCAAAATACGTTCGACCCTGCCATTCGCAGCGAAATGTATGGTCATGGCAAATATGACAACAAAAAGGACCTCTTCGGCAACACGAAGGGCGGAATCCGTCTGGGAAACATTGAATATCCGCTGGGAACCTATGTGAGCTATGCCAGGAAGGCAGATGGGACCTGCCAGGGGATGTTCGGAACCTTCTATCCCTTCCCGAAGGAGCTTTTGAAGGCGCTGTATGGGAATCTGGAGCACTACCGGGAACTCATTGAACAGAATGCAGAGGAGCTGATCGCACAGGGCTTCCTGTTACGCGCAGACAAGGCAGATTACATGAATACCATCCTGCAGTCAGCAAGAAAGCATATGGAGGAGTGAAGGAGCATATAAAGACGAAATGGAATTGTCAAATCTGTCGAATTGAGAGATCATGGGGTCAAAAGGACTTTTGACCCAGCATCACGCAATGAGCAGGATATAAAACAAGATTGTTCGACCAAAGGATCGAACAGTACCTGAAGGAATCGGCCATTCCAAAGTATAAAGGAATTCTGCACTGCGGAGCCGGACGGATAGCATTTACCTGTACGGAGGGAATATGGGCATAACAACCACACAGAAAATCAGTCTGCTGGCGCCGGAGGGGGCCTTGCTGCAGACAAGGACACTCTCTGAGACGGCAATGCATGACCTTGGCATGGACAGCATCGTTAAGGACGTGACGCCTAAGGAGCAGGAGCAGAACATGATCCTGCAGATCATGGCAAAGATGACATCAGATTCTGCGGTAACAAGATATCGGTGCGAGGTGTTTGACGATATCTATACGCACCCGCAGATGTGTGAGGACATGCTGAAGATCCTGGATCAGATCAATTTCCTGCGGGGCTATGGCTGTTTTAAGCGGGCCTATGAAGAGGGAGCCAGCATCTGGGACCTTTTGCACCGGCTGGATGACATGGCAGATTACATCCGCTGCGTAAAGGCTATTTACGAGTGCCTTTCCAAGGCACAGGTGCATTCGGAAGGCCTGCTGCGGCTGCAGACCTATGTGGATGAGCTCTATCACGATCATGGGTTTGAGGAGCTGGGTCAGGACGTTGCCAAAATGAAGGCAGACACCGACTCCTTAAAGAGCGTGACGGTGGGAATCAATCTCAATGACCGGTTCGAGGCGATCGGGATCGGATTGATCTCGGTCAACAGCCGTCCCTTTACCAAATCCGGTGCACTCAGCAATTTTTGCGACCGCATGTCCGGAAGAGATGCGATTCAGGACGGGACAGAATGGAAGGAAAACTATAAATTCCATCCCTTCGGTGCTTCGGCCTCCCGCATCACCGAGACGATGGAACGAGCCGCAGTGCTCAAAAACCCTATGCTGGGGATTGCATCGATTCCGCAGGGGGACTCCACCGGCGATATCACCTCGTACATGGACCGCATCACCAATCAGATGCTGAGCATTCTGGTAAAGCGCCTGCGCGAAATGCTGAACCGCTACGTCTCCGTGACGATCACAGACATCACAGACCTGATGCCCGAATTCATCTATTACATTCGCTGGGCAGAGTATCTGAAAAAACTGTCGTCCTATGGCATGCGGTTCTGCAAGGCGGAGATTGCAGAGGAACCGGCTGGCAGCAGAGTGATGCACGCCAGAGGAATCTATAATCTAAAGCTCGCCTCAGCTGTCATAGAGCATGGAGAAACGATTGTAACGAATGATCTGGAATTCGATGCGCCGCACCGCGTGTATCTCCTGACGGGCGCAAATCGCGGAGGCAAAACAACGATCACCCAGGCAGTGGGACAATTGTTTTTCCTTGCGCAGGGCGGCATTTACGTGCCGGGAGAGAGCTTTTCCTTCCATCCGGCGGACAGCATCTACACGCATTTCCCGGCGGATGAGGATCAGACAATGGATCTGGGGCGCCTAGGCGAGGAGTGCAAGCGTTTCCGCGAGCTGTACCGCGAGGCAACGGCGGAGAGTCTCCTGCTCCTGAACGAGACCTTCTCAACGACCTCCTTTGAGGAAGGCTTTTACATCGCAAGGGATTCGATTCGTGCGATCCTGCAGAAGGGGAGCCGGACGATCTACAACACCCATATGCACAAGCTGGCACTGGATCTGGAGGAGATGAATCAGGAAGCCGGTGAGGACAAAGCAGCCTCCCTGGTAGTGCAGAGCGAAGGCGGGAAACGATCCTTCAAGGTGGTTGTGGCACCGCCCCAGGGGCAATCCTTTGCCCATGACATTGCGGTAAAATACGGTGTGACCTATGAGATGCTGACAGGTGCTGCAAATTAAGATGTAATGATGTGGCTGGCCAGAGGGGCTTCGCCCCTTGGCCACCTGCCTATTTCAATCATGAATTCGTCCGCAAGCGGCCGATTCATGTTGAACCCCTCAGGTGCTAAACAGATAAGAAAATTGCCGAATTTGCCGGAATGGGCAATAATAGGATGGTTGATTGGTTTGGTTTACAAAGAAAGAGGGTTCTGCTTATGAAGATTGTAGTTTTGGATGCATATACGGAGAATCCGGGAGATCTCTCCTGGGAGCCGTTAAAGGCTTTGAATCACGGGGATGTTGAGGTGACAATCTACGACAGAACCTCCTACGTGGAGGATCCTTTGATCGTGGAGAGGATCGGAGATGCCGAGATCATTGTGATCAATAAGACGCCGATCTCGAAGGCAACCATCGATGCCTGCCCGAATCTGCGCCTCATTGCAGTTCTGGCAACGGGCTATAACGTGGTGGACTGTGCCTATGCAAAGGAGAAGGGAATTCCTGTTGTGAATGTGCCGGCCTACGGCACTCAGATTGTGGCGCAGTATGCGGTTGGCATGCTGCTGGAGATCTGTGCCCATTACGGGGCTCACGACCGAGCGGTCAAGGAAGGACGCTGGGAGCAGAATGTGGACTTTTGTTTCTGGGATTATCCGATGATCGAGCTGGCAGGCAAGACGGCGGGAATCATCGGCCTTGGACGAATCGGACAGGTGACAGCAAAGATTCTGGGGGCTATGGGCATGCGTGTGATCGCACAGAGCAGGTCACAGACAGAGGCAGGACGTGCTGTGGCAGAGTACGTGGATCTGGATACGCTCTTTGCAGAGTCGGACGTTATTTTCCTTCACTGCCCGCTGTTCCCGGAGACGGAGGGTATCATCAACAAGGACAATATTGCCAAAATGAAAGACGGTGTCATCATCATCAATACGGGACGCGGCCAGCTGGTGGCTGAGCAGGATCTGGCAGATGCTCTGAATTCCGGAAAGGTGTATGCGGCAGCGGCTGATGTTGTGTCGACAGAGCCGATCAAGGGCGATAATCCGCTTCTGACTGCGCAGAACTGCCTGATCACACCGCATATCGCCTGGGCAGCCAAGGAGGCGAGACAGCGGATTCTGGATACGACAGTGTCGAACATCCAGGCCTTCCTGGACGAAGAGCCGGTAAACGTGGTTAACATTTAGCACATGACAGATTATGGCACGAATTGCCTGCTGGCAGGTAGATTCATGCCATAATCTGTCATACGGCCAAGGCCCGAAGGGACTCTGGACGTCTCCATCGAGGTTTTGCTACTCGAAGATGCCATCAGGCATCTTCGAGTAGCAAAACCTCGATGGAGGCTAAATTTATTAAGTGGCATAGAAGGGATCACAATTTATGAAGCTAACCATGCTGGGAACCGGCAACGCGGTGGTAACAGAATGTTACAATACCTGCTTTGTGCTGGAGGATGAGGAAAGAGATCCGAGCGATCGTTATTTTCTCGTGGACGGAGGCGGCGGAAGCGGCCTTTTGCATCAGCTGAAGGAGGCCGGGATCGATTGGAGGAGCCTTCGCGTGATGTTCCTGACGCACCAGCACCTCGATCACATTACCGGAATGATATGGATGGTGCGGTTGGTGCTGCAGAATATGCAGCGGGGCAGCTACGAGGGCGAGGCTGTGATCTACGGCCATGCAGAGGTGATCGCCCTTTTGCGGCAGCTCGCCAATATGCTGCTGACACCGAAGGAGTGCGCGTTTCTGGACGATAGGCTCCACCTTGTTGCGGTAGAGGACGGTGAGACGAAGGAAATCCTTGGCAGGAAGGTGACGTTTTTTGACATCGGATCAACGAAGGCGAAGCAGTTCGGATTTTCGATGGAATATGAGCCGGGGAAGGTTCTGACCTGCTGCGGGGATGAGCCCTATAACGAGAGAGAAAAGGGGTATGCAGAGGGGGCAGAGTGGCTCCTTCATGAGGCGTTCTGTCTGCATTCCCAGGCCGATGAGTTCCACCCGTATGAGAAGCATCACTCCACCGCGCTGGATGCGGCGCAGCTCGCGAAAGAGCTGGGAGTCCGGAATCTGTTGCTGTATCACACGGAGGATCAGAATATCCGAAAGCGCAAGGCACTCTATACCGAGGAGGGACAGAGCGTGTACCACGGGAATCTGTTCGTTCCGGAGGATCTGGAGGTTCTGGAGATCATCTGAGAAAATTGATGCTGCAGAGCCACCGGTAAGGACCTGCGTCAAGACGGAATTGTTCACAAAGTGTGAAACTATTTTCTGTGAGTTTTTCGGTGGTCCCTTTGAACACCAGATGTTGTATAATCTCTCCCCGTAGGCATTAGATCTGGTACATCAAAGAGCAATGAATCAACGTGATGCATTGCGTGTACGGCCGTTGTCGGTTGTTGTTTACGCAACGGAAACGATGAGACGTTTGAGTATCGGCACAGCGAAGGAGGGGACATCATGGAATCGATCGGGCAACTGCGCAGGAATGAGTATCGGCTGAATGAGAATTACTACTTTGACGTGATTCATGATTTTTCTTCGCATTGCTACGATTGCTGGCTGCATTGCAGCCGGGACAACCGCTGCGTATATCTGACGAGCGTTCGGGATTCCGTGAATTCCAAACGTCTCCTAGAGGTTCTTCGCAAGAAGGCCCCGCAGACGGTGGAGCTGCTCGAGAATCGGGTGACAGCCTGAGCGAAGGCACTCGAAACGGTTACGATGATGCAAGAATACAGGAATACGACCATGCCGGGAAGGAATTATGCTGCGGCACGGTCGTATTTTTTTTATCTGTTTAGCACCTGACAATTTCAACATGAATCGGGCGCTTCGCGGACAGATTCATGATTGAAATTGTCAGGTGGCCAAGGCCCGAAGGGACTCTGGCCAGCCACATCGAGGTTTTCCGAAGGAAAATCGAGATGTGGGTGCTAAAACTGCCATGAATGCTCGCACATCCACGCAGCCGCTGTACGGGATTTTTGCAGTAACAGATACCGGGAAACATAGTTGCAAAACAACAGGGATCGTGGTAAAAAAGGAAGGATAATTGTATACAATAATTCGATGATACGATATTGAGAAAGGACAGGATCGGATGAAAGCATACGCGGAGATGTCTAAAGAAGAGCTGCTGAAGGAGAAGGAGTCTCTGGAGCAGCGTTTCAAAGAGGTGGAGGCCAAGGGCCTGGATCTCAATATGGCAAGAGGTAAGCCGTCCAAGGCGCAGCTGGATCTGTCCAACGGAATGATGGATGTACTGGATTCCAACTCGCATTTTAATGATGAGACCGGCACAGACTGCCGTAACTACGGCGTCGGCGAGGGAATTCCGGAGGCCAAGCGCCTCATGGGTGCCATGTCTGAGGTGGATCCGGATGACATGATCATCTTTGGCAATTCCTCTTTGAACATTATGTTTGATACCGTGGCAAGATCCTATTCGCACGGTGTTGGCGGCAACACCCCCTGGTGCAAGTTAGACAACTGGAAGTTCCTTTGCCCGGTTCCCGGCTATGACCGTCATTTCAAGATCACCGAGTTCTTTGGGGCGGAGATGATCAACATCCCGATGACACCGGAAGGACCGGATATGGATCTGGTCGAGCAGTATGTCAACAACGATCCTGCCGTGAAGGGCATCTGGTGCGTTCCCAAATATTCGAACCCGCAGGGCTACAGCTATTCTGATGAGACGGTTCGCCGCTTCGCAGCACTGACACCGGCAGCACCGGATTTTCGCATTTACTGGGACAATGCGTATTCCATCCATCATCTGTATGAGGATGCAGCGCATCAGGATGTCATTCTGGAGATTCTGGAGGAGTGCCGAAAGGCCGGACATCCGGATATGGTCTATAAATTCATCTCCACCTCGAAGGTGACCTTCCCGGGCTCGGGACTTGCTGCACTGGCCTCCTCTGCGGCAAATTTAAGCGATGTGCGCAAATACATGTCCGTGCAGACCATCGGCCATGACAAGCTCAATCAGCTGCGGCACGTGCGTTATTTTGGCAATATGAGCAACATGAAGGCACAGATGAGCCGGCATGCAGACATCCTGCGTCCAAAGTTCGAGGCAGTGGAGGAGATCTTTGACAAGGAGCTGGGCGGCCTGAACGTTGGCGAGTGGACGAAGCCGAACGGCGGCTATTTTATCTCCTTTGATGCGATGGAGGGCTGCGCAAAGGCCATCGTTGCCAAGTGCGCTGAGGCCGGCGTGAAGCTGACTCCTGCAGGAGCAACCTTCCCTTACGGCAAGGATCCTAAGGACAGCAACATCCGCATTGCACCGTCCTTCCCGCCGCTCGAGGAGCTCAAGGTGGCTGCCAATGTCTTTACCCTGGCCGTGAAGCTCGTCAGCATCGATAAGCTTCTGGAGCAGTAAAACACGACCGGCGCGACCAGGTGGCTGATTCCCGGTAAACAAGGTCGGCGCGGCCGGGCGGCCGGTTCCCGGTAAACAAGGTCGGCTCAGGTAAGAGGGCAATTTCGGGAAAACCGGCAGGAACGAATTCGATACGATATGAAAAGCCCCCGCAGTACAGGCAATTCCTGTGCTGCGGGGGTTTTACTGTGTGTGCTCCTCCTGCCGGAGGAAGGTAAATTTCGCTGTGGTCAGGCTTTTTTGATGCCCAGAAGGTCCAAGCCGACGTCATAGAGTCTGCCGTTAACGGCATCATTCAGCCAGGTGGCCATGGTCATACCGTCATGTCCCTTCAAAGGAACATAAAAATACGGCTGCCGGACTGCGGTGTGGATGGTGCCCATCTGTGCCTTCGTGAGTAGCGGATCCACCCAGTTGTAGATGAAAAAGGCCGAGTCCGGTGTCAGCTCCTGCAGCCAGCGGATCATATTCTTGGTCTGGCGGTAGTAGGCGCTCCGAACACCGGAGGTTGTCTTGTAGGTCTTGGTGGTCATGTCGTTGTAGTAGGCAGACAGCAGATAGTCATGGGTGGAGGTTGCATAGAGCACGCGGAACCGCCCAGGATGGTCCTTGAGGAGCTGGCGGTACCAGTCATAGGTGATGTTGGGGGTATCAAGAGGCTCCCAGACGGAAGAGTCTGCTCCCCAGAAATCACGAGCGACGCTGCGCCAGTTGCGGTTTAGGAGCTGCGCACTGTCCGAGAACAGCGTGATATCGGAAACCTCCGGATACCAGGTGTCCGTGATCCTGCCGGCATTGGCGGGGACAGCAAAGGCACCGGCGGAATCACCGGCAATCAGGAGCCGGTCCGGCGCGGGAAAATACTCTTTGCATACAGTCATAGCGGCCGTCACATTGGCAGCACCATGGCAATGAAGAATCTGCGGCTGTCCGTCCACATCCGTGTAGGGAACGTCGCGGTTTCCGACATGAAAATCGCCGGTGGTGTAGGGGATGACGAGAAAGTTCCAGTCCCGGAAGGGATTATGCTCAGACTCTGCCTCCGTGATGCCGATTCCGATGTTCATGATCTGCGTAATGGGACGCAGATTGTTCCAGTAAAAATTGGGCTCGCCGGCGGCCATACGGGCACCGGTGACGGGCCTTGCGGCAGTGTACTCATTCCAGGCAACCCCGCCTCCGGAAAGGAAAATAACGAGATGCCCGCTGTTTCCCTTCTTAAGATAGCAATGAAATTCGGATCCGTCGCCGGAAATGCCGTCCGGCAGAGGAATCTGATACCAGGTGTAGGGTGCAGGTTCACCGATGAGTGTCGGCGCTTCGGCACGATGTTCGACAATGGAACTGATGGACTGTTCCAGGACGCTTCCGGTGTTGGCAACCAGTTTAGCGGCGAGCTTCTTGTTGCGCTCATGCAGGCGCTTCACAGCAAAAGTGCCCGGGCCGGCAGAAGGGTTTGATGGCATAGGAATCTCCTTCGTATAGGGTGTGTGTAACCGTTTACCTGCCTGCGGCGAACATCTCCGGCAGCCGGCAGCGTATGGATCTAAAACAATGCCGCAGCCAGAGCACTGGCCGCGGCATGACGATGGTATTACTGATTGCTCGAACTCAGAGCGAGAACCACTTTTCGGCGGCACTCTTGAGGTCTTTTTGGCGGAAGATTACAACTGCGGCACCCAGCAGCACCAGAAGGAGCATGCTAAGGATGGCAGGAACCGGGAATGGATTTCTGCCTGCGGCAATAAAAATGATCTGCAAAAGAGACAGCACAACGTTCCAGAACAGATACATGACGTAGGACTCGAGCGGCAGATGATAGAGGACACCGACAACCATGGTGCCGATCGCCATTGCAACAAAGGCAATGGGCAGTACCCATGCAGCCGCCCAGCCGATGCCGCCGGTGTTATAGTCAGAAATAACGGTCAAAAGCATCAGGATGTAGATCTGAACGACCATGGTTTTCATGATGTTATTGCGGAACCATGACATGATATACAGGTCAGCCAGAGCCACGATGGTGATGATGGCGATCATGGTAATGACAGCAGAAGGTCCCACAAGATACCGCAGAAAGCCCATCAGAAGTTCAATGAAGACGGAAACAAAGGCAGCAATGCGGAAAAAGGTCAGGTTGCTGACCTTGGGCTTTGTCAGGACCACAAAAGGCTCACCCTCCGGTTCACCCTGGAGCTTGCCCTGACACAGCGGGCAGCAGGCCTTGTGGCCGCGAATCGTTATTTTGCATTTCGGACAACTTTGCATGGAACGTAACAATCCCTTCTATGATTAATCAACAGGCTCGGCATCGTAATCGTTGGTCGCGAGCTCGACGGAGAGTCCCATCGCCGTCAGTCGGCGATAGAAGCGCAGCATCGTATCGTGGTTGACATAGCCGCCGGCAGAACCGATGCAGAGCTTGTCTTTATAAGTGGCAATGGTGACCTGCATAGCCGGCGCTGTCATAAAGGCAGCAAAGTGATCGATGTAATCGGCAATTTCTTCCGGCATCTTAATCTTCTCGAGGTTGGACATGGTGGCCGTGACGCCGCTATGTGCCTTGGAGAGGAAATAAGTCAGACCAGGCTCCTTCAGAAAGAGAGGAACCACCTTTACCAGGTAATTGCCGACCAGCTTGGTGTAGGAATTCATGGTTGCGGCAACCTTCTCCGGGGTCAGCTGGTCACCAAAGGACTGGCGCACCTTCTCAATGATGCTCTCCAGAGAGCCGTCATAATCCTTGGCATCGTAGGCAATGTTAATGACGCCAAAGAAATTCCGGGCAGTATCGGAAGGGAAAAACTGTCTCAGATTAACCGGTACACTGACAACAACCGGATGCTTTCTCGCCTGAACCGTCATGCCGTCAATGACGGCAGCGATATAGATCGAGGTCAGGAGAACACCGACGGTTGTGTGGTATTCGTGCGCCTTATCGACAAAAGCTCTGGCAGAGATGATGCCCTCCACCAGGTGATTGCGCTGGTTATCATCCATTTCACCGCGCAGCTGGTAGGCCTTGGTGGTGGTAATCTCCTTGAGCTGGGAGCTTTTCATCTTCTGATAGTACTGGGCGAAGGCGTCTGTTGTCTTCTCGGTGGAGGAGGAGATGTCGGATGCGGCATCGGTTACCTCCACGCCGTGCGCAAGGGCCAGATATCTGGTCAGCATCTTGCGGAAGAAAGCAAAGGCGCCGGTCCCGTCTGCCAGAACATGGAACATCTCCAGATTGATGCGAGTTGCGTGATAGGTGACGCGGTAGAGGAGATTCTTCATGCCGGGATGATAAAGGGGGGCCAGAGGCGGTTCGTTGTCCTCCTTGACCGTGGCTGTCTCATCGAGACCGTCCAGATAGTACCAGAACAGTCCCTTGCGGAGGGCACAGTTAAAATGAGGGAACTCATCAATGGTTTCGTCCAGTGCCTGCTGCAAAAGCTCCGGCTGTACCTGCTCAGTCAGTTCGCACACAAGGCGGAAAACACGAGTGTCAAAGCCATGTGCGGAGCAGGGAACAATGATTGCTGCATTATCAAGTTTGTACCATCTGCGGGTTTGAATCCCGGAATGGGAAGTCGTAGTATTATTCATAAGGTCCATCATAGCACAGAAAAGGAAAAACAGAGGTGGACAAAAAATGAGGACTGTGTAAATATTCCGCAGAGAATGATCTTCCCGGAGAACGGACGACCGTTCACGGGTATGATTTCGAAGGATGGTGTTATACTGGTAAGATGAAAAAAGTTGATTTTGAAAATGGATCCATCGTTCGCAATATCCTGCAGTCTGCCTTTCCCATGCTGGTGGCGCAGGTCCTGAATCTGCTGTACAGCATTGTAGACCGCATCTACATCGGTAGAATCCCGAATGCCGGGACAGAGGCTCTGGGAGCAGTGGGACTGTGTTTTCCCATCATCATTCTGGTGACAGCCTTTACCAATATGTTCGGAATGGGCGGCAGCCCGTTGTTTTCCATGGCACTGGGGCAGAAGGACGTTAAGAAGGCGCAGGATATTCAGAATACGGCATTTCGCCTGCTGACGGTGATGGCGGCCTTGCTGATGGTCGTGGGCGAGGTGTTCGGAGGACCGCTCCTGCTCCTTTTCGGTGCAACGAGAGCAGAACTGCCGACGGCACTGTCGTATCTTCGAATCTACATGGCAGGAACGCTGTTCATCATGCTGTCTACAGGCATGAATTCCTATATCAATGCCCAGGGGTTCCCCGTTATTGGAATGCTGACGGTGACGATCGGTGCGGTGGCAAACCTCATCCTGGATCCGATCTTTATCTTTGCCTTTGGACTGGGCGTGGAAGGAGCGGCAGTCGCAACCGTGATTTCACAGGGACTGTCCTTTTTGTTCGTCCTGCGCTTCCTGTTCGGAAAACGAAATGAGATTCGGATCCGGGCCGGCAGAGAGCTGCCGTATGCAAAGGACATCATCAGCCTTGGTACGGCACCGTTTATCATGCAGTTCACCAACTCGCTGGTTCAGATTGCCTGCAACAACATGCTGATGCAGTACGGCGGTTCTATGTATGTGTCTGTCATGACGATCGTGTCCTCTGTCCGTTCCATCCTGGACGTGCCGGTATGCTCGATTACGGACGGTACATCGCCGGTGATCAGCTACAACTACGGCGCAAAGCGCCCACAGAATGTGAGAAGGTCTCTGGGAATCATGCTGCTCCTTGCGATGCCGTATACGATCGTGACGTGGCTGTTGGTGACCAGAATTCCCGGCTTTTTCGTTCGGATTTTCAGTACGGATGCAGAGATTTTGCCGGAGGCATCCAGAGCCTTGCAGCTGTATTTTTATGCCTTTATCTTCCAATCGCTCCAGTACAGCGGACAGACGATGTTCAAGGCGCTGAATAAGAAGAGAAAGGCAATTTTCTTCTCTTTATTCCGGAAGGTCATTCTCGTGGTACCGCTGACCTATCTCCTGCCGGGCCTTATGGGACTGGGAACGGACGGTGTCTTTACCGCAGAACCGATCTCGAATGTGCTGGGCGGCCTTGCCTGCTTTATCACGATGCTGCTCACGGTGTTCCCTGAGCTGAAGAGAATGGAACAGGAATCGGCAATCAAATAGCAACAGCCGGCAACAATGCATGAATACGTCCGCAAGCGGACGATTTTGAAAACGACAGCTGCGAAGCAACTATCAAATCTGAGGGAAGAGAATATGGCTGATCATCAAGCAAAGGCGTTTGATTCACCAGAGTCGAGAAAATCCGAAGGACCGGAAAAGACCCTGCATTCCATGACCTCTGACAATCCCATGATCACAGGAGTCATCTGGCAGCAGCTGCTGCTGTTCTTTGTACCGCTCCTGGCGGGAACCTTTTTCCAGATGCTGTACAACACGGTGGATGCCATTATTGTCGGACGCTTTGTCGGAACGCTGGCATTGTCTGCCGTAGGCGGTGCAACGGCAACCCTGATCAATCTCTTCGTGGGCCTTTTTGTCGGCATCACGTCGGGGGTTACGGTCGTTGTTTCACAGTTTTACGGAGCAAGAAGAGAAAAGGAGCTGCAGAAGGCAGTCCATACCGGAGTGACCTTGTCCATTCTGCTGGGACTGATCCTGATGGTCGTTGTTTGCGCTCTGGCGGGACCGATGCTGCGTGCGATGGATACGCCGGAGGAGACACTGACACAGTCGGAGGTCTACCTGCGGATCTATGCGCTGGGAATGATCGGCAACATGCTCTACAACACGGGGGCCTCGATTCTGCGGGCCATTGGTGACTCCAGAAGGCCATTTTGGTATCTGGTGGCAGGAACGATCTCCAACATTATTCTGGATCTGTTCTTTATTGTGGTGCTGCACCTGGGCGTTGCAGGAGCTGCACTTGCCACCATTTTGTCGCAGTATATCAGCGCAATCTGCGCCTTTTGGTATCTCCTTCGGACGGACAGTATGGTGCGAGTACGGATCGGTGAGCTGCGTCTGGATCCTCTCTATGCGGAGAAGATTCTGCGGATCGGGATTCCGGCAGCGCTGCGATCCCTGATGTATTCCTTCTCGAATGTGCTGATTCAGACGGCCATCAATGGCTTTGGAACGGATACGGTGGCGGCGTGGACCGTTTGGGGGAAGGTGGATGCAATTTACTGGATGATCATCAACTCGCTGGGCATTTCAACGACGACGCTTGTTGGGCAGAACTACGGGGCGGGGCGCCTGGACCGCGTACGCAAATGCACTCGTCAGGCGATGATGATCACGGCACTTTTTGATGTTGTTCTATCGGGCGTGATTCTCCTTGGCAGGAGCTTCTTTGTCGAGATCTTTACCAATGATCCCGAGGTGCTGCGGCAGAGCGTTGCCATTGCGGAGTTCATGGCGCCGATCTTTATTACGTACATTACGATTGAGATTCTATCCGGCGTGCTGCAGGGACTGGGCGATGCCTTTGTTCCGACGATCATTACGATTCTGGGGGTTTGTGTCATCCGCATTGTCTGGATCTATACCATGGTGCCGGCCTATCATTCCATGAAAACCGTTATGGCCAGTTATCCGGTCAGCTGGGTGATCTCATCGATTGCCTTTTTCGTTTACTATGAGTGGTATGTGAATAAACACCGGATAAAGTGAACCATATAGGAGCCAAGATAGGAGCCCCCCAAAAAAAAACGACCTCCCGCAGAGCTGTCCATTCTCTGCAGGAGGTCGTTGTCGCTTGTCAGAATCCAAGGTCATCATTTACCAGAATGATGTGGTAGCGGCCGGGGTGTTTCTCATAGCGGGTTACCAGGAACTGCGAGCAGATGGTATCCGGGGAGAGACAATTGCCGCAGGAACCGGTGGCGCAGCAGGGCGTCTTGCCCTGAAAGCGGGCAGCGTTGACGGGGGCTGCCTCGTTCCTTGCACGGGAAACGGCGGCGTCCACATCACGGACCACCTTGTTCATACCCACCATGAAGAGCACGTGCTGCGGTCCGTAGACGAGACAGGCAACGCGGTTGCCGTTGCCGTCGATATTGACCAGGATGCCGTCCTCGGTGATGGCGTTGGCACTGGCAAGGAACCAGTCTGCGCCGAAGGCCTTGAGCTCGATTTCGCGTTTGGCCTCCTTGGTGGGTGCAGTGTCACGATTATAAATTACGTAATTGCCTTCCAGTACGGCGGACTTTAATCCGGTTTCGGCAATGGACATGGAGCCGCCCCAGGAGATGGAGGAGCCTTCGGGGATCAGCTCAAGAGCCTTCTGAAGAGCCTCCTCTTTGGTGGCAGCATAGTAGCCGGACATATTGCGGGACTGCAGATTCTTGATGATTTTCTGAGCCAGGAGCTCATTTCGTTTGATGCGATTGGGATCCATGAGAGTAGCCTTTCTGGTTTCAGTGAATTGTTTTAAGCTCGTACTGGCGGCTGCCGAGGCCGATCTTTTCGGCGTGCTCGAGCGTCTCCTTCCAGCGAACGTTGGGATTGCTGTTCATAAAGTGATCACCGTGGTCGTGGAAATGAGGATCTGCCAGATGGTCGCCGAGCTGAGAATTGTGAATGGGCTGAGCGGCAAGGCAAAGGTCCACGCAGGCCTGATCGAGAGCAACCGGATCAAAGGAGGCCAGCATGCCGATGTTGGGCAGGATCGGTGCGTCGTTTTCGCCGTGGCAGTCGCAGTTGGGTGATACATCCGTGATCAGTGAAATGTGAAAACAAGGACGACCGTCGCAGACAGCCTGAGAATATTCCGCAATCTTGCAGCCAAGGATCTCATTGGCATTGGAATTCTCATTGGAGATGGCGTCAAAGGAACAGGCGCCGATGCAGCGTCCGCACCCCTTACAGATCTTAGGATCGATGAAGGCCTTGTGATTCTCATAGCGGATGGCATCGGAGCCGCACTCTTTGGCGCAGCGCTGACATCCGCGGCAGAGCTCCTGATTGACTGTGGGCTTGCCGCTGTTGTGCTGATGCATCTTGCCGGCCCGGGAGCCGCAGCCCATGCCGATGTTCTTGAGTGCGCCGCCAAAGCCGGTGGCCTCATGTCCCTTGAAGTGAGTCAGGGAAATAAAGACATCCGCATCCATGATGGTGCGTCCGATGTAGGCTTCCTTGCAGTATTCACCGTTACGGACAGGAACAATAACATCATCGGTGCCCTTTAAGCCATCGCCGATGATGACCTGACATCCGGTTGTAATCGTATTAAAGCCGTTGATATTGGCACAGTCCAGATGCTCCGGGGCATTTCTGCGGCTGCCGGGATAGAGGGTGTTGCAGTCGGTCAGGAAGGGGATTCCCTTCTGCTCCTTGACAAGGTCTGCAACGGCCTTGGCATACTGCGGACGCAGATAGGCAATGTTGCCCAGCTCACCAAAATGCATTTTGATGGCGACGAAACGTCCTTCCATGTCAATATCGCCGATGCCGGCGATCTTACATAGTTTTTTGAGTTTTTCAGGAAGAGAGGTTCCAATATGGGTACGGAAATCTGTAAAATAAACGTCTGACATGTTGTTCTCCTTTCGTGAGCGTTACGATATCATTTGCGTTATATGGCTGGTTATTTTGAAAACGCTGTACAAGTGCCTTTCTGCGAGAAAGTCCAGATCCTAGTATAGCATGATACAGGCCTGAGAAGGTATCTGTCCGGCTGCAGGAGCGGATCGGTGTATCCTTGGGAATGTTGAATGAATCAGCGGTTTCCTAAGCGGGTGTTCTTGATGCCGAGCTCTTTGGGGGTGTGAGCAGCAACCCGTGAACAACAGTGAAAGAGAAAAGAGAAGAGGGAATGTATGCGCATTTTTCTGGGCGCGCTCTCACTGGCAGGGATGTTCTTTTTTGTGTGTCCTGTCGTGTTTTGCGGAGTGGGATTTAATTTTGGGAATATTGCAGGAATTCTGCTGACGATTGCGGCAATTTCTTTCTGGCGGCACGGAACGTTTTTCCCAACGAGCTATCCGGGGAGAATGGCCTGGGTGGTTTATATCTTTTTATGCATTCTGGGGATCAGCATTGCAATTGGTCTGGTGGAGTCGGTTCTGATGGTGAGGGGAATGCAGAATACGGCGCAGCAGGGGGAGGATCTGCCGGTCCTGATCCTTGGATGCGGTGTCCGGAAGGACAAGCCCAGCAAGGTGCTGCAGGAGAGGCTGGATACGGCATTGGAATATCTGGAAGAGCATGAGACTGCTGCTGCAATTCTATGCGGCGGTCAGGGCGCGGACGAGGAGATTTCGGAGGCAGAGTGTATGTCCAATTATCTGCAGGAGAAGGGCATTGCCCCAAATCGGCTGTATCTCGAGGACCAATCAAAGACAACGCGGGAAAACCTGGCAAATGCAGCCGCGATTATGGCAGCACATGATCTGGGAAATCGGGCGGTGATTGTCACGAGTGATTTTCATTGCTACCGTGCGGCAGGAATTGCGAGGGACAACGGATTAGAACCCTATTCTCTGCCGTCGCACACCTTCTGGCTCTATCTGCCGACGTACTGGGTGCGGGAGTGGTTCGGAATTCTCGCACAGAGCCTGCATCATGCGGTGTGATAGGATGTATGAGGAAAGACGAGGAAGTCTTCGAGTATCTAAATCAGGCAAGTTAATATGGCTGGTGATTTAAGAATCGCTGTACCAGTGTAAAGGGAAAGGACATAAAGCAATGACAGTAACCAGACTTAACCTTGCAGAAAATAGAGCGCATATTGTTCAGGAGCCGGATGTGAATCATTCCGCGGGAGAGAAGTCTGCACAGGTCTTTGCCGGCACGGCAGAGATTCCTGCTGAAGAGTCTGTACAGATGGGCATGCCGCAGGAAGAGGCGGAAAAGAATAAGAAAGCAAAAAAACCACGCCAGCCCGCCTATCCGCCGTCGCCGGAAGCCTTGCGCCTGCAGTACAACTATGAGCTCGAGCGAAGCCGCGAGATCTCGAGCAGCATCAACCGCCTGACAGTTCTGATCCCGATCATGATCTTTGCTGTCTGCTTTCTGGTGGGGACGATTGCACCCTTGTGCACAGAACGTATTGCAATGGATATCTTTCTGATCCTTGGGGTAGCGGACGTTGTTGTCCTCCTCGGGGCCCTGGTGGTTGCCTGCACCGTACACTTTTATATTCTGAATCCGGCGCCGTCTCAGACAGAAGAATTCGAATGGATGACGAAGATGAAACGAGATCTGCAGCGCGGCAACAACTGGCGGGCGTGGCTCGTATTTGCTGCAACGCTGCTGATCTATGTGTCGGCGGCCATTACCCTGGCGATTCTGATCCTGTGCCTGGTTGGAAGGTGAATC
>CAVCWT010000028.1:0-36755 GCA_963605745.1 Lachnospiraceae bacterium
TTCAACAAATGTTGATTTTCCAAGGTTTTTTGTAATGATACTGAATAAATGTATCGTAACTGTTTAGCGCCCATCTCGATTTTCCTTCGGAAAACCTCGATGTGGCTGGGCAGAGGAGCTCCGCTCCTTGCCCACCTGTCAATTTCAATCATGAATCCGTCCACAAGTGGCCGATTCATGTTGAAATCGCCAGGTGCTAAACAGATAAATGTATCGTGAAATCGTTTTACAGAGCTTAAACGAAAAAGCTGAGCGGAACCTTAACGGCACAGAGATTGACGGCAAGTCTTTTCCTGCAGGAAACTGTAGTGAGAGACTTGTCGTTTGTTTTTGGGCAAAAAACGACATCAGCGGAATGCAGAGCATTCGCAGCCGGTCTCTGAAGGATGACAGAGATGGTAACAATAAAGACAAAAAGGAGGCCAAGGATGCAGCAATGGATGGATTTATTCGGGAATGTCACAAACCTGACGTGGCAGATGGCAGCCATGTGGGGAATCGGCGGAATTCTTATTTGGCTGGGAATTAAGAGGCAGATGGAGCCGACGCTTCTGGTACCAATGGGGTTCGGCGCAATCTTTGTCAATCTGCCATTGTCCGGAGCGGTGACGCAGACCATTGACGGAGTGCTGACAGAGGGACCGCTGGACATTCTGTTTCAGGCAGGAATTTCGAATGAGCTGTTCCTGTTCCTTTTGTTCATCGGAATTGGCGCGATGATCGATTTTACACCCCTCCTTGCGAATCCGATGATGATGCTGTTCGGCGCGGCGGCCCAGTTCGGAATTTTCTTTACACTGAGCCTGGCAACGCTATTCGGATTCTCTTTGCAGGATGCGGCATCCGTAGGAATCATCGGTGCGGCCGATGGACCGACCTCCATCTTTGTGGCAGATTATTTTCATTCCCAATATCTGGGAGCCATCATTGTAGCTGCCTATTCATATATGGCACTGGTGCCAATCATTCAGCCGCCGGTGGTCCGGATGCTGACAACTAAAAAAGAAAGAACCATCCATATGGAGTATCAGGGCGGAACTGTTTCCAAAACGGCAAAGATTCTTTTCCCGATCTGCATTACGATTGTAGCGGGACTGATCGCACCAAGGAGCGTTGCCCTGGTGGGCTTTTTGATGTTCGGAAACCTTATCCGGGAATGCGGCGTGCTGAATTCGCTGTCGGATACGGCACAGGGGACTATGGCGAATCTGGTTACCCTTTTGTTGGGCATCACCGTTGCCTCGCAGATGCGTGCAGAGAACTTCCTGAATATACAGACATTGTTCATTCTGCTGTTGGGGCTGGCAGCGTTTATTTTTGATACGGCGGGCGGTGTGCTTTTTGCTAAATTACTGAACCTGTTCCTGAAGAAGAAAATCAATCCCATGATCGGCGCCTGCGGAATTTCGGCCTTCCCGATGTCGGCCAGGGTCATTACCCAGATGGGGCTGCAGGAGGATCCGTCGAACGTACTGATCATGCAGGCAACCAGTGTGAATGTGTCCGGACAGATTGCATCGGTGATTGCCGGGGGACTGCTGCTGAGCCTGATCCCGCTGGTGGGGTGATGGGATATATGGATTTTGGGGATGAGACTCCAGGGAAAACGCTAATGAAAACGGGTCTCGCTGGTTCCTGCCTGGAAGCAGCAAATCCTGCTGCAAATTCGTGAGCTCCGCCAGAAGTTAGGGAGAGAAACTGCGTGTAGTGACAGAGAAGGGAGATATGTGTTATGGCTGTAAATTTTATAGAATCATTGCGGGTTATGGGCTTTGGCATGCTGGGGATCTTTGCTGTGGCAGCAGTGCTGGTTGTCATCATGAAGGTGTTGACCAAGCTGTTCCCTGCAGAGTAGATCATCGGATATTGCCCATCTTTCTTTGTGCCGGCGTGTAGGCAGTGGTACCGATCATTCGCCGCGCCTTGCGGGTCGCTTTGAAAAATCTCTTGCGTATGACACTTTCCTGTGGTAAAGTGCTACCTAGCTAAAACGCAGAGCGATCTGCACGAGGAGGACGATTATGAAAAAGAAGGTATTGGCAGCAGTAATGGCCGGAATGATGGCAGCAGGAATGCTGACCGGCTGCGGCGGAGCAGGAGAGACAACGGAGGCAGCAGCGGAGGCGAGCACCGAGGCCGCGGAGGAAGCGACGACCGAAGCAGCAGAAGAGACAACAGAGGCTGCAGAGGACAGCGATGTTGCCTATATTCAGGGTAAGGGAACCTTGATCGTCGGCATTACCGATTTCGAGCCAATGGATTACAAGGATGAGAACGGCGAGTGGATCGGCTTTGACGCAGATATGGCAAAGAAGGTCGCAGAGTCCCTCGGTGTTGACGTTGAATTCGTAGAGATCGACTGGGACAACAAGATCCTGGAGCTCAAGAATAAGAGCATCGACGTTGTCTGGAACGGCATGACTCTTACCAATGAGGTAACCTCTTCCATGGAGTGCACCAATGCCTACTGCAACAATGCGCAGGTCGTTGTTTTGCCTGCAGACAAGGCAGAGGAATATCCGGATGTGGAGAGCATGAAGGCACTGGCCTTTGCAGTAGAGGCAGGCTCTGCCGGAGAAGAGGCAGCCATTGAGAACGAATTCGATTACACCGCACTGACCTCTCAGGCAGATACTCTGATGGAAGTGCAGGCAGGAACCTCTGATGCCAGCATCATCGACCTTCTGATGGCAGGTGCCATGATCGGCGAAGGAACGGATTACCCGGAACTGACACACACGCTGGAGCTGACAACCGAGGAGTACGGCGTTGGCTGCAGACAGGGATCTGACCTTGCGGCATACATCAACGATGAGTTCAAAAAGCTCTATGAGGACGGCACCATGCAGGAGATCGCCGAGCAGTACGGCGTGCAGGATGCACTGGTAGATCAGACGCAGGAATAAAACGCTGCACGAGTGTAAATGTAAGAAGCGCATTGTGTGAGCAGAGACAGACACATCGGAAAATGCCGGTATCGGGTGTTGGGTTTTCATGAACCAGCATAAAAGGATGAAAATTTATAAGCCGGCAGGTGAACAGGTGGAGAATACAGAGCAAGACCGGATATCATGTCCGGCCTTGCTTTGCGTTTGAGATTTTTGCAGAAAGCATACATTCAGGAAAAGAGATCGGAGGACAACCGGGATGTTTTGGGAAGTGACATTATCATTATTGGAAGGCTTTGGCGGGACATTAAAGCTCTTTGTTCTGACGCTGCTGTTCTCCCTGCCGCTCGGCTTGTTCATCAGCCTGGGCTCCATGAGCAAGATCAAGGTCGTGCAGTATCCGATTAAATTCATCATCTGGGTGATCCGCGGAACACCGCTTTTGCTCCAGCTCCTGGTGATTTACTACGGCCCTGGCATTGTGCTGGGCAACAACTGGTGGGGGTCCGGAACCGGTGGCAGATTCCTTGCCGCATTGGTTGCCTTTGTGATCAACTACGCATGTTATTTTTCGGAGATCTATCGCGGCGGCATCCAGTCGATCCCGGTGGGGCAGTTCGAGGCCGGTCAGGTCCTGGGACTGACCAAGGGACAGATTTTCCGGAAGGTCATCCTGCTGCAGGTGATCAAACGGGTTGTTCCGCCGATGGCAAACGAGATCATTACGCTGGTAAAGGATACCTCTCTTGCCCGCGTCATTGCAGTCTATGAGATCATCTGGAACGGACAGTCCTTTATTAAGAGTGCCGGCATCATCTGGCCGCTGTTCTACACGGGAGTATTCTATCTGGTGTTCTCGGGACTTTTGACCATTCTGTTCGATCGAATCGAGAAGAAACTGGACTTTTTCCGGTAAGAGGCGTGCCGGGCACAATAACGATTCTGCAGACCATTGCGGCGTTTTCGATCTTTCGAAATCCGCTGACTGCAGCTGAATCATTAAGCGAGGAATGACAATGTCAATTCTGGAAGTTGAGCATTTACAAAAACAGTTCGGGAATACCGAGGTATTAAAGGATATTTCCTTTACGATGGAGGAAGGGACCGCCCTCTCCATCATTGGTTCCTCCGGTTCCGGCAAAACAACGCTCCTTCGGTGCCTTAATTTTCTGGAGACACCGAATGCAGGAACCATCAAGGTGAAGGGTGAGACGTTGTTTGATGCAGATCTGCATGAAAAGGTAAGCGATGAGCAGATCCGCATGAAACGTCTGCATTTTGGAATGGTATTCCAGTCCTTTAACCTGTTCCCGCAGTACACGGCGCTGGAGAATATCATGCTGGCTCCAAGGCTGTTGTCCAAGGAGCAAAAGGAGGCAGGAGAATCCGAGGAGCAGATTCGGGAAAGGGCGGCGGAGCTCCTTTCGCAGATGGGTTTGTCCAATCGCATGGACAATTATCCGCATCAGCTCTCCGGAGGTCAGCAGCAGCGCGTAGCCATTGCAAGAGCACTGGCTCTGCAACCGGACATTCTGTGTTTTGACGAGCCGACATCCGCCCTGGATCCGGAGCTGACGGGCGAGGTGCTGAAGGTCATCCGGGGGCTGGCGGATCAGAAGACGACGATGATCATCGTGACCCATGAGATGGAATTTGCAAGAGACGTATCGGATCATGTTATCTTCATGGACGATGGACGGATTGCAGAGCAGGGTGCGCCAAAGGACCTCTTTGAGAATCCGAAGGAGGAGAGAACCCGGCAGTTCCTGGCTCGTTATCAGGAGCGGTAATCTCTCGCTTTCCACGCCGGCAATCAGAGGGCAGTCGGACATTCTGACGTTGCCCTGCCTCTGGTCAGTCACATCGAGGTTTTCCGAATGCAGTTTCTTCGAAGCAAGGAGTCTATTGTCGACTGTGTCAGCAATCACTCCAAACAAGAAGAAATTGCCACAAGGCATTTTCGAGTTGTGGCATCAGCCATTTTCGAGTTCCAAAATCGAGATGCGGGCGCTAAATAGTTGCAGTTATTTTATAAACATGGTACCGGTGTGCAGACAGGAGCGCGTGAACTGCAGATCTGTATCGACTCGTTCACAAATCGTGTTCGCAGGAACACGAAATGGGGTATACTAAAGACGATACGGATTGCAGGGGTATCTCATAGGTAATCCATTCACAGGATAAATAATACAGGGGGTAACGTACGATTATGGCAGCGAAATACGCATTCGGAATTGATGTAGGCGGAACAACGATCAAACACGGCTTGTTCGATGCAGAAAAGGAAGAGCTCCTCGAGAGCTGGGAGATTCCGACAAGGACCGAGGAGAACGGGCGGTTTATTCTGGAGGATATTGCAGCCTCTGTGAAGGCCAAGATGGCAGAAAAGAATCTGGCTGCAGCCGACGTAAAGGGGCTTGGCATCGGTGTTCCCGGTCCGGTCCTCAACAGTGGCATTGTAAACCAGGCGGTGAATCTGCACTGGGGCGTTATGGATGTCGCAGGAATTCTTTCAGGACTCCTGGACGGCATGAGTGTCAAGGTTGGAAATGATGCCAATGTAGCGGCTCTTGGCGAGCAGTGGAAGGGCGGCGGACAGGGCTATGAGAATATTGTCATGGTGACGCTCGGAACCGGTGTCGGCGGCGGCATCATTCTGGATGGCAAGATCCTTCCCGGCTCCCACGGTGCCGGCGGCGAGATCGGCCATATCAAGGTAGAGGATCACGAGACGGATGCCTGCAACTGCGGCAAATGCGGTTGCCTTGAGCAGTACGCATCCGCCAGTGGCATCGTTCGCGTGACAAAGAAGTCATTTGCAAAGAACAAAAAAGCGACCGTACTCAAGGATGATGACAAGCTTACGGCTAAGAAGATTTTTGACGCAGCGAAAAACGGCGATGAGTATGCATTGGCCATTGTTGATGGCTTTGGCAAGAAGCTGGGTGAGGCTCTGGCACAGATCGCAGCGGTGGTTGATCCGGAGGCTGTTGTTATCGGCGGCGGTGTCTCGAGAGCCGGAGAGATCATTCTGAATGTCACGGAAAAATACTACACGCCGGCAGCCTTCCATGCATGCCGCACCACGGTGTTCAAGCTGGCAGAGCTGGGAAATGATGCGGGAATGTACGGCGCCGTGCGAATGATCCTGCAGTGATCTAGGAAAATGCCAAAGGTCCTGCGAGCGGGATCGATATCGGAATTCGTCACTTACCCATTGATGGCAGGCGTGCGAATGATTAATACAGTGACGACAATAGCATGGAGGGAACCGGGCAGGGGATTGCCCGGTTCCCTTTTCTGGTTTATGCTTGTGAAACAAAATCGATCTGTTGTCGGCGCCTGTGCGAGAAGACATGGCCGATATAGCATCTGGTAACTTCAAGATAAATCGTCCGCTTGCGGCCGGCCACAGAATGGCAGCAAGGCGGATGTGGGATCGATAAAGCGTAGAGCGGCGTAAGAGGTAAGACAGCATGTGCGGAATCGCAGGAATTGTGAATATTGGAAATCCAGGAAAGGCGATCGGAGCGGGGCTTTTGGATCAGCGGGAGAATATGCAGAGAATGCGGGATCGCATGCTGCACCGCGGACCGGACGGCGGCGGAACGTGGGTATCACCGGACGGACTCTGCACATTGGGACACCAAAGACTTTCCATTCTCGATCTGTCGGAGAGCGGAGCACAGCCGATGGTCTCCCACTCCGGCAGGACCGTCATGGTCTATAACGGGGAAATCTATAATCATGCTGCGGTGAAAAGGCAGTTGGAGCAGGATTTGCAGGCAAAGGGCAGTAGACTGGAGCTAAAGAGTACCTGCGATACAGAGATCCTGCAGGAGGCTATTGAGTTCTATGGCATGGAAAAGGCACTGAATCTGTGCAAGGGAATGTTCGCTATTGCCTGCTATGACATAGGAAACCGGACCCTGACGCTGGCCCGTGACCGTGTCGGAGAAAAGCCCCTGTACTACGGCTGGCTTCATGACGTGGAGATGCAAAACATGATTAACCTATCTGGTCAAAATGCGAAAAACACCTCGAAACAGCAGGAAAAACGAGGAGAGCAGAAAAAACAAGGGCAGCAGGGGCAATCCGACCTGTTCGTATTCTCTTCTGACCTTGGCAGCATCCGCAGCATTCGCGGATTTTCGAATTCGATCAACACAGACGTTTTGGATCTGTATCTGGAGCACGGTGTGATACCGGCTCCTTATACGATTTATCAGAACATCTGGAAGCTGGAGCCCGGGATGATCCTGACACTGCAGTTCCCGTTCGGCAAGGAGCAAAAACATCAAAAGACCTACTGGTCCATGACGGACATTGCCGTTCGCGGTCAGCAGAATCTCTTCCGGGGAACACGCAAGGAGGCGGCAGATGAACTGGAACACCTCCTTCGAAGCTCCATCCGGGATCAGATGGTAGCCGATGTGCCGCTCGGTGCATTCCTTTCTGCCGGCATTGATTCGAGCACCATTGTGTCCTTGATGCAGCAGGAAAATGGCGGCCGCAACGTTCGGACCTTCACCATTGGAATGGAAGATCCGGCCTATAATGAGGCGGCCTATGCCGCGCAGATTGCAGAGCACCTTGGCACAGAGCACACGCAGATGACCATCACAGAAGAGGATGCCAAGGCGGTGATCCCGCTCCTCCCCTCGATGTTCGCAGAGCCCTTTGCAGATTCTTCACAGATTCCAACCTATCTTGTCAGCAAGATGACGCGGGAGCATGTGACGGTGTCCCTCTCCGGCGATGCCGGCGACGAGCTGTTCTGCGGCTATTATGATTATCCCGGCACTGCCAGAAAATGGGGCAAAATAAAACGAATTCCCTACCATCTTCGCCGCGCAGCCGGAACAGCGCTGGAGCATAGTCCGCTTTCTGCCAGGGAAATGATTCGCATTAAGAGCCAGATTCTGAAGGCAAAGAGTCCGGAGGAGGTGTACCGGATTTCCTTTGAAACAGATCCTTTGCTGCACCGGATTTCACTGCATCACGGGGATCTTCCGTATGCTTATACAGAAACCGGCGAGGATGTGACAGGAGAGGTTTGCCATGACGTGATGCTGATGGATCTGCGAATGTATCATCCGGATGATATTCTGGTAAAGGTGGACCGAACGGCGATGGCTGTCTCCCTGGAGACAAGAGTTCCCTTCCTGGATAAGGATGTTATAGAATTTGCCTGGACGCTGCCTCTGGAATATCTGCGGGAAAAAGATACCGGGAAACTGGTGCTGCGCGATGTCCTGTATCGCTATGTTCCAAAAGAGATCATGGATCGCCCGAAAAAGGGATTCTCGATTCCGATCAGAAAGTGGCTCCGTGAGGATCCGCAGCTGCGCAGCTGGGCGGAGGACCTTCTGGCCGAGGATAAACTGCGAAGGCAGGGACTTTTGGATCCCGAGGTGGTCCGCAGAATCTGGACAGAGTTCACAGAGCAGGGCGTCTGGAGAATCCAGATCTGGTACATCCTGATGCTGCAGGCATGGTATGAGGGAGAATATGCAGAAAGTAACTGTTCACACGCCGGCCAGGA
Source organism: Lachnospiraceae bacterium (assembly GCA_963605745.1). Classification (GTDB taxonomy): domain Bacteria; phylum Bacillota; class Clostridia; order Lachnospirales; family Lachnospiraceae; genus CAG-791. Next base: position 8,434 of record CAVCWT010000028.1, read on the forward strand.
CCCGCGGATTGGCTGATGTATGAACAGCAACCATGGAAAAACCTGTCAAGCAAAACACATGAAAAAACCTTGACAGACAGCAGCGCGGATGATAAATTGATTCAGTCTGAGTGATTCGGACAACAAGAAGCAGAGCGAGGCTCTCACCTGATCCGCCCGTGATACGGCGTGGACAGAGTTCATGAAGGAACACAAATCAAAGGAAGACACGTATTTATGGGCGCAGTGCTGCGATGTTCGTATGAGTGCGGCATATGGACCCGTGATAGATCGGAATGAATCCGTTATGGAACAGTGATGGATCTGTTACAGAGTACTTCCTGATGAGAAACGGAATCTGTGAGACGAGTAAGGCGGCCGGGTGGTCGTGTTTTTGCAGGAGATCCGAAGGATTGTGTGTGTTATGAACTGACGGTGAGGACTCTGCCGTCAGTTTTTTTGTTCGTCCGGGGCGAGATTCTCCCAAGGAGAATGGGCGACCGGCCGGATAGCTACAGTTTTTCTCAGAGGAGGGAAAAGCAATTAATAACAATAATTTTAACCGCAGACAGCAGCGTAAACCGGAGACTCCGATCAATGAGCAGATCCGCGACAGAGAGATTCGCGTGATTGGTGCGGACGGAGAGCAGCTGGGAGTGATGCCTACAGAGGAGGCACTCAGAATGGCCCGCGATGCCGAGCTTGACCTGGTGCTGATCGCTGCAACGGCACAGCCGCCGGTATGCCGTATCATCGATTACGGCAAGTTTAAATACGAGAAGCTTCGGAAAGAAAAGGAAGCCAAAAAGAAACAGCACGTCGTTGAAATCAAGGAGATTCGGATGTCTCCGAACATCGACCAGAACGACCTGAACACCAAGATCGGTTCCGCACGCAAATTCCTTGAAAGAGGAGATCGCGTAAAGGTTACTTTGCGTTTCCGCGGACGTGAGATGGCGCACATGAATGACAGCATGCACATCCTGACAGACTTTGCCAATGCACTGGTGGATGTTGCCGTTGTTGACAAGGCTCCAAAGGTAGAAGGAAGATCCATGTCTCTGTTCCTGGTGCAGAAAAAGGGCTGAGTTGTCCTTGCACAGACAGGTACCGAGTTGGATGATGATAGTTCAGGAATTTTATGAGGCTGCGGCAACGGGGCAGAGCAATCTGTACAGGAGCTGCAAAAGACCGGGAATTCATGAACTGTGATCAGGATAGAACAGGCCGGCATATGCCGGATCAGAAGGAGGAACGTATTATGCCCAGAATGAAAACGAACAGATCCGCTGCAAAGCGCTTCAAACTCAGCGGAAATGGTAAGCTGATTCGCAGCAAGGCTTATAAGAGCCACATCCTTACCAAGAAGACCACGAAGAGAAAGAGAAACCTTCGTCAGCCTGCAGTTACGGATGCAACGAACGTAAAGAACATGAAGAAGATCATGCCTTACCTTTAATTCAGGTGCATGACGGGAATTTGATGGAGGAAATCGAAAATGGCAAGAATTAAAGGTGGCTTGAATGCCAAGAAGAAGCATAACAGAGTTCTGAAGCTCGCAAAGGGCTACAGAGAGGCTAGATCCAGTCATTACAGAGTAGCTAAGCAGTCCGTTATGCGTGCACAGAACTCTGCTTTTGAGGGCAGAAAGCTTCGCAAGAGAGATATGAGATCTCTCTGGATCGCACGTATCAACGCAGCAGCTCGCATCAACGGTCTGTCTTACAGCCAGCTGATGCATGGACTGAAGGTTGCTGGTATTGACATCAACCGTAAGATGCTGGCAGAGATGGCTGTCAATGATGCAAACGGATTTGCAGCACTGGCAGAGGTTGCTAAGAAGAGCATCTAATTCGGAGCGGAAGCCGTGATTGGAGATGATCAATCCGAAATCACGGTATCATACGATATTAATAGAGCTTTTTAACAAGAGCAGGTCTGTTTGAGACCTGCTCTTGTTTTGCGTCCGGCTTGCATCTGATCTGCCTGCAGGAACCGGGAATCCCTTAGACAGATCGCGATGGAAACCCGCAAAGTACCATGTTTTAAGAGTTTTTTAATATTCTTTTTGAGCTTCATTCATTGCATTTGTAAGCACTGACTTTAGAATGAATGTATACGACAGTTGCGAGCATTAAAGAGAGGTTTACATTATGCTGGAGCGTTTACGATACAAATTCATTCAGTTCATGCAGGGCCGATACGGCGTTGACAAATTCGGACAGTTCCTGTCTACCTTGGTTTTTGTGCTGATCATACTGGACCTGTTCCTGCATAATCAGCTTTTGTGGTGGCTGAGTCTCCTGCTCCTGGTCTATATGTATTTTCGAATGTTCTCCAAGAATATCTCAAGGCGATACAACGAGAACTGCAGATATCTGGAAATCACGAGCAAGATCCGGAACGGGAATTTCGGCAGGATTCTGGGCAACTGCGGACGCTCGGTCAGTGCCTGGTTCCACAACATGGGCTACAAGATCCGGCATGCCAGCGAGGAGCGTAAACGCAATGAGGGCTTCCATATCTACAAGTGCCCGCAGTGCGGTCAGAAGATTCGAATTCCGAAGGGAAAGGGTAAGATTATCGTGCGCTGCCCGAAATGCAAAAAGGAGTTCCAGAAGAGGAGCTGAGGTATGTTCGGATATGTGGTGATTAATGAGCAGGAGCTGAAGGTTCGCGAGGTGAGCCAGTATCGCTCTTATTACTGCGGATTCTGCCGCAGATTGAAAAGCAAATACGGTTTTCTGGGCCAGATGACCTTGAGCTATGACATGACGCTGCTGATCCTCCTCTTGACGGACCTGTACGATGCAAAGGATGAGGTCGGAGAGACCCGGTGTATCGCCCATCCCCTGGAAAAACATACGACCCGCATCAACGAATTCACAGACTATGCGGCGGATATGAATCTGATCCTGTCCTATTATTCCAGTTCAGATGACTGGAGAGATGAACACAAGCTGCATAAGCTCCTGCTGTCCAAGCTCTTGAAAAAGAAAAGCGATAAGGCCAGCATTGATTACGGCCATAAAGCTGCGGTGATTAAGGACCGGCTGGACCGGCTGCAGGAGGCGGAAGGCCAGAACGAAGAGAATATTGACCGGGTGGCCGGTTATTTTGGCGATATTATGGCGGAGCTGTTCGCCGTCCGGGAGGACGAGTGGGAGGAACCGCTCCGGCAGATGGGATTCTATCTGGGTAAATTCATCTATATCATGGATGCCTATGACGATCTCGAAAAAGATGAGAAGAGCGGCAGCTACAATCCGCTCAAAACGACGGCGAGCCGACCGGATTATGATGATTACTGTTACCAGATCCTGACCATGATGATCTCGCGCAGCTGTGAGGCATTCGAGCTCCTGCCCTGTGTGGAACTCCTGCCGATCATCCGCAATATCCTTTACTCAGGCGTGTGGAGTCGGTACAATCAAAAGCGCGGCGAAAAAGAACAAGCCGACTGATGAACATGATGAAAAAACAGGAGGGTTCATGGATTTGTCACCTCGCAGGTGGCGGACGTGTGAACGGTTACACCTGAGAATGATACAGACAGAAAGGAGAGTCGACGAATGTCGGACCCCTATCAGATTCTGGGTGTGTCGAGAGACGCATCCGATGATGAAATCAAAAAAGCATATCGCAAATTGTCCCGGCAATACCATCCGGATTCCAATATTGACAACCCCAATAAGGAGCAGGCAGAAGAGAAATTTAAGCAGGTTCAGGCAGCCTATAAACAGATTATCTACGAGCGGCAGCATCCCTATTCCGGCGCAGGTTCATCAGGAAGTTACGGTGGGAGCCGTGCGGGAGCGTCAGGCTCCAATGGTACCTACGGCGGGTACGGCAGCTCCTGGAACGGAGATTATGGGGATTTCTGGAATGAGTTTTTCGGCGGTAGCTCTTACGGCTACGGTGGTCAGCGCAGCTACCGGGATGCGAGACAGAATCAGGATGAGGATTCGATCCGCATGCAGGCAGCAGCCAACTATATTAACAGCAGGCATTACCAGGAAGCCCTGAATGTATTAAACAGCATCCCGAACCATACGGCGCAGTGGTACTACTACAGTGCCATTGCCAACTCGGGGCTTGGAAACAACGTTCTGGCTCTGCAGCAGGCACAGACGGCTGTGCAGATGGAGCCGGGCAATCAGATTTATCAGAATCTCGTGACGAGACTTAACTCCGGCAGCAGCTGGTATCAGGAGAGACAGTATACCTACGGCGGCGGGCCGGTAAGCCCTGCTAACTGGTGCCTGAAGCTGTGCCTTCTCAATGCAGCCTTGAATCTGTGCTGCGGCGGAGGAGGGCTGTGCTGCGGCAGCGGGTATCCGGGCTACTACCGAGGGTGCTGAAGCTACTATGCGAGTAAGCTCGCACAGTAGCCACCACATAAAAATCAGCTGCTACGTGTCTGCGACACTCCCGCAGCTGACGCATACATTCGTAATCCGGGCTATCGCCCTACTTACTCATGTATGCTAACCCGTCCAATGTCTGCGCGTCTGTGCGAACGAGCTCGCACAGATGCGCAGCCGCTGTCCGGGATTTTTACAATAACAGGTACAAAAGGTGGAACTGCGGCTCTTTTGGGGCCGCGGGACACTGTGCGTGCGCAAAAAGATACATTAGTGCAGCGTTATCTAGTACAGCGTTTGCAAAATAACTGGCCAGTTATTTAAAAATCGCTGTACCAGGGATCGCTGTACCAGAATGAAGGAGGAATCTATGCACGTTATCCGCGTATTAATGGGAGAAATCCGTCAGTATAAAAGGTCCACAATCCTGACGCCGATCTTTACGCTGTTAGAGGTTTTGATGGAAATCCTGATTCCCTTCATCACAGCCTCGCTCATTGACAAGGGAATTCAGGCGGGCAACATGAATGAGGTCATTCACTATGGACTTTTGATGCTGATCATGGCCTTTGCAAGCCTATTGTTCGGCATTCTGGGCGGCGTATTCGCGTCGGATGCCTCGACCGGGTTTGCTGCAAATCTGCGGGATGCCATGTACTGCAGTATTCAGAACTTTTCCTTCTCGAACATTGACAAATATTCCACCGCAGGGCTTGTGACCCGCATGACGACGGATGTCACGAACCTGCAGAACGCCTTTATGATGATCATCCGCATTGCGGTTCGCGCACCTCTTATGATGATCATTGCGCTGGTGATGTGCGTTGTGATCAGTCCGAAGATCAGCCTGATCTTCCTGGCTGCACTGGTGGTGCTGGGTGTATTTTTGATGATTATCATCGGGAAGGCTTCGGAAGCCTTCCGGGTGACCTTCCGCAAATATGACGACCTCAATGCCAGTGTTCAGGAGAATGTCTCTGCCATTCGCGTGGTGAAGGCCTTTGTCCGTGAGGAGCAGGAGAAGACGAAATTCAACAAGGCCGTGGAGGAGCTCTATGACCTTTTTGTCCGGGCTGAGAAGCTCGTTGTTATGAACTTTCCGGTGATGTCCCTGATTGTGGATATCTGTGTCATCGGTGTTTCGTGGCTGGGGGCGAAGCTGATTGTGGGAGGCTCCATGACGACCGGCGAGCTGACGAGTCTGTTCAGCTACATCATGATGGTACTCTTCAGCCTGATGATGCTGTCGATGATCTTCGTGATGATCACGATGTCGACCGCAAGCGCCCAGAGAATCTGCGAGGTCCTTGAGGAGCAGCCGGATATCACGAACCCGGAGCATCCTGTGACGGAGGTTACGGACGGCAGCATTGATATGGAGAATGTGGACTTTGCCTACAAGCGCCGTGAGGTCACCTATGACAAAAACGGCAACGAGGTGATCACAATCCATGACACCGCAGGAGATGGCACAGACCGCTCGTCCAGAACGCTGCATCACATCAATCTGCACATTGCAGCCGGCGAGACCATCGGAATCATCGGGGGAACCGGATCCGGAAAGTCGTCTCTGGTGAACCTGATTTCGAGACTGTATGATACGTGCCACGGATCGGTCAAGGTTGGCGGCATTGACGTTCGTGAGTATGATCTGGAAACCCTTCGTGACAGCGTTGCTGTCGTGCTCCAGAGTAACAATCTGTTCACCGGGAGCATTATGGATAACCTCAAATGGGGGAATCCAAAGGCGAGCCTTGAGGACTGTAAGGAGGCCTGCCGCCTTGCCTGTGCCGATGAATTCATTGACCGAATGCCGGAGGGGTATGATACGCAGCTGACGCAGGGCGGAACGAATGTGTCCGGCGGACAAAAGCAGCGCCTTTGCATTGCAAGAGCCCTGATGAAGAAGCCGCGCATTCTGATTCTGGATGACTCAACGAGCGCCTGCGACACGGCAACCGATGCCAAAATACGTGCGGCCTTTGCACAAAGGATCCCGGGGACGACCAAGCTCATCATTGCACAGCGCATCTCGTCCGTGCAGGATGCAGATCGTATTCTGGTTCTGGACGACGGAACGGTTGACGGCTTTGATACCCATGAAAGACTGCTGGAAACGAATGCCATTTACCGTGAGATCTATGAATCACAGACACAGGGCGGCGGAGATTTTGATGAGTCGCAGCAGGAGGATTGATCATGCCCAGAATGAAAAATAACGGAAAACCCGGCCACAAGGTGGAGAATCCGGGCAAGATTTTCAGCCGGCTGATGAAGCTGGTTATGAAGCGGTACAAGGTGCCGTTTCTCGTTGTGATCGTCTGCATTCTGGTGGCTGCCTGGTCAACTCTGCAGGGGACACTGTTTCAGAAAACTCTGATTGACAGCTATATTCTGCCGATGCTGGCACAGGAAAACCCGGATTTTGCTCCGCTGGGGGCGGCTCTTTTGCGTCTGGCCGGAATCTATGCGGTGGGCATTGCGGCCTCTTATCTGTATCAGCGGATTATGATCAATGTGTCACAGGGAACGCTCCTGGACCTTCGAAAGGAGCTCTTTGGTCACATGGAGTCGCTGCCGATTCGTTATTTTGACCGGAATGCGCACGGCGATATTATGTCGGTCTATACGAATGACATTGATACGCTCCGGCAGCTGATCAGCCAGAGCATTCCGCAGACGGTGAACTCGCTGGTTACGCTGATCATCACCTTTGTGTCGATGATCGCACTGTCCTGGCAGCTGACGATCATCAGTGTTCTGATGGTCGTGGTTACGATGTTCGTTTCCGGGAAGCTGGCACAGAAATCCGGCAGTTTTTTTGCAGATCAGCAAAGAGATCTGGGAATTGAAAATGGATACATCGAAGAGATGATGAACGGACAGAAGGTGGTCAAGGTCTTCTGCCATGAGGAAAAGGCAATCGAGGATTTCCGAAAGCTTAACGGACAGCTGCGGGAAAGTGCGAACCTGGCAAACCGGTATGCCTCCATCATGATGCCGGTCAACGGGAACCTCGGCAATATCAGCTATGTCCTTTGCGCCGTTTCGGGTGCAGCAATGGCTCTTTCGGGCGTTGGGACCATCACACTGGGAACACTGGTATCCTACCTGACATTGAATAAGAATTTCTCCCAGCCGATTACGCAGATCGCGCAGCAGATGAGCTCCATTATTATGGCCATGGCCGGCGCAGAACGTGTTTTCAAAATGATGGACGAAACGCCGGAAGAGGACGAAGGCTACGTGGAGCTGGTGCGTGCCAGAGAAGAGAAGGACGGGAGCCTTACCGAGTGCAAGGAGAGAACCGGCATCTGGGCGTGGAAGCATTATCACAAGGCGGACGGAACAACCACCTATGTGCGTCAGCGCGGCAGAATCACCATGGAGGATGTGGACTTTGGATACGATCCGAATAAAATGGTGCTGCATGACATCAACCTGTTCGCAGAACCCGGGCAGAAGATTGCCTTTGTTGGTTCTACCGGTGCCGGAAAGACGACCATTACCAATCTGATCAACCGGTTCTATGACATCCAGGATGGGAAGATTCGCTACGATGAGATCAACATTGACAAGATTCGGAAGGCGGACCTTCGGCACTCCCTTGGCATGGTGCTGCAGGATACGCATTTGTTCACCGGAACCGTGCTGGAGAACATCCGGTACGGGAGACTGGATGCAACGGATGAGGAGTGCATGGAGGCAGCAAGGCTTGCCAATGCCGACAGCTTTATCAAGCGCCTTCCGAACGGATATGACACGATGCTGCGAAATGACGGAGCCAATCTTTCCCAGGGACAGCGCCAGCTCCTTGCCATTGCAAGGGCAGCCGTTGCGGATCCGCCGGCTCTCATTCTGGACGAGGCAACGTCGTCGATCGACACCAGAACAGAAGGCCTGGTACAAAAGGGCATGGACGCTTTGATGAAAGGCAGGACAACCTTTGTCATTGCGCATCGCCTGTCCACCGTGCGCAACAGTGACTGCATCATGGTGCTGGAGCAAGGACACATCATTGAGCGCGGTACACACGACCAGCTCATTGCCCAGAAGGGCAAATACTATCAGCTCTATACGGGCAACAAGATTGGAGCTTGAGGACCTGCGTCATGATTCACGCATCTGCCACAGGCTGGTCCTGGCAGAGATGTCCCAACAGCTGGACATTCTCATGCCACCCTGCCTGTGGAAGTCGCGTGAATGACAACAGGTTGTATATCGGGTAGCAAGGAGAACAACGTGGATATTATTCAGCAGATCACACAGGAAATGGCAGGGATGCCAAACCATGACGGCACCAAGGTTCGCAAGGGCCAGGTGGAGGCAGCAGTAAAGCTGATTGATGAGGGCAACACCATTCCCTTTATTGCCAGATACCGCAAAGAGGCAACGGGCGCACTGGACGATGAGCAGCTGCGCTTTCTGGGAGATCGTCTGTCGTCTCTTCGCAATCTGGAGGACAAAAAGCAGCAGGTCCTTTCTGCCATTGACGAGCAGGGCAAGCTGACAAAGGAGCTCCGTGCGCAGATTGAGGCGGCCATGACACAGGTGGCAGTGGATGACCTGTACCGCCCGTACAAACAAAAGAGAAAAACACGTGCCGGGATTGCCAAAGAGAAGGGCCTGGAGCCGTTTGCGGACGTGATTATGGAAGGAAATGTGCAGTATGAGTTGTTGACTCTGGCAGTCAATTACGTTTCGAGCCCGGAAATGCTGAAAAATCCGGAGATTCCGGAGGAGAAAAAGGTCGGGACACCGGAGGAGGCATTGCAGGGGGCATTGGACATCATTGCAGAGAGAATCTCGGACGATGCCAGCCTTCGCACCTGGATTCGAGAAAAGACCTGGAAGAGCGGAACCATTGCCACGGCAGAGAAAAAGGAAACTGCCAAAGCGGCAGCAAAATCGTCCAAGACTGCGAAAGCTGCAGCAGACGATACAGACGCGGTCACTGCAAGGGCGGCCTCTACGACAGCAAAGGCCGGTAGCACTGCAGCGGTCCATGGCACGAAGGAGGACCGGCGCTTGGTCTATGAAATGTATTACGAGTTCGAGGAGTCCATTGCCAAGCTCCCAGGTCACCGCATTCTGGCGATCAACCGCGGCGAGCGGGAAAAGTATCTGACGGTAACGGTCAACGCACCGGAGGAGGAGATCCTGCAGCACATTCAGAAGACGGCTTTTAAGAGAAACCCGTATACGGAGAGTGCACTGGCAGAGACAGCCAAGGATGCGTATGAGCGCCTGATCCAGCCGTCCATTGAACGGGAGATCCGGGGACAGCTGACAGAGGATGCAGAGGACGGCGCCATCAAGGTGTTCCGCAAGAATCTGGAGCAGCTCCTGATGCAGCCGCCGATTGCCGGAAAGGTTGTGCTGGGCTGGGATCCGGCCTTTCGAACCGGCTGTAAGATCGCCGTTGTGGATCCGACGGGAAAGGTGTTGGATACGACCGTTATTTATCCTACGGCGCCGCAGAATAAGGTGGCAGAGGCCAAGGCAGTGATTAAGAAACTGATTGCCAAGGATCATGTGTCGTTAATCAGCCTTGGCAACGGAACGGCCAGCCGCGAATCCGAGCAGATTATTGTGGAGCTCATTCATGAGCTGCAACAGGAAGATCCGAATCGAGAGCCGATTCAGTATATTGTGGTCAATGAGGCGGGAGCATCGGTCTACAGCGCGAGCAAGCTTGCAACAGAGGAGTTCCCGGAGTTCGATGTGGGACAGCGCTCGGCGACCTCTATGGCAAGGCGGCTCCAGGACCCTCTGGCAGAGCTCGTTAAGATTGATCCCAAGGCCGTCGGAGTGGGACAGTATCAGCATGACATGAATCAGAAAAAGCTGGATGAAGCTTTGGGCGGCGTTGTAGAGGACTGCGTCAACCATGTCGGCGTGGATCTGAATACGGCATCCTTCTCGCTGTTGTCTTATGTATCCGGCATTTCCGGGACGCTGGCCAAAAATATTGTTGCCTATCGTGAGGCGAATGGGAGATTCCGCAGCAGAAGAGAGCTGCTGAAGGTGGCAAAGCTCGGCCCCAAGGCCTTTGAGCAGTGTGCGGGCTTCCTGCGAATCCGTGACGGCAAGGAGCCTTTGGATGCAACGGCCGTTCATCCGGAGAACTACAAGGCGGTTGAACAGCTGCTGGAGGAGCTGTCTCTTCCGGATACCATGGAAGGCTTCCGGCAGGTTAAGGCCCTGGCGGGCAAAAAGGCAATGCCGCAGCTGGCAAAGGAGCTGGGAGTCGGCGAGCTCACCTTAAAGGATATTCTCGATGAGCTGGAAAAGCCGGCAAGAGATCCAAGAGCTGAAATGCCGGCTCCGATCCTTCGCTCCGATGTTCTTGGCATGGAGGATCTAAAGCCTGGAATGAAGCTGAAGGGAACTGTTCGGAATATTGTGGATTTTGGTGCGTTTGTGGACATCGGTGTCCATCAGGACGGTCTGGTTCACATTTCCAAAATGTCCAAACGGTTTATTAAGCATCCGTTGGAGGTTGTCAGTGTGGGCGACATCGTGGATGTGACGGTGGAGTCCGTGGATGTCGGCAAAAAGAGGATTGCCCTGTCAATGGTGTGACGGACCCTGTTACACGGATGAAATAGCTTCGGAAGAGGAAGGTACAGGCATGGATCTTGAAACACGGCTGGAGTGGTTTCTGAAAATGCTGAGCTGCAAATATACGGCGGATCTTTTGGAATACGATGCCATGCTGGTGCCGCATATGGATTTGCAAAATGACAGGATCCGATTGCTGCATAAGATGCTGCAGTATAACGGGAGTCTTGAAATGCTGCAGCGCCTTCCGGAGAGCAGTCACGGGATCGCGATCATCAGCAGTGCCCTGGACCTTTTGTGGGGATGCGTTTGCCTGCAGGAGGGCGGACATTCCGTGAGATATTTTATTTTGGGCCCCGTACTCGGGGAGGAGCTGGATCCGCGGGATGTGGACCGAGAGATTGCGGGGTTGCTCGGAAGCGATCCAACCTATGATGAATATGCCAAGACGGTGATGTTCCGGCGATACATCAGTGAAGTGGTGTGTTCTCTTCCGATTGTTGTACCGAGGAGATTTCAGGAGGACGTATCGATGCTCGGCTGCTGCATTACGGGAGAATGCTGCTCGTGTGCAGAGGTCATGATCATCTCACCAACCTCTTCTGCGGATGCATCCAGACGAGAGCTAAGGAGAGAGAACAAGCGCAAGCGCACCTGGGAAACCGAGCAGGCGCTGCTGCAGATGGTGCGGGACGGAAATCTGAATTATGAGACGGTACTGTCTCAGGCGGGACGCGTCAGTGACGGCGTGCAGGTAAAGGTGCGCGGGAGCCTGCAACGGGCACAGATCTCGTCCACGACGCTGGTCACACTGTGTGTTAGGGCAGGAATTGAAGGCGGTCTGTCGCCGGATACGGCCTATTCTGTCGGGGACAGCTATATCCAGACGATCCTGGACTGTAAAACAATGGGAGAGATTGTGCAGATCAACCATGCCGCATTCGATGACTTTGTTCATCGAGTACATGAGGTGAAAAAAACAGAGGGAATCTCACCCAGAATCCAAAAGTGTATCGATTATCTGGAGCTTCATGAAGAGGAAGAGGTCAGCATCGCGCAGCTGGCTGAGCTGACAGGTTACACAGAGTACTACCTTTCGAGAAAATTCAAGGAGGAAACCGGCAGCTCTGTGAATGACTACAGCAAACGGCTTCGGATCGAGCGGGCCAAGCTCCTCCTTCGGACGACAAGGGCCAGTGCTGCGCAGTTGGCGGAAAGGCTGCACTTTTGCAGCGGAAGCTATTTTGCCAGAGAGTTTCGCAGATACACCGGGCAGTCGCCGGCAGAATACCGGGAAGCGAATAAGAGGTAAAGAGCGGCAGAGGCTTTGACCTGTGTTTCCTTGAAAAACAGGAAAGAGAATGGAGTGAATGCGAAAGGAACGCACGGGGATCCAATAGGATCCCGGTGTGTTATTTTTTGATGGGTTAAAAATCTGCGTTCCGGGATATAAATTCGCTTTTTTACAAAAAGATAAATAAAAAATGGCGTAAAAAGCAAATTTATAACCATGTCTGTTGTTTGATTTGTGCAAAACTGAATCAAGATGAAAAAGAGCACAGGTAAAGTGCACAAATGATTCGAGACAGCCTGGTCATTTTGAGCAAGGAAGGCCGGGAGAACAGGCATAGCCATAAATCATGCAACAGGAGGGAAGATCATGAACGCAAATGCCAAAACGAAAAACGGCTGGTTAAGCAATGCTTTTACCAGTCCCAGATGGAACTCGCGCATAACATCTGCGAATACGACCGGAAAGGAAATGTGGCTGGGGTATGTGCTGGGCGTCTGGGGAATGATGATGACCAGCTCAATCGTCAATAGCTACTACAACCAGTATCTGACGGATGTTATTGGTTTTGACTCTACAAAGGGAGCCTGGATTGCTTCCTTCATGGTACTGTTTCCGTTCCTTTCCAAATTGACTGATGCCGTTACGAATCTGGTGATGGGTAAGATTATTGATTCCACTACCTGCAAACAGGGAAAGGTTCGTCCGTGGCTTTTGATCTCAGCGCCTTTTGTTTTGGTCAGTGTGATCTTACTGTTCTGGATGCCTTTCCATGAGCCGATCCATCAGGCCATTTGGATTGTGGTTGCGTTTAATCTATACTACAGCGTCAGCTACACGATGTGGATTATGCCAAAGGAACTGACGCCGGCGGTCTCAACCAGAAACGTAAATCAGCGGAAGAATTTGTCCCTGGCTGCTACTATTGTGGGCAATGTGGGCACCGGGATTGTTTCGATTCTGTTTCCGTCCATTCTCGCAGCGGTTTGCGCAGCGATGAATGGAGACAATGCCAAGGGCTATCTTCTGAGCATGTCTATTTTTGCAGTGATTGCAGTGTGCACTACCTTTGTGCAGTACTTTTACACACGTGAGCGTGTTACGGAAGAGAGAAGGAATCAAAGGGGAATCGCAAAAGAACAGGCTGACAAACTGGAGCATCAGAAAGAAGCGGGAATGGGGGCACAGTTAAAGGCTTGCCTGCAGAGCAAATATTGGATTTTATTTGTCCTGATTGTGCTGATCTTTAACATTTGCGGAAACCTTCGCAACATTTCCTTGATTTATTATTCCGGCTGGGTTGTGAATGGAAACGCCTATGGGAATGTGGCTGCGATCCAGGCAAAGTTCCAGATGATTGCCTTGTCTCCAATGGGACCTGGTATTTTGCTCATGCTGCCGCTTTCGAAAAAGTTTGGCCGTACGAAGACCATCTGGATGACGGCTGTGTTAACGATTGCCGGTTCCATTCTTGCTTTTGCCAGTATGGGAAACGGAACGATGATTTATGCAGGGACAGCCCTGGCTGCGATCGGTAATATTTCGTTCAGCTACATGATCATGACCTATATGGGGGACATCATTGATCAGGTAGAGTGGAAAACCGGTGTTCGCTCGGATGGATTAACAGGAAGCTTTATCAGTGCGATGATGACGTTTGCTGTGGGCATTGCCCAGGGTCTGTTTAATCTGGGCTTGATGGTTTCCGGTTATGTTAAGCCGGAACAGATTGGCACAGGTGCTGATGGAGTGGCACTTTATGCTGACCAGACAGCTTCCGCGGTAAACTGGATTAATTTTGCTTATCAGGGAAGCTTTATTATTGTCGGTATTGTTGTATTTTTCATGTTCTGCTTTGTCTTCAAGGTTGAGGATGATATGCCAATGATTTCCCGGGAATTGCAGGAACGCAAAATTGCCGAGTGTGCAGCTCTTGGCATTGAATACATTCCTGCCGATGAGCTGGAGCGCCGCGAGCGTGAGGAAGCAGATCGCATGGCAGAGGAGAATCGTATTGCTGAACTGAAGGCGTCCTGCGCAAAGAGAGGACTGGATTTCGAAACAGAGAATCAGAAGGTTCTTGATAAGCGTGCGCGGAAACAGGCAAAAGCAGAGCGCAGAGCGGCAAAGAAGGAGAAAAAATAAAATGGGCTTTCCAAAGGATTTTTTATGGGGAGCGGCCAGTGCCGCAGCTCAAATCGAGGGCGGCTATGACGAAGACGGCCGGACACCATCCGTTTGGGATTTGATGGGGGATGGGAAAATCAACAACAACGAAACCTGCCATATCGCCTGTGACCATTATCATCACTGGCGTGAGGATGTGGAAATGATGAAGCAGCTTGGCTTGAAGGCCTATCGCTTTTCAATCAGCTGGAGCAGGGTGATTCCCTGCCCCGGCAAGATCAATGAAAAGGGCCTTGCGTTTTATTGCAATCTGGTGGATGCGCTTACAGAAGCGGGCATCGAGCCGATGATTACTCTGTTTCACAGTGATCTGCCTCAGTGGTCTTTTGAAAAAGGCGGATGGCTAAGAGATGAGACCGTAGAGGATTTTGCTTTTTTTGCCCGCACTATGTCAGAGGCTCTTTCTGATAAAGTGAAATATTGGTTTACGATGAACGAGCCGCAATGTTTCCATGGAGACTTCCTCGATCTGGCTGGCAAAAAAGGAGATGAAGAAGCGGCAAAGAAGGCCTATCGAACGATTTTGCTATGCCATGGCAGGGCAGTGCAGGAGCTGCGCGCTGTAGCAAAGCAGCCACTGAAAATCGGCATGGTAATCATGGGTTTGCCGGTTGAGGCCGTACCGGGAGTTTTAAATGAAGAGCAGGCTTTTGGACTCATGGCTTCTGATGCAGGTGGCTATATGGGCATGACGCGCTGGGTTGATCCCATGATTTCAGGTAATGTTCCGGATCGCGTGGCGGACACTCTTTCCGGCGACGATATGCAGATTATCCATCAGCCGCTGGACCTGTTTGCTGTAAATGCCTATGGGGCCATGAATTTTTACGCGCATCCGGGACGTCCCAATCCGCTGGTATATCCGGGACTTCCGAAATCTCATATCGGTATGCCGATTCGGCCGGAGTGCCTGTACTATATGGCCAAATACGCATGGCAGCGCTATCACTTACCGGTTCTGTTTACGGAGAATGGCTTTTCCAACATTGACTTTGTAATGAGGGACGGAAAAGTGCATGACCCCCAACGGATCGACTATATTCATACCTATCTGATTGCTCTTCGCAGAGCAATTGAGGAAGGAATCCCGATAGAAGGATATCTGTACTGGTCAATTCTGGATAATTTTGAATGGTTTAAGGGCTATGACTTGCGCTTTGGTTTAATTTATGTGGATTACCGCACGCAGAAGCGGGTCTTGAAGGACTCTGCTTATGATTATGCGGAAATTATCCGCACGAACGGTGAAAATCTTTAAGCAATATCATCCTTGGAAAAATTAAGATGCGGAAATAGATACCTTGGTTTTAAAAGCAAAAGAAGGAGAAGTCAACATGCGTCAGAAGATAACCTTCAATGAGAACTGGACCTTCACCAAACCGGGAGAGGCGCCGCAGGCAGTGGACCTGCCGCATACCTGGAATGCGGCAGACGGAACCGACGGCGGGAATGACTATTACCGCGGAACCTGCACGTATAAGAAATCATTTGCTGCGCCGCAGCATACCACAGAGGAAGAGGTCTGGCTGGAGTTCGAGGGAGCGGCGATGACGGCTGTGATCTCCCTGAACGGACAGGAGCTGGGAAGGCATGAGGGAGGGTATTCCACCTTCCGTGTGAATCTGACCCCGACACTGGCAGGTGAGAACGGAATCAAAGAATTCAATGAGCTGGTTGTGACGGTGGACAACAGCGCAAATGATCACGTCTATCCGCAGAAAGCGGATTTTACCTTCTATGGTGGTCTGTACCGCGACGTTCATTTGGTTGTCGTTCCAAAGAGCCATCTGGCGCTTGGAATGGACGGAACCTGCGGATTGAAGATAACGCCTAAGGTATCGGAAGATTTGACAAGTGCCGAGGTCTTGCTGGAGGCCTTCTGCGAGAACACGCCGGACGGAACACCGGTGCGGTTTGGGATCGCAGAGCCTGCAGGAGTGGCAGCAGACGTGCCCGTCGAAGCAATAGCAGAAGCAGCAGAGGGCAAGGGCGGAGCAGAAGTGCAGGTTGCAGCGGAAATGGAAGCGGCCGCAGAGAGAACCGCAGGAGTTGCTGTCGGAATCGTGGAAAATGGTTACGCAAAGGCCGTGATTACCCTTACTGCCGTTCACCTGTGGGACGGCACTGCGGATCCGTATCTCTACTATGCGGAGGCGAGCCTTCCGGATGAGAACGGAGGGGATGCAGTTACCGCTGCCTTTGGTTGCCGGCAGATCGCATTCCGGCCGGATACCGGCTTTTGGCTGAACGGGAGGAATGTGCGCCTCGTTGGAACAGCCAGACATCAGGACTGCGAAGGTCTGGGCAATGCCCTGACGGCTGCACAGCACGAGGAGGACATTCGGCTGATCCTTGAGATGGGAGCGAATACGGTACGTCTTGCGCACTATCAGCACGCGCAGTATTTCTATGACTTGTGCGACCGGTATGGCCTCGTTGTCTGGGCAGAGATTCCGTACATCACCCAGCACCTTCCGAATGGGAAGGCGAACACATTAAGCCAGATGACCGAACTGGTCAAGCAAAATTACAACCACCCCTCCATCATCTGCTGGGGCCTTTCCAATGAGATTACGGCATCGGGCGGCGTGAGCGAAGACATGGTGGAGAACCACAAGGCGCTGAATGACCTGTGCCACGAACTGGATGCCACGAGACCGACAACCATGGCCCATGTCTTCATGCTGGATCCGAATGACCCGTTCGTGCAGCTGCCGGATATCTGCAGCTACAACCTGTACTATGGCTGGTATCTGGGAGAGCTGGGGCAGAACGATGAATTTTTTGACACCTTCCATTCAAGTCACCCGGACCGTGTGATCGGCCTGTCGGAGTACGGCGCCGATGCGAATCCGGCCTACCAGAGCGGCAAGCCGGAGCGGGGCGATTGGAGCGAGAGCTATCAGGCGGAGTATCACGAGCATATGCTGCAGATGTGGGCGGAGCGGCCGTACATCTGGGCGATGCATGTGTGGAACGGTTTTGATTTTGGCGCCGACGGACGAGAGGAGGGCGGCAAGCCCGGACAGAACCAGAAGGGTCTTGTCACGTTCGACAGGAAGCTGAAAAAGGATGCCTATTATATCTACAAGGCATATCTGAGCCAGGATCCTTTTGTCCATTTGTGCGGAAGGCGCTATGTGAACCGAACCGAGGAGCAGACAGAGATTAAGGTCTATTCGAATCAGAAGAAGATAACCCTCCTGGTAGACGGCGAGGTGTTCGGGCAGCAGGAGGGAGACAAGATCTTCCGGTTCCGTGTACCGATTACCGGAACGCACCGCATCGAGGCAGTTTGTGAGAGAGGCTTAGATACAAAAGAATCTAATGCGCAGAACGTGGAGGAAGCGGCAGCAGGCGCAGACAGTTTGGGAAAGACCAGGGACGCCTTGGCAGACGCTTGCCATGACACTATGACGATTACAAAGGTGGAGAAGCCGGACGCAGGCTACCGGGCGGCAGGCCAGGTGGAGAACTGGTTTGACAAGCCGGAGGAGCTTGTGAAGGAGGGGTATTACTCCATCATGGATTCCATGACAGAGCTTCAGCAAAATCCAAAGGCAGCAGCACTGCTCGCCCGGATTATGGAGAAGGCAAAGTCCAGCTACGGCGATGTGGCGCAGAACATCGAGATGCCGGAGGCTGTGCAGCGCCAGATGGCGAAGATGCCGCTGCAGGCATTGCTAAAGCAGGCCGGGAAGGCCGTGACACCGGCCATGGTGCAGCAGCTGAATGCCGCACTGAACCAGATCAAAAAGGAAGGGTGAAGAGAATGAAGAAGGTGGAACTGTCTCTGGACAGCAAGGTGCAGGAAATCCTTTCCTATGAAGAGGGGAAGGCAGTCTTTGAACGCTTCCTTCCGGGGGCTGCCAAGCGCCTTGCAGGGCAGCCGGCGGCACTTGGCTTTACGGCAAGAAAGCTCCTTGGGTATATGGGAGGCGCACTTCCAAAGGAGGCTGTGGAGGCACTGGACAATGCGCTGCAGGGATTGGAACTGTACAGCGAGGAGCCGGAGCTGCAGGATACGCCGCTGACATCGGATGCAGCACAAACCGTGCAGGAGCCGGAAAGAGATGCCATCTATCCCGGCAGGGTGTGGCGCGATACAAACGGACACCGGATTCAGGCGCACGGCGGCGCGTTGTTTTACGAGGACGGAACCTATTACTGGTATGGAGAGAACAAGGACCGGACAGATGGAAAGGGAGAGGTATGGACCTGGGGAATCCGGGCTTATCGCTCGACGGATCTGTACAACTGGGAGGATCTGGGACTCATCATTGAGCCGGATTTCTCTGACAAAAAAGCGCCCATGCACCCTTCCAGTCACGCAGATAGGCCGCACATTGCGAAATGTCCGGCAACCGGCAAATACGTCTGCTGGATCAAGCACTGCGGGGAGGCGGCCTGCTTTACCGTGCTGGAGGCGAATTCCTTTATGGGACCGTATGAGGTGAAACGGAGTCATTATCGTCCGTTCGACTATGAGGTCGGGGATTTTGATCTGGCCGTGGATGGGGAAAAGGCTTACCTTTGGATGGATGCCAATCACAAGGGAATCGTCACACTGGCACTTAGCAGGGATTTCCTGGAGGTTGAAAAGGAACTCTGCCGGCAGTATGAGGATCTGCATGCGCCGTTTTGCCGGGAGGGAGTTGCGGTATTCCGGCACGGGGGAGAGTGGTTCATGCTGACCTCCGGGATGACGGGATATGTTCCGAACCGGAGTGAGAGCGCGGTGGCAAAGGCACCGGATGAACCCTTTGTCAGCATCGGTGATCCGCATGTGGCGGATGAGAGCCATGCATCCTTCAACAGCCAGATCAGCCAGGTGTTCCGGCTGCCGGGTCTGGAGGATCGGTATATTGCACTGGCGGACCGGTGGGTTCCGGATTATCCGGTGGATGGACGGCTGGCCGATATTCTGGAGCGGTGCACGGCGCAGCGCTTTGATCCGGAGCATTATAAGGCAACCGAAGAGGAGCGCAGGATTCTGATGGAGAGTCCGATGCTGGATAGCGCGAATACCTCGAAGGCCGATTATGTGTGGCTGCCAGTTGTCTTCGAAGAAGGAAGACCGCGGATTTACTGGCAGGAGAGCTGGAGAGTGTAGCTTGCGTACGCGGCAGCGATCATAGAGTCAGAGTACAGAGTATGTTCAGACCATGCTGGAAGCGCGGAAGGACGACAATGTCACGGCAGCGCATGAAAAGGGAAGGGGAAAGTGAATGAACTACTACGGTGCAACGAGCAAGGAAATGTCAGACCGCGAGAAGCGTAATACTGCGCTGGCGCGCCGGGCGGCAGCAGAGAGCTATGTGCTGCTGCAGAATCCGGAGCACACGCTGCCTCTGCAGGGAGAGAAGATCGCTCTGTACGGCATGGGCGGCCGATGCACGGTAGCCGGCGGAAAAGGAAGCGGTGAGAGCAATCCCCGTTATGTTGTCAGCATTGAGCAGGGACTGGAGAATGCCGGCTACACCGTTACCAGCAAGAGCTGGCTGGATGATTATGATCGGGAGAATGCGGAACGCTACGAAGAGTTCCGCCAGATGGTGGAGTCTCATCTGGTCGGCCTGACGAAGCCGAACGAGGTGATCGGGACGGCACACAGCTTCAAGTACACCTGCCCTTCCGGACGGATGGTAAATGAGGCGGATGTGGCAGCAAGCGATACAGATACTGCCATCTATGTCCTGACCCGTGAGGCCGGTGAGGGAAATGATCGAAGGCCTGACAAGGGCGATTTCCGGATGACAGACATTGAGGTGGAGAACGTGCAGTTCCTCTGTGACCACTATGCACATGTCACGGTTGTCATAAATGTGGGCGGCATGGTGGATCTGACGCCGATTGTGGACCTTCCGATTGCCATCGTCTACATGGTGCAGGGCGGCATGGAGGGCGGCAATGCTCTGGCAGACGTGCTCTCGGGCAAGGTGAACTTTGGCGGACGTCTGGCGGACAGCTGGCTGATGAACTATGAGCAGATTCCGGGCGGCGATTACTACAGCAGCCTGGACGGCGATCTGGAGAACGAGTATTACACAGAAGGGATGTACGTTGGCTACCGCTATTACGACAGCTTTGGTATCGAGCCGCGGTATCCCTTCGGCTATGGCCTGAGCTACACAACCTTCGAACAGAAGGTGTTGTCCGTTTCCCTTGAGGGGTCCAAGGTCACGACGAAGATACAGGTTACGAACACCGGCGATGCAGCAGGACGCGAGGTTGTGCAGGTCTATCTCTCCGTTCCCGGGAGCGTGGAAAAGAGCCTTGCTGCATTTGGCAAAACATCCCTCCTGCCGGCCGGGACTGCCGAGGAGCTGATACTCACCTTCGACCTGAAGGACAACGCTGTCTACAATGAGGAAGGCTCCTGCTGGGAGCTGCCGCAGGGAAATTATCTGGTGCAGGCAGGTGCACACAGCCGGAGCGTAGCTGCAGCTGCTGTTCTGACATTGGCTGAAACGGTTCCAACAAGACAGTGCCGCAGCTGCTGCAGGGCCCAGGAGAACTGGCCGCGTCCGGAGCTCGCGGCAGAGGATGCAGCAGGGAAGAATGAACAAAACGGCCAGAATTCGCAGAACGATTCTGGTGCGGCACTGCCGGAGGGCTTGCCGGTACTGGTGGTGGATCCTGCTGTTTTCACCTGCGAGCTGGTGGACTATACAGAGCCTGCAGCAGAGGAATCCGAGAAGGTGAAGGAGGTGCTGGACCGGCTGACCACGGAGCAGCAGGTGGAGCTCCTGCGAGGCGGTGATCTGCAGAACCAGACCATTCCGCATTTCCAGATTATGGGAGCCGGCGGCAAGACGGCGATTACACTTCTGGAGCAGGGAGTACCGAATATCATCTTCAGCGACGGACCGGCCGGCGTGAACATCATGGAGGAGCTGACGGTAACGGAGAGTGGAACCTTCCGGCCGGCCAAGCCCCTGGAGCGCTACAACTGGGGCGCCATGAAGCAGATGATGAAATATATGGTCAGCACGGACGGAACGAGAGTGTATCGTTATGCAACCGCCTGGCCGGTGGAGCTGCTCGTGGCGCAGAGCTGGGATACAGGGCTTCTGGAGGAGATGGGCGCTGCAGTTGCTAAGGAGCTGGAGGAGTTCGGAATTACGCTCTTGTTGGCACCGGCTATGAACATTCACCGGAATCCCCTGTGCGGGCGGAATTTTGAATATTATTCCGAGGATCCGCTTGTCAGCGGCAAGATGGCAGCAGCCTATGTGCGCGGCATCCAGAGCAGGAAGGGCGTTGGTGCGACGATCAAGCATTTCTGCTGCAATAACCAGGAAGAGAATCGTCTTGCGGTGAACGAGAATGTCAGCGAGAAGGCGCTGCGCGAGATCTATCTGAAGGGCTTCGAAATCGCCGTGAAGGAGAGTAGTCCGCTGTCCCTGATGACGAGCTACAATCAGCTGAACGGAGCCTACACCGGCTGCAGGAAGGATCTGATCACAGACATCCTTCGCTGCGAGTGGGGCTATAAGGGTCTCGTGATGACGGACTGGGGAACCAGATACCATGCAGCAGAGGCACTGAAGGCCCAGACCGATCTGATGATGCCTGGCTGCGATGCAGACCGGGACACCGTGCTGGAGGCGCTGAAGGATGGTAATGTCACGGCGCCGCAGGTTCGAAACAGTGCGGCCAGAGTACTGGAGCTGATTGAGGGGAGCCTGACAGGCGAGCTGTAAGCATGCAGGAGCATATGCCATCGGGGTGTGAGCAAAATAGTTACAATGTTTTTTGGGGGAACGCGAGTGAATGCGTTCCCCCTTTCTTGTAGTTTTAGCCGCTGCCTGTTTCAACATGAATCGGCGGCTTTTCAAAAGTACATCGGTTAGCGTATACTAATACCTATGTCAAAATCATGAAGCCGGAGATGTTTCGGGCATTTGTGAAGAAGGATGGAAAATCAAAGTAAAGGAGACGGCGGATTCAAATGGTCATAACTGCGCTTGCAACCGTCATGCTCATGGCAGCATATTTTCTGCTCCTGTATTCGTGTGTGGGCTGGATTCAGGATAAACGGCTTTTCTCCTCCGCACCGAAGGAGATTCTTGCGGTAATTCCCGACAGGAAAGAGCGATTTCCCGGGGCTCATATCATTGGGTGGGCGATGGCTGGAATTGCTGCCTTTGTGTTTCTTGGCGCATTTGTGCTCGGCGCATGGGACGGGATCCGAAATGATTTCGATTTTATGAGTCTCTTCACAAGGTTTCTTGTGATGCTGTATCTCATGGAAATCTATGATATTTTCTTTTTCGACTGGGTTCTTCTATGCCACTGCGGGTTCTATCCGTATTTTTATCCGGAGACAAAGGAAATCGTCGGACCGCATCTGTTTGGATTTAATGCAAAGTCCCACTTCATTCATTTTATACTCTATATTCCTGCAAGTGCGGTGGTCGCAGGAGTATGCATGTTGATTCATATGTTCTGGTGAGAGGCCGTTTTTTGAACTGACGAGTTAGCTGAATCTGAAAGTGATCAAAATCGCAGTTCAGTCGCTTACGAAGCTGGAATCGGCCGGTGAGGGGCTGGCAACATCGGATAGGGAGCGCAGTAAAAGGGAATTTTGCGGCTGATGACAGGCCGCATTTTTTGAACATTACGGTTAGCCTATTCTAATCGAAGCTAATCGCGACTAAAAATGCTGAAATGTAATCGCAAAGCTTATGAAAGGAGCACTTAGAGCATGGAAGAAAAGAAAAGATCGTGGACGAGCTGGCTGTTGGAGTGGGCCGTCCCGCAAAAGCCACTTTATCTATGGAGCATACTGCTCGCAGCGGGGAATGTTATTCTGAAAATCATTCCGTATTTTCTGATTGCGGATGTTGTCAGAATGTTTCTGGACGGTGAAAAAGAGTTTTCCGGGTATCTGATGAGAGCAGTGCTGATGGGATTGTCCTTTATCACAGCAGAGCTGCTGCACAGCACATCTACAACCCTGTCACATAAGGCGACATTTGCCGTCCTTGCCAATATTCGCAAAATGTGCTGTGACAAGCTGGGAAAGGTTTCACTTGGCTATGTCAAGGACACGCCGTCCGGCACCTTCAAGAACATCCTGGTAGAGCGCATCGACAGCATAGAAACAACGCTTGCCCATATCGTGCCGGAGGTTACCTCGAATTTGCTGGCTCCTGTCATCATTCTCATTTACTTCTTTACGGTTGATTGGCGACTGGCACTTTGGTCTTTGCTCCCTGTCGTGGTCGGCTTTTTGTGTTACGGCGGAATGATGATTGATTATAAGCCGAATTTTGAAAGAACCGTAAAGGCGACGAAGAACTTAAACGATGCAGCGGTTGAATACATTGACGGCATTGAGGTCATAAAGGCCTTCGGCAAGACGGAAAGCTCCTACTCAAAATTTACAAAGGCAGCACGGGAGCAGGCGGATTCCTTCATCAACTGGATGAAGAAATGCTCACTCTACCAGGGGCTGGCGATGGCGGTAACACCATATACCCTGCTTACGGTGCTGCCCTTTGGCGCGCATTACGTTACAAACGGAACGCTTTTGCTTTCCGATTTTATCCTGTGCGTTATTCTGTCACTCGGCATTGTCGGGCCGATTATTACCGTGTTGTCCTATACGGATGATCTTGGCAAAATCGATGTGATCATCGGCGAGGTCGCAAGGATTCTTGCACAGCCGGAGCTGGAGCGTCCCGGCAAAAGTGTTGCCGTTCCGAAGGACAATTCTGTCACGCTTGAGGAGGTGCATTTCGGCTATCACGAAAAGGAAGTTCTGCACGGAGTCAGCATGGAGCTGAAGGCGGGCAGTGTCAATGCGATTGTCGGTCCCTCCGGCAGCGGCAAGTCCACCATTGCAAAGCTCATTGCCTCCTTCTGGGATGCATCCTCCGGCAGCATTCAAATCGGCAGAACAGATATCCGGCAGCTGTCATTCGAGGAGTATAACAGTAAGATCGCCTATGTGGCCCAGGACAACTACCTGTTCAATGAAACCGTCATGGAAAATATCCGCCATGGCAAGCCCGGTGCCACGGACGAAGAGGTCATCGAGGTCACGAAGAAAAGCGGCTGCTATGATTTCATCATGCAGCTGGAAAATGGCTTTGATACGATTGTCGGCGGCGCAGGCGGGCACCTGTCCGGCGGCGAGCGGCAGAGAATCTCCATTGCAAGGGCGATGCTGAAAAGTGCGCCCATCGTCATTCTCGATGAGGCGACCGCCTACACCGATCCTGAAAACGAGGCAATCCTGCAAAGCTCCATCGCAAAGCTGGTTGCGGGGAAAACGCTGATCGTGATTGCGCACCGTCTCTCCACCGTAAAGGACAGTGACTGCATCTTTGTGGTGAATGACGGACGAATCGAGAACAGCGGAACCCATGAGAAGCTTCTGACATCCTGCCCGCTTTACCGGCAGATGTGGGAAGCACATATCCTGGCAAAGGACACCGCAAAGGAGGGTGAAGAAAATGTTTGAGGTACTGGCAAAATTCTTCCGTTTCTGCGGAAAGGAAAACGGTAATAAATTCAAGCTCTCCATGGTAATCGGACTTGTGGAGGCCATCGCAGTAGCAATGAAGATTCCTGCCATTATGTATATTCTGATTGGCCTCATGAGCGGAGAGCCGATGAAAAAATATATCTGTGGGGCTCTTATCATTATGGTGGCTGCCATCGTGGTCGCTGTGCTGTGCAGGATATTCTCCACTATGCTCCAGACGATTGGCGGATACAGTGCCGCCGCCTTTGCGAGAGTCCGGATTGCGGAGCATCTGCGTTATCTGCCTATGGGATATTTTAACTCGAACAGCATCGGCGAGATTTCTTCTGTCGCGACGAACACTATGGAAGCCCTTGGCGACGTCGCAACCCGTGTGGTCATGCAGACGACGCAGGGAATTCTCGAAACCTCGATGATTGTTCTCATGATACTCTGCTTTGACTGGAGGATTGGCTTAATCTCTGCCGCCGGCGTGTTTATTTTCTTCCTGGTCAATTCCAGGATGCAGAAGGCGGGCAAGGACATTTCTGAAGACAAGGTCGAACGTGATATCGAGCTGGTCAGCCAGATCATGGAGTACATTCAGGGCATCGCAGAGGTGAAGACCTACAATCTCCTCGGGACACAGGCAAAGAAGCTCAATGATGCGAATGACGCCTGCGCGAACGTCAACACAAAAATGGAGCTGACCTTTATTCCATATCATTTCTTCCAGACGGCGATCACGAAAATCACCGGGGCGGTGATTGTGGCATGCAGTGCGTATTTTTACATTAGCGGCACGATGAGCGTGGTCTACGCCATTGGCATGACAATTTCGGCATTCATGCTGTATGCAAGCCTGGAAAGCGCAGGAAGCTTTTCCTCACTTCTGCACACGGTCAGCGTTTGCGTGGATAAGGCGGAGGCTATTCTGGCACTGGATACCATGGACCTTGACGGCAAGGATATTGAACCGGAGAACCATGATATTGAACTGAAGCACGTTTCCTTCTCCTACGACAAGAGAAAGATCATTGATGATGTCTCTCTTTCCATTCCGGCAAAAACAACGACCGCCATCGTTGGTCCTTCCGGCGGCGGCAAGTCCACCCTCTGCAATCTGATTGCAAGGTTCTGGGATGTGGATTCCGGTGAAATTACACTCGGCGGCGTGAATGTGAAGGATTACAGTATGGACAGCCTGATGGAAAACTTCGCATTCGTGTTCCAGTCGGTCTACCTCTTTGCGGATACGATTGAGAACAACATCAAATTCGGCCGTCAGGACGCAAGTCATGAGGAAGTCGTCGAAGCGGCAAAGAAGGCCTGCTGCCATGAATTTATCATGAAGCTTCCGGACGGGTACAACACCGTAATCGGCGAGGGCGGAGCGAGCCTATCCGGCGGCGAAAAGCAGCGTATTTCCATTGCCCGTGCCATTATGAAGGACGCACCGATTATCATTCTGGACGAAGCCACTGCCAATGTCGATCCCGAAAACGAAAAGGAACTGGTGGATGCCGTGGAGGCACTCACAAAAGAGAAAACCATCATCATGATTGCCCATCGTCTGAAAACGGTGCGGCACGCGGATCAGATTGCCGTTGTGGACAAAGGCCGTATCGTTCAGCTTGGCACGCACGAGCAGCTCATGGATGAAGAGGGTATTTACAAGCGCTTTATTGATGCCAGAACGCAGGCCGTCAGCTGGAAGCTGTAAATAGTTACAATGATTTCACATTGCGACAGAATAATAAGCATTTTCCCAAATGGTGTGATTTAGGAGATGTAATGATGAGAATTCTTGTACTTGGAGCAGGAGTGCTAGGCTGCAATCTTGCGATGAACCTGTTTCGTGCAGGAAAAGATGTTACATTGCTGGCCCGCGGTGACTGGGGCAGACAGATTGAGGAAAATGGTCTTACCATTAGATATCAATATTCGTTTAAAAAGATAAATGCAAAAATCCCAGTAATTAAGACACTGGAGGCACAGGATTTCTACGATGTAATATTTGTGACAGTGCGTTTTACACAGCTTGATTCTGTAATTCAGATGCTGATGGAGAACCGCTCCTGCAATATTGTATTTGTCGGCAATAACACGAGGGCGGAGCAATGTACCGCTGCGCTTTCGGAGAAAAATGTGATGTTTGCCTTTGCCAGCTCTGCAGGACATAGAGAAAAGACCTATGTTTCTTCCATTGATCTGAAGAAAATCACAATCGGACAGCTGAAGGAGGCAAATTCAAACGAACTGCTGATAAAGGAAATATTTGATGATACGCCGTACAGAATCGTGTATGAGTCCAACATGAGTGATTACCTTCTGTCCCATGCCGCCTTTGTCGTGCCATGCACCTTCGCGTGTTATTACACCGACGGCAACCTAAAGAAAATCGGCAGAAACAAGGAATATATCAATCGCATTATCCGTGCAAATATTGAAGGATATGCAGCACTGGAAAAAGCAGGGCATGCGATACTGCCGGACGATGAGGACTTTCGCTCGAAAAAATACTATAGGAGCTGCTACTTGCTCTACAAGCTGATGTGCATGACATCGATTGGAAAAATCTGTGCTTCGGATCATGCAATGAATGCGGTCGATGAAATGTCAGCACTAAACGAAGATATGAAGGCAATTTTTACAAGGGCAGGGGCAGCCTTTGAAGAATGGCTGAGACTGGAAGCTGAGGCGGGAAAGTATCTGGAAAGTAATATCGTCTAGAAAAAGGGAAAAACTATGAATAAGAAAATCTGGAATCTGTATGCGCCAATCTATGAGAAGGCCATGAAGGCAGATCAGAAATATTATAATTATATGTACAATAGGATCCCTTCGCAGATAGTTGGCAAGGAAGTGCTGGAGATTGCAACAGGCCCCGGCATGCTTGCCAAGCATGTGGCGAGCGCTTCGAAGCGAATGATAGCAACGGATTATGCTGAGGGAATGATTAAAGAAGCGATGAAGGGGGAATGTCCTGCGAACCTGACCTTTGAAGTGGCGGATGCTACGGCACTTCCTTATGAGGATAATTCCTTCGATGTCGTATTGATTGCCAATGCCTTGCATGTGATGCCGAATCCTGAGAAGGCACTTTCGGAAATCGATAGAGTGCTTAGGGCAGATGGAATATTAATTGCTCCTAATTTTGTTGGTCATAAAAAGGGTGTAATCAGTAAGCTATGGAGTGGCATCATGAAGCTTGGTGGAATTAAGTTTGAACATCAATGGACGCCGGAGGAATATCTTGAGTGGCTAGAAGCGCATGGCTGGAGAGTCACTTTTTCAAAGCTGATGCCTTCAAGAATTTCATTGATGTACACTGAATGTGTGAGGAATTGATTTTTGATGAATTACTTGCTGGAAATCGTTATTTTTAATGTCGTGATTTTTACAATCTGCGGCATCAGCATGGCAAAGAAGGGCAAGCTCGGTATGATACAGGAGTACC
>CAVCWT010000029.1:0-32817 GCA_963605745.1 Lachnospiraceae bacterium
TATGGTTAAGTATGTATTTGTCAGCGGAGGCGTTGTTTCGGGCCTTGGAAAGGGCATTACAGCGGCATCGCTGGGCCGCCTTCTGAAGGCACGTGGCTATCATGTCACCATGCAGAAATTCGATCCCTATCTGAACGTGGATCCAGGCACCATGAATCCGATTCAGCACGGCGAGGTGTTCGTGACCGATGACGGAACCGAGACGGATCTGGATCTGGGGCACTATGAGAGATTCATCGACGAGAGCCTGAATCACAATTCCAACGTGACCTCCGGCAAGGTGTACTGGTCCGTCATCAACAAGGAGCGTCACGGAGATTACGGCGGAGGCACGGTTCAGGTGATCCCGCACATCACCAATGAGATCAAGTCAAGATTCTATACCGGGGCTGCCGATGGGAAATCGGCCGATGCGGCAGGAAACGCACAGAAGGTGCTGACGCAGCAAGGAAATGCAGCAGATAGTGGTGCCAGGGCCGCAGGAGAGATCCGCCCGGGGGATGTCACTGTTGCCATTATTGAGGTGGGCGGCACCGTAGGAGACATTGAGTCCCAGGCCTTTTTCGAAGCGATTCGTCAGTTCCAGCAGGAGCAGGGACTGAACAATACCTGCATGATCCATGTGACGCTGGTGCCGTATCTGTACGGCTCAGCCGAGATGAAGACCAAGCCCACCCAGATGAGCGTCAAGGCACTGCAGCAGATGGGAATCCGGGCAGATGTGATTGTCTGCCGCTCAGAGATGGAGATGCCGCAGTATTTAAAGGACAAAATCGCCCTGTTCTGCAACGTTCCGGGCAGCCATGTTCTCCAGAACCTGAATGCCGGGAGCATCTATGAGGTCCCTCTGATGATGGAGGACGAGCACCTTGCCCAGGCGGTTTGTGACTGTCTGGATCTGCCCTGCCCCGAGCCGGATCTCACGGAGTGGAAGGAACTGGTGCGACGCCTTCAGAACCCGGAAAAGAAGGTGGAGATTGCCCTGGTTGGCAAATACACGCAGCTGCATGATGCCTATCTTTCTGTTGTGGAGGCCCTGCACCACGGCGGTATTGAGAATTTCACCGAGGTCAGCATCCGCTGGGTGGATTCGGAGGAACTGGAGAAACAAGGCGCAGAGGCGATGCTCTTTGGGATTGATGGTATGATCATCCCCGGCGGCTTTGGAAACCGCGGCACGGAAGGCATGATTCAGGCTGCAGAATATGCCCGCGTAAACGGGATTCCCTACCTTGGAATCTGCCTCGGCATGCAGATGGCCATGATCGAGTTCGCACGGAATGTCATCGGCTATGCAGATGCCAACAGCTCAGAGCTCGCCCCGGACACGACGCACCCTGTCATCGATCTGATGCCGGAGCAAAAGGACGTCACCGACCTTGGCGGCACGATGCGCCTCGGCGCGTATCCTTGTATCCTCAAGGAAGACAGCCTTGCAAGCCGTCTGTACGGCAAAAAGGAGATTCAAGAGCGCCATCGCCACCGCTATGAGGTAAACAACGAGTACCGCAGCATCTATGAAGAAAAGGGAATGAGCCTCTCCGGCACGAGTCCGGACGGCCGCATCGTGGAGATGATCGAGCTCAAGGACCATCCGTACTATATTGCAACGCAGGCACACCCGGAGTTTAAATCCCGCCCGAACCATGCACATCCTCTGTTCGCAGGACTGGTGAAGGCAGCAGGAGAGTACGAAGAGAGCAAGAGATAAGAAACAGATCCATTTGCTGCTCACATGCTTATCAATGCCAGTTGCTGATGGCTGGCGCTGTGAATTGTAACGGCGACAGTCTGCGAAGGGTAGCGCGGCAGCGCGGACCGGTTGAATTCTTCTCACGAAACTGAGAAGATAAATGCAGCAGACCATGCTGATTGTGCAAAAGGTTTGATAAGAGCAGCGATTCCGGAAGAGAGTGAAGTTTACGGCAGCAACAGGAAGTACATAAGAGTTACACAAGGGTATTGGAAAGGGGATTTACCAACATGCAGACCTACGAGGAAGTTCTGGATTTCATTGAAGAAGAGAATGTGAAATTCATTCGTCTCGCATTTTTTGATGTATACGGGGAGCAGAAAAACATTGCCATTATGCCGCAGGAGCTGCGGAGGGCCTTCGAGGAAGGAATCTCCTTTGACGGCTCTGCCATTGCCGGCTTTGAGGAGGAGGAGCGATCTGACCTGTTCCTTCGCCCGGATCCGACAACGATCTCCATCGTTCCGTGGCGGCCACTGGATGGCGGGGTTTGCCGTATGTTTTGCGATATCTATAAGCCAGACGGGACGCCTTACGAGAAGGACACCCGCTACATCCTTAAAAAGGCTGTGAAGGAAGCGAAAAAGCTGGGCATCCGCGTGAACTTTGGGCCGGAGCTCGAGTTCTACGCTTTTGAGCGGGATGAAAAGGGGAATGTCACGGAGAATCCCATTGACCATGCCGGCTACATGGCTGTTGGTCCGGACGATCGGGGCGAGAACCTTCGCCGCGACATCTGCTTTGCCCTGCTGGATATGGGCATTACGCCGGAGGCCTCGCACCACGAGCAGGGCCCCGGGCAGAATGAGATTGATTTTCACTACGGCGCTCCGCTGACCACAGCGGACAATACTGCCACAGTGAAGTGGGCGATTCGTAACCTGGCAGAAACAACGGGCATGAGCGCCGACTTCTCCCCCAAGCCTCTTCGGGATCAGCCGGGGAGCGGCATGCACTTTAATATCTCCGTGGATGCAACAGACGGCGACAAGGAAAAGAGCGCCGAGCTCTCAGATATGTTCATGGCAGGGGTCTTGCGCCACATTCGCGAGATTACATTGTTCCTGAATCCTGTGGTGAAGTCGTATGAGCGCTTTGGCCAGATGGAGGCACCGTATTACATCAGCTGGTCCGAACAGAATCGCTCGCAGCTGATCCGCATTCCCGCCAGCAATTCCGGAAGAAAGCGATTCGAGCTGCGTTCCCCGGATCCGATGGCCAATCCGTACCTGTCCTTTGCGCTGGTTCTGTATGCCGGGATGGACGGCATTGCGAATGCGATGCGCCCGGACCTACCGATGAATGTGAATCTGTACTGTGCCGATCCGGATCTCACGGCCAAGCTCGAGAAGCTCCCTCGTCACATCGAGGAGGCCATTTCCTGCGCTAAGAGCAGCGAACTGGTTCGTGAGCATGTTCCGGAGTCGGTGCTGGAGGCGTATTGCCGCAGACGGTAAGCCCTATATTGTATAAAGAGAGTAAATGTTTCGCACCCAATTTATGTTGAAACAGGCAGGTGCTAAACAGATACACAAAGAGAAGCTGAGGACGCAATGGCAGCAAGTGCAAAGAGAAGTCGTGTCCTGATCGTGGCATCGAGTCAGGAGACCTACGGCGTCATTCGAAAAATTATAGAGGATACCTGCGAGCAGACTCTGTATGCGTCGTCAATTACGGAGGCGAGACGCAAGCTGGCCGAAGGCAACATCGGGCTGGTGATCATCAATACGCCGCTGCAGGATGAGTTCGGACTGGAGTCTGCGAAGGATTTTGCAGACGGCAAGGACATTGCCGTACTGCTGCTGGTAAAGGCGGATCTGTATCACCAGGTTTCCTACAAGGTCAGAGGGAGCGGAGTTTTCGTGCTCTCAAGACCTCTAAAGGGGCAGCTCCTTTTAGAGGCTGTCGGCATTATGGATGCCATGCGGCTCAAGATTTTCCTCCTCAATGAGCAGAATCAAAAGCTCCGCAAACGCCTGGATGAGATGGGGCTGATCACAAGAGCCAAGTGCCTTTTGATCGAGAAGCGGCAGATGACCGAAGAGGAAGCACACCGCTACCTCGAAAAGGAAGCCATGGACAACTCCCTGACCAAGCGCGAAGTCGCACAGAACCTGATCCGGGAGCTGGAAGAGTAAGATTAGAACAGAATGAAGTAAAGTAAAGCCCGCCCGCAGCAGAGTACGGAACGCACCTTGCTGCGGGCGGGCTTTACTAAAAAAGGATATTTATCCGGTGGGCGCATCCCGATTTTGATACTCGAAGATGCCCGATGCCATAACTGGAAAATGCCTGATGGCATTTTCTCCTTGCCTACGGAAAACCGTGCGGCTTTATTGGGCTAATTATTTTCGATTGGTGTGTTGAGGTCACTCCAGCTGTATTTTTGTGCAACAGTGGATTTTCTGTAGTCATTCATTGTTCCTTTTCCCTCATAGTAATAAGATTCCCCCTTAGCATTGATGGAAATAGCATACCAGTCGATGTTGGGATTTTTTTGTTTCATCCTGGTTTTATCAGAAATGCCATATTTAGAAAACAATTTCCACATAGCAGATTGTCCCGGATATCTCACGCCATCGATATAGACATTGTTCATTGTCCCGTGAGCACCGCCATCGGTCTTATCTCTGGAAACATGCAGCACAATTTCTGTTGTATCATCTCGGATCTCCAAGTCACCATTATTTAATGCCAGGGTTATTGCACTTCGTATGCTCCGCGCATTTGAAATGTCGACAGCCCTTCTGGATTTCTCCAACTGCCCTGAGAAGATCGGAATGGATATAGCCACGAGAACGCCGATAATAGCAACAACGATTAGGAGCTCAGCCAGCGTAAAGCCGCGGTCGTTGTTTTTACTATTACAGGAAACCCCGGAGATTTCGCATTTTTCACAAAGGGGGGTGGCAGCACGGTCTGCCGCTAAATTGCTGAATCGATCACAATGTAAATATCTTTGCATATATCTCATAGCTCTCATAGAAACGTTCCTTTCATGTGCTCCCATCACACAACGCAACGCATCAGATGTTCCGAACAGAGCTTATCCGGATTCAGACGGAATTGTGGAATAGAAAGCTCCCTTCAGATGAGAATATTCTATCACAAAATGAGACTACCACAACAAAAAAATGAAGGTTCTTAATGAAGACATCTTTGATTCTTTTCGGTAATAACTGCGACAGTAACACGGTCGAACTTCTTAAGAAAAGGCATGGCTGCCGCAGTTGTAAACCGTGTGGGCACTTACTCCCCCAGAACGATCGTTGCGATCTCCTCCGGCTGTGAGACGATGGTTCTTGCGTGGTTGTCCTCAAGGAATTTGCGGCCGCGAAAGCCCCAGTCGACACTGATGCAGTCGAGGCCGGAATTCACAGCGGTCTGCATATCGATTTCGGAATCTCCGATGTAGACGGCCTGTGACTTGTCAGTGATGCCAAGGTCACAAAGGGCTTTTTCTGTCATATCGGGAGCCGGCTTTCTGCGGACACCCTCCATCTCACCGACCGAGAGATCGAACAGTCCGTCGAACAGCTCCTTTACCAGAGTCTGTACGGCAACATCCGGTTTATTCGAAACAACGGCCGTGCGAACACCGGCTGCCTTGAGCTGCTGCAGCAGCGCCGGAATGCCGTCATAAGGACCCGTGTGGTCATTGCAATGAGCCGCATAATAAGGAAGGTAGATTTCCTGAATCTTCTGCACCTCCTTGCTGTCGATGGTGGGAGTGATGGCATCCTGATCTGTTCCAACCTGCAGGAGCTCCTCCTCCGGAACACCGCCCTCTGTTGCCAGCGCACGCGTGATCGCAACCGTCACGCCGCTGCCAAAAAACTGCCGGACCAGATCCTCTGTATAGTCATGACGATGCCCTGTCTGCTCCAGGGCATAATTGATCGCATCCGTGAGATCCCCAAGGGGATTCAACACCGTACCATCCATATCAAATATCACTGCTGCATATCGCATAATCATCCTCTTTTCCTGTGCCAGCGAGCACGTTGCGTACACGCTGTCCTCTGTATTTTTTCGTACGAGCAGAGTATAATTCGGAATGCCTGTGCGGTCTAGCTAAAAGCGAGAAAACCGCAATCTGGATGCAGTTTAGACCGTTGCCAGAGACAGGGTGGCGCGAGAATGTCCAGCTGCAGGGCCTTTCGCAAGCCTCGGTACTTGCGAACGTTCTTTGTGAGCTTAGTACCGCTAGGTCTTGCGAACGGAGCCGAGAGGCGTCCCAGCAGCGGACATCTCCGCCAGGACCCGTCGATGGCAGACATGTGAATTGTAACTGGCAAGAAAACCGCACAGGCAGAAAGGAATCCATACCTATGAAATTTTCAGAAATGCCCTATGAGCGCGTTGACTTTGAAAAGGTAAAGGCAGAGTTCCAGGAGCTGGAAAAGGCACTGGACAAGGCCCAGTCCGGTCCGGAGCAGATGGCCGTTCATGAGAGATATTACCGGTTGACCGGTTCCGTCATGACCCAGATGACCCTTGCTGAGATCCGCCATGACATTGATACCACGGATGAATTCTACAATGCCGAGCAGGATTATTATGACCTGAACGGCCCGATCTTTCGGAATCTGTGCGTGTCCTATCAGAGAAAGCTCTTCTCCTCCCCGTATCGCCCGTACCTGGAGGAGCGCATCGGAAAGGTCGCATTCCGCAACATTGAGCTCGCCATGAAATCGGTGGACGATCGTATTTTGCCCCTGATGCAGGAGGAGAATGCAATTCAGACCGAGTACAACAAACTCCTTGCAACGGCGCAGATTGACTGGAAGGGTGAGACGCTGAACCTCTCCCTCATGAACCCGTATCTGCATTCCAATGATCGGAACGTCCGTAAGGATGCCTGGGCAAAATATACGGCCTTCTTCCAGCATAATCAGGAGCACCTCGACGACATCTACGACCGTCTGGTCAAGAACCGGACCAGGCAGGGACAGGAGATGGGCTATGAGAACTATCTGCCCCTTGGCGATGCCAGAATGATGCGTAACTGCTACAGCCGCAGCGATATGGCAGAGTTTCGCAGGCAGGTTCGGGAGGACTTTGTACCTTTTGCAGAGAAGCTCCACGAAAGGCGCCGCAGACGCCTTGGCCTTGATCATCTGTCCTATATTGATGAGGGTGTCTATTTCCTGCAGGGGAATCCGGCACCGACAGGAACGCCGGCCGAGATTCTTGAGGCCGGACGCAAGATGTATCACGAGCTCTCAAAGGAGACCGGGGAGTTCATGGACTTTATGTGTGACAATGAGCTCTTTGACGTCCTGGGACGCAAGACGAAAAAGACCGGCGGCTATATGACCTATCTGCCGGATTACGGCTCTCCGTTTATCTTTGCCAACTTTAACGGAACGAGCGGGGATGCAGATGTGATCACCCACGAGTGCGGACATGCCTTCCAGTGGTTTGTGGTTCGAGAGGATCCGATCCGTGAGCATTGGGACATCACGATGGAGACTGCAGAGACACACTCCATGTCCATGGAATTCTTTACCGAGAGATGGATGCCGCTCCTTTTCGGTGACAGGGCAAAGGACTACGTGGACATGCACTTTGAGGACTCGATGGCCTTCATTCCTTACGGAACCATCGTGGATGAGTTCCAGGAGATTGCCTATCAGAATCCGGGACTCACACCGGCACAGCGAAACGAGGCGTGGAGGGATCTGGAGCGTCAGTACATGCCGCATCTGGATTATACCGGCAACGAGTACTATGAGGCGGGCGGCTTCTGGCAAAAACAGCACCACATCTATGACTGCCCGTTGTACTACATTGACTACTGCATCGCCCAGACCAATTCCCTTCAATATAAAGTCTGGATGGATCAGGATTTCAAGGGCGCATGGGAGAGTTATCTAAAGCTCTGCAAATTGTCGGCTTCGGACTTTTTCGATGGCCTTATGAAGGAGGCAGGGCTGAACAACCCGTTTGAGGATGGGTGCCTTGCCCATGTGGTGAAAAAGCTCGAAGAGAAGCTCTGAATCAGAGAGGGAGAAATTACAGAATGTACTATAAAAAGGGGAGAAAACGATCGCTCTTGTTGGCGGCGTGTATGATGGGGAGTGTTGTACTTGCCGGGTGTGGGAGCAATGCTGCGGGAAGGACACAGGCTTCGAATGATGCGGCCGTACAGACAGCGGCAGAAACGGAAGAAACCAGCACCGATGCGGCACAGACGGCAACACAGACGGAATACGTAGAGCAGGATCCAGCGACAGGAATTGCGATTCAGGAATGGACCGGAACCTATGCCAGGCTGTACCAGGAGTTGATGGACTATGTGGAGCGCTGCGAAGCGGCTGGCGTGGAGCCGGAATATCCGACGGAGCAGGTCGGCGCAGTGGTTAGCATCTCGGATGTCATCGACGACTCGTTACTGGTCACATCTGTCATAGGTCAATATTTCGATTATGAGAACCTTCCGGAAGAGAGGAAGGCTTCGGAGCCGGAAATGACAGAATTTTTCTCTCGTTGGTGCTCGCCCGATGTTGTCATTCCGGTGGATGCGTCCATGTCGCAGGAGGAGATTGAAAAGGATCTTCGAAAGGGCGGCTGGCTGACCGAGGGGCAGACGGTGACGCCCTTTACGACAAAGAGCGGAAAGACCATGTATCAGATCCCCTGCGAGGATGGATCGAATACGAGCAGTCTGGATTGTGCCGATTACATCTCTGAAGGGACCAGGACCATCTTCTCAAAGCTCGATGAAGAGTGGGAAATTCAGAGGCAGGAGATTGATTACTGCGCAGTAGAAAAGGCATCCGGCATTGAATTTACAGCGATGGATTATGACGGCAACACGGTGGACGAGTCGATTTTCCGGAATGCAAAGCTTACCATGGTCAACATCTGGGGAACCACCTGTGCCCCGTGCATTGAGGAGATGCCGGAGCTGCAGAGAATCAATGATGAGATTGAGGATGTTCAGGTCATTACCATTATTGATGATATGGAAGATCTGGAGGACGAAGACCTTAACGAAGAGGCGCACGAGATCACGGCAGCAAGAGGCATGACCTTGCCGGTGCTCTTGAACAGTAAGGAGCTCAAGACCATCTTCCCGCATTCAGGGACACCGACGAGCTACCTGGTCAACGCAGATGGAGATATCGTCAGTTACCAGATGGTGGGCTATGTCGGCTATGATGGTTATGTTGCATGGATTCAGGAGGCTATGGAATAGCAAACATGATATCATTAGCACCATGAACCAAAACAAGTCAAAACGAGTCAAAACGAATCAAGGAGGACAGAATGTACCATAAAAGTGGAAAGAGACTCTCGCTGCTGCTCGCAGCATGCATGATCGGCGGCGCGCTCGCAGGGTGCGGAAACCGTGCAGCAAAGGAGAATGCTGCAGACACTGCTGCCACGGAGACGGCAGCGCAGACAGAAGGAACCGGCAGTGGCGTTGTGGAAACGGCGGCTTCGGATGAGAAATCGGCATATGTGGACGAGGATCCTGCGACAGGTTGTGCTGTTGTGGAATGGGTCGGGAACTTTGCAAAGCTGAACAGTGAATTTATGGAAATGCAAGAGCACATGGGAGATGAGGAGGCCGCGGATCCGGATTATGTTGGCGGCGTATGGAGTTATCCGGATGCTGTGGATGACTCTGTGGTATATGAGCGCATTGTTGCAATGCGTTTTGATTTTGCCACAATTCCGGAAGAACTGCTGAGTGCAGAGCTGGAGAACGAGGCATATCGCTCCCTGTGGAGAGCTCCGATTGTTGTTGTGCCGCTGGATGCGTCCATGACACAGGAGGAAATCGAGGAGCACCTTCGCCAGAAGGAGATGCTGTCTGAGGGACAGACGGTGACGAGCTTTACCACCAGGAGTGGCAAGACAATGTATCAGCTCCCGAACGAGGATGGCTCGACGGGGGGAATTCTGGAATATGCAGAATACGTCTCAGAGAACACCAAAGAAACTCTGGCGAAACTGGACGCAGACTGGGAAGAGCAGAGGCAGGAGCTGGACCATTATGAGGTTGCGAAGGCTTCCGGCATTACGTTTACTGCCATGGACTACGATGGCAACACGGTGAATCAGTCGATTTTTCAGAATGCGAAGCTCACGGTGGTCAATATCTGGGGAAGCTCCTGCGCAGCCTGCATTGAGGAAATGCCGGACCTGCAGAAGCTAAATGACGAGCTCGAGGATGTTCAGGTCATTACCATCATTGATGACATGGAGGATCTGGAAGATGAGGACTTTAGCGAAGAGGTTCATGAGATCACACAGGCAAGAGGCATGAGTCTGCCGGTGCTGCTGAACTGCGACGAGTTCAAATCCCTTTTCCCGCATACCGGAACACCGACCAGCTATCTGGTAGATGCAGACGGGAATGTGATCGGCTATCCGAGGGCAAACGGAGGCACCTATGATGACTATGTTGCATGGATTCAGGATATCACGGAATAACAGGCAGCAGTCGCATTTTAGATCCGGAGAACTGCAGAATACCTTCGTCGCGCATGCGGCACAGCTCCCGCGAGAGGGCACTGCGGTCAACGCAGAGAAAATCGGCCAGCTCCGTGCGGTTATACGGCAGATGATAATATCCTTCATCATCCGGTGCCAGGGTCTGCAGATAAATTTTGAGCCGGTCACGCAGGCGCTTCTGCGCCAGAATCCGGACCTTTGTATTAAAGAATAAGAGCTGATCCGCCATGCTCTGCATCAGGTTGGCAGATACCTGCAGGCGGCAGGGGCAGCTCATGGTGCGCGGAGACATCAGCGCACTCAGATCGAGCAGTAAAGCGGTGCAGTCGGTGGCGGCCTGCAGGCAGACGGGGCTGGTGCTCCAGCCGGCTCCCGCCAGCTCTGCTCCGAACACCTGCCCTTTTGTCAGGCGGCAGATGTTCACCTGATTCCCATTCTCATCATAAAGGAATTCTTCAACAATCCCATCCAGCAGAATTCCGGTCTTGGCCTTTGGTTCTCCACATGCGACAAGGCACGTTCCCTTTGGATATTGTACATCTCGAGCTTCCAGACAAGAGAGAACATCCTGATATCTCCTCGGCTGAATACCGCGGAACATTCCACATTCCTTCAGAACTGAATAATATTGCTCCATGCTGATTTTTATCCTTGTAATGCAATGGCCTGCTGCGCTTTTGGTTGCCATAACAACAGAAAAGCCAGTGCAATCTGTGTTAAATTAATCTATAAAACGTTAGAATATACTAACGCTGATTAATTATAAAAATCACAAGATGATAAGTCAATGATTCACAGGGAAAGGGAGAAGAGCATGGTTTCACTGGGAATGGATATCGGAACCTCCACGCTGAAAATCGTGGTATTAAAGGATGGAAAGGTGCTGGAGAAGTGGTCGGCGGTGCATCATGGGAAACTTGTTGACTCCATAAGTCAAGGCCTGAAAAGCCTTTCTGTTGATGAACAGGAACCGCTCCGCGTCTGTGTGACAGGCAGCAATGCGGAGGCTCTTCTCGCCCACTGTCCGGGCATCCCGCAGCTGGGAGATATTCCGGCAGTAGTGGAGGGCATTCGGCAGATGGTCCCGGGGGCAGGCTCTGTCATTGAGATCGGCAGTCAGGGAGCAAGGTTTATTACAGGACTTCAGGAGCAGGTCCCGGAGTTTGCTGTCAATGAGCACTGCGCAGGGGGCACGGGATCCTTTTTCGAAGATCAGATGTCAAGGCTTGGGTGCCGACTGGAGGACTATTCGAGCCTTGTGCAGCGGGCCGAAAGCGTGCCGCGGCTGTCCGGGCGCTGCGCTGTGTTTGCCAAAACGGATATCATCCACCGGCAGCAGGAGGGTGTCTCCATTCCGGATATCCTTCTGGGACTGTGCTATGCGATGATCCGCAATTACAAGGCAACCATAGTTCGCCGTCTGCCGGTGTGCCGGCCGGTCGTATTCTGCGGCGGCGTAACGAAAAATGCCGGCGTCATCCGCGCGATCCGTGAGGTCTTTGAACTGTCAGAGGAAGAACTGATTGTTCCGGAGGATGCCTGCTATGAGGCGGCGCTAGGAGCTGCCTGCAAGGCCGGAGAGCTGGCATCGATTGGCAATGGGAAAGAGCAATATACGATTCAAATGCTGCAGGAGGCCCTTCAAAAGGAGGGCAGAACCTTCCGCGCAGCAGGACTGCTCCCGGCCTTAGAGCTGCGGGAGGGGACGAACCTTGAGGAACCGAAGGCAGCCGGGGCGATCCCGGAGGATGGGTGTGCCCTTGGCATTGACATCGGCTCCACCAGTACGGACCTGGTTCTGGTCGGACAGGATGGAACCTTGGTGGATTTCCAGTATCTGCGGACAGCAGGCGACCCGGAGGGTGCCGTTAGAAAGGGACTTGCCAGCATTCGCGAGCGCTATGGGGATCTCCACTTTACGGCAGTGGGCGTCACCGGATCAGGCCGCGAGCGTGTCGGCAAAAGGATCGGCGCCGATGCCGTGCGGGATGAGATTACGGCACAGGCAAAAGGCGCAGCTCGCTGGGTCCCGGAGGTGGACACCGTCTTCGAAATCGGCGGTCAGGACAGCAAATACATCAGCATCCGAAACGGCGAGGTTGTGGATTTCCAGATGAATAAAATCTGCGCGGCAGGAACCGGCTCCTTTGTGGAAGAACAGGCGGCCAGGATGAACATTCCGATTGCGCAGTTCGGGCCTCTTGCACTGACGGCAGAGGAGCCGGCCGCTCTTGGCGAGCGCTGCACAGTCTTCATTGAGACTGCCATCGCCTCCGCAGCGGCAGAAGGAACCTCCCAGGCCGAGATTGCGGCAGGACTTTGCCACTCCATCGTACAGAATTATCTGCACAAGGTGGTGGGGAACAAGCCGGTCGGGCAGCACGTTGTTTTGCAAGGCGGCGTTTGCTATAACCCGGGCATTGTGGCGGCCTTTCAGTCGGCCTATGGAGAACGCGTGCAGGTGAATCCGTGTTTTTCCATCAGCGGGGCTTATGGAGCCGCGCTCCTTGCACAGGAAGAGGTGGGGGACGGAGCAAGTCATTTCATTGGATTCGACAGCCCGGCGCAGCTAGAGGATGACAGGCGCAGCGAAGAGATCCGAAGGAACATCGAGTTCTACCGCCAGGCGGACCGCCTCCTTCTCGAGGGCTATACGGGCAAACGCGATCCTGGCAAAAAAACGGTCGGCGTCCCGTTCGTTCTCATGATTCACAAGTTCTTCCCGATGGCACATGCCTTCTTTACGTCCCTTGGCTACAACGTCATCCTGACAGATCCGACGAACGAGGAGACCATCCGCCTCTCACAGCAGCTGGCGCAGGGCGAGACCTGCTACCCGGTCAAGCTGATTTACGGGCACATGCAGCAGCTGATTGAGCAGAAGGTGGATTACATCTTCCTGCCGACGATCCACACGATGAAGCACGAAAAGAGCAGGGTGCAGCACAACTACGGCTGTGTCTACATGCAGACGGCGGCGGTGTCGATTGCAAAGGCTCTGGATATAGAGAGTCACGGCATTCAGCTGCTGAGCCCGGTGTTCGATCTGGACTTTGGCCAGGAAGCGATGGCAGGGGCGATGGTGGGCCTTGGCAAGGTCCTCGGGATTCCGAAGCCCTTCTGCGCAAAGGCCCTCCTCTCCGGAGCCATGGCGGTCCGGCGTCATACCGCGGCGGTGGAAAAACAGGGCAAAGCTCTTCTGGCAACGCTCCGGCCTACGGACAAGGTTCTGGTCCTCATCACGCGCAACTACGGCGTTTCGGATCCGATCCTGAATATGGGAATTCCGGAGCTCCTTTTGGAGCGCGGCTACAAGGTCATTACGCTGAGCCACCTGCCGGGACATTCGCTGGATATCGCGGACGAATACGACAACCTGTATTACCCCTTCGGGCAGCATATCATCTCGGGGGCGAAGCTGATCGCCGCGCACCCGAACCTGTATGCTGTCTATCTGACAAACCATGGGTGCGGTCCGGACACGATGTTATCCCATCTGTTCCGGCAGGAGATGGGGGACAAGCCATATCTGCAGATCGAGGTGGATGAGCACTTCTCGAACGTTGGCGTCATCACGCGAATCGAGGCCTTCCTGAACAGCCTGCGGCAAAGACCGGCGGTGTCGGTGCCGGCCGAACTGAATCCGGAAGACGTGACCATTCGCCCGTGCCAAACAAGGTCCGTGCCGACCAAGGGTGACCTACTGTACATCCCGGCTCTTGGAGAGTACACAAGATTCCTGGTGCAGTATTACAAGTCACTCGGCGTGAATGCGGCTGCCCTGCCTTCTCTGGATGAGCATGCCCTTGGCCTTGGAAGGGCCCAGACCAGTGCAAAGGAGTATCTGCCGTTTGCGGCGCTTCTGGGGAGTATTCTCGCAAAAAGAGAAGAGGAAGGGAACAAGGCAGTACAGTTCCTGATCCCGCAGAATCAGGGCGCGGAGGCAGACGGGCTCTATGCAAGGGTCATCCGCGCAGTGCTGGATCGGCAGGAAGAGATGGATCGCAGCAAAGACACCGAAATCTTCCGGAATGCAGATATTGGACTGAGAAACGGCGTCAATGCAGATGCAGGAACGAGTACAGGGATAGCTGCAGAACGTTGGGAGAGAGCAGAGCTGGTGAGCCCTATGCTGGAAACCCTGCCGTCTAAGGCGGCGGACCGGGATGGTCTGTTCCGGGCGATCCTCGCAGGAGACCTTCTCTATGCGGCACCTGCCAACCTGCGGGGGAAACGAAGGGATGCGTGGAATGCCGGAATTCCGTCGTGGGAAGAGTTGCATGAAGCGGCAAGGGCAATCGGAACAGCCAAAGGATGCGACGTGATGACAGAATCCGATTCGAACCCGTCAGGGGAGCACGTAGTATCGGATTGTGACTCCGGGGCGCGGCGCCTTGCTGACGGATCAGAGCGGAATCAGACGGAGAAACGTTCGACCTCAGACAACGGGCAGGCCAGGCGGCGCCTTGCTGCCGTCGGAACGCCTCTTTGCCTGACAGAGCTCGACAGCGACGTTCTGTCTGTGCTGGAGAGGGAAGGCGAGCAGATCCTGCGGGCGCCTCTTAGTGAGATGCTGTGGTTCCTCTGGCAGGACAACCTGGATGCGAATGAATCGGCGAATGAATTGACGATTGAAGCGGCGAAAGGATCCGGCAAGGGGTCGGAGCAAAAAAACGAAATAAGATTCAAAAAGAAATCGGAAAAGCCGGAAAAGAAATTCAAAGTAG
The DNA here is from genome assembly GCA_963605745.1 of Lachnospiraceae bacterium. Taxonomy (GTDB): domain Bacteria; phylum Bacillota; class Clostridia; order Lachnospirales; family Lachnospiraceae; genus CAG-791. Next base: position 14,950 of record CAVCWT010000029.1, read on the forward strand.
AATCGGATAAGGAGTCTGTAACCGTAAGGGAATGGCTCGCAGCAATGGCAGATGAAATGCAGACACTCGGCCGCGAGCTGGGAAGCCGCAGCGCCTTTTCGGAGCATCCGATGAGCCTTATGGAAAAGGCCCAGATGGCCCTGCCGCAGTTCGCAGGAGCAAACGGAAGATACCGCTACGCAAAGGCGGTGGAGCTCTCCTGCCGCACGCAGGCTGTCCTGACCTTGGCTCCGCGCTACGAAAATGTGTCCATGATTCTGGAAATGCGAGGGCTGAAGGATGCGTGCAAGGCGCCGCTCTTTGAACTGTCACTGGACCACGACTGGGATGAAACCGCCTGGGGACGACTGCGGTCGTTTTTGTACTATGTCTGATCGTCTGATCACGAGATGGACTACGCGATTCGGAGAAAACGAGTATAATGAACAGAACAAAACTGGACCAACAGAACCGGTTCGGAAAATGGTGCCTAAGTGATCGCCGTTTGATCATCATTTTGGCACGGAGAATCCGGGCGCAATCATCGGAAGGAAGATAAATAAGGCCATGAGTGACTTTTCGCACTTGAAAAGCAAGCTGCTGGCAGAGCAGGTCGAAGACCAAATCTATCACTATATTCTGGATACCCCCATTGAGCCGGGGGCAAAGCTGCCCAATGAGTTTGCACTGGGCGAAAGGTTTGGCGTTGGGCGCAGCACGATCCGGGAAGCGGTCAAGCTGCTGTCCAGCAAAGGTGTTGTGGAAGTGCGGCGGGGGTCAGGCACTTATGTGGTGACAACGACAAAAGGATTGTCCGACCCCCTGGGGCTGCGCTCGATCAAGGATAAGAATCGTCTGGCACTTGATCTGGTCAACGTGCGTTTGTTGCTGGAGCCGGGAATTGCTGAAATGGCTGCGCAGAACGCAACGGATGAGGACATTGGGCGCCTGCGGCGGCTCTGTGAGCGTGTTGAATTGAAAATTCATGAAGGCGAACGCTATATTGAAGATGACATTGCACTTCATACTGCGATCGCACAGAGCAGTAAGAACATGGTGGTGGAACAGTTGATCCCGATCATTGATACGGCTGTCATGATGTTCGTAAATGTTACTCACAAAAAGCTTGTTGACGAAACCATCATGACCCATCGGATGATTGTGGAGGCCATTGCAAACCACGATCCCATCGGAGCGAATTCTGCGATGGTGATGCACCTGAACTTTAATCGCACATACATTAAAAAACTATGTGACGGCGAAGATCCGACGGACGGAACGGTGGGGATGGCACAGTTTATAAGATAAGAACAATCATTTAGCGCCTATATCTCCATTTTCCTTCGGAAAACCTCGATGTGAGTGGCCAGAGGGGCTTCGCCCCTTGGCCGCCTGCCTGTTTCAATCATGAATTCGTCTGCGGGGCACCCGATTCATGATGAAACAGGCAGGTGCTAAACAGATACAGATAAAAAATCTCCTGCACAGAAAAATGGTGCAGGAGATTTTTTGTGGCGATGCCTTTGCGAGGAGGCATGGTAATTTTAGCACATGGCAATTTCGAGGATGCGAGGATGGATATGCCTTTGCACAGACAGGTTCATGTTTGAAGTTGTCTGATGTCTTTTACGTTGAAATGACGAATGAAAGGTGCGAAGCGTTGCGATTTTAGCTCTATATTGCTGAAAATTGGGCAAAATGCCAAATTACAGACCTGGCAATTTGAATAAAAAGTGGGATTTATCTGTGACAACTTGTGATGAAACATCTGATTAGCTACTATGTAGACATGAGGGGCCCAACAAAAGAAATACGATAAGAGAACATAGGGAGGTGGGATTTTTTATGAAGTTGCGATCACAGGAAGTTCGCACATTGGCACCGGAAAACGACCCGCTGAAGATGGGCATGGGGTGGAAGGTTGAGGACCTTGCAACGCCGCAGATCCTGGTGGAGAGCACCTTTGGTGACAGTCATCCCGGGAGCGCGCATCTGGACCGGTTTGTGCGGGAGGCGGTTCGGGCTGTCAATGAAAACGGCGGCAAGGCGGCACGTTATTTTGCAACGGATATGTGCGACGGTATTGCACAGGGGCACGATGGCATCAATTATTCGCTGCCACATCGGGATGCGATTGTGAATCTGGTGGAGGCACAGGCGAATGCCAGTGTCTACGACGGCGGCGTGTTTATTGCAAGTTGTGACAAGTCCGTGCCGGCTATGCTGATGAGCATTGGCCGTTTGAAAGAGATGAGTGCCATTGTAGTGACAGGCGGTGTCATGGAAGCACACACTCTTCCTAAAGAGTATGTTGTGGATGATCCGGCCTGCGCTATCAATGAGCTGCTGACGCTGGAGCAGATCGGTAAATTTGATGCGTGGGAAAAGACAGGCGTAATTCCTGACAGTCAATTGGACTATTACAAGCATAATGCATGTCCGAGCTGCGGTGCCTGCTCCTTTATGGGAACGGCATCTACGATGCAGGTTATGGCAGAGGCACTGGGATTGATGCTGCCGGGCACTGCACTGATGCCTGCCACGGCTCCCGAACTACAGGAAGCCGCTTACAATGCAGGTACACAATTGATGGAGCTGGTGAAGAAGGGGATTACGGCGAAGGATATTGTGACCAAAGAGAGCTTTGAGAATGCCATCATGGTCCATGCGGCCATTTCCGGCTCCACCAATGCGACCATGCACCTGCCGGCGATTGCGCATGAGTTTGGATTTGAGATTGATGCAGATACCTTTGACCGGATGCACCGAGGTGCCCACTATCTGCTGAACATTCGCCCCTCCGGTGATTGGCCTGCCCAGTATTTCTACTATGCAGGCGGCGTACCTCGTGTGATGGAAGAAATCAAATCAATGCTCCATCTGGATGTGATGACTGTCACCGGCAAGACGTTGGGAGAAAACCTGGAAGAGTTGAAGCATAACGGCTTCTACGAGCACTGTGATGCCATTCTGGCCGAAAAGACCGCTGGCCTTGCCCGCCCGGTCGATCGTGAAGACATCATTCACAGTTTTGACAATGCCAAGGGTACGGACGGCAGTATTGCCATTCTGAAGGGAAATCTGGCTCCGGAGGGCTGCGTAATCAAGCACACTGCCTGCCCGAAGAATATGTTTAAGGCCACGCTTCGTGCAAAGCCCTACGATAGCGAGGAGGCGTGCATTGCCGCTGTTCTGCATGGCGAAGTAAAACCGGGCGATGCCATCTTCATCCGCTACGAAGGTCCGCGTGGCAGCGGAATGCCGGAGATGTTCTATACCGGCGAAGCAATCTGCGCAGATCCCAAGCTGGCTTCCAGTGTAGCACTCATCACAGATGGCCGCTTCTCGGGCGCCAGCCGCGGTCCGGTGATTGGTCATGTCAGTCCGGAAGCTGCCGTTGGCGGTCCCATTGCCCTGGTGGAAGAAGGCGATCTGATCGAGATTGACATTCCGGCTCGGAAGCTGGCCATCGTAGGTGTGAACGGCGAAGTGAAAACAACGGAAGAGATGGACACCATCCTTGCCAGACGCCGCGCAGATTGGAAACCGAAAGCTCCCAAGTATACCAATGGCCTGCTGAAGCTCTATTCACAGCATGCTGTCAGCCCAATGAAGGGAGCTTACATGGAGTAAGATACTCCGGATAAAAGCATGGTAGATGTTTTGAAAATTAACTGTCCGACGTGATTTTGCCGGACGGGTTAGAAAGTGCACCCAAAAATAGAAATGGAGGGACGTTTTATGACTGCTGTTGCTACTCCTGATGCTGCGCGGCTGATCTTTGCTGCAGTGGCAGGGCTTGTTCTGTTACTCGTTCTTATTATCAAATTCAAAGTTCACGCCATGATCTCGATCCTGATTGGTGCGGTTGCCATTGGCCTGATGGCCGGTATGCCGCTGGCTGACGTTATCAGCTCGGTGAACGAGGGCATAGGCAATACATTGAAAGGCATTGCTCTTCTGGTTGGTCTTGGTTCCATGTTCGGTGCAATTCTGGAGGAATCCGGCGGAGCACAGACATTGGCGGTGACCATGGTGCGCAAGTTCGGCGATCAAAAGGCGGCATGGGCCTTGGGCATCACGGGTCTGGTCATTGCAATGCCGGTCTTCTTTGATGCGGGTCTGATCATCCTGATTCCGCTGGCTTTTTCACTGGCCAAGCGCACCAACCGTTCGGTTCTGTATTATGTGATTCCTCTGCTGGCAGGTCTGGCAGTCGGCCATGCATTTATTCCGCCCACACCCGGGCCGGTTTTGGTTGCTTCCATGCTGGGAGTTGACCTTGGCTGGGTCATCCTCATTGGTATTTTCTGCGGCATCTTTGCCATGATCGTGGCAGGCCCTATCTGGGGTTCTATTTGCGGCAAAAAGTACATGATTTCGGTTCCGGAGCACGTTGCACAGCAGGAAGATCTTGACGAAAGCAAGCTGCCAAAGTTTGGTACGATCGTTGGCATTATTCTGATTCCTCTGGTACTCATCATTGCAAACTCTGTGGCAAAGGTTGTTCCTGCAATGGCTGGCATTCAGCCGGTCCTGGCCTTTTTGGGCGAGCCGTTCATGGCACTGCTACTGGCAACGGTTGTTGCAATGTATCTGCTGGGAACTCGTCACGGTTATTCCAATGCACAGCTGGAAAAAATCATGACCAAATCCCTGGAACCCACCGGTATGATTTTGCTGGTCACTGCCTGCGGCGGCGTCCTGCGTTATATGCTCCAGAACTCCGGCCTGGGCGATGTCATAGGAAACGCTGTGGCAAATGCAAATCTTCCTCTTGTTCTGGTGGCCTTCATTGTGGCTGCGTTGGTTCGTATCTCAGTTGGATCCGCCACCGTTGCGATGACAATGGCGGCCGGTATCATCTCTGCAATGCCGGGCATTAGTGAACTCAGTCCTCTGTATCTGGCCTGTGTAACGGCAGCGATCGCAGGTGGCTCCACGGTTTGCTCTCACTTTAACGATTCCGGCTTCTGGCTGGTCAAGAGCCTTGTGGGGATGGATGAAAAGACCACTCTTAAGACCTGGACCATCATGGAAACACTGGTCGGCAGTGTGGGATTTCTGGTAGCACTGGTTATCTCGTTTTTTGCCTGACGGGCTAAGCTGAGATTTTTGGCGTGTGCGATCCGGGAATCAGTTAAGTTGATAGGAATGGTTATTTAAAAACCACCATGCTGGCTATGCCAAATGGCATTCGTACAGGATAGAACCGGGTGGTAAAAACAAAGAATGTACATTTCAATGTACGTCCTGACAATGGGATGGACTTGAAATGTACATTTTTTTGCTTCATGGACCTGATATGCTACTCGAATCGGTAAAACCGATTATAATGGACTAACTAATCATAACTACGATCGGTAGAGGCAATGTATTGCTGAAAGGTGCGCATGATGAAAGAGGGTATCAATAAACGGATGGTAAATTCTGGATGATATGGTGGAGAGGTACAATCGGCAGGAAGTTCAGAAACCATCATGTCTGCTCATAGGCGGCCTGACGAACGATGGTAACCTGTTTTGTTCGCAGCAATGAAATTTTCGTGAATTACATGAAATGGGAAAGCAATGACATATGATCTACACTTGTAACTACACATCTCCCATCGGGGACCTTCTTCTGGCAGCAGATGAAGTGGGGCTGACCGGCTTGTGGTTTGAGGGACAAAAATATTATGCAGCTACGCTTTTAAAGGAGCATCGGCCTCTGGAAACGCCCATCCTCGAGGAGACGAAGAATTGGCTGGACGTTTATTTTGCCGGCAAGGAGCCGGCATTTACGCCGCCGCTTCATCCAATCGGTTCGCCGTTTCGACAGGCTGTGTGGAAGATTCTCCTGGAGATTCCCTACGGACAGACAACGACCTACGGAGAAATTGCACGCCGAATGGGAGAAGGAAATCAAACAACCCGGATGTCTGCGCAGGCGGTCGGTGGCGCGGTGGGACACAATCCGATCGGGGTGATCATCCCTTGTCACCGTGTGGTAGGAGCGAACGGGAATCTGACAGGCTACGCCGGAGGGATTGACAAAAAGGTTGCCCTGCTGGAGCTCGAGCATATAGATATGAGTCGATTTTATGTGCTAAAATAGCCGGTTTCTAATTGATTGGCCTGCTTTAGAACAGAAATTCATAATATTGATCAAAGGTATTTCTTACGTTTCGTATATGCAGCTGGATACATTCGGCTGCCTTTTTTGCATCTCTCTTGCTGATTGCAGTATAGATGTCTGTATGCTCCTTTAAAGACTGGTCAGCACGTCCGTGGATCAGAATGGTTTTGCTGTTGTATTTGCGCATCTGTCTTTTTAGCTTCACCGTGGTATCCACGGCAGTCTGATTGGGGCAGGCTGCGTAAATAACATTGTGAAATTCCTGATTGCATTTGGAGTAATTCAGGAGGTCGTCGCTGCTCTTGTATTGTGCCATTCTGTCCAGAATGGATTTCAGGCGGGCAATATCTGCAGCGGTTATGACGGGAACGGCTTTTTGGATGATGAATCCTTCCAGCACCTCGCGGAGCTCCAGAAACTGCAGCACTTCACTCTTGGAATAACTCCGAACCTTGGCACCTTTATTCAAGTCCATGGTTACGTAGGCATCGTTTTCAAGCATGAGGAGTGCTTTTTTTATGGTGTTGCGGCTCACATTATACTCCTTGGCCAGAGCAGCTTCGGGAAGACTCTGCGCAGGAGAATATTCACCGGTCTCAATCTTCTTTTTAATCTTGTTATAGACAATTGTCGTCTGTGTTTCAGCCATTTGCATGTCCTTTTTGTTCAACAATTTATTTCTACATTATAGTGTGATTCGTGTGAATTCGCAATGAAAAGACATCGTAGAGAACAGAGGCACTACACAGCCGCTGTGCGACGCTGGTCAGGAGCGGGCAAGCGGAGGGTAACAACATACAGATCCAGTTGATCTTTAGGGGCGCCTGTACACAACGAAATACACTACCCTGAATAAAAAAGAACTGTGCAAAATGCACATATTTAAAAGGTGAATATTGTTATATGCGGATAAAATTGCATTTCTATCGTTATTGGAATTGACAAACAAATGTCAAATTAATACAATCGACCTGTAAACAAGATTGTTGAACAATCGAGTACAACAAGAAAGGGGACAACATGAAAGAAGTAAGAGAGCTGCTAAAGGGTGGGTATGATCTTCACGTTCATTCCGCACCGGACTGTCTGCCACGGAAGATGGATGATATCGATATGGCAAAGCGGATTGAGGTTTCCACACTTTCCGGGTATGCCATCAAGAATCACTGGACCTCGACAGCGGGAAGAGCACAGTTGATCAACAAGATGTTTCCGGAATGTGATGCGGTAGGAACCATCACATTGAACAGTGCAGTAGGCGGATTGAATCCTACTGCGGTTGAGATGGCCGCCAGAGGAGGGGTAAAGCTTGTTTGGTTCCCTACCTGTGACAATGAGCATGAAATGGCGTATCAGTTTGACGGCAATCCGAACAAGAAGAGGGCGTTCTGGGCAAGCATCATTCTTGAAATGAAGGAAGAAGGCATCGAGACTCCTACGCTTAACTGTCTGGACGAGAACGGCGAGCTGAAAAAGGAGGTTCTGGACATCCTGGATATCATTGCAAGATATGACATGATTCTGGCAACCGGTCACATCTCTCACGAGGAAGCTTACAAGCTTGTTCCGGAAGCTTCCAAAAGAGGGGTTAAGAAGATCGTGATCACGCATGTAAGCTTCCCGACGACATACTACTCAGTGGAAGATCAGAAGCGTTTTATTTCCTATGGGGCCAAGTGCGAGCACTGCTATACCACCTGGAAAACCGGTAAGGCAGAATTCGATACCATCGCAGAGATGATTCGTGAGGTGGGAGCTGAGAATTGCATTATGGGAACCGATCTTGGCAATACCAAGCTCTGCTATCCGGACGAGGGAATGGAGGAGTTTGCACAAAGACTTCTGGATGCAGGTTTCTCAGAAGAGGATATTACAGCGATGGCGGTAACCAATCCGAGATGGCTTCTTGGGAAGGAATAAACGAACACTTAATTGCAGGAATGCAGTAAACATAAATAGACGGAAAAGGAGAGAATTACGATGATCGAGGGAAAGAAGGTTCTTGTTGTCAGTGCACACGCGGCGGATTACGTATGGCGTTCCGGCGGACTGATCGCAAAATACATTAAGCACGGCGCAGATGTTCATGTTGTTGTTCTGAGCTTCGGAATCAGGGGAGAGAGCGCCGCACAGTGGAAAAAGGAAGGCGCAACCTATGAATCAGTCAAGGCTAACCGCCTCGAAGAAACTTCAAAGGCAGCAGAGATTCTGGGAATTAAGAATATTGAGTTCTGGGATCTGCCGGATTATCCGATGAGCCCTTATCTGACAGAGGAGATCAGGGATCGCATGGTGAGGAAGATCCGCAGCGTTCGACCGGACATCATCATCACACATGACAGAAACGGAAAGGACATTCTGAATCCTGATCACAATGCGGTAGCAGAGTTTGTATTCGAGTGCTCGATTCAGGCAAACTCCAGAGGCGTGATTACAGAGGGACTTCCGACAACCAAGCAGATGCGTCTGTTCGGATTCGAGCCGCACCAGACCGAGCTTTCGGGATTCGTGCCCGGAGAGCTGGTGGATATCACAGAGGTATACGAGGAAAAGGTGAAGGCAATGCAGTGCTTCCAGGCACAGCACCATCTGATCCAGTACTACACGGAAAGAGCAAACTTAAGAGGAAATCATCTGAGAAGAATCTCCGGCAATCAGGAGTATAAATACGGAGAGAGCTTTTCGAGCTTTTTCCCGGTAGCTGGCGATGAACTGGTGTAAAGACGAGTAAGCGAATTGGCTTGGAGATTGCGATGAAAAAGAAAATTGTGGGAGCAATATATGTGATCCTGATTGCAGCATTGGTGCTTGCCTTTTTCCAGAACAGAGAAGGCCATGTTGCACGGAAGATCACGAATGCGGACGGAACTTATTCGGGATCGCTGACGCTGGGTACGGCATCATCAACGGGTACGTTCTATTATGTTGGAGCAGCGATCGGTAATGCGGTCTCAAAGGCGAGCCCGATCAATGTAAATGTTCAGGCAACATCGGGATCCAATGAGAATATTTCCATGACGTTGAATCAGGATATTGACCTTGGAATGGCAAACTGCGATTCAATCTACAGTGCATATCACGGAACCATGTCGTATGCAAATGCAGGCCCGCAGGAGGATCTAAGAGAGGTGGCGTCTTTGTATCAGTCCCAGCTGCACGTCTTTACAACGGAAAGCAGCGGGATCAAGGACATTTCTGAGCTGAAGGGCAAGAAGGTATGTGTCGGCTCTCAGGGAACATCGTATCTGTTCATCAATGAGAAGATTTTGAACGCATATGGGATCACCATGGATGATATTCATCCGTATTACATGAACTATGCGGAGTCTGCAGAGGCACTGGCCAATGGAGACATTGACGCTGCATTCCAGACAGGCGGCTATCCGATTGCCGGTATTCAGCAGTCAGCAGCAACAACGGCCTTTCGTATGCTTCCGATCTCGGATGAAGCAGTCAATGATATTGTTGCAGAGTTCCCGTTTATCAATCCGGCAACGATACCGGTCGGAACTTACGAGCATCAGTCAAACGAATCGGATGTGCAGACACTGGGATATGCGACAACGATCTTCTGCTCTGCAGAGGCAGATTCGGATCTGATCTATAGCTTTGTAAAGGGAATGATGGAATCTCTGGACACCTATCAGGATACTAACGATGCAACGCGCCAGATCGGGCCGGAGACAATTGCAACCGAACATATCCCGCTCCATGACGGCGCAGCAAGATATTATCGGGAAGCCGGAATTATACAGTAGGAAGGGGAGAATGATCAATATGGATTCTAAAAGTTCTGCTTTAAACGGCACGAAAAAGCCATTGGACAAACTGAGTTATCATTTGGCCTCCGTGGTTGCAGTTGCCTTATGCGCGTTTCATTTGCTGGCGGCATCTCCTTTTTTGACATTGAATAACACGGAGCAGTCGGTGTATCACGGCGCAATGATCATCATTTTCTTCCTGTTGGTTAAAATGGCGCCCTCAAAGCTGGGAAAGATTGTGGATGTGTGCCTGATTGTGCTGACGGTAGTCGCAGCCCACGAGGTCATAGTTCTGAGAAATTCCAATGTGGCAACGACCATGCTGTATACGGATTTCCAGAAGATTATTTCTGTATTGTTTGTGTGTGCAGCAATCTATGTCTCTTACCGGGCACTGGGCAGCATACTCCCGGGACTCTGCCTGCTGTTCCTGGTTTACACCTTTTACGGCTCTTATTTGCCGGGTGCGTTGGAGACGGCCAGAGTATCCATGTACCGCATGGCAACCTATCTGATGGTTTCGAGTGAGGGACTCTTCGGAAGTGCATTAAATGTAGCGGCCATTTATATTTTTCTGTTCGTTTTGTTCGGCTCGGTTCTGAGCTTTATCGGAGCCGGTGAGTTCTTCGTAGACATTGCTTCGGCGGCATTCGGAAACATTGTAGGCGGACCGGCACAGGCCGCAGTATACTCCAGCATGCTCCTTGGTATGGTAAATGGTTCTGGTGCAGCAACCGTTGTGACAGCAGGAACCTTCACGATTCCGCTGATGAAGAAAACCGGGTTTGACAAGGACACGGCAGGCGGCATTGTGGCAACCGCTGCCTCCGGCGGCCAGATCATGCCCCCGGTTATGGGTGCCGTTGCCTTCCTGATGGCAGATGCAACCTCGATTCCGTACGGCACGGTCTGCCTGGCGGCATTGCTCCCGGCGGTTCTCTATTATCTGACGACATCAACCGGAATCATTGCCTATGCGCATCGTAAGAGAATTCCTGTTATCGAGAGAAAGCCGGAGGATCCTACCGCAGGTCAGATTCTCAAAAAGGGCTGGTTCTACTTTGTTCCGATTATTGTGCTGATTGCGCTGATGGTTAAGGGCGTCAGTACGGCGCGTGCAGCTCTTTACACGATTCTCCTTTGCATAATCATCGGCCTGATCACGGATTATAAGCGTTTCACCTTGAAAAATATCGTGGCGCTCTGCCGGGATGCGGCAAGCTCCATGATGAGTGTATCGATCGCATGCATGGTTGTAGGTGTTGTTGTAGGTGCAATCAACATTACCGGTCTTGGACTGAAGATCTCTACCATCATCACGATGCTGGCTGGCGGGAATATCCTTGTCATGGGTCTTCTTACCGCTGTCGTGTGCATCATTCTGGGAATGGGCCTTCCGACCTCAGCCTGCTACATCATTTTGTCAGTACTGGTAGCGCCGGCAATGGTGGCACTGGGTGTTTCTCTGGCATCTGCGCATTTGTTTGTGCTGTATTTTGGTGTTATCGCAGCAATTACCCCGCCGGTTGCGCTGGCCGTATTTGCAGCAATCGGAATTTCCGGAGGAGACATGTGGAAGACAGGCCTTCAGGCTGTCAAGTTTGCCATTGCCGGCTTCACCATTCCGTTTGTCATGCTGTTCAACAACAACCTGGTTATGTATCATGCAGCAACCGGCACCTTTGGCTTTGATGTCGGTGTAGCAGTCACTTTTGTGCTGACGGCACTTGGCTGCTGCGTCCTCTCATTTTCGGTATTTGGCTGGGCCTTCCGGGATCTGAACAAGGTGGAGAGAGTCCTTCTTTTTGCCGCATGCGTGCTGCTGTTGTGCAATCATATTACCGTCGCAGGGATCGCGGGTCTTGCAGTGACTGCGGTACTGCTTGTTTATTTCAAAATGTCACATAAGAAGGAGATAAAGGGATGATGAAGGAATGTGCGCCTCTTCTGCCAAAGGAGGTTATTGAAAGAGCGGAAAAGCTTGGTGTAGCGCTGCTGCTGGATGGCGCGAAGAAGGCAAAAATCGAGATTCCGAACGGCGGCTGCATGGATGCAGAGGTTATGCCTGTGGATCGCAGCATGCATGTTGTCGGAACGGCGCTTACGGTGGAAACCTCCGATGGAGATAATTTTCCGATTCATGTGGCGAGCTATAGCTTTGATGCAGAGGGCTATGTGATGGTAATCGACGGAAAGGGCTATAACAAACGGGCTTATTTTGGCGATTTGATCATGGGGGCATGCCAGGCGGTCGGCTTCAAGGGAATGGTGATCGACGGATATACCAGAGACCGTGAAGGGAATATTGAGCTCGGCTTCCCGGTTTATTCCAAGGGATTCATGCCCTGCGGACCGATTAAGAAAAACGAAGGGAACATCAATACACCCATTATGTGTGCCGGTGTAAAGGTAGAACCCGGGGATCTTGTAGTAGGAGATGCAGACGGTGTCTGCGTCATTCCAAGGCAGTACATTGATGTGGTTCTGCAAGAGGCAGAGACGAAGGCTGCTTATGAACAGAATCGCAGAAAGACCATTGAAGCGTACAGGGAAGCAAAGAAAAACGGCACGGAGCTGCCGGTCCTTGCGCCGCAGTGGGTGCTTGATATGATGAAGCAGTAAGATCTGAGAATCAAAAGTCTGGGTTTGACTGCGGGAAGAACAAGAAAGCGGCTGTCGCTCACCCTCATGGGATGAGCGGCAGCCGCTTTCTATGTCGGTGTACTTGCAGAGCTGGCAAGCTGCTCACTTGACCTGTTTGACATACGTTAAATAAAATACAACAATTGGAATGTCTTGTAAGCTTTAAGAAAATGGGAAATCAAACCCCGATGGATTGATGCAGCATAGTTATAGAAAGCGACATGCCGGAATGGATTCGGACCGTACGGCAGAAAGGAAAGAGAGCGATGACAAAACTTGCAAATTGCGGCAGCAGATCTTCGGACAGTAGAGGGTGCAATCGCTGCGGAACCATCGATGTCATTAAATTTCTGGCGGCCGTATTGGTTGTGGCCGGACACATCAGTGAGTTTGGCCAGGCCGGGGAGTCCGGTGTACTTGATGGAATGGCCGTTGTGGTGGAGACGTTTTTTGTCATATCCGGATTTTTCCTGATGCAGCATATCGATCGATTGACGGATGAATCACAGGAAAATGTGCTGGATTATCTCTGCCGTAAGGTTCGGACTTTTTTTCCTGCCTTGTGCATTGTAAATGCCTTGCACTTTATCGTGTACTGCTGCATGAATCACATTGCGACGGTGCGAGGGATTGCGGAGAAGCTGTGGCACTTTAAATGGGAGTTTTTGCTGCTACAATGCGCGGGGATGATTCCGGAGCCGAAATTCAATAAGGATTTTCTACTGGGGCAGACATGGTATTTGTCTGCAATGATGATTACGCTGGTGCTCCTGTATCCACTGGCCAGATATTATCGCAGGGCATTGGTTTTGATCATTTGCCCTTTGAGTATTCTGGTAACCTACGCAGGCTTTATGCGAAGCTACGGAACACTGAATGTCGGGATCGGGACGTTGTTTGGAATCCCGGATTCTCTGGTAAGAGCGTTTGCTGGTCAGTGCTGCGGCATTTTGTGCTACAGCGTCTATCGTTACATCCGTTCCAGACAATTGGAGAGCTCGCGGGGGTATGCTCTGCTCGATATCGCCGGCTGGGCCATGATGCTGCTCATGGTTTTTCTGGCCTTTTGCGGTGAGAATGATTCTGCGATATTCTTCCTCATTCCCGTGTGCGTTGTTGTGACCGGCGCCGTGCTGGGAACAGGACCAATCAGCGGAAGGCTGGCAGGTCTTCCAAGGAGAGCTACTGATTTTCTGGGGAAAATGAGTTTGTATGTGTACCTGACGCATTGGACCGCACTGATTCTGGCATTTGTCTGCCTGCGGGATCAGAGCTTTGGCAGGAAGGCGGTGTTCACTGTTCTGATGACGATTGCCTATTCTGTTATGCTGTATTTGCTACTGGAGAGAAAAACGCTTCGGCGAAAGGAAGCGTAACGGTTCGGAGGGATAGCAGGTAAAACAAGCGGCTGCCAATCACCCTTTGCAGGATGAGCGGCAGCCGCTTGTTTTGTACACCTACGGTGCACAATCTGTTATGCGATTTTACCTGAGTGCCTTATACGCTCACCGGTGCCAGAAATTATCGGGATGCTATCGGCAGCTCTTACACGCTTACCGGCGTCAGGCTTTGACGGGATGCTATCGGTAAACCTTACTCGATCACCAGCAGCAGGCTCATCTTGAACCGTCCCTGCGGCGTTACGCTGTGCAGGCCTTCCTTGTCGAAGCGGAAGCTCTCGCCGGCATTCAGCTCATAATCCTGTCCCTCGTAGCCGATGATGGCCTTGCCCTCAAGGGCAGTCAGAATGGCGTTGCCGGGAGCGCGGTGGGGTGTGAGTCCGGTGCCCTCATCAAAAGCCATGAGGACGAACTTCATGTTGTCTGCATGGACGATGTCGAGGTTTGCGATGCTGCCTTCCTCGTAAGAGATGAGGTCCTTGAGCTCGGTGGGCTGTCCTGCCTTAATCAGATTGTTCATAGTGTAATTCTCCTTTTTTAAAATGATTTCGGTATAAATAAGACCGGTTTCGGTCTCTGTACCACAAAGTGTGCGGGGCGAGACCAAAAGGAACTCGCCGGGGTGCATGGGGATCTTCGTGCCAATTGGCCCCAGAAGGAAATTGCCGCTCCCCTCGGCCCCCAGATAAAGCGTTGTGCAGTCATAGCTCTCGGGAGTAATGGAGGTGCCGCCTCCCATCGAGAACCAGGTAACCGGAACCTCCTGTCCAAGGTGCGCGGGACGGGAGATGGTCATGCCGTCCCGGATGGGGCGCATGCCGGCAATGGTAAAAGGAACGTTGCTCATTTGGTGTCTCCTTGCAGTGCAACCGGCACGATGCTGCGGATCGTGCGGTTTTCGTACGGGAATTCATTGACAACAACCTGCACATCAAAGGAATAAGAAATGTTCTTCTCATTCAGAACCTCGGCAGCCGTCCCGTAAAAGAATTCGCCCTTGCGGTTGAGCATCAGCGCTTCATCGGCCACAGTCATAGCGTTGGTGGGATAGTGTGTGTTCATGATCGCACTGATGCCTTCCTCGTGGGAGAGACGCTCGATCATGTTCAGCACCAGAATCTGATTGTGGAAATCCAGACCGGTCTCCGGCTCATCCAGGATGATCAGCTTTGGATCATTGATGAGAGCTCTGGCAATGAGCACCATCTGCAGCTCACCGCCGCTCATGCGGTTGCAGTCCTTGTTCGCAAGGTGGGTGATGCCGACCCGTTCCATCATGGCCTTTGCCATCTCCATTTCCTTTTTGCCGGGCTGCTGGAAGGTTCCAAGGTGTGCACTTCTCCCTAATAATACCATCTCAAGGCCGGTATAGGAAAAGGCAAATCCGTGAGACTGTGGGATGTAGGAGATGGTGCTCCACAGCTCTTTGGGGCTGAGTGAATGCAGATCCTTGCCGTACAGGAGTGTTTTTCCGCTGTGCCAGGGGAGCAGACCGATCATGCACTTAAGGAGCGTTGTTTTGCCGATGCCGTTGGGGCCCAGGATCGCAAGAATATGTCCCTCGTCCAGCGTCAGGTTGATGTTTTCCAGAATAATGGGCTGTTTGGGATAGCCAAAGCAGCCGTTTTGCACTTCTAATATCATCGCAGGTTGCTCCTCGTCTTGTTCAGCAGTGAAATAAATACCGGCGCACCAATGATGGCGGTCAGGATCGACAGCGGCAGCTCAATGATACTGACGGTGCGCGAGAGTGTATCGATGAGGATCATAAAGCAGGCACCAAGGCTAAGGCTCACCGGAATGACGTAGCGGTTGTTGCTGCCGACCAGCATTCTCGCACAGTGCGGGATGAGAAGGCCGATCCAGCCGACCTGTCCGCACATGGAAACGGCGGAAGCGGTGATCAGCGTGGAGGATACAATGAACAGCATCCTGGTCTGTTTGATGTTGATGCCGCTCGCCTTCGCCTCATCATCACTCAGGGAGAGGATGTTGAGCCTCCAGCGGAGCAGATAAATGAGCACGATGCCAATGAGGATGAGGGGCGAGCCGATGAGGATCTCCTTGTAGCTCGCACTCGTAAAGCTTCCCATGAGCCAGTAGGTGATCTCCGGGAGCTTATCCTGCGGGTCGGCCGTATATTTTAACAAGGATCCGATCGCATTAAAGAGCGAGGAAGCGATGGTGCCGGCCAGCACGAGATAGACCATGGAGCGGCCGTCGTTTTTGCCGGCAATCTTGAGCGTGAAAACAACGGATGCCAGGCCGAATACGAGGGCAATGAGCTGTGTCTCGAGCGTGTTGCAGGAGAGGATGATAGCAAGGATCGCTCCAACGCAGGTGCCGCTGGTAACGCCGAGAATGTCGGGGGTTGCGAGCGGGTTGGAGAAGAGCGCCTGAAAGGTTGCACCGGCCACGGTGAGGCCTGCGCCGACGATGATGGCCATGAGAATGCGAGGAAGTCGCAGGTTCATGACAATGGAGTAGTTCTGTGAGCCGGAAGAACTGCCGGTAAAGGCAGACGCAAGGGCCTGCAGAACATCCTTTACGGGGACGCTCATGCGGCCAAAACACAGGCAGATAATGCCGGTAACCACCGGCAAGAGGAGCATGAGGACGACGGCCAGCGGCGTGAAGCGTCCGTTTTTAATCCAAAGAGTATCTTTCATAGGAAATAGCGTTTCTTTCTTAATAAGTATCTATTGCTGTAAAAATCCCGGCCAGCCACATCGAGGTTTTCCGAAGGAAACCTTCGATGCGAGTGCTAAAACAAGCACCCCTGCAAATGGATGCGGGGTGCTTGCTTTTGTAAACGAAGTCAGAGGAGAATCAGTACTCGAGCATTTCTTCCATCTCCTCGTCCGTCACATCATAGCCGTACCAGGTCTTGTAGTACTCCTTGATGGTGTCCTCAAGAGGATAATCGGCAAAGGCTTCCGGATAGGTGTTGCAGGCAAGCCATGCAAGGACGAGAGGAGCATCCGGGTTCGGAGTGAACCAGTTCCACATACCGAGTGTTGTGTTATAAACACGACCGTTCTGAACAGCAGTGAGAGTGGAGAAATCTGCGCCGTCAACATTGCCGCTAAGGACATCATCAACCTTCAGAGGCTGGAGTCCAGGGCCGTCCAGGAAGAGAATATCGGGATCCCAGCTGTAAACCTGCTCCATGCTGGTCTGTGCAAAGCCTTTGCTCTCGGCAGCGACATCGGTAACGCCAAGGTGCTGCAGCCAGAAATTACCAAAGGTTCCCTGACCGGAAACCATCGGAACGCCGTCGGAATATTTCCACAGAATCATGGCACTGGGACGCTCATCCTCGGGAATCTCTGCAATTCTTGCCTCAACATCTGCTACGATGGCATCGCCTGCTGCAACGAACTCGTCGGTCTTGCCTTCCTCGCCAAAGACATCCTCGAGGAGGTTCAACCACTCTTCATAGCGCTCGATGGGATCTGCTGCGGTCTCAGCGCCAACGGTCGCAAAGCCGATGGAGGGGATGCCGCTGGCCTTTAAGATCTCTGCATGCTCGGAATTGCCGGCATTGTAGAGGATGACATCGGGCTCGAGCTTCATGATCTCCTCAATGTTCAGATCACTCTGTGCGTAAACGGTGTCAGAGGACTCAAGGAGCTCCGGAGCGATGTTCTTTAACACCGTGTCGGAGATGACGGATTTAAAAGAACCGCAATATCCAACGATGTTGGGAGCGCTGCCCTGGAAATATGCCATGTAGGTGGACAGGATCGGGATCTGATCGATGACGACCTTCGTGATCTTGTTGGGAACCTCAACCTCATTGCCGCCGTGATCAACCACAATGTGGGTGCCGTTCTCGTCGGCCTCTGCGTCCTCTGCGGCTTCGGTAGTTTCGGTGGTTTCAACAGAGGATTCTTCTGTTGTCTCCTCTACAGCAGCCTCAGTGGCTTCTACAGGAGCCTCGGAGGTTTCAACGGATGCAGCAGTAG
>CAVCWT010000030.1:0-31767 GCA_963605745.1 Lachnospiraceae bacterium
CATCAGGAATTTGCGAGTTGCGAGGAGAAATCCGCGCATGCGGTTTCTCCGATGCGCGGAGTGCATTGGCGCCAAAGGCGGCAATCACTCCAGGCAAGGAGCAAATTCCATCAGGAATTTGCGAGTTGCTTTAACTCCCTTGCATTCTCCAGCGTCGTCTCCGTGATGCTGGCTCCGCCCATCATCCTCGCGAGCTCTTCATCGCTCTCTTCCTCGGTCAGTGTGCGGATATGAGTTGCCGTCCTGCCATCCTCAGATTCCTTGGCGATCAGGAAATGCCTCTGCTCCATCGCCGCAATCTGCGGGAGGTGCGTAATACACAGAATCTGATGATCGGCAGAAAGGCGCCTTAACTTTTGTGCGACCTTCCAGGCCGTCTGTCCGCTGATGCCGCTGTCGATCTCATCAAAGATCAGCGTATGAATATCGTCCTTCCCGGCAAAGACCGTCTTGAGTGCCAGCATGATACGGGAGAGCTCACCGCCGGACGCAATGGTATCCAAAGGCCGCGCCGGCTCGCCCGGATTCATTGAGATATAAAAGGTCACATCATCCCATCCGTTCTGGGAGAGCTGTTCCTTGCCGCTGACAAACTCCACGCGAAAGTCCACCTGGTTAAAATTCAGATCCAGGAGCTCCTTTGTCATCTGCTGCCGGAACTCCTCTGCGGCCTTTTCGCGCGCTGTCGTCAGTTCCTCACACAGCGAAAGGAGCTGTTCATGGAGCCGTGCCAACTCCTTCTCCTGCTGCTGTCTCCGATTCTCGTAATCCGTCAGCTCCTCAATCCGGTTCTGCCTCTCCTCCAGCGCCGCTGCAACCCCCTCCAGCGTATGGACGGAGCCGCCGTATTTGTCCTTTAAATGATTGACAAGGTCCAGACGCTCCTCCAGCTCGGCAAATTCTGCAGGATCAAAGGTCAGAGAGCTGCCATAGTCTGCAAGGCTCCGCACCGCATCGGACATGAGTCCGTCCAGCTCCGCGAGCTGCCCGATGATCTCATCGAGCTCCCGGTCAATTCCCTGCACCTTGGCAAAACAACGAACGGCCCTTCCCAGCTGCTCACAAGCGCTCTCCTCGCCTCCTCCCAAAAGGCCTTCGGCCTGCTGCACGGCTTCATTTAACCGCTGGAAGGAGGACATCGTCCGGTAGCGTTCCTCCAGCTCCTGATCCTCGCCCTTTTTCAGTGCGGCGCTTTCAATCTCGTTCACCTCATAGGTGATAAGGTCCAGCTCTCTTCCTCTTGCTGCGGGATCCAGTTCTGCCTCCCTGCAGCGCTTTTCCAGTTCTTTGTAGTCGCGAAAGACGCTGCGAACTCTGCTGCGAAGGTCCGCCGTCTGTTCGCCGGCATATTCGTCAATTACCTCCAACTGCGCAGCATGCCGCAAAAGGCGCTGGTTCTCTCGCTGACCGTAGACGTCCATGAGGAGCTCCGAGAGCTCCCGCATCTGATGCGTGGTCACGGTCTCGCCGGCGATCATGCACTGACTCCTTGTAGGAAAGAGCTTTCTCTTGACCAGAATCTGGCCGTCCTCATCCGGCTCGATGCCGAGTTCTTTTAGCTTTGTCCGCTGCCTGTCCTGATCTACGCTGAAAAAGAGCTCCACCAGAGCATAGTCGGCTCCGGTCCGGATCAGGCTCTTATCTGCCTTTCCTCCAAGGGCCAGATTGACCGAACCCAGAAGGATCGATTTGCCGGCACCGGTTTCACCGGTCAAGATATTCAGTCCACCGGCAAAGGAGATCTCCTCCTCTTCAATGAGCGCCAGATTTTTTACATGCATTCCCAACAGCATTGCGCAGTTCCCTCCACCCTCACGGTCTGGTAGTCTGTCACACCGTTTTTAAAAATAACCAGCCGGATAATACAGCATTATCTTGATGCGTGTTACCCGCAAAATCCGGTAAGTTAATATGACGTGATACCAGGGTCAAAAGGTCCAAAGCTCCGATGAGAGCTTGCTCTCATGAGGAGCTTTGACCTTGGGCCCCGCCAAAACATGAGTAAGTAGCCATTTTTCGCAGAAAAATGAGCGGATTACGAATGTTTTGAGGATTGCGGGAGCGCAATGCGCGGAGCAATCCGGGTATCATGGGGTCAAAAGGACTTTTGACCCCGGCATCATGACGTATCTGGCTTAAATGAGCTCCTGCAGCTTCTCCATGAGCTGTGTTGTCTCCTTGGCCGTCCGCACCGCCACCATGATGGTGTCATCTCCGGCAATGCAGCCCACCACCTCATGAAAGGCCATGTGATCCAGTGCTGCGGCAACGGCCATTGCCATGCCGGAAACCGTCTTGATGACGAGAATATTCTGCGCCTGATCCATGGATACGACGCCATCCTTCATAACTCTGCTGTACCTGCCAATGAGCTGTGCAGATTCTCCTTCCGGAACAGCAACATAACGCAGCTCCCCCGCGCCGGTTCGTTCCTTCTGCAGCCGCAGCTCCCGGATATCGCGGGAAACCGTTGCCTGCGTCACATCAAATCCTTCCTTGCGCAGAATCCCGGCCAGATCCTCCTGGGTTCCGACATCCTTCTCCTTTATAATCTCCAGGATGCGCTGCAGCCTGTCTTTTTTTACAGCCATGTTTACCCTTTCTCAAACTTACCGTTCACTCTATGACAAAGATGAAAGGCGGCAGCATATCCTGCTGCCCGCCGGGAGTTGAAAAAGCCGTGACACACATTTCATCCGAGCTTGCGGTGAACTGTATCCAAAAAGCTCCGGTTCTCCAGCTTGACAAGCCTTGTCACCTCTTTAGACCTGCGGATTACGAAATGATCCCCTTCCTGCAGCTCAATTCTCTCATTCCCATCAAAATGTGCCTCTGCGCCCTGACCGACGTCCCTTAAGTTCTCCTCTTTACGGAGCGGGCCGATCACAATCTCGATCATAGAGCTGGCAGCAACGACAATGGAACGAATCCCGATTTGATGCGGGCAGATAGGAGTGAGAACGATCATCTCTGCGCCCGGCTCCACAATAGGCCCGCCGGCCGACAGATTGTAGGCAGTAGACCCCGTCGGAGTGCAGACGATCATACCGTCTGCGCGATAGGAATTGAGGAGCTTGCCGCCGATATAGACATCATAATTCATAATGCGGAGTGCGCCGGATCGTCCGATAACAATATCATTCAGCGCATGCTGACACGTTGGATCGGTGCCTTTCTGCTCCCTGCTGCCTTGCTCTGCAGCATTGGGAATCCGATATCCCTCCAGCATCATGCGATCCTCAACCGTATAGTCATCCTGGAGGAGCTGTGTCAGTGCCTCTTTCCATCTGGCCTTCTCGGTCTCTGCCAGATATCCCACAGTTCCCAGGTTGATGCCCAGAATCGGAATGCCGCTCCGTCTTGTCAATGCTGCGGCGCGCAGAACGGTGCCATCGCCGCCAAGGACAATGCAACACTCCGGATCGAGATCCGATTCGAAGGTTCCCTGCAGGCCTTCCGCCCCGCAGGTGACATATTCTGCGCCGTGCTGTATCAGAAAGGAGGCAACCTCCTTTTCAAAAATACGATCCGGATCCTTGGTCGTATTCGTATAGATTTCAAAGCGTCTCATGCGATGCCTCCACCAGTTCCCGGATCCGGAACGCTTTGATCACAGACTCCTGATCTGCATCCTCTGCTGCGGTCCCTTCGGCCATGCGCTCCAGATGCATCAGGTATTCAATGTTGCCCTCCGGTCCGCGAATGGGGGAATAGTCGAGTCCCAGAACGCGGAATCCGTTTGCCGCAGCATAACCAAGAGCAGCTGCAATGACCTCCCTGTGAACCTCCGGGTCACGGACAACGCCCTTCTTGCCGACCTTGTCGCGTCCTGCCTCAAACTGCGGTTTGATCAGACATACCATCTGTGCTCCGGCAGGGAGAATTCCGGCTGCCGCCGGCAGTATTTTGGACAGGGAGATAAAGGAGACGTCACACGAAGCAAACTGTGGAATCCGGTCCAGATCCTCCGGTTTCATATATCGAAAATTCGTTTTCTCCATGCAGGTAACGCGTTCATCCTGTCTCAGCTTCCAGTCCAACTGGCCATAGCCGACATCAATCGAATAGACATGGGATGCACCGTTCTGGAGCATGCAGTCTGTGAAGCCTCCCGTGGAGGAACCGATGTCCATGCAGACCTTTTCATGCAGGTCAATTGGGAATACAGCAAGTGCTTTTTCGAGCTTAAGTCCGCCACGGCTGACATAGCGCAGCGTCTCTCCCCTCACCTCCAGGGTAATCTTGTCCGGATCAAAGGTCGTTCCGGGCTTGTCCTCCTTTTGTCCGTTGACATAGACAATCCCGGCCATCAGCATGACCTTGGCCTTTTCCCTTGAGGGGGCATAGCCGCCCTCGGTCAGAATTACATCCAATCTCTTTTTTGCCATGTTCCGTCCTTTTATTTCCGTTCACACATCGGCTAATGCCGATTTCCGGTATGACCAGCCGCTGTGTGAACGGCAACGCTCTTTCGCATTCACTCTTCCTTGCCGACGGCAGATCCTGCTGCATTCGGACATCCCTTTAAAAGGCATTCCTGAATCCTTGCCGCCACGCCCTTTGCATCAATTCCCAGATGCTCCTTGAGAACCGGAACGGCGCCATGCTCTACAAAAGCATCCGGAACCGCAATGGTAAGGATCTCTTGCTGCGGCATATGCTCCATGCACCATGCCTCTACATGCTCGCCAAAGCCGCCGCTTTTCGCATTCTCTTCCATGGTAACAAGGAGTCTGTGCTGCGGGAGCTCCTCTTCGAGCATCTTTGTATCAAAGGGTTTCGCAAATCTTGCATTCACGATGGTGACATCAACTCCTGCAGGCAGAAGGATCTCTCGAACCTCCACTGCCGTCTCCACCATGCTGCCAAAGGCAAACAAAAGAACGCCCTTCTCCTTACCGCCGGTTCCGCGAACGATCATCTCCGCCTTGCCCAGTTCGATCTGCTCGCGGTGCTCCTCCAGGCCGTCATACACAACGCCTCTGGGGTAACGAATAGCGATAGGATGGTCGTATTTTAACGCGAATTTAATTAGGTCCGACAGCTCCCATTTGTTCTTGGGTGCTGTAATCGTCATGTTCGGAATTGTCGAGAGGAAGGACACATCGAACACACCCTGATGCGTCTCGCCGTCTGCACCCACGAGTCCCGCCCGGTCGATACACAGAACAACCGGCAGATCCTGCATACAGACATCATGGGAAATCTCATCGTAGGCCCGTTGCAGGAAGGTGGAATACATGGCAACCACCGGCCGCATGCCGCCTGCCGCAAGGCCCGCTGCAAAAGTCACGGCGTGCTCCTCAGCGATGCCCACATCGTAGAACCGGTGCGGATAAATGTTATGGAACCGCTTGAGTCCCGTTCCGTCCTCCATGGCTGCTGTGACCGCTACCACCTTGTCGTTTCGCTGGCCCATCTTGATCATGACCGTAGAGAAAATATCGGTATAGCTGACCTTGCTGGCCTTTTTGAGAAGGCCGGACTCGATTTCAAAGGGTGCCGTTCCGTGGAATCTCGCCGGATGATTCTCCGCAGGCAGATACCCCTCGCCCTTTTTGGTGAATATATGCACCACAACGGCCTTGCGGATATGCCTTGCCTGCTCGATGGCCTCCCGGACCGCCACAGGATCCATTCCGTCGATGGGTCCCAGGTATGTAATGCCCAGATTCTCGAACAACATTCCCGGCAGGAACATGGACTTGAATGCGTTCTTGGTCCGGCGGATCTTTTCCACCATGTCAGGACTTTTGTCCTTGAGCGAATAATAGACCTTATCCCGCAGGTCCAGATAGGAATTGGACGTGCGGATCCTTTCCAGATAGCGGGACATTCCGCCGACGTTCTCGGAAATGGAGCGGTTGTTGTCATTCAGAATAATGATGAAATTGCTGTCGAGTCTGGCTGCATTGTTCAGACCTTCATAGGCAAGACCGCCGGTCAGCGCACCATCGCCGATGACCGAAACTACCGTATAATCCTCGCCCTTTAGATCCCTTGCCTTCACAAGGCCAAGGCCCGCCGAAATCGACGTGGAGGCATGCCCGGTATCAAAGGCATCGCAGTCGCTCTCCCGGCGTCTTGGAAAGCCGGCAAGGCCCCCGTACTGGCGCAGCGTATCAAAACGATCCTTTCTGCCGGTCAGAATTTTGTGGGTATAAGACTGATGTCCCACATCCCAGACAATCTTGTCCTTGGGCAGATCCAGTGCCAGATGCAGTCCCATGGTCAGTTCCACGGTTCCCAGGTTACTGGCAAGGTGCCCTCCGGTTACACTGACCTTCTCAATGAGAAAATCACGAATCTCCTGTGCCAGCTCCTGATACCCCTCCTGCGGGATCTTCTTGATGTCTCCCGTCTGATTGATTTCATCCAGATACTTGCTCATGCTCTTTTCCCGATGCTCCGCGGCATCCCTTTCCGCCTGTTCCAGTTTTTAATAACACCGATGGATCGCATCGGTCAAAGGAACCTGTCTGAACAGGCTATTTGTTTCTCGTCATGAGCTGCAAAACCAGCTCCTTTAAGAATTCATTCTCCTCCGACAGGCCTTCCATCGTCTGAACAGCATGCTCTGTCAGGGTTCTGACCATCGCCTCTGCCGCCTCCATTCCGTACATGGATACGTACGTTGCCTTGCCTTCTGCAGCATCCTTGCCGATGCTCTTGCCCAGCTCTTCCTGCGTTCCTGTCACATCCAGGATGTCATCCTGAATCTGAAATGCGCGGCCGATGTCGCTCGCAATGGCGCCCAGCGCCTTGACGTCCTCTCTGGGAGCTCCGGCCAGCACGGCACCAATCTGAAAGCCGGATTCAATGAGGCAAGCCGTTTTTTTCTCATGAATGTAGCGCAGAAGGTCCGGTGTCAGGCTCTCGGAATTCTGATCGGTGACAATATCTGCACACTGACCGCCCACCATGCCGTAGATGCCGGCGTTTTTAGCCAGAATCCTCATGGCTGCGAACACCCTGTCCTTTTCGGATTCATTCACCGCAGCGTCATAGGCACGAAGTGCCGTTTCAAAAGCGTAGTTCAAAAGACCGTCTCCTGCAATCACGGCCAGGTCTTCCCCGTAGACAGCCCAGGTGGTCTTGCGCCCTCTTCGATATTCGTCATTGTCCATTGCCGGCAGATCATCATGCACCAGAGAATAGGTGTGAATCATCTCCAGCGCTGCCATAAAGGGCTCTGTGAGCTCACACCTTGCACCATACATTGCCGCCGTTTCCCTGATAAAAAGCGGGCGCAGCCTTTTGCCACCGGCCTCCACGGAATAGTTCATGGCCTCGATGACACGATCCGCATATCCCTCCTGTGCGGGCAGATATCTGCGGATCACATCCTCCACCTGCTGCACCTTCTGTGTCAGCTGTTCCTGGAACTCTGATGCTGTCATAATCTCTCCTTTGCACATCACGCTGTATGGCGGCGGATCAGAAATCCTCGGTCTGACCGTCCTCGTTCATCTTCTGAACCTTCTTTTCCACCTTGTCGATCCGGTTACCGGCATACCGCAGCAGCTGCATTCCCTTTTCATAATCGTCAAAGGTCTGCTCCAACGTTACCGTCTCCTCTTCCATCCGGCCAAGGAGTTCCCGGATCTGGCGGAAGGCTTCCTCCACGGTCAGTGCCTCGCCGTTTTCATTCACGAATTCTTGCTGTGCCACTTTTGTCATCCTCTATGTTCTCGACTTTCTCCACTCTGGCATCAACTCTGCCGTCAGAGAGTCGGATCTGTATGGTGTCACCTACCTCGAGCTCCCGGGAGGATGCAACGCGTCTCCCGTTCTCTCCGGTTACAAAGCCGTATCCTCCCATCAGGCGATGAAGAGGTGATGCCTTCTCCAGTCCTGCCGCCAGCAGCTGCAGCTCATGCTGCCTTGTAAGAAGCCTGCTCTCCATGGCACGCTGCAGTTCTTCCTCCAGCTCCAGTTCACGCTTTGCAGTGCTCAGTGCTTCCTGCATCCTATGCCGCAGATCGGCTTGCATTGTCAATTCCTGCCTTGCGCTTTCCAGTCGTCGCGTCATCACATGCTGCAGATGCTCCCGGAGCTGGTCTGCTGCCATTCTCTGCAGCTCCAGCTGCCGCAGCGGCGAGCGCCCGCACAGCTGCGTCTGCAGCTGTGCTCCCTGCTCCCGGAGTCTCCGAATCTTCTGCAGCATCGCCTTTTGAAGATCTGACTGCATCTGGAGGAGGTCAGACCGGAACTGATTCCAGTCGAATACCGCCAGTTCCGCCGCAGCCGACGGCGTTGGCGCCCGAAGGTCCGCCACATAGTCCGTAATCACCGTGTCGACTTCATGACCAACCGCCGAGATAATCGGCGTCCTGCACTCGAACACAGCCTCCGCCACAGCCTCTTCGTTAAAGGCCCACAGATCCTCAATGGAACCGCCGCCGCGGCCTGCAATGATGACATCAACACCTGCCGCATCCAGCGCACGAATGCCTCGAATGATGCTCGCCGGTGCCTCTTCTCCCTGCACAATCGCAGGATAGAGAATGATCTCCACATAAGGGTTACGCCTTCTGGTGATCTGAATGATATCCCGTACAGCAGCCCCGGTTGGGGCGGTCACAACGCCGAGACGCCGGATGTATCGTGGAATCGGCTGTTTGTACTCCTCCGCGAACATCCCCATCTCTTCGAGCTTCTTTTTAAGGAGCTCGAATCGTTCATTCAGAATGCCGACGCCGTCCCTGAGAATTCGTTCGGCATAGAGCTGGTATTTGCCCTGTTTTTCAAAGACGCGAACCTGCCCGGTAATGACAACTCCGTCGCCCTCCTTCATAGGAAAAGAAAGACCTCCAGACCGCTTCCCTGCATACATCATACAGGAAAGCGTACCGGAGGCATCCTTCAATGTAAAATAAATGTGGCCGGAGGAATGATACGTGCAGTTGCTGACCTCCCCTCGGACCGTCACCTGCCGCAGCAGGTAGTCCTCGGAGAACATTCTCGCAACATATGCATTAATCTGTCCGACCGAATAGACGGTTCCGGCTGCCATATCAATCCTTTTTGGTAAATCCTGCCAGCACGCCGTTGACAAAGGTGCCGGAATTCTCAGCGCCGAACTTTTTCGACAGCTCAACGGCCTCTGCAATGGCAACGCCCTCCGGAACCTCATCGTCCCACAGGATCTCATAGACGCCCAGTCGCAGAATCGCCAGCTCAACCCTGCCGAGGCGCTCCAGCGTCCACCCGCGCATCTTACCGGCCAGCATCTCATCGATCTCGGGGAGCTTTGCCAGAATGGCATTCACCTTCCCCGTGATATAAGCTTTGTCCTTTTCGGTGAACTCCATGTCGCCGCTGGCAAAATACATTTCCTCCTGCCCGGGCATCTCGGAGACATCATTGAACTCCGCCCGGAACAGAATCTTAAAAATCTGTTCTCTTTGAATGGTTCTCTTCATGATTCGCGATTGCCTTCCTCTGACATATAGATGCCTGCAATACGTACGTTTACGTCGCTCACATGAAGCCCTGTCATATTCTCAACAGCCTGTGCAACCCTTGCCTGTACCGTGCTGCACGTTGCCGGAATGTTGTACCCGTAATACATGGTCAGGGACAGATCCGCGCGCACATTGCCGTTTTCGAGTTCCACATGAACTCCGGTTGCAGGGCGCTTCATGCCTGCCTTTTTCAGAATTCCATCACCGGCGTTTCCGGCAAGCCCGGCAACACCGTCCACTTCCTTGGCTGCATAGGCAACGATTGCAGAAACCACCTCATCTGCAATGCGAACGGTACCGATGTCCTCTGTGCTCTTCTTCTGAACTTCGTTTTCTGCCATATCAAACCTCATTCTCTGCGGCCTGCAGACTCCTGCCCGGCCGTTCTGGTATCTTTGTTATCTACCGCTCCGAGCTGGAGCGATGAACCAAATCGATTATATCAGATTCCCACAGGCGATGCCACCCGGTTTCTGGCCGGACATCAGCCATCGGCATGGCGTCCCCACAGCGGACATCTCCGCCAGGACCCGCTGATGGCTGGCGTGCGGCCGGTGCCGCTGCCCTACTGTTCATCACCCAGCTTCAATACGTTCATGAAGGCTTCCTTTGGAATCTCTACATTGCCCACCATCTGCATGCGTTTCTTGCCTTCCTTTTGTTTCTCTAAGAGCTTCTTTTTGCGCGTGATATCGCCGCCGTAGCACTTGGCAAGGACGTCCTTGCGGTATGCACGAACGGTTTCTCTTGCAATGATCCTGCCTCCGACAGCCGCCTGAATCGGAACCTCGAACATCTGCCTCGGAATCTCTTCCTTGAGTTTGGCACACATTTTGCGGCCCCGTTCATAAGCTCCTGCCTCGTGCACAATAAAAGACAGGGCATCAACATTTTCCTTATTGACGAGAATGTCGAGCTTGACCAGTTTGGACGGAACGTAGCCTTTGAGCTCATAGTCAAAGGATGCGTAGCCTCTGGATCTGGACTTGAGGGCGTCAAAAAAGTCATAAATGATTTCGTTGAGCGGCAGCTCGTATTTGAGCACGGCTCTGGTCTTCTCAATATAATCTGTAGAGAGGTAGACGCCGCGCCGTTCCTGGCACAGCTGCATGATCGCCCCCAGATATTCGGTAGTCACCATAATCTCCGCCGACACAATCGGCTCCTCCATGTGCTCGATTTCGGAAGGATCCGGGAGATTGGCCGGATTCGTCAGTTCAATCATGGTGCCGTCCGTTTTATAGACGCGGTAGACAACGCCAGGTGCGGTGGAAATGATGTCCAGGTCGTATTCCCTCTCCAGCCTTTCCAGTACCACCTCCATGTGCAGAAGGCCCAGGAACCCACACCGAAAGCCAAAGCCAAGGGCCAGCGAGGTTTCCGGTTCGTAGGAAAGGCTGGCATCGGAGAGCTGGAATTTTTCCAGGGCATCCTTCAGATCCGGATATTTGGACGTATCCTGCGGATAGATTCCGGCAAAGACCATGGACTGCGCCTTGTGATAGCCGGGCAATGCCTCCTTGCAGGGGCGTGTCTGTTCGGTTACGGTGTCGCCGACTCTGGCATCGCGAATGTTCTTAATGGATGCCGTAAAATAACCAACCATGCCGGCCGACAGCTCCTCGCACGGAATGAATCGTCCCGGGCCAAAATAACCGACCTCCACAACCTCTTCGGTTGCACCGGAGGCCATGAACTGAACCTTGGTCCCTTTGCGGATGACGCCGTCGCGCACGCGAACGAAAACGATGACGCCCCGGTAGGAATCATATAACGAGTCAAAGATCAGTGCCTGCAGCGGTGCACTCGCATCTCCTGAAGGTGCCGGAATCTTTTTTACCACACTCTCCAGGACATCCTTTACATTCAAGCCGGTCTTAGCTGAGATCTCCGGTGCATCCATTGCCTCGATGCCGATGACATCCTCGATTTCCTGTTTGACCTCCTCGGGTCTTGCGCTTGGCAGGTCCACCTTATTAAGGACCGGGAATACGTCCAGATTGTTCTCCATGGCAAGGTAAACATTGGCCAGTGTCTGTGCCTGAATGCCCTGCGTGGAATCCACGACCAGGATGGCGCCGTCGCAGGCAGCAAGAGACCGTGACACTTCATAGTTAAAGTCCACGTGCCCCGGGGTATCGATCAGATTGAAGGTGTACTCCTCTCCGTCATCTGCGTGATAAATCAAGCGAACCGCCTGCGACTTGATGGTAATGCCGCGCTCGCGTTCTACATCGATATTGTCCAGCACCTGCTCCTTCATCTCACGTTCTGTCAGAACGCCTGTCATCTCGATCATGCGATCGGCCAGCGTTGATTTGCCGTGGTCGATATGCGCAACAATGCAAAAATTACGAATTCTTGCCTGCTTGCTGTCCTGTTTTTCGTTATGCTCTGCCATACACCTCTCCCGCTGCCTCGTGCAGCAGCTGTATTTCCGTCTCTGTGAGCCTTCGGTATTTGCCGGGTGCCAGGCTCTCATCCAAGGCCAAAGGTCCAAAGGACAGGCGCCTCAGATAGCCCACCTCTTTTCCATCGCCAAGGGCCGCAACCATCTTTTTGATCTGGTGAAATTTACCTTCACGAATGGTGACTCTAGCCTCACAGGAATATTCTGTTCCTGAATTTTCCAGGGTTATTGATGTTTCCAAAGACTCCGGTGTCATCAAAGGCTCCAGTCTCGCTGGGAGCGCCGTCAAATTCTCATCATACCGGATGCCTTCTGCGAACCTCCTGACATCCTCCCCGGTAAAATGGCATTCTGTATCCGACAGGCGCACCAGATAGGTCTTATCCACGTGGAATTTTGGTGCCAGCAGGCGGTGTGCCATCTCTCCGTCATTCGTGATAAGGAGCAGGCCTTCCGTGTCCTTGTCCAGGCGTCCCACCGGGAACAGATCTGTGCGCTTCCTCTCTGTAATGAGGTCCACAACCGTCTTCTGATGCCGATCTTCACTGGCTGACAGAACACCCGCCGGCTTGTTCATCATGTACCAGACCACTGGCTCATAGCTCCAGAGTTCTCCCTGAAACTCAATTTCCGGACAGTCTGCATTCTCCTCCGGAACCAGAAAGCCGGGGTCATGGATCCGTGCATCGCCGATCCGTACCCCGTCCTTTCGTATCTTCTTTTTAATCTCACTCCGGGTTCCGGCCCCCATGTCTGCGAGATACTTGTCAATTCTCATTCTGCTGTGACCTGCTGCAGTCCTTTCCTTTATTGCATCCGGATGCCCGGCGTCGTTTTTGGGCAAAATGCCATAAGGCATTTTCGAGTACCAAAATCGAGATGGGTGCTAAACAGTTACCTCTTTTTTAGCCGCATCGTGTCTGTCGTGCCACTCCTGCGGAATCTTGCTCTCAAAGCGGTCCTTTGCGGTCTCCGACGGAATTTCCGTAGGATATTTGCCGTCAAAACATGCCGAGCAAAAACGCTTCTCCGATTCGTTGCCGCCGGCCAGCTTAAGCGCATTCTCAACGGAAAGGTAGCCCAGAGAGTCGGCGCCGATAATCTTTGCTATTTCATCCACAGAATGCTGACACGCGATCAGATTCTCTCTCGAATCAATATCCGTTCCGTAGTAGCACGGATTCAAAAACGGCGGTGCCGATACCCGGAAATGCACCTCTGTTGCGCCGGCCTCACGAACCAGGCGAACGATGCGTGCCGAAGTCGTACCACGGACAATGGAATCATCAATGAGGACGACGCGCTTGCCGCGAATGGTCTCTGCGATCGGATTCAGCTTGATCTTAACGAGGTCCTCTCTGGCTGCCTGCCCGGGCGAAATAAAGGTTCTGCCGATATATTTATTCTTGAGCATGCCGATGCCATACGGAATCCCGGATTGTTTAGCATAACCAAGGGCCGCATCCAGACCGGAGTCCGGAACACCGATGACAACATCTGCCTGTACCGGATGCTCGAGTGCCAGGAATGCTCCTGCGCGAACTCTGGCCTCATGAACAGAGGCTCCGTCAATCACCGAATCCGGCCGCGCAAAGTAAATGTATTCGAATACGCACATGGAGGTTTTGGCCTCTCCGACATGATCCTCAATGGAACGAAGGCCGTTGCGGTCACAGACCATGATCTCGCCCGGTTTCAGGTCGCGGACCAGTTTTGCTCCGACTGCGTCCAGCGCGCAGGATTCCGAAGCAAATACAATGCAGCCGTCTTTCGTCTGTCCATAGCACAAAGGCCGGAATCCGTTGGGATCTCTTGCCGCGATCAGCTTGGTTGGAGACATAATGACCAGAGAATAGGCTCCGTGAATTCTGCCAATCACGTGATTCACAGCCTCCTCGATGGATTTGCAATGCAGCCGCTCTCTTGTAATCAGATAAGAAATAACCTCGGTGTCGGTTGTCGAGTGAAAAATACAGCCGTCATTTTCCAGCTGTTCACGCAGTTCATAGGAATTCACCAGATTCCCGTTGTGGCACAAAGCCATGCTGCCCTTAATGTGACGGACAACCACCGGCTGTGCGTTGCTGCGGTTGGATACGCCGCTCGTAGAGTAACGTACATGTCCCACAGCGATCTGCCCTTCTCCGAGCTGATCCAGCTCCTGATGGCCGAACACCTCATGCACCAGTCCCAGATCTCTGTGATACCGGAATACCCCGTCCTCATTGACAGCGATACCGGCCGCCTCCTGGCCGCGGTGCTGCAATGCAAACAAGCCGTAATAGGTCAGCATCGGGAGGTTCTGTTTGACCGGCGACCAGATTCCGAATACGCCGCACTCTTCTCCGATTTTCTTCATGCGCAATCTTCCTTCCGTAGTACGAGTCATACGATATGATGTCAAGGCCCCGCATCACTAGTACAGCGATTTTTAAATACCTAGCCATATTAACTTGCCTGATTTTGCGTTATCCGGCCAGTTATTTTGCAAACGCTGTGGTAGATACAATGTGGGCACAGCAGATTCAATATAACACACTCGTCTTCCTCCTGACCATCTAAACAGCAAATTTTGTTGTCGTGTTCACGCTAACACATTTGGTTATCTGTGCTTGGAATTCCTGCGCTCCTGAAGCTTGCCGGAGAGCTCGGCATCCATTGCATTCTTAGCCTCGAGAACCATACCGGACAGATCCCGGATCCTTTCATTGTCCATGCGTCCTATTGGAACGGAAATAGAAAACGCGTATCTTGCACCGCCTTCAATGCCAAGGGCCGCCGCAATGCATCGAACTCCTGCCTCATTTTCTTCGTTGTCCAGTGCATAGCCCTTTCTTCGGATCTCCGTGACTTCCTCCAGAAAGCTCTGCGGATCCGTGATCGTATAGGCCGTCCTTTTCTGGATCGTGCAGGAATCCCAGAGGGCCAGAATCTCCGGATCAGTCAGATTGGCCATCATCGCCTTGCCGACCCCTGTGCGGTAGAACGGAATCCGGCTGCCGATATAAGAAGTCATGGGAACGGCATGATCGTGGGGATCCACCTTATCCACGTAGATGACCTGATTCTTGTCTCGTTCCACAAAGTGAACCGTCTCCCTTGCCCGGTCGGACAACTGCTTTAGATAGGGTCGAACAATCTGTGCAACATCCACCTGCTCCAGCAGATGATCCGCCAGATCAACCAGTTTGAAGGTTGCCTCATAATGTCCCGTCTCCGGATCTTGACGCACATAATTCATGTACTGCAGGGAAGCCAGTACCCGATGCGTGGTGCTCTTGTTCAGATCCAGCGCCTGCGTCAGATCGGTAAGCGTACTCTGCCCGTTTTTAGCCAGGTATTCCAGCGCACCGAACAAGCGGCCGGCCACCTGAATCGGATTCTCCTGTCTGTCCGGATCACTCAGATCATTCTGATTGATCGGATCATCGAGATCATTTTCCTGATTATTCTGCTGATTGATCGGATCCATCCGGTGCCTCCCATGCTCCTTTTCCAAAAATAAAACACAACGGTCGTCCTGCACTTTTACATTCATACGGTCATTCGTGCGTTTCACCATGTGGAACATGTTAGCATGTGCTCTGCTTTCTGACAAGGGACTCTCGTTTTTTGCGTCACTGGCGAAATAGCCAATTTTTAACACCCTATTTTATTAGTTTCCATATATTGACATCTTTTTCTGTAATTCTATAATAGAATTCATGAGAAGCCGCAATGCGGAATAGCGTTCCGTATTGTGAAACAATCCACTCTATTGTTACACATTATGGAACCGAATTCATTGTGAATTCACGAAAGGAGTTCTCCTATGGAACTGAATCTGAAAGATCCCAAAACCTGCAAGTATGATGCCGTATCCCTTGGTGAGGTTATGCTACGTCTGGATCCCGGTGAAGGCCGTATCCGCACAGCAAGAAGCTTCCGCGCATGGGAAGGCGGCGGAGAGTACAACGTTATCCGCGGTCTGCACAAGTGCTTTGGCATGGACACCGCTGTTCTCACCTCTCTGGCTGACAACGAAGTTGGTCGTCTGGTAAAGGATTTCATCGAGCAGGGCGGTGTTGATACTTCCCTTATCTATATGAAGAAAACCGACGGCATCGGCCGCATCTGCCGCAATGGTCTGAACTTTACAGAGCGCGGCTTTGGTATCCG
The DNA here is from genome assembly GCA_963605745.1 of Lachnospiraceae bacterium. Classification (GTDB taxonomy): domain Bacteria; phylum Bacillota; class Clostridia; order Lachnospirales; family Lachnospiraceae; genus CAG-791. Next base: position 16,036 of record CAVCWT010000030.1, read on the forward strand.
CGGTGCAGTTGGCTGCTCCGATCGTTTCAATACTGCAATCTCCCAGGCTACTCCTGAGGATTTGAATTTTGAGCATGTATTCGGCGAGCTGGGTGTTCGTTGGCTGCATACCGGCGGCATCTACGCTGCACTTTCCGAGCAGAGCTGCCAGACCGTTATCAAGGCTATCAAGACTGCTAAGAAATACGGCACCATCGTTTCCTACGACCTGAACTATCGTCCTTCCATGTGGTCTGCCATCGGCGGCCTTGAGAAGTGCCAGGAAGTCAACAAGGAAATCGCTAAATATGTTGACGTTATGATCGGCAACGAGGAAGACTTCACGGCTTGCCTCGGCCTGCAGATCGAGGGTCAGGAAGAGGGTCTTAAGAAGCTGAACATCGATGGCTACAAGAAGATGATCGACCATGCCGCTGAGGTATATCCGAACTTTAAGGCTATCGCTACTACTCTTCGTACCGTTAAAACCGCTACTGTCAATGACTGGAAGGCAATCTGCTGGGCAGATGGCCAGATCTATCAGTCCAAGGAGTACAACGGCCTCGAGATCATGGACCGTGTCGGCGGCGGCGATTCCTTCGCTTCCGGTCTGGTATATGGCCTCATGACGACTCAGGATCCTGAGAAGGCTGTAAACTACGGCGCAGCTCACGGCGCACTGGCTATGACCACTCCTGGTGATACCTCCATGGCATCCGTTGACGAGGTAGAAGGCCTTATGGGCGGTGCAGGCGCACGCGTTAAGAGATAATTTGCATCGGTTTAGCATATGTCAATTTTCAACGTGAACCCTCTCCTTGCAGGCGTATTCGCGATTGGAATTGACATGTGGCCAAGGCCAAACAGGAAAAGGCAGTGAAGCTGCCTTTGAGTATCGGCCTCATGGCTAGTCGCATCAAGATTTTCGCAGGAAAATCTTGATGCGGCTGCTAAATAGATCCGCTAAGTTCCGGAAAATCAATACATTTATGAAGGAGGCCCACAATGGCTAATTCTGCTAAATCAGAAGCTGTATTTAAGAAATTTGAAGAGATCGGCATCATCCCTGTTGTCGTTCTGAATGATGTAAAGGACGCCGAGCCCCTCGGCAAGTGCTTGGTTGAGGGCGGCCTTCCGGCTGCTGAGGTAACCTTCCGCACCGATGCTGCTGAAGAGTCTATCCGCATCATGGCTGAAAAATATCCTGATCTTCTGGTAGGTGCAGGCACCGTTCTGACCATCGAGCAGGTTGACCGTGCTGTAAACGCCGGTGCAAAGTTCATCGTTTCCCCTGGTCTGGATCCCGAAATCGTAAAGTACTGCCTTGAGAAGGACATCCCGGTTTGCCCCGGCACACAGTCTCCTTCCGAGATGATCGCAGCTATGAACCTTGGTCTGGATCATGTTAAATTCTTCCCGGCTGAGCCTTCAGGCGGACTCAAGATGATCAAAGCCATCACCGCAGCACTCACCTCTTTGAAGGTAATGCCTACCGGCGGCATCAGTGCTTCCAACGTTACCGAATATCTGCAGAACAGCAAGATCTTCTGTGCAGGCGGTTCCTGGATGGTAAAGGGCGACATGATCAAGGCTGGTCAGTGGGACGAGATCACCAAGCTGGTTTCTGAGGCTGCTGCAATCGTAAAGTCCGTAAGAGGCTGAGCGATTGATCCCAGACATCTTTCCCCCTGCATCTAGGTTTCCCGGAAATGGCTACCGCTATTTCCCCGGCAAGATTAAAATCCTCGGTGCAGCTGAATAAATGAGCACATCTAAATCCCCCGGAAGAATGTAAATTGCATTCTTCCGGGGGATTTTCTCATTGCATTCTCCTCCGGTTCTCGCTAAGATAACCCTGAAAGCGCTTACATCACACTCTCTTTGGCACTTCCAGAGAGAATCCGAGGGACTCCATGAATATTTATGACATCGCAAGGCTGTCCGGCGTATCCATTGCCACCGTTTCCCGCGTGGTCAACGGCAGTGACAAGGTCAGTGACAAAACTCGTCAAAAGGTTCTCTCCATCATCGAACAGGAAGGATATACTCCCAACGTTTTTGCCCAGGGACTGGGCCTTCATACCATGCATACCATCGGCATTCTGGTTCCCAACATTGCTGATCCCTACATGTCCTTTGCCGTTTCCTGTCTGGAAAATCAGCTGCAGAGCTATGGCTATGACTGTATTCTCTCCTGCAGCGGCTTTGAGCTGCGTTCCAAAGAGTCCCACGTTCAAATGCTGCTGTCCAAACATATCGATGCACTCATTCTCGTGGGCTCCACCTATTCCGGTCATGGTAAGAGTAATCGAGAGACAGAATACATTCGGGCCGCTGCGCAGCAGGTCCCGGTTTTTATTGTCAACGGCGTCGTGCAAGGTACGAATATCTACTCCTCTGTCAGCTGTGACAGACAGGCCGTCTGCTCGGTAGTCTCTGTGCTGCTGCGAAGAGGATGCCGTCACATTCTCTTTCTGACCGACTCCAAATCCTACAGTGCCACCGAAAAACGTGCCGGCTACGAACAGGCCTACCGGGAAGCCTCTCTTTCCATCCCGAGATCTCTCATACGTTATGTCCCGGATGACATTCACGGTGTCCGCCGCGATCTGGCAGAGCATTCTCTGTCCTTTGATGCTGTCATTGCCACCGATGATACGATGGCGGTCGGAGCCATTAAATATGCCAAAGCCCTCGGCCTGCAGATTCCAACGCAGCTTTCTGTCATCGGCTACAACAACTCTCCTCTTGCGGTTTCCTGCGAGCCGGAGCTCACCAGCATTGACAACCGTGCAAGGCAGCTCTGCCAGGACACTGTGGATCACTTAATCGCCGTCCTTGGCGGCGACACCAATGTTCCGCACATGCTCAGTGTTCCCTGCCAGCTCGTGCAGCGCGCCACGACTCGGTTTTGAAGGGGCTGGCTGAACAATACAGCGTATCCGAAACCAGGGCGGTGAATTGCTGTGTCGCACACTCATGTGGCATTCGTATGCAATTGTCATGGAAACCAAAAACGACGGAGCCGTGCGGTGGATGCAATCCATCGCACGGCTCCGAAATCTCCGCTTTGTTCCCCTCAGCTCAGCCCCAGCGCCTTGAACACCATCATCGCAATGCCCATGCCAACCAAAAGGACACCCACAACTGCCTTTGCCGCAAGAGGACGCATGCGGTTGGCAAGCCTTGCCGAAATCCCGGCCGCCACCACCGTGGTCAATGCACACACCGCAAGGATCCACGGATTCTCCGGAAGCCCCTTCAAAAGGAAATGCAGCGAAGACCCGAACAACGCCGTAAACGTCATGATAAAGACACTGGTGCCAACAGCCATCTTCAACTCATAGCCCATCACCATCGTCAGAACGAGCAGCATCATCATACCGCCGCCGGTTCCCATAAAGCCACAGATGAATCCGATCCACAGGCCGCATACAATACGTTCTGCCTTTCTCCACGACGGCGTGTTCGGAAATGGCAGGGTGGCCGTATTTTCCTTGTGCTGCAGCACCTGCCCCAGTTGCTGCCCGCCAAGGAAGAGTGATCCTGCAATCGATAAGAATCCCAGCGTTCCGTTCGGCACGAACTGGGCAATCAGACTACCGATTGCAGTTCCGACAAGGACCATCGCCAGAAGGCTCCTTCCGTTTTTCCAGTCAATGTTGCCGGCCTTGTGATAGGTCCAGGCAGACACCGCCGAGGCCAGAACGTCCGAGGCTAGTCCCACCGCGGTCGCCTGGTAGGCAGGAACGCCCACGAGACCGATGAGAAGCGGTGCAATAAAGGCCGCTGCCGATAAGCCGGCAAAGCCGGTTCCCACGCCGGCACCGATCCCCGCAACAATGCATACCAGCATCGTGGTCCAACTCATAACACCAATCAATACCAGACTCCCTTCAAGCTCCTTCCAATGAGCTTCTCCGTCTCCCGGATTTCATCCTGATAATACTGCTGCAGATATTCCCTCGTCGAGGGCAGCACCTTGGAATGATCCGGGTCCTCTTCAAAGCTTCCGCGAATCACCCAATCATGCACATAACGGTACCGTCTGTAGGCAACCGGATGGTCCTTTTGTACATACAGATATTCCGTCAGCCAGTAATTAAAAGCCGTGAACAGGAAATGCCACATGCCCCAGATCGGTCCTGACGCCCGCTGGTTTCCCTCATTGCTGCGAATGCCGTACGGAACCTCTGGATCCTCGCCGATCCCAAGGAACTCATAGAGCTTCTGACATTCCTTTTCCTGGTCCTTTACAAAGTCCTCGAACAGAATAAAGTGCATCTGCTCCTTTGGAAAATACTGCAGATACTCCCGGATGTGCTGTGCATAAAGCCCCTGGGAAAAAACCAGATATTTGCGCCGTCTCTCCATGATCTGCGATCTCTTTTTAGGATTTTCCAGAATGTCATGCACATAGACATCAAAAGCCGCCGCATGCCCCTTTTTCCGGTCGAGGCGCATATACCGCATTGGGAAAAAACCCCGTGCAAGGAAATATTTGTACGCAGAAAAGGACCTGCCAACCGGCTCCCGCATCATGAAGATCAGCTTCGTTTCCGCCGCAAAGTCCTTAGCAATCCACGCGGCGCACCCATTCTCCCCAAGCCCCGCATTGATTTCCCCCGGATGCCTTGGGTCGTTCTCATCATATTTGCCAAAATAACGGCTCTCATACCACTCAGGCCCCTTGCGCTCTCTCCACCAGCCCACGCGGTAGTACATTGGCTCCTTCACATCCTGTGTCAGGAGCACCTCCTTGTGGTGGCAGAGCAGCTCATAGAGCGTTGTGGTGCCGCATTTCTGGAATCCAATGCCAATAAATTCAGGTCTCATCAGCGTGCCTGCAGCCTTTCTGCCAGTGCATCCAGAATCTTCTGCACTGCCTCCTCCACGGAGCAGTCGGTGGTATCCACTGTAATCGCAGCATGTTCCGGCGTTTCATAAGGGCTGCTGATGCCGGTAAAGTGACTGATCTTTCCGGCCCTTGCGCGCTGATACAGTCCCTTCACATCGCGCTTTTCACACACCTCCAGCGGTGTGGAGATATAGATTTCCACAAAGGAATCGGAACCGATGATCTCCTTTGCATTCCGGCGATCCGCTGCATACGGCGAGATAAAGGAGGTCAGAACGATCAGTCCTGCATCATTCATCAGGCGGCATACCTCGGCAATCCGGCGAATGTTCTCAATGCGGTCTGCGTGATCAAAGCCAAGGTCCTTATTGAGGCCGAATCGAATGTTGTCACCATCAAGGAGCATGGTGTGCCGTCCCATCGCGGTGAGCCTCTTCTCCAGTTCATTGGCAATGGTCGACTTGCCGGAGCCGGACAGTCCGGTAAACCACAGAGTGATGGGCTCCTGATTTTTCTGCCTTGCACGAATGTCGCGGGTTACATCCAGCTCCTGCCAGCGGATCTCGGTATTTCTGGTCAGAATTTCCTGCACGACGCCGCACCCGGAGGTCATGTTGGAGACGCGGTCAATGAGGATAAAGCCCCCGAGTGCCCGGTTGTTCTCGAACAGGTCATAGACAATATTCTCTGCCGTCAGAATCTCGCAGTATGCAATTTCATTTTTGCAGATCTGCTCCGTGGGAATCCGTTCTCCGGTGTTGATATCCACCTGATAGCGGATCTTCTGCAGCGTACAGGGGACCTTTTTCGTTCCTAGCTTGAGAAGGTAATTCTTGCCCGGAATGAGCGGTGCCTCATCCATCCAGAGGACCGAAGCGGCAAAAAGATTTCCCACCTGGCAGCCAAGGTTTCTCTCAATCACGCACCCGCGGCTCACATCGATCTCGCGGTCGAGTGTCAGGTTGACCGGCTGCCCGGTCACTGCCTCCTGCACGCTGTCAAACCCGGTAAGGATCTCCTTGACCCTCGCCGTTTCGCGGCTTGGCAGAACCGTCACCTCGTCTCCTACGGCAACCGCGCCGGATTTAATCTCTCCCATAAAGCCGCGGAAGGTGTGGTTCGGGCGGCAGATTCGCTGCACCGGCAGGCAAAAGCCCTCCTCCTTGTGTCCACCTTCCACCTCAATCTCTTCCAGGTAATTCAGAAGCGTCGGTCCGTCGTACCACAGAATCTCCTTGGATTTCTCCGTGATGTTGTCTCCCTTGGTGGCCGACACCGGAATGATCTGCAACGAGTGCACCGGAAACTCCGACATCAGCGCCTTAATCTGCCTTGTCAGCTCCTCGAACCGTGCCCGGTCATAGCCAACGAGATCCATCTTGTTCACAGCAAAAACAAAATCCCGGATGCCCATCAGGGAACAGATTCTCGTGTGGCGCCTTGTCTGAATCAGCACGCCCTTGGCGGCGTCCATCAGGATCACGGCAAGGTTTGCAAAGGAGGCCCCCACTGCCATATTCCGTGTGTACTCCTCGTGTCCCGGTGCATCTGCAACAATAAAGGATCTCTTGTTGGTGGTAAAATAACGATAGGCCACATCAATGGTGATGCCCTGCTCTCGTTCTGCCATCAGCCCGTCCAGGAGCAGCGAGTAGTCGATGCCCCCATCATTGCTGCCGGCCTTGGAATCCAGCTCCAGCGCCTGCTTTTGATCAGCAAAGAGGAGCTTGGCATCATAGAGCATGTGCCCGATCAGGGTGGATTTGCCGTCATCGACACTGCCGCAGGTCAGGAATTTCAGTAATGTATTTTCGCTGTTTTCGTTCATTGGTTGCTCCAACTCGGTAAATGTGGTTCCCGCTCACGCTTCCTTTGCGTTTCTTTAAAAATATCCTTCTCTCTTGCGGCGTTCCATGCTGCCGGCCGCCTCGTGATCAATCACGCGGCTGGTGCGCTCAGAATAGACAGCTCCCAGCGTTTCCTTCACAATGTCCTGCAGGGTATCTGCATCGGATTCCACGCCTCCTGTCAGAGGATAACAACCAAGGGTACGGAAGCGGACCTTTTTCATCTGAATCTTCTCTTCCGGCTTCAGATACGGCAGAATCCTGTCGTCGTCAATCATGATGATATTGCCGTCCCGTTCTACCACCGGCCGCTCCTTGGCATAGTACAGGGAGACAATCTCTATGTTCTCCCGCATGATGTACTGCCAGATATCCTTCTCCGTCCAGTTGGAGAGGGGGAACACGCGGATGCTCTGTCCCTTTTCCAGCTGCATATTGTACAGATCCCACATCTCCGGACGCTGGTTTTTGGGGTCCCAGGCCTGTTCAGCATTGCGGAAAGAGACCACGCGTTCCTTGGCGCGTGATTTTTCCTCGTCCCGGCGTCCGCCGCCAAAGGCTGCGGTAAAGCCGTATTTGCGAAGGGCCTGTTTGAGCGCCTGCGTTTTCATGATATCGGTGTAGGCACTGCCATGCTCGAACGGATTGATGCCCTGCGCTACGGCCTCCTCGTTGGTGTAAACCAGCATGTCCAGGTCGTATTTTTGCGCCATTTTATCCCGGAATTCGATCATTTCATGGAATTTCCAGGTGGTGTCAATGTGCAGGAACGGAAACGGCGGCCTTTCCGGATAAAAGGCTTTCCGCGCCAGATGTAGCATGACGGAGGAATCCTTTCCGATGGAATAGAGCATCACCGGCTTCTCGCATTCCGCCGCAACATCCCGCATGATGCCGATCGCCTCTGCCTCGAGCTCGTCCAAATGAGATAATGTATGTGCCATAGTGTCTCCTATGCTCCACGAAGGGTACGCTTTCTCTGGTACAGCGTTTGCCTGATAACGGTATCCGTACATTTTCTGCATCATGTGCCGGAAAGGGTCCGGCTGATCTTCTCCAGAACGCCAAAATTCCTTGCATAGACGTTCGACGCATGCGACTGTCCCCTCGGCGGCAGGCAATTGTCTGTCTCAATCGTCACATAGGGACAGCCGTAGGCCACCGGGATATAATCTCCAAACGTTCCGCAGGCACTCTCTGACGTATCGCAGGGCATAATGGTGTAGCCGTTGACCGTCCGAATGGTCTTCGCCCAGCTGCGGCAGGAGGCATTGTAGCTACTGCTCGCAAGTGGGGAGCCGTAATAGAGGACATTCCCCATCTGATGAAAATTCAGCACAAAATCCCAGGTTTCAAGGCCGCCGACGGCAATCATTGCCTGCACCTCCGATTCTGTTTCGGGTGCATAGCCTTTGAATTTGTCCCCATCCGGGGTGTTGGTCGTATTTTCCTGATTCTCCCAGCCCGGGCTGAAATTACGATTCAGATTGACACCGTTGGCATTGTTCTTCCAACCTGCAAAGCGTTTATCGGTCTGTACCATCTGCACGCCGTCAGGATTCACCATGGGAATGATGTAATAGACGGTGCTTCCCAGCATATCCTGGTACTGCCCTGCCGCATAGCCCTTTGCGTAGTTCTCGATCATTTTCATGAGTACCTGTGTATTGAGGTACTCTCTGGCATGCATGGTACTGGTCACATAGACCTTGTGCGGTGCGTCCTTGTGCCCCAGGACAATATATGGAATGATGAGTCCCTGCTCGGAATAGCCGCCGACATCACAGGCTACATAGTCCGGATAGATGGCGCACAGGGCCAGCGTATCCAGGCACATCTGCGTGTAGGTATAGGTACTGCTCATCTGTACCACATTGTCTGTGTTCACACCCTGGAGAACATTCAAAAGGGCCGTCTGTCCGGATGCCGCAGTTGCTGTCGCAGCCGTGTCCGCCGCAGATGTTGCAGCGGCTGTATTCGCAGCAGACGTTGTATTTGCAGATGCGGCAGCTGTCTCTGCCGCTCTTACTCCGGTTGTCCCGCTTTCTGCCAGTGTGATGCCGTTTGTCGCAGCCGCCAGCAGAACCAATGTCACAACAGCCGCCAATATCGTCTTCTTCATAACTCTTCCTGTCCGGTTGGTCGTTTTTTGCAGTATACTGCACCAACGAGACATTGTAACACTCTTGTAACAATCTCTCAATTACCAGATCAACCTGCCGTTTTGATTGCAGCCTGTGTCTGTTACTGTATAAATCCGGGTAACTATTTAGCACCGGCATCTCAATTTTGGTACTCGAAAATGGTTAATACCATTTTCGAGTACCTTGGAGTAGCTTCGCTCACTCCGCTGCGTGGATCGGAGACCTTGCCTTCGCACCTCCACCCTGAAAAAAGGGAGGCAGGTGCCGCAGCACCTGTCTCCCCCTTTTATATTACGATGTCAGCGTCTCCTACGATCCGCAGTTCTTAACATCACTAGTTCGATCAGTCCAGACCAAAATAACGATCTGCATTGTAGCAGCTGATGCCCTGAACGATCTTCTTGAGCGAAGCGTCGTTGTTCGGATACTCGCCGTCCTCTACCCACTTGCCGATGACGTTGCACATAATGCGGCGGAAATAGTCATGTCTGGTGTAGGACAGGAAGGATCTGGAATCCGTCAGCATGCCGACAAAGTTGCCCAGAACGCCCAGGTTTCCTAAGGAGCGCATCTGCTCTTCCATGCCGTCTCTGGTATCCAGGAACCACCATGCAGCACCCAGCTGCATTTTGCCGGGAACCTCATCGGACTGGAAGCAGCCAAGGCAGGTTGTGATCTGGTTAAAGTCAGCAGCATCCAGAGAGAAGACAATCGTCTTAGGCAGCTCATTCGTCTCCTCCAGTGCAGAGAACAGCTCTGCGATCTGGTTGTAGCAGCTGGACTTAGCGATCATGTCGAATCCGGTATCGGGTCCCATGATCTTGTAGGTGCGTTTGTTGTTGTCTCTGGTGCAGCCATAGTGGAGCTCCATGACAATGTTCTCTTTGTGATACTTGCGAGCAAGTGCCATCAGAATATAGGTCTGATACTGGTCGATCTCGGTCTGTGTCAGAGTCTCACCCTTCATGGCCTTTGCGAATGCGTTGTTGGCATCCTCTTCGGTTCCCTTTTCGAAAGGAATGTAATCCAGACCGTGATCGGTTGCACGGCACCCATGTGCCTTGAAGAAATCAACTCTCTCCTCCAGAGCTGCTGCAACATCCGCTGCAGTCTCAAGCGGACGTCCTACAACCTCAGCCAGCTTGTGGATATAATCCACGAAAGGAGCCTTCTGAATGTTGATAGCCTTGTCAGGACGGAAGGACGGGCATACCTTAAAGCCCAGATCCGGAATCTCAGCGAGCTTCTCATGCCACTCCAGAGAATCGATCGGGTCATCGGTGGTGCCGACGAACTTTACATTGGACTGACGGATGATGCCGCGAACGGTCAGGTTCGGATCGTTCTGCAGCTTGTCATTGCACTGATCCCAGATTTCCTTGGCATTTTCGGTTGTCAGAGCCTCGGTAACACCAAAGTACTTCTTCAGTTCCATGTTGCTCCAGTGATACATCGGATTGCCGATGGCCAGCTCCAGAGCAGCTGCAAAAGCCTTGAATTTCTCAAACGGATCTGCATCTCCGGTTACCAGTTCCTCCGGAGTACCGTTGCTGCGCATTACTCTCCACTTGTAATGATCTCCAAAATAGGAACCATCCGGGTTCTTGCCGCCCAGCCATACCTCAGCGATGTTGTTGTAACGACGATCCTCATAAATCTCCTTCGGAGAAATATGGCAGTGATAGTCGATGATCGGAAGATTCTCGCAATAGTCATGAAACAGATGCTTAGCTGTTTCATTCTGCAGCATAAAATCCTTGTCCATGAATGCTTTCATTGTATCCCTATACCCCTTTCCGGCAGCCTATCGGCCGTGCCTCACACAATGTAACCGCTTACATTTTACTATAACCCCAAGGTGAGAATTGTCAAGGAAAAAACGAACTCCCGTCGAAGGCAGATGTCTTGTGGCAGTTCACATCTCAGACGTCGACGGGTCCTGGCGGAGATGTCCGCTGTCTGTGCTCCAGCCAGCGGCGAGTGACGGAATATATCCGGCCGTGGGGCCTTTCGCAAGCCTTGGTACTTGCGAGCGTATTGTGCGAGCTTAGTACCACTAGGTCTTGCGAACGGAGCCGAGAGGCGTCCCCAAGGCGGATATTTCCGGTGATCACCGCTGGCTCGATGGCGCCGTCTGCGCTGTTAGTTCCTTGAGAATTCCTCCAACTCCAGACCCTTGTTCCGATCGAGCACCATCTGCGGGCTCCATGCATTGACGAACAAAAGGAGCGGCTGGTCCTTCATATCCTTGACGAGCTTCATATCCGTAGTTCCGACAATCTTCTTGACATCTCCGTCGCATTTGGTGATCCAGCGAATGTTCTCGTAAGGGAGCATCTCGAGACGGATGTCCACGTTGTATTCGCTCTTTAAACGGAACTCCAGCACATCGAACTGCAGGACGCCGACAACACCGGCGATGATCTCTTCCATACCGGTGTTGTATTCCTGGAAGACCTGAATGGCACCTTCCTGAGCGATCTGACGGATTCCCTTGACGAACTGGTCTCGTTTCATGGTATCGATCTGACGGACTCTGGCAAAGTGCTCCGGTGCGAAGGTCGGAATTCCTTCATAGTGCAGACGCTCTCCCGGAAGGCACAGGGTATCTCCGATAGAGTAGATTCCGGGATCGAACACGCCCATGATGTCTCCTGCATAGGCCTCATCGAGCACCTTGCGGGAGCTGGCCATCAGCTGCTGCGGCTGCGAGAGCCTTTGCGTGCGGCCGCTCTGCATGTGGCGAACCTCCATGCCGGCCTCATATTTGCCTGAGCAGATACGCATGAAGGCAACACGGTCACGATGTGCCTTATTCATGTTCGCCTGAATCTTAAAGACAAAAGCAGAAAAACCGCTGTTCACCGGATCCACCGGGGTTCCGTCGCTGATTCTGGCCACCGGCGGCAGTGCCATCTTAAGGAATGCCTGCAGGAAGATTTCGACGCCGAAATTCTGAAGTGCGGATCCGAAAAAGACCGGTGTCAGCTCTCCGGCGCGAATCCTTTCCAGATCGAACTCTGCCGAAGCACCGTCTAAGAGGCCGATTTCCTCGGTCAGCTTCTCGTAGGCATCCTCGCCGATTTCGGCAACAACGGCATCCTTGTCATCCAGGCTGACGCGGGTTTCTGAGCCTTCCTTGGTTCCCTTCTGGGTATCAAAATACTGAATGACCTCGTTGCTCTCCCGGTCATAGATTCCCTGGAAGGCCTTTCCGGAGCCAATAGGCCAGTTCACAGGACAGGTCTCTACGCCAAGGTTTTTTTCAATGTCATCTAAAAGGTCATAGGTATCCTTGGCATCCCGGTCCATCTTGTTGATGAAGGTAAAGATCGGGACATGACGCATGGCGCAGACCTTGAAGAGCTTTTTGGTCTGGGCCTCCACGCCCTTGGAACCGTCAATGACCATGACGGCCGAGTCTGCTGCCATCAGGGTGCGATAGGTATCCTCTGAGAAATCCTGGTGTCCCGGAGTATCCAGAATATTGATGCAGCAGCCATCGTATTCGAACTGCAGCACGGAGGAGGTCACTGAGATTCCTCTCTTTTTCTCAATCTCCATCCAGTCGGATACCGCCGTTTTGGCGGTTGCCTTACCTTTGACAGAGCCGGCCTGATTGATGGCTCCTCCGTAAAGGAGGAATTTCTCCGTCAATGTCGTCTTGCCGGCATCCGGGTGGGAAATGATTGCGAACGTCCTGCGGCGTTCGATTTCTTGTGCAAGTGTACTCATTTTGTTCCTCTTGTTGAATCTATCTGCGGTCTGCAGAGCAGATTCTCATTCATTCCTGTCCTTGAAACGCCGGAGAATGAATCCTGGTTTCAGAACATTCGTGTCTGTCGTTTTTTCCTGTAAAAAGCCCTGCGCTTTGTGACCGTTTGAGAATCATAAAGTGCAGGGCATCATGCCGATGGATTCGCAGCAGCCGATCGCCGCAGACGTTATTTTGCCGCCTGTGTTGAACCTGATGCAGCGAAAGTTAAATAACGGTAACGATTTAACAACCGCTATACCAGCCGCCGGAATACACCGGAATATATTGTCTTACTGTGCATCCTTCGGAGCGTCCTTGATGGAGAAGGATACGCGGCCCAGCTTGTCCTTGCCGAGGCAGATGACGCGAACCTTGTCGCCCAGGGTCAGAACATCCTCTACATGCTCGATGCGGCGAGGTGCAATCTTGGAAATATGAACCATTCCCTCTTTGCCGGGAGCGAACTCAAGGAATGCGCCGAACTCCTTGATGGAAACAACGACACCTTCCAGAATCTGTCCCTCATAGAAATCCGTAGTGATGATGCTGATCATTCTCTTAGCATCTGCCATTCCGTTTGCATCGGTGCCGCACACGGAAACCTTGCCGTCATCGCTGATGTCGATCTGGCAGCCGGTTCTCTTAATGATCTCGTTGATGGTCTTGCCGCGCTGGCCGACAACCTCACCAATCTTCTCTGGATCGATCTGGATCATGTCGATCTTAGGAGCGTACTGGCCTACCTGCGGGCGAGGCTCTGCGATAGCCTGCGTCATAACGCCGTTCATGATGAACTCGCGGGCCTCTTTGCAGCGTGCGAACGCACCCTCAACGATGGCTCTGGTCAGGCCGTGAATCTTAATATCCATCTGGATCGCGGTAATTCCGTCATGGGTACCGGTTACCTTAAAGTCCATATCGCCAAAGAAGTCCTCAAGGCCCTGAATGTCGGTCAGGAGTACGAAATCTTCATCGGTCTCGCCGGTTACCAGTCCGCAGGAGATACCTGCGACCTGCTTTTTAATCGGAACACCGGCATCCATCAGTGCCATGCAGGATGCGCAGGTGCTGGCCATCGATGTGGAACCGTTGGACTCCATGGTCTCGGATACGCAACGGATTGCATACGGGAACTCTTCTACGGACGGCAGAACAGGAAGCAGGGCTCTCTCTGCCAGTGCGCCGTGGCCGATCTCGCGGCGTCCCGGTCCTCTGGAAACCTTGGTCTCACCAACAGAATATGCCGGGAAGTTGTACTGATGCACATATCTCTTCTCAGTGACGTTGGGATCGAGTCCCTCAACGCGCTGTGCGTCAGACAGGGGAGCCAGCGTGCAGACATCCACGATCTGTGTCTGACCACGGTGGAACATAGCAGAGCCATGCACTCTCGGGATCAGACCGGCCTCTGCGAACAGAGGACGAATCTGCGTCAGCTCACGGCCGTCCGGGCGCTTGTGATCCTTGAGGATCATCTTGCGAACGGTCTTCTTCTCGTACTGATAAACGGCATCGCCCAACTGTGCCAGATAGGCCTCGTTGTCAGCAAATGCCTCTTTGAGTCTCTCGGTGATCTCCGCAACTGCCTTCTCACGGGTCTGCTTGTCATCGGTGAAGACAGCCTTCTCCATCTCTTCCTGCGGAACGACCTTCTTCATGTCCTCGAACATCTGCTCCGGAACAGCGACAGAAACATACTCCTGTTTCGGCTTGCCAACCTCGGACTGGATGAAGTTGTAGAATCCGATCAGTTCCTGGTTTACCGCATCTGCCTGATAGATATAGGAAATCATATCTGCCTCAGGGATCTCATTGGCACCTGCCTCAATCATCAGAATACGGTCTGCAGAGGAGGCAACGGTGAGGCACAGATCACCCTCGTCCCACTCCTTCTGGCTGGGGTTGATGATGACCTTTCCGTCAACAAGGCCAACCTGTGTTGCTGCGCAGGGTCCTGCAAACGGAATGTCGGAAATGGTGGTTGCCAGCGGTGCGCCCATCATTGCAACCAGCTCCGGACGGCAATCCGGATCCACACTCATAACCATGCACTCAAGGGTTACGTCATTGCGCATGTCCTTCGGGAACAGGGGACGCATCGGACGATCGATGACACGGCTGGTCAGAACTGCGTTGTCACTGGCCTTTCCCTCTCTCTTTTTAAAGCCGCCGGGAATCTTGCCGATGGCATAAAACTTCTCGCTGTACTCTACGGACAGGGGGAAGAAATCCACACCGTCTCTGGGTGCTGCGGACTCGGTTGCCGTACACAGAACGGTGGTCTCGCCATAATGCATGAAAGCGCAGCCGTTTGCCTGTTTGCCGAATCTGCCGATATCAACAGACAGTGTGCGTCCTGCCAGCTCCATGGAGTAGGTGGTGTAATTACCTTTTTTCTCTACGTTGTAATCCATTGTTATACCCTTTGCTCTTCCTTCCGGGGGTCCTTCGTCCCCGGATGCTATGATTCTACGTTCATTTCCTTTTCGTCCCGCCTTTTCGTTGGCTTTTACCACCTTGATCGGACCGACCGAAAGGATCTGAACAACACAGAAGGCGACGCCGGACCGGTTACAACCCGGCCCGCACGCCGCCTTCCTTATTACACACGTAAAATCACTTTCTGATGCCCAGCTTCTCGATCAGTGCACGATAGCTCTCAAGGTCAGTCTTCTTGAGGTAATCCAGAAGTCCTCTTCTCTGACCTACCATCTTGAGCAGACCACGGTTGGAATGGAAATCCTTGGGGTTCTTCTTCATGTGCTCAGTCAGATCGGTGATTCTAGCGGTCAGGATTGCGATCTGAACCTCCGGTGAACCGGTATCGCCAGCCTTGCGGCCATACTCTTTTACGATCTCTTCTTTCATCTCTTTGGTAATCATTGTCTCCTCTTTCTGCCCGTTTCCCACGGGTCTTACATTCTCCCTTTACTAAAAAGCGGCTGCCGGATCTGCTGTTACAGCTCCTCCGACCGGAGTGCCGGCTCCTGAGTACGGGAACCACATAACGAACAGACGATATCACATTGCTGTTCGGGATGCAAGTAATTTTTGCAGACGGGCATTCCTTCAGTCATCAGTCTCATTTGAAGAAGTAACTTCCACCATATGTGGAAGTTACTTCTTCCGAACCTCTGTATAAGCAAA
>CAVCWT010000031.1:0-30217 GCA_963605745.1 Lachnospiraceae bacterium
TGCGAACGGAGCCGAGAGGCGTCCCAGCAGCGGACATCTCCGCCAGGACCCGTCGATGAAAGATGTATGAGTATAACATGATGTAGGAGGAAGATTGTGAGGAATCTCATCAAAGGAATCAAGTGGACCCTGCTGGCAATGGCGGCAGCACTTGCAATTGCCATTATGCCGGCAGCAGGGAATGAAGTGCAGGCGGCGGCCGTCAGCGGAATTGATGTCAGCCAGTATCAGGGAGACATCAACTGGACCGCAGTAGCAGCAAGCGGTGTAAAGTTTGCCATGGTCCGTGTCGGCAATATCAAATACGGCCTGGATACCAAGTTTGCACAGAATGTCGTGGCAGCCAATGCGGCAGGGATTCGCGTCGGCGTTTACGTTTATTCCTATGCCTTGACGGATGCCGAGGCCGCAGCTGATGCGCAGCTGGCAATCTCGGCCATGCAGAACCTCCCGATCTCCTTCCCGGTTGCCATTGATATTGAGGATTCCTCCCAGAAAGTTCTGACGGCAGCGCAGCTGCAGTCCATTGCCAATACCTTCTGCAGCATGGTTTATGCAGCGGGCTATCAGCCGATGGTTTACAGCTACAAGAACTGGTTTACAGATCGCATGGGGATCACAGCCTGGGATCACTGGATTGCCAATTACAGCTCCTCCATGGGGATTGCAGGTACCATGTGGCAGTACACCTCCAGCGGCGCGGTATCCGGAATCTCCGGCAATGTCGACATGGACTATGTGCTGAAGGATTACTTTACCACCATTCCGGCAAACGGACTGTCCACGCAGAACGGCCAGACATATTATTTTGTGAATTACAGAAAGCAGTTTGGCATGCAGACCATTGGGGGACTCCAGTATTTCTTTGACGGAACCGGTGCCATGGTTAAGAACCAGACCATTACGGATGGTCAGAACAATATCATTCGCATGTGCAAGGATGGACACGTTGTTGTCATCACGGCGGCTGCCCAGACACAGGCAGCGCAGCTAAAGGCTGTATCGGATCAGCAGGCAGCGATCCTTGTACAGTACCAGGCAGCGCAGGCAGCAGCCCAGCAGCAAACCCAGGCAGCCTATACGCAGTATCAGACACTCCAGAAGGCAGCAGAGCAGGCTGCAGTGGCAGCGCAGGCAGCAGCCCAGGCGGCAGCGGTGCTTCCGACACAGGACAATCTGAATCTGCAGGTGGTGGCCACCACACAGCTGCAGCAGGCACAGGAATCTGCTCAGGCGGCACTGACAACCCTTCAGCAGGCACAGACCGCGGAGGCGGCAGCCATCCAGCAGGTGCAGACGCAGACCCAGACGGCAGCCACGGCAAAGGCGGCCAGCGATGCAGCGCAGCTTTCCATTGTCATCCCGGATTAAGAGACATCGCAGTAAATCACAGTTAGGAACCGCTGATGAAAGCGTTTCCTTGGGATAATTGAACTTTGAACTCGTATGAGGCAGCGCAGAGAGACTCTCTGCGCTGCCTTTTTTCGTCTCTGTAGCCGGATATTCTCACACCACACTGCCTTTGACAGATGTGGGATCGGAAAGTGCATTGACAGGCGGATTAAAAGGAGTTAATAGTTGTTTAGGCAGGCAAAATCTATCAGCAGATTGGCTTTATTGCAGCGGCAGGAGGGACGAACATGGCAATTGCATACAATGCGGCCGGCAGAATATTCCGGTTGGATACAAAGAACACAACCTACATGATCGGGATCACCGAGGAAGGATATGTGGGTCACATCTATTATGGGGAGCGGCTTTTGGCAGAGGATACCTATTATCTCATGCGGACGCAGGAACCGCCGTACACGCCGGGTGTGAATGAGAGAGAAAAAGAGGCATTTCTGGACTTTTTTCCGGCAGAATATCCTTCCGGCGGCATTGGGGATTACCGGGAGAGCTGCATCAACATCCGTGGCGAGAATGGCTCTATGGGATCCGAATTCCGGTATTGCACGCATGAGATCACAAAAGGAAAGCCTTCTTTGAAGGGGCTGCCGGCTTCCTTTGGAACGGAGGAAGAGGTGGAGACGCTCACGCTGATATGCCGGGATGAAATTCTGGGCGTGGACGTTGTTTTGCTGTATTCAGTCTTTGAGAAGGAGGATATCATCACGCGAAGCGTCCGTGTGGAGAACAGGGGTGATCAAAAGCTGCGGCTGGAAAAGGTATTGAGTGCCTGCCTTGATATGGACAATGAGCAGTATGAGCTCTTGACGCTTCATGGCTCCTGGGCCAGGGAGCGGCAGATCCAGAAAAGGGAGCTGGCATATGGCAGGCAGGGCGTAGCTTCGGCAAGAGGAAAGTCCAGTCATCAGGAGCACCCGTTTGCGGCGCTTATTACGCCGGGAACGACGCAGCAGCAGGGCCGCGTCTATGCTATGAACTTTGTCTATTCCGGCAACTTTATCGCGCAGGCGGAGCTGTCCCAGTTTGACTTAGTCCGTATGGTGATGGGAATCAATCCGGAGGAGTTTACCTGGAACCTTGGACCCGGGGAGAGCTTTCAGGCACCGGAGGTTGTTATGACCTTTTCTGCCTGCGGCCTTGGGAAAATGACGAGATCCTACCACGATTTTTATCGTAACCATCTGATCCGCAGCAAATATAAGGACAAAAAACGTCCGATCCTGATCAACAACTGGGAGGGCACGTATTTTGATTTTGATACCGACAAGCTCCTTGCCATCGCAAGAGCAGCCAAGGAGGACGGAATCGAAATGCTGGTCATGGACGATGGGTGGTTTGGAAAACGCAATTCGGACACCTGCTCGTTGGGAGACTGGGTTGTCAATGAGGACAAGCTAAAAGGAGGCCTTTCCTACCTGGTGCAGGAGGTCAACAAGATCGGACTGGAATTCGGCATCTGGTTCGAGCCGGAAATGATCTCTCCGGATTCTGATCTGTACCGGGCTCATCCGGACTGGGCAATTCAGATCAAAGGGCGGAAGGCAACGCAGAGCCGGCAGCAGTATGTACTGGACCTTTCCAATCCGGAGGTCATTGAGTATGCTTATGAATCTGTTGCCAGAATTCTGCGCAGCGCACCGATTCGCTATGTCAAGTGGGATATGAACCGGGAGCTGACGGACATGGGAAGCGCCTATCTGGACAAGGATTCCCAAAAGGAGCTGTTTCATCGCTACATGCTGGGCGTGTATGCCATGCAGGAGCGTTTGATTACGAAATTCCCGGACCTTCTTTTGGAGAACTGCTCGGGAGGTGGTGCCCGGTTTGATCCCGGAATGCTCTATTACAGTCCGCAGATCTGGTGCTCGGATGACGCCGATGCGGTGGAGCGGTTGTCCATTCAGGAGGGAACGGCGCTGATCTATCCTCTGTCCACAATCGGCGCGCATGTCAGCGTGTGCCCCAATCACACCGTGGGCCGCGTGACACCGTTTGCAACCAGGGGAGATGTTGCTCTGGCCGGAACCTTTGGCTATGAGCTGGACATTACCAAACTCTCGAAGGAGGAACACGATGAGGTAAAGGCTCAGGTTGCCCTGTATCACAAATACAACGACCTAGTCCGAAACGGTGATTATTACCGGATTGCTTCCTTCCGGGAAAACGGATCTTACGATTGCTATATGGAGGTGTCCAAGGATCAGAAGGAGGCGCTTGTTACCTATGTTCAGGTGAAGGCAATGGCAAATGCCAAGAGCAAAAAGCTCCGGCTGGACGGCCTGAAGGCGGATGCCGTGTACCGGTTGGAAGGAACCGGTGAATGCTATACCGGCGATACATTGATGAAGGGCGGCTTCCTGTTCAAGGGTTTCTGGGGCGATGCAAAGAGTCGCCTCTACCATCTGGTTATGGTTTAGAGAAACATGGATTTCATTTTCGGTACAGGATTCTTGCTGCAAGGCAGCAAATTCTGCTATAAATCCGTGCGATCCAAAATCAGGCAAGTCATTGGAACAGTTAATTATGATTCGCTGTACTCGCATGAGGCAGCGCAGAGAGACTCTCTGCGCTGCCTTTTTCCTGTCTCTTTACAAGGAAGGTGCTTCGTGTTATATTCACTGTACTGCGATGACTAATACAGTGAAGACGGAGGAGGGAACTATGGATTTGATCGATTATCGGGATGCCAGACCGATTTATGAACAGATCTCGGAACGATACAAAACCCTGATTCTGAAGGGGGTTCTGGAACCCGGTGAGCAGATGCCGTCCGTTCGTTCGCTGGCAATGGAGCTGTCCACCAATCCGAATACGGTGCAGAAGGCGTATGCAGAGCTGGAGCGTCAGGGTTTTATCTATACCGTGAAGGGAAAGGGCAATTATGTCAGCGGCAGCAAGGAGCTGATGGAGAACAAAAAGGCAGAGCTGGCACAGCAAATGGCAGAGCTTTTGTGGGAGGCAGACGAGCTGGGACTGGACCGAGAGGAATTATTCAGAAAGGCGGGTGAGCTGACGAAATGATTGAGACAATGAATCTGACCAAGGCATTTGAGGAATGCGTGGCTGTCAATAATGTATCCATTCGAATGAACGATAAAGAGGTGTTCGGGCTCCTTGGAACGAACGGAGCCGGTAAGAGTACGCTGCTGCGGATGCTGGCCGGCGTTATGCAGCAGGATGAAGGCACGATCTGCATCGACCGGGAACCGATCTATGACAATGCAGCGCTCAAACAGAACATGTTCTTTATCCCGAACGACTATTATTATTTTCCGAATGCGACGGCAGAGGACATGAGTCATTACATCGCAGAGCTGTATCCGGATTATTCGGAATACCGCTTTGGGAAACTGATGAAGGATTTCGGACTGGATGCGGATCGCAGAGTTCGATCCTTCTCCAAGGGAATGAAGAAACAGCTCTCGATCATCCTGGGACTGTGCTCGGGTGCCCAATATCTCCTGTGCGATGAGACCTTTGATGGTCTGGATCCTGTGATGCGGCAGGCGGTAAAGAGCCTTTTTGCCAAGGATATGGAGGACAGGGGGCTGACACCTGTCATTACGTCCCACAATCTGCGGGAGATTGAGGATATCTGTGATCATGTGGGACTCCTGCATAAGGGAGGCATCCTTCTTTCTGAGGATATGGAGACAATGAAGGCGTCGGTCCTGAAAGTGCAGTGCGTATTCGCCTCTGAGGAGGACAGACAGCTCGCACTTGCCGGCCAGGAAATTATAAAGGAAGAGCAAAGAGGCCGGCTTTCCACCTTGACCATCCGCGGCAGCAGGGAGACGATCGAACAGCATTTCCGTGGGGTGAATACGGTGTTCTTTGAGGTGCTGCCCCTGACGCTGGAAGAGATCTTTATCAGTGAGACTGAGATTGTTGGCTATGATGTGAGAAAGTTTGTTCTGGACTAAAGGAGAGTATTTGGAAAATCGCTTTCGCAGATTGTATCAGGTCGAACGGTCAAAATAGATCGGGAGGAGAGTATGAACAGCAATAAGAAGAAAACAGGAAATCATTTTGCCATCCTGCAGCGCCAGCTCACCCGGCGGCGCCTGTGGATGCTGGCTGCGATTATTCTGTATATGATTTTATATTATCCGGTTGCCGTGATCTTGCTGATTGCAAGGAGCAATGAATCGGCGGCTGCATCGCAGATGACGGCGCGTGCAGCCTTGAATCAAAGGCTGTATGAGGTGGGCAGCTGGATCGGCGTAAGGCAGAGCTTTGTCTGGATTGTCTGCATCATTGCGATGATCCTTGCCATTTCGGGCTTTTCCTATCTGTTCAGCATGGAACAGCAGGACTTTTATGAGAGCCAGCCGGTTTCCCGCATGGAGAGATTCTGGAATATCTATGGAAACGGTTTTCTCATGTTCGAGGTGCCGATGCTCGTGAGCACATTGCTGGCCGTTGCAGCAGCAGCGGCGATGCAGGCGATGGATGGCGCAACGCTCCTGGATGTGCTGGTACAGCTGGTGCGGGTGAGTGTTATTTTTGCAGGGTCGTACAGTCTGGGAATTGTGGCCGTGATGCTGACGGGGAACCTTGTTGTGTGCGGCATTGTGGGAGCCATCCTTTTGTGCATGGATCAGATCCTGCTCGTCCTTGCAAAGTGGCTGACATCTACCTTTTATCAGACCTACTGCTACCTTCAGAGCATGGATCCGGCCTTTATGTTCTCGCCGCTGTACAATGCGAGAACACCGGAGCGGTGGATGTCGGAGCATAACTATGCATGGAACTATACGCCGAGCACGATGAAGATGCTAAAGACCATTATGCACAGCTGCTTTCTGCCGGATGTGGCGATGCTGGTCATAGGCGCCTTGATGCTGTATGTCAGCATTCGCCTGTACAAGGTGCGCAGACAGGAATATGCAGGAAAGACCGTGATTCACCGCCTGGTCCGCGCCGCAATCCGAGTGGTGTGCAGTGTGGCGGCAGGACTGTTTGCCGGGGAAATTGTGAGCTCCTTGTTCGGCACGGTGACGTCGCGCACCGGAACGGCCTTCATGCTGGTTGCGATTATCGTGGCAGCGGTATTGTGCGCCGGCGTGATTCAGATGGTCTACGAGCTGGATCTGTGGAAGTTTTTTGGAAGCTTTGGCGAGATTATTGTCACGGTCCTTGCAGCGGCGGGGATCTTTCTCGTATTCCGTTATGACCTGACAGGGTATGACAGGTACCTCCCGAATTCGAATCAGGTGGAGAGTGCGGCGCTGTATGCCTACGGCGATGACAGCTATGATTATTCGACAGGAGAGGAGTCGGAGGATGGCTCAGGGTATGTTGACAACACCAGATTCGTTCTGGAGAATATGGAGCTGACCGATATCGAGGCACTGGAAAAGATCGTGGAGCCTGCCATGGAAGCGAGAAGGAATCTTCAGAACGGCACTGCCGAGGAGAGCTGGGGCGCAACCGTTTGCTACAATCTCAAAAACGGCAGGAAGATCTATCGCTCCATCGAGATTCCGAAGACGATGGATGCAGCGCTTATGGATGCAGTGATCGGCTCACAGGAATACAAGGAAGGTCTGATTCCTGCCTATTTTGACGCCTATATTCAGGAGCTCTCCCGGTCCCTTGGATCTTTATATTACACCAACGGATTCGAGGTAACGTCGGCAACAGGCAGCGTTCTTTATACGGAGTTCGAAGAGGCCTATCGCAAGGATCTGGACGAGCAGTATTCCTTTACGATGCTGTCCACCCAGGAGGCGGTCGGAAAGGTGATCTTTAAGATCAATCAATCCGGAATCTATGTGACACAGGAATACTCGATTTACCCGTGCTATTCGAATTCACTGGCCTTTTTGAAGGAGCATCACATGAGCCTTTCGGAGCCGACGGCCGACGATGTGAGTGATGTTACGGTTTATCGGTATGAAGAGGAGGATACGAAACGGGTGGAGTATACCGATCCGGATCGGATTCAGGAGATTCTGGACCACAGCGCCCTTGTTGTGAACAATGACTGGAAGACCAGCACAGATTATGATCAGACCCTGGATCTGCAGATTAATGGTACCTTTGAGGATTATAATGTCGGAATATATCTCTTGACTTATTTCCGCAAAGGAGAGGTTCCGGACTTTGTGAATGAAGATCTGGATGCAGCAGAGAGCTACTAAAGACATGCGGATACGGAACCGCTGCGAAATGGACATTTGTATGGATGAAAAGAGGGATAAGAAGATGAATCAGAAAACACGTTTCAGAGGAACATCGTTATTGGTGGCGGCAGTTCTGGCAACCGGCAGTGTGACTGCCTGCTCATCGGCAGATTCTGATGCCGCGGCAGAAAAGACAGAAGCCGCAGCAGAAACGGCGGAGGCAACAACGGATTCTGCGACAGAAGCGGCATCTGCAGGAGGCGAGGGTTCAGATTCGGCTGCGGCAGAGAATGGTGATACTGCGGCGCAGGCGAGCGCAGAGGATACGGCATCTGCAGAAGACTCTGCAGCGGATGGCAGCACGCCCTATACGCTGGACCTGGATGAACTCTGGAAAGCCAATGAGAATACGAAACTGCCGCTGACAGTGACAACAACCAATAGCGATGCGACGCCGGAGGGCAGGAAGATCACCTGTGAGACGGCGATCTCGAGTGTGACGGTAGATGATGCGGGGCATGAGGCTTTGCAGAGCGCACTGGATGCAGATTATACCGAGAGCACTTCCCTGATGGATGAGGAGGTCGCAGCTCTTTATATTGATTATGATGACGCAATGGAGAATTCAATGGCCGTCGAGTATGGCTATTCGGTGGAGAATACCATTTGCATGAAGCGGGCTGATGAGAAGGTGGTCAGCTACGCACATTGCTATTACACTAATTTCGGCGGAGCACATCCGAGTACGTCCTACAGCACGAAGACCTACGATACGGCCACCGGCAGCGAGCTGTCCTTTGAGGACGTTGTGACCGACTATGATGCGGTCTATCAGTATGTGAAGGATGAGCTGGCGGCGCAGCAGAGCGAAAATGAATACTTTTTTGATGACTATGAGACAACGGTAGAAGAGATCTTCTATGGCCCGAACGGTGTTTCGGACAGTGCAGCGAGCTCAGACAGTGAAGAGCCTG
This sequence comes from Lachnospiraceae bacterium, assembly GCA_963605745.1. Classification (GTDB taxonomy): domain Bacteria; phylum Bacillota; class Clostridia; order Lachnospirales; family Lachnospiraceae; genus CAG-791. Next base: position 8,513 of record CAVCWT010000031.1, read on the forward strand.
TTTCAACAATCCTCTGGTATCTTGTGGATGACGGCGCCGCGGTTGTGATGGACACTTACAGCATTGCACCTTATGCGATCGGACCGACCGTGATCGAGATCCCGTTCACCAGCGGACTCATCAAGGATGCATATCAGTAATCTGTCAGTGAACCTATGAAATGAACTTGTATCTGTTTAGCACCTGGCGATTTCAACATGAATCGGTCGCTTCGCGGACAGATTCATGATTGAAATTGACAGGTGGCCAAGGCCCGAAGGGCCTCTGGTCAGCCACATCGAGGTTTTCCGTAGGAAAATCGAGATGTAGGTGCTAAATAGTTACATGAACTTTTGATAAAGGATCCAATCGACGATCTGGATGTAAAAAAGAAACCGCCCGGAATGCTGCATGCATTTCGGACGGTTTTTCATTGCGGTTTTACGTATGCAAGGAGTGTTTAATGATTGATTTTCTGAATCAGTTCCGGCAGCGCGTAAAGGCTCTCCAGGACTGCATCGGATAGCTGCGTCATTTCTTCATCTGCGGGGATGAGATCCGGGATCATCACGGTATACATATTGGCATTGCGGCCTGCCCGCACGCCGTTATAGCTGTCCTCTGCGACAAGGCATTCTGCGGGGGAAACACCCAGCTGCCTTGCGGCCTCGAGGAAGAGGTCCGGAAAGGGCTTCCCCCGCTCGAGGGTATTCCCGCTGAGCACCCGGGCAAAATACGATTCCATCCCCGTCATTTTCAGATACCGCTGAGCTACCTCTATGGCGCTGGAGGTGGCAATGGCAGCAGGAATGTTGTTGTGCTGCAGCCAGAGAAGGCACTCCCTGGCACCGGGCTTTAGCTCAACACCGTTTTGCTGCAGCTCTTCCTCCACAGCCTCGGAGCGAATCTTGCGCATGGCACTCACATCGAATCCCCAGTCCCTCAGCATCGCATCAATGTTCGTCCGGCTGCGGCCAATGAGCTGATAGTACTGCTCTTTGGTAAGGCCTGCCTTCATCCAGGCGCGGCCGTAGATTTTCTCGCTGTCATAAATTGTTCCATCCATATCAAAAATGACGGCATGTATCATAGCTGTGTTGTCCTTTCGCTGTTCGTTCGAGTTCCATCATACCAGAAATGTCAGACTTTGTGCTCGGACTGTTGTGTAAAGACGTTATCATTTTATGCCTGTCGCCACCCTGTCAACGGCAAGCATAAAATGGCATCTAAACTGATAAGAATTGCACAAAAAAGCAACATTTTCACATAGGCAAATTAGATAATATGGAGTATAATGATTCCACATAATGAAACTGTACGGAGCTCGGTAATGAAAATTCAGAAAATCATGGGCATGCAGCACATTCCTTTTGTGCGCTTTTGCAAAAGCTCTGTATGGTGACATAGCAAACCGCGCAAGGGCGTGCGGCAACTGTAAGGAGGAGAAATGAACAAAAGGGTTTACAAGTTCGAAGAGGGCAATGCCGGGATGCGCAATCTCCTGGGCGGCAAGGGAGCAAATCTGGCAGAAATGACGAATCTGGGGCTTCCGGTGCCGCAGGGCTTTACGATTTCGACGGAGGCCTGCACGGATTATTATAACGACGGAAAGAAGATCAATGAGGACACGACGCAGCAGATTTTCGAGGCCCTTTCCTGGTTGGAGGAGATCCGCGGCAAGAAGTTCGGTGATGAGAGTGATCCGCTTCTGGTTTCTGTTCGTTCCGGTGCTCCGGTATCCATGCCGGGCATGATGGACACCATTTTAAATCTTGGTCTGAATGATGTATCTGTCGTCGGCTTTGCAAAGAAAACCGGCAATCCTCGTTTTGCATATGATTCCTATCGTCGTTTTATTCAGATGTTCTCGGATGTTGTCATGGGCCAGCCCAAGACTCTTTTCGATGCCATTCTGGAAGGAGAAAAGAGCAAGCACGGCTATAAATTCGATACTGAGCTGACGGCGGAGGATCTGCAGAATATCATTGCTGAGTATAAAAAGCTCTACAAGGAGCAGCAGGGCGAGGATTTCCCGCAGGATCCGAAGGTTCAGCTGATGGAGGCCATTAAGGCCGTGTTCCGTTCCTGGGACAACCCCAGAGCCAACACCTATCGCAGAATGTATGACATTCCGTACGAGCTGGGAACTGCTGTCAACGTGCAGTCGATGGTATTCGGCAACATGGGCAATACCTCCGGAACGGGCGTTGCCTTCACGAGAAACCCTGCAACCGGTGCGAAGGGAATCTTTGGTGAGTACCTCATCAATGCACAGGGCGAGGACGTTGTAGCCGGTATCCGTACACCGCAGCCGATTACAAAGCTCGGCGAGGATATGCCGGAGTGCTACGAGCAGTTCCTTGCCATTGCCAACAAACTCGAAAACCACTATAAGGACATGCAGGATATGGAGTTCACCATCGAGGATGGAAAGCTCTTCTTCCTGCAGACCAGAAACGGCAAAAGAACGGCACAGGCTGCCATTCAGGTTGCCTGCGATCTCGTGGATGAGGGCATGATCGATGAAAAGACGGCAGTGACTCGCATTGAGCCGCAGTCTCTGGATCAGCTCCTGCATCCTGGCTTTGATCAGGAAGCATTAAAGCGTGCAGAGGAGATCGGACAGGCCCTTCCGGCATCTCCGGGTGCTGCGGCCGGTCGTGTTTATTTTAATGCGGAGGATGCTGTTGCGGCACATGCAGACGGAAGCCGTGTCATCCTGGTTCGTCAGGAGACATCGCCGGAGGACATCGACGGCATGCATGCAGCAGAAGGTGTTCTCACGATGCGCGGCGGCATGACCTCTCACGCAGCTGTTGTTGCAAGAGGCATGGGAACCTGCTGCGTTTCCGGCTGCGGTGATATGCGCGTCAACGAGGAGGCTAGATATTTTGACCTCGGCGGCCATCATGTCAAGGAAGGCGATTATATCTCCCTGGATGGCTCCACCGGTAAGATCTATCTCGGTGATGTTCCGACTGTGGAGGCATCGATTTCCGGTAACTTCCAGAGAATTATGGACTGGGCAGATCAGTACCGCGTTCTGCAGGTTCGCACGAACGCAGACACACCGGCGGATGCTGCCAATGCCGTACACCTTGGCGCAGAGGGAATCGGACTGTGCCGTACTGAGCATATGTTCTTTAACCCGGACCGTATCCCGAAGATCCGTAAGATGATTCTTTCGGATACCACAGAGGAGAGAGAGGCAGCTCTGAACGAGCTGATTCCGTTCCAGAAGAGCGACTTTAAGGGCATCTACAAGGCCATGGAGGGAAGAGCGGTTACCATTCGTTTCCTGGATCCGCCGCTGCATGAGTTCGTTCCCAACACACCGGATGAAATTCAGGCTATGGCAGATGAGATGGGTCTGACAGCGGATGAGGTTAAGAGACGCTGCGATGATCTGAAGGAATTCAATCCGATGATGGGACACCGCGGCTGCCGCCTGTCCGTCACCTTCCCGGAGATTGCCAGAATGCAGACAAGAGCGGTCATGGAGGCTGCCATTGAGGTCAAGGCAGAGGATGGCTATGACATCGTGCCGGAGATCATGGTGCCCCTTGTCGGTGATGTGAAGGAGCTGGCTTTTGTTAAGAAGGAGATTGTAGCAACCGCTGAGCAGGTAAAGGCAGAGAAGGGCTCTGATATTGAATACCACATCGGTACGATGATTGAGATCCCCAGAGCTGCTCTTATGGCAGATCAGATTGCCCAGGAGGCAGAGTTCTTTAGCTTTGGAACGAACGATCTGACCCAGATGACCTTTGGCTTCTCCCGCGATGATGCCGGCAAGTTCCTGTCCGATTATTACAAGTCCAAGATTTATGAGCAGGATCCTTTCGCACATCTCGACCAGAACGGCGTTGGTCAGCTGATTCAGATTGCGGTAGAAAAGGGATCGAAGGTTCGCCAGGACATTCACCTTGGCATCTGCGGCGAGCACGGCGGCGATCCGGCCTCCATTGAGTTCTGCCACAAGGTTGGCCTGACCTATGTCAGCTGCTCCCCGTTCCGTGTTCCGATCGCAAGACTTGCAGCAGCACAGGCTGCCATCAAGTATCCGAGATAAGATTCGGAAAGAGTCCGGCAAAAGATCAGAAAATGCATCGGACAAAAGCGGACAACCAATGATTTGATAGAAGCTCCATCAGATAAAAAAAGACGACGCCCCTGCCATCAAAGGATGGTGGGGACGTCGTTTTTTTGGGGGGGATTTTGATACATCAGGCATTTTCGATTTGTGCATCCTCGGATTCCTTTTTCGGAATCTCTTTAAACCGAAGGAGAACCTTCATGATGCGGTTGCGGCGGATGCCTTTGGCCTGGAGAATAGTGCCGTCCTCGAGAGTAACAGTCTCGCCGTCCTGAGGAATCCGCTCGAGGCGTTCAATGATGAGACCGCCAATGGAGTCATAATCCTCGGAATTGAATTCGGTTCCAAGGGCATCGTTCAGATCGATCAGCTTCATCGATCCGTCAGCCAGGTAGGTTTTCTCATCGTACTGACGCAAAAGGCTTTTTTCATCCTCATCGTATTCATCGCGGATGTCCCCGACGATCTCCTCCACCAGGTCCTCTAAGGTGATCATGCCGACGGTATTGCCGTATTCATCCAGGACAAAGGCAACACCAAAGGAATGTTGCTGCATTTCCTTCAGAAGGTCTGCGGTGCGCTTGTATTCGTAGGTAAAATACGACGAATGCACCATTCTGCGAAGGTTAAATTTAGACGGATCCGTCATGCCGACAAAATCCTTGATGTTCAGATGCCCAATGATGTGATCCGGATAATCTTTTTCGTACACCGGCAAGCGAGTGAACATCTCCATACGGAATAAGGTCATGATCTCATCATAGGTAGCATCGTCCGGAACACAGGACATATCAATCCGAGGAACCATGATGTCCTTGGCAACGGCATCGCCAAAATCAAACAGGTTATAGATGATCTTTTTCTCACGGCCCTCAATGGCGCCGTCCTCCTGGCCAACCTCCACGTAGGTCTTAAGCTCCGACTCTGTGAGCTTTTGTTTGGCATTGGGGTCGGTGCCGCTAAGTCGCAAAAGAAGACCGGAGAGGGCGTCCACGATCAGAATCACGGGTGTTAAAACCGTCATCAGAGCCTGAATGACAGGGGCATCCTTGATGGAAATGGGGAGTGCGTTTGTTTTGGCACTGTTCTTGGGAGTGATCTCGCCAAAAAGAATGATCAGGATCGTCAGAACCGCTGTGCCAAGAGATACCATGTTCTCGCCGAGGGTCCGGATGATAAGAGACGTTGCAAGAGCTGAAGCCGACAGGTTCACGACATTGTTGCAGATTAAAATGGCTGAAAGCATCTTACTGTAATTGTCGAGAATCGAAAGTGTCCGCTTTGCACCCTCATCCCCCTCATCTGCCATGGACTTTAAGGTAATGCGGTTGACGCTGCTGAGTGCCGTCTCGGCCGAAGAAAAATAACCCGAGAGCATGATCAGAATGACCAAGATGATTAATTGCAATAGATCTGTTTGCTGCATAAAAGCCTCGCTGGTGGTGAGATGCTGGAGTTCACACGCCTGCGGCAGACAGGGTGGCGGCAGAATGTCCGACTGCGGGGCCTTTCGATGGCCTTGGTACTTGTGAGCGTATTGTGCGAGCTTAGTACCACTATGTCCATCGAACGGAATCGAGAGATGTCCCCGCAGCGGACATCTCCGCCAGGACCCGTCTGCCACAGATGTGTGAACGGCAAATATCGAGATAATCATTCCGATTTTACTCAGAACAACACCGTTTTACAAGCCATTCAGATATGCTATAATGCAATGGTTTGTGGGCGCATGAACAGAAATGTGTGCATTGCTCGCAGCAAAAAGCTTAGTTTTGGAAAGGAACATGGTAATTATGAAAAAGAGCAAGGGAAAAGCGCTTGCGGGACTGGTTGTCCTGGTAGCCTTGATGGCGAGCCTTTTGTATCTGGCAGCCTTTGGTGTGGACAGCTGGGGAACCGGCTCGATGTCTGACATCAAGCTGGGTCTGGATCTGGCCGGCGGTGTCAGCATCACCTATCAGGCGGCGGGAGATGAGACACCGACGGATGCGGACATGGATGACACCGTGTACAAGCTGCAGCAAAGAGTCGAGTCCTACAGCACAGAGGCACAGGTGTACCGCGAGGGATCGAACCGCATCAACATCGAGATTCCCGGTGTGTCGGATGCCAATCAGATTCTGGAAGAGCTGGGACGCCCCGGTTCGTTGTATTTCATCCGTCAGACCGATGAGGATGGGAATGCCAATTATTCCTATGATTACACGAGCGGCGGCTACACCCTGAGCAAGGATCTGGAGACTTTGATTGCTGACGGCGATGTGGTTCTGGAAGGAACGGATGTTGCAGATGCACAGGCCGGCTACCAGAGCGACAGCATGAACAATCAGGAGATCGTTGTTTCGCTGACTTTTACGGATGATGGCAAACAGAAATTTGCAGATGCCACCACGAGAGCCTATGAAAACGGCGAGAGCATTGCTATCTATTATGACGGCGAGTTCATCAGCGTTCCTACGGTTCAGGCTGCCATCACGACAGGACAGGCCGTGATCACGGGCGAGAGCACCATTGAGGATGCAAGGAATCTGGCCTCCACCATTCGAATCGGCGGCCTTTCTGTTGAACTGGAGGAGATTCGTTCTAATGTGGTAGGCGCTCAGCTGGGCCAGGATGCCATCGATACCTCCCTTCTGGCAGGCCTTATCGGCTTTGTACTGGTTGTTCTGTTCATGCTGGTGCAGTATCGCATTCCGGGTCTTGCAGCCAGCCTCGCACTGTTGACCTATGTTGGCCTCGAGAGCATCATCCTGGTTGGCTTTGAGGTAACCTTAACGCTTCCCGGCATTGCAGGTATCCTGCTGTCCATTGGTATGGCCGTGGATGCCAACGTTATTGTTTTTGCCAGAATCCGCGAGGAACTGCGGGCGAACCGCTCAGTAAAGACAGCTATTGATAACGGCTATAGCAAGGCATTGTCTGCCATCATCGACGGAAACGTAACAACACTGATTGCGGCAGGTGTCCTGTACCTTCTGGGAACCGGATCGGTAAAGGGCTTTGCACAGACGCTGGCCATCGGTATTCTGCTGTCGATGTTCACGGCACTCTTTGTTACCAAGTGGTATATGAAGGCGTTCTTTACCTTGTTTGCCAAGGATAAAAAGTGGTACGGCGTCGGCAAGGATATGAAGACGCTGAACATTGTGGAAAAGAAGAAAATCTTCTTTGCCATTTCGGCTTGTGTCATTCTCCTGGGCTTTGTATTCATGGGCGTTCACAAGGTACAGGGCGAGAGCGCACTGAACTACAGCCTGGATTTTGTAGGCGGAACATCGACGAGCGTAACCTTCAACGAAGAGTACTCCCTGGATGAAATCAACGACCAGATCGTTCCGGATTTTGAACAGGTGACGGGGGATGCTAATGTGCAGGTGCAGAAGGTGGCCGGCAGCAATCAGGTGATCTTCAAGACCAGAACTCTGGATGTTGAGGAACGCGAGAAGCTGAACAGCCTTCTGATCAGCGACTTTGGTGTGGAAGAGGATGCCATTCAGGCAGAGACCATCAGCTCCACGGTATCTTCTGAGATGCAAAGAGATACGATCCTGGCTGTGATTGTGGCATTGATCCTGATGCTGATCTATATCTGGTTCCGGTTCAAGGACATGCGGCTTGGTGCAGCAGCGATTCTGGCACTGGCCCACGACGTTCTGGTTGTTCTGACCGTTTATTCTGTCCTTCGGATCAGCGTAGGAACAACGTTTGTTGCCTGCATGCTGACCATCGTCGGATATTCCATCAATGCGACCATTGTTATCTTTGACCGCGTTCGTGAGAATCTGGAGAAAAAGACAAAAACGACGGACCTTACCGAGTTGACCAACCGCTCGGTAACCGGAACACTGACAAGATCACTGTTCACCTCCCTGACCACCTTCCTGATGGTATTCACCCTGTACATCCTGGGTGTATCCTCCATTAAGGAATTCGCACTGCCGATCATGGCCGGCATTGTGGCAGGTTGCTATTCCTCTGTTTGCCTGAGTGCTTCGTTCTGGCTGCTGCTCAGAAAGAAGTTCCCGCCCAAACACGACGACAGCGGGCGATATGCTCGTCAGAAAAAGGCTGCGGACAAGGCTGAGCGCAAGGCACAGCATGAGAAATCCGTCCGCGACAAAACAGTCATCTGATGAAACCGCTGAATTACAATGAAAATGCAGGAGAAGGCCTCAGCTGCCCGGTTGGGCTGCTGGGGCCTTCTTAACCTTTGACGATTCTATCGAAGATTCTTTGGGAAATGCGGAGGCAATCGGCATTTCCGGGGAAAGGAAATCAAACCATATGTCCAAATGGATGATCTATGCGAAAAAAGCAGATTTTCAGGGGATTGCCAGAGAGCTTTCCATTTCACCGGTCACGGTGCGCGTAATGCGCAATCGGGATCTGGAGAACGCAGCATCGATGAGTAAATTTCTTTACGGAACGCTTGCGGATCTGGATGATCCGGAGGACATTACGGGTCTAAAGGACGCAGCATTCGTTCTGCGACATCAGATTCTGGAGGGGAAAAAGATTCGAATCATCGGGGACTATGATGTGGATGGAATCTGCTCCACCTACATTCTGTGGAGGTTGATTTCCTATCTGGGGGGCGAGGTCAGTACGAGAATTCCGGACCGTCTGAAGGACGGCTACGGAATCAATGACAGGCTGGTGGAGGAGGCCATCGCAGAAGGCATCGATACGATCATCACCTGTGACAATGGCATTGCGGCAGTGGGACCGCTGGCAAAAGCCAAGGCAGCAGGACTCACAGTGATTGTGACCGACCACCACGAAATTCCGTTTACCATGAACGGGGAGGAAAAGGAATATATTTATCCGGAGGCGGATGTGATCGCAGAGCCCTGGATTCCGGATCAGCAGACAGGAAAGCCTAAAACAAGATTTCCCCAGATCTGCGGGGCACAGGTTGTATTTGCACTGGCAAGCCTCCTTTTGGGCAAGCCGGATCTGACGGCACCGAAATCGGTACAGGAGCCAGAACCCGTAAAGATCCTGCGAGAGCTCCTTGGGTTTGCCGCACTGGCCGCCATCTGCGACGTTATGCCTCTTGCCGATAACAACCGAATTCTGGTGCGGGAAGGATTGAAGGAACTGGGGATGACGGATAATGTGGGACTTCGGTGTCTCATGTTGGTTTCCGGGCTTTCGGATGCGCCGGTGACCGTCTATCATGCAGGATTTGTTCTGGGGCCTTGTCTGAACGCCGCTGGCAGGCTGGATACGGCGAGCCGAGCCCTTGCGCTGTTTCAGGAAAAGGATGAAACCAGAGCGATGATTATGGCAAGAGATCTCAAGCAGTTAAATGACAGCCGCAAGTCGATGACGGAAGAAGGGGTTGCCGGAGCGGTGCAATGCGTGGAAAAAGACGCCGCAGCGGGGCGTTCTCTTTCGGAACGGAAGGTCCTGGTCATCCGTCTGGAGAATTGTCATGAGTCTCTTGCTGGAATCATTGCCGGCAGGATCAAGGAGAGGTATCACCGGCCGGCGATTGTGCTGACGAATTCGGAAGAGGAAGGCGTTCTGAAGGGCTCCGGCCGATCCATTGAGAGCTATGATATGTTCCGGGAGATGAGCGGCTGCAAGGAACTGTTCCTGAAATTCGGAGGCCACAAAATGGCGGCAGGACTCTCGCTTCGGGAGGAGAATGCAGCGATTCTGGACGCACAGCTAAATGAACGCTGCCGCCTGCAGCCGGAGGATATGGAAGAGCTCCTGCATATCGACATGGAGCTGCCGCTGCAGTTCGTCTCGATCGCTCTTGTCAAAGAGCTGGGAAGCCTGGAACCTTGTGGGACAGGAAATGCAAGAGCCCTTTTTGCCGCGAGAAATCTGCAGCTGAGAAAAAAGGCGGTTTTTGGCAAGAACCGAAATGTCATCCGCATGGAAGGACAGGATGCAAACGGCAGCTGCTATGACCTTGTCTGGTTCGTTCCGGAAGAGCAGCTCCCGGGAGAGCTGCAGGATGGGACAGCCTGCTGCCATATCGTCTACGAACCGAAAATCAACGAGTGGAAGGGACGGGAGAGCCTGCAGTTCGTCATCAAGGATCTGCGGATGGCCGGCGGCATGTGATTGCGTTGTTATTCAGACATCTGCGTCAGGACGCGTCTTTGGCAGATATCAGAATGACAACCTGCATCCGCGGGTGGACGCATGACCCCTTTAGACAGTATAATGAATCCGTATGCCGAACAGGCAATCAGGAGTTAATACATGGCAAAATTGACATTTACGGGAGGGATTTTCCCTTATTCTGGCAAGGAGCTGTCCCGCAATGTGCGGATTCGCAGTGTACTGCCGCCGGAGGGGGAAATGTACTTTCCTTTGCAGCAGCATATCGGACAGGCGGCGCTTCCTGTGGTACAGCCGGGAGATTATGTCTATCGGGGACAACTGATCGCAAGGGCAGACGGAGAGCTGTCGGCCAATATTTTCTCGTCGGTTTCGGGTGTGGTCACGGCAATTACGGAGATTCCGGATGAGACGGGGAATCCGGTGGAGTCGATTGTAATTGACAATGACGGACAGCTGCAGGAGGTCTATTATCCGGGCAATACCGATCCGTCACAGATGTCCAGACAGGATATTCTGGCAGCGATCCGGGATGCCGGAATTGTGGGCCTTGGCGGGTCCGGTCTCCCAACGCACTACAAGCTGATGAACGCAGGGGAGAAGGTTGTCAATACGATCATCGCTAACTGTGTGGAGTGCGAGCCCTATCTGACAGCCAACTATCGAAGAATTCTGGAGGATCCCTGGAGAGTCATCGGCGGACTGGCGATCATGCTGAATCTATTCCCAAAGGCGAAGGGAATAATTGCAATTGCAGAATCCAACCGGGAAGGATATCAGCTCCTTCGTGAGCTCCTCATCAACAATCCCAGAATTTTCGTACAAAAATGCAAGGACAAATATCCTCAGGGCTCAGAGCGTCAGCTGATCCATGCCATTACAGGCAGAACGCTGAATGCCAGAATGCTGCCGTATGAAATCGGCTGTCTGGTTCTGAATACCGAAACGCTGGCAGCTGTGAATCAGGCCGTGCTGGTGCGGGAACCGCTCTGCAGCAGAACACTCACCGTGTCAGGCAGCAGCGTTGCGGCACCCTGTAATCTGCACGTTTACTGCGGAGAGACTTACCGGGATGTACTCGAGCAGGCAGGGGGCCTTAGGAGGTTTTGCAAGGAGAATAATACGGTGTTCCTTGCGGGAGGACCGATGACGGGAACCAGAATTATGAATCTGGACGCACCGGTGACCAAGCTGTCCTCGGCACTGATCTGTCTGCCGATGAAAACGTTGCAGTCACAGAAGGAAACGCCATGCATTCGATGTCGGCGCTGCAGTGAGGTATGTCCCAATCAGATCGTGCCGATGCAGCTGATTAAGGATGTGCGAAATGACAACAAGCCGGCCTTTGTGGAGCATGCAGGACTGGAATGCTGCGACTGCGGCTGCTGCAGCTACGTTTGCCCTGCCAAGATTGACCTTTCAGGAGAGATCGGCAGGATGAAGCGTGACTGCCTGCAGAACAGCGCACTGGCAGGAGAGTACGGAAGGAGGTATCAGGGATGAAACAGGATGTGATGCCTTTTTCGATGGCTCCTTTTGTGCGGACCAGAATAACCACCGGTGATCTGATGTATCTGGTGGTCCTTTCGCTCCTGCCTTGCGCAGGTGTCGGAATCTATCGCTATGGATTCCATGCGGCGATTCTCCTTATCATTGCGGTTGTGACGGCGGCAGCGGCAGAGCTCGTCTGCGGGTGGATCTGGCATAGCAGGAATTCCTCGGTGATGGACTATTCCTGTATGGTAACCGGCATGATCTGCGGCCTGATCCTGCCGCCTGCTGCACCTTACTGGATGGCAGCGGCCATGTCCGGGATGGCAATTGTTCTGTTCAAGCACGCCTTTGGCGGTCTGGGACACAATTTGCTGAATCCTGCGATGGCAGCAAAATGCGTGCTGCTCCTGGCATGCCGAAGCACCATGCTGAATGTGAACACCTTTCAGTACACTGCGCTGCCGCCCTTGGAGCTCTTACAGAGCGGGGAAACACCGGGCCTTACGGATATGCTGACGGGGAACGTTGCGGGATATATCGGAACGGCCTCTGCCATTGCCGTTCTTTTGGGGGCTGTGATTTTATTCCTTGCAGGACTGATCGAAATGACCATTCCGTTTATGGCAATGGTGAGCTTTTCTGTCTGCTATGTGCTGATCGGGCGTTATGGAATGTCGCCTTATACGCTGGCTATTCAGCTGTGCGGAGGGAGCTTTCTGTTCACGTGTTTTATCATGGCAAACGACTACACAACGACACCGATATCGAGACCTGCCAGGGTATGGTACGGATTGCTGCTGGGAATCGTTATTTTTGCCATGCGAAAGGCGGGGCTGCACGAGGACGGCGTGGTATATGCACTGCTGTTGATGAATCTGCTGCGGCCGCTTCTGGATCACTGGATGGCACCCAAGCCCTTTGGTCATACCGCACACAGGTGGGTAATCCGGGAGTCCGGCGGGAAACGTCGCAGACAGGAGCGCACCGTAGAGAAACCTGCAGAAAATAAATCTGCAGATAAGAAAACGCCGGATAAAAAAACCGGAAAGAGCAGCCTTGCAGGCAAGCTTTCTGCAAAGAAGCTTTCGGAAGAAGAAACTTCCAAAGAAAAAATAGTCACGAAAGAAAAAACGCTGGAACAAAGGTCAGAAGATCCCCAGGCAAAACAAACGGCCGCCGATGCACAGAGCAGGCAGACAGGAGCGGCAGTGAGCGAGGATACTGCGAGCTGGGAGCTGACCAATGAGGCAATGGATGAGGAATTCCGCAGATTTTGGGAAATCATAGACAACGAGGCCAAAGGCCTTGAGGCAGCCCGGTATACGGGCGATGATACCCTGCTGAAACAGGCCTATGCGCAGGCACAGGCCGAGCAGAAATCGGCAAGAGAGAATCGTCACAAGAATAAAGGAGTGAAGGAGTAAAACCATGGAAATCATGTATCGCAGCACCAGAAGCAACAATGAGACCGTTACCGCATCGCAGGCGATTCTGAAGGGACTTGCCGATGATGGTGGATTGTTCGTTCCGACGAGCCTGCCCAAACTGGATGTCAGCCTTGAGACCCTTGCCGGCATGAATTATCAGCAGGTTGCCTACGAGGTGATGAAGCTGTTCCTGACTGATTATACGGAAGAGGAATTGAAGGCCTGCATCAATGCCGCCTATGACGATAAATTCGATACGACAGAGATTGCTCCTCTTAAGGCGGCAAACGGCGCCCAGTACCTGGAGCTGTTCCATGGCGCAACCATTGCCTTCAAGGATATGGCACTTTCTATTCTGCCGCATCTGATGATCACAGCAGCGAAAAAGAATCACGAGGATAAAGAGATTGTGATCCTGACGGCGACCTCGGGTGATACCGGAAAAGCTGCTCTTGCCGGTTTTGCAGAGGTTCCAGGCACGAAGATCGTCGTGTTCTATCCAAAGGATGGTGTATCCTCCATTCAGGAGCGACAGATGGTGACGCAAAAGGGCGACAACACCTGTGTCATCGGTATCCGCGGCAATTTTGATGATGCGCAGAGCGGCGTAAAAAAGATTTTCACGAACCCCGAGGAGAAGGCAAAGCTTGCAGCCGCAGGCTACCAGTTTTCTTCTGCCAATTCCATCAACATCGGGCGCCTTGTTCCGCAGATTGCGTATTATGTATGGGCCTACACGAGACTGGGGAGCAAGGAGCCGGTGAACTTTGTTGTTCCCACGGGGAATTTCGGCAATATTCTTGCCGGCTATTATGCGATGAACCTGGGGATTCCGGTTCACAAGCTGATCTGTGCCTCCAATACCAACAAGGTTTTGTTTGACTTCTTCCAGACGGGAGAATATAACCGTAACCGTGAATTCGTTCTGACAACGTCGCCGTCAATGGATATTCTGATTTCCTCGAATCTGGAGCGTCTGATTTATCACATTGCAGGTGACAATGCGGCGGTCAATGCAGAGCTGATGAGCGCGCTGACCCAGAAGGGCACGTATGCAATCACTGAAGAGATGAAACAGGGACTGTCTGATTTCTATGGCGGATGGGCCAGTGAGGAAGAGACGGCAGCAGAGATTCTCGAGCGTTATGAAAAGGATCAGTATGTCATTGACCCTCATACGGCCGTTGCCTCTGCTGTATATGGAAAATATCGCAAAGAGACGGCAGATGATACCCAGACCGTGATCGTATCGACGGCATCTCCTTTTAAATTCGAAAAGTCGGTCATGTCTGCACTGCATCAGCCTTGCGATCTGCCGGATCTCGAGCTGGCAGATGCTTTGTCTGCAGTCAGCGGCGTGGCAGTTCCGGAGGCGGTAGCCGGCCTTCGCGGCGCGAAGGTTCGCCACAACACGGTTTGCGATAAGACCGTAGAAGCGATGACCGCTGAGGTTGAGAAGTTTCTTGGAATCTGAATCGTATGGAAGATTGATATCAAGAACAGGTTGAAGGATCAGTAAGAAAGGTGTGTGAAATGAGTGAAAATGTTGTGATTTCCCGTTTGGCAGCGCTGCGGGAAGAAATGAAACAGGTGGGAGTGGATACGATCCTGATCCCTACAGCAGATTATCATAATTCGGAATATGTAGCACCTTGCTTTAAGGCAAGAGAGCACTACAGCGGATTTACAGGCTCTGCCGGTGTGCTGGCTGTTCGAATGGAGGAGGCTGCGCTGTGGACGGACGGTCGATATTTTATCCAGGCGGCAGCAGAGCTCGAGGGTAGCACAGTGCAGCTCATGAAAATGGGAGAGCCCGGAGTTCCTACGCTTCATGAGTGGCTTTCTGACACGATGCCGGAGAATTCGGTGCTGGCCTTTGACGGCAGATGCATTACGAAAAAGGAAGGCGATGAGCTGACAGAGCTCCTTGCCGCAAAAGGCATCACGCTGCAGCCCGAGCTGGACCTTGCGGCAGCAGCCTGGAAGGATCAGCCGGCCCTTCCCTGCACACCGGTGTTCCTTCTGGATGCGGATAAATATGCAGGAGAGACGGCGAAGAGCAAGCTCGAAAGGCTGCGCACAAAGATGACAGAGAAGAAGGCCTCTGCCTATGTCAGCGGCAAGCTCGATGAGATCATGTGGCTTTATAACATTCGTGCCAATGATATAGAGTACAATCCGGTTGCGCTGTCCTATACGCTGGTCACCCAGACAAAGGCATTTGTGTTCTTGCAGGATCAAGAGGTAACCGAAGAACTGAAGGTTTATGCAGCAGCAAATGGGATTGAGCTGCATTCGTATGAGACCTTTTTTGACAAACTCGCAGAGCTTCCTCTTGCGGGTGACAACGAGAGCGGAGTCTGCAAGGTCTGGATGGATCCGGAATATTCGAGCTGCGCGATGGCAAGGCCCATCGAAAAGAGACAGGACGCTGAAATCCTGGAGGAGTCCAGCCCTTTGGAGCTGATGAAGTCCATCCGGAACGAGACAGAGATTCGCAATACGAAGGATTGCTATATTGAAGACAGTGCCGTTCTGACGAAATTCATCTACTGGGTCAAAAAGAGTGTACGTGAGGGCGCAGAGCTTACGGAAGGATCTGCAGCAGCCTATCTGGATCACTTAAGATCAGAGATTTCGGATTATGTGGAATTGTCTTTTGGCACGATCTCTGCCTATGGTCCGAATGCGGCCATGATGCATTATGAACCGGACGAAAACGGCGGTGCAAAGATTGAGCCAAAGGGGATGCTGCTGGTAGATTCCGGCGGACAGTACCTTCGCGGAACAACGGATGTGACCAGAACCATGGCAATGGGACCGGTCACCGATGAAATGAAGGAGAGCTATACCTTAACAGCGGTGTCGCAGCTGCAGATGATGGGAACGGTCTTCATGAAGGGCTGCAACGGCATGACGCTGGATATCATGGCAAGAGAGCCCATGTGGAAACGCGGCATGGACTATAAATGCGGAACCGGACACGGCATCGGCTATCTTCTGAATGTCCATGAGGGACCGCACAGCCTTCGCTGGAAATCCCGCTCCAAGGCAGATACGACGCCTCTGGAGGCCGGCATGGTGGTTTCGGATGAGCCGGGCGTTTACAAGGCAGATCAGTACGGCATCCGCATTGAGACGATCCTCCTTTGCAAGGAGTGGGGAACCACACCGGACGGAAGCTTTTTGTGCTTTGAGCCTCTGACCTTTGCTCCTCTTGACCGGGATTTGATCGTACCGGAGATCCTGACAAAGGAGACAAGAGATCTTTTGAATGAGTATCATAGACAGGTGGTAGAGAAGATTTCTCCCTATCTGAACGAAGAAGAGAAGGCATGGCTGGTGCAGGAGTGTGCCGAAATTTAGTACAGCGTTTGCAAAATAACTGGCCACCCACATCGAGGTTTTCCGTAGGAAACCTCGATGTGGGTGCGAAATAGTTACATGTGAGTATGCCTGCAAACCGGCAATGCATGTTGACATCGCCAGGTGCTGAATCGATACGAACGATGTGAGGAAGTTATGACAGAACAGAAACGCCTGGCGGCAGACTGCTGCGGGGAAGAGACAAAGGATGTTACTCTGCAGGAGGATTTAAACCGTGTTGCTGATGACAACGAGCTGCGGCAGGGGCTTGCAGGAAAAAGGATCCTGGTAACAGGAGCCACCGGCCTTGTGGGATCCTGGATGATCCGCGCTCTTGCCTGCATGAACCGAAGGCACGGGGCCGGGATGACCATTTACGGACTCCTTCGGAATCGTAAGAAGGCCGAGATCATTTACGGCAGGGAATTCCTTGAGAGGGAGGATATTACCTTTCTGGAGGCAGATATTACAGAGCCCATTGCAATCGGGGAACTTTCGGCGGACCTTGTGATTCACGCAGCGGCGGTTACGACATCGAAAACCATGGTGGAGCAGCCGGTGGAGACCATTCTGACGGCCATTGAGGGAACCAGGAATGTGCTGGACCTTGCAAAAGCGGCAGGGGCATCGTGTTTGGTCTATCTCTCGAGTATGGAGATGTACGGAAACCTTGCGAGCAGCGGCAACACCAGGGCAACGGAGGATCGTCTGGGCGAGCTGGACCTTTTGAAGGTGCGCAGCAACTATCCGGAGAGCAAAAGGATGTGTGAAAATCTGTGCATCGGATACGGGCAGGAATACGGTCTTCCCGTCAAGATTGCAAGGCTTTCCCAGACCTTTGGCGCCGGCATTCTTCCGTGGGAGAACCGCGTGTTCGCACAGTTTGCCAGAAGCGCTATGAGGGGCGAGGATATTGTCCTTCACACCAAGGGGCTCTCAGAGGGCAACTATTGTTATACCGCAGATTCCATCCGCGGCATTCTGACCATTGCCTTAAAGGGAAACGCCGGGGAGGCCTACAACATCTCCAACGAAAATACACATACTACCATCGCCGGGATGGCCGAGATGGTGGCACATCGGCTGGCCGGGGATGCGATCCGGGTTGTTTATGACATTCCAGAGAGCAATACCTATGGCTATGCGGCAGATACAAAGCTCCTTCTGGATGCCGGCAAACTCAGAAGCCTTGGCTGGGAGCCGGAGGTTGATCTGGAGGAGATGTACCGCAGACTGATGGCCTCAATGTCTTATATGTCAGCAAATATTCCGGCAAATGAGAAAGAAACAGAAAAGAGCGGAACATAAGGGTGCAGCGGCTGCTGCGGCAAGGATGTGTCTGCAGCAGCGATTGGAAAAGGATTGCACATGGTGCTTAGTAAAACCAACAACAAAAAAACGCTTCGGGTTGCCATGATCGGACACAAACGCATTCCGTCACGGGAAGGTGGTGTGGAGGTTGTCGTGTGGGAGCTGGCAACAAGACTCCGGGATCTTGGAATCGAGGTGGACTGCTACAACCGCAGCGGCTACCGGGTGGTAAAAGAGCGCGATTATACGAGGATCCCCGGCAAGCGCGGGTGGTACTGCGATGGCATCCGGATTCTGACGATTCCGACGATGAGAAACGGCAAGCTGAATGCTATTGTGTATTCGGTTCTGGCAACAATTCGTGCACTGTTCGGACACTATGATGTCATTCATTTTCATGCAGAGGGGCCGTGCCTGATGTGTTGGCTGCCAAAACTCTTTGGAATCCGGGTAGTGGCAACCATTCATGGGCTGGACTGGCAACGGGCAAAGTGGGGACATTTTGCCTCCAGGATGCTCAAAACCGGCGAAAAAATGGCGGCAAAATACGCCGATGAGGTGATTGTTCTGTCGCAGAATCTGCAGGATTATTTCCAAAAGGAGTATGGGAGAGAAACCCATTTCATTCCAAACGGCGTAAATCGTCCGGTGAACGTGCCAGCCCGGGAGATTACAGAGCGCTGGGGGCTGGAAAAGGACGGATATATCATGACCCTTTGCCGCATTGTACCGGAAAAGGGGCTTCACTACCTTCTGGAGGCCTTTGAATCCGTGCAGACGGATCAAAAGCTGGTCCTTGCCGGCGGCCCGTCCAATGCATGGGAATATTACGAGGAAATCCAGGCACTGGCAGGAAAAGATGACCGTGTGATTCTAGCTGGCCTTGTGGAAGGCAATACCCTTGCAGAGCTGTTGTCTAATGCGTATCTGTTCTGCCTTCCCTCGGACGTGGAAGGAATGTCCATCAGCCTTCTCGAAGCAATGAGCTATGGCAATTGCTGTCTGGTCTCCGACATCCTGGAGAGTACAGAGGTTGTGGAGGAGCATGCACCGGCATTTCGAAAGAGTGATGTGAAGGATCTGAAGAGAGTTCTGCAGGAGCTCGTGGATCATCCGGAAAAGGTGCGTGAGTACCGGGACGGAGCCACAGACTTTATCTGCAGCAAATACAACTGGGATGAAGTTGTGGACAGGACCGTGGAACTGTATACGGAGTGAATCCACTGCCGGCAGTTCGATTCATGATTGGAATTGACATGTGCGGAACCGGTGTAAATCATGTTGATTTGCAGGTACTATAACGCATCATGGAACATAAGAGAACGGAAGAAAACGGAAGGGAACACGAAATGGGAAGATATTTTGGCACCGATGGCTTTCGCGGCGAGGCGGGAAAGGATCTGACAGCGGTCCATGCCTTTGAAATCGGAAGGTTCCTTGGCTGGTATTACGGAGAACTCCGGCAGCAGGCGGGAGAGGACGGCCCGGCAAGAATTGTGATCGGCAAGGACACCAGAAGGTCCAGCTATATGTACGAGTATTCGCTGGTCGGCGGACTGGTGGCAAGCGGTGCAGATGCGTATCTTCTGCACGTAACCACGACGCCGTCAGTCAGCTATATTACAAGAGTGGATCGGTTCGACTGCGGCGTCATGATCACGGCAAGCCACAATCCTTTTCATGACAACGGCATCAAGCTGGTAAACCGCCAGGGAGAGAAGATGGAGGATGCCCTCATCACGCTCATCGAGGACTGGTTAGATCACGCTCTTGGCGGCGAAAATGTACCGGCCTTTCGTTGTTTTGACAGGGAATGGGATGCGCTTCCCTTTGCAGCGGGTGACGCCATCGGAACAACGGTGGATTATATCTCCGGCAGGAATCGCTACATCGGGTACCTGATCTCTCTGGGAGTTTATGATTTCCGTGGGGTGAAGGTAGGATTGGACTGCGCAAACGGCGGCAGCTGGACCATTGCGAAGGCGGTGTTCAATGCTCTCGGCGCAGAAACCTATATGATGGGGGACCGCCCTAACGGACTGAATATCAACAAAAATGTCGGTTCCACGCACATCGAGCAGATGCAGCGGTTTGTTCTGGAAAACCGCCTGGATGTTGGTTTTGCCTATGACGGAGATGCGGACCGGTGCCTGGCGGTGGATGAAAAGGGACAGGTTGTAACGGGAGATCACATTCTGTATCTGTATGCGGTCTACATGAAGGAGCGAGGCAAGCTCATTGACAACATGGTGGTGGCAACAGCCCAGTCCAACTACGGTCTGTTCCGGGCCTTAAAGGAGGCAGGAATCGACTACATCCAGACGGACGTAGGGGACAAGTATGTCTATGAAGCCATGAAAAATAACGGTTACCGGATCGGCGGAGAGCAGACGGGACATCTGATCTTCAGCAAATATTCCACCACAGGAGACGGTGTTCTGACCTCTTTGAAGGTGATGCAGGTGATGCTGGCTAAAAAGAAAAAGCTGTCGGAGCTTGCAGAGCCCTTGCAGCTGTATCCGCAGGTGCAGTATGCCGTACAGGTCGCAGATAAAGATGCCGTGATGGAGAATCCAAAGCTGCAGGCGCTTCTGCAGGAGATTCAAAGGGAACTGGAAGGAAAAGGATCTCTTCTGGTGCGGAAGTCCGGAACCGAGCCGGTGATCCGCGTCGGTGTAGAGGCCGAGACCAAAGAGGAGGCCAGGATGCTGGCCGACCGGATTGCGGCAGTGATCCGGGAATGCTGAGAAAATGCGGTTTCTCCGATGCACAGAGTGTATTGACGACATAGTCGGCAATCACTCCAGACAACTCGAAAACGGCATCAGCCGTTTTCGAGTTGTAACATCAGGCATTTTCGAGTTGCAGGGAATGTTCCATCTCGTGGAGCATCTGGTCGGATACCACCTGATCCGTGCAGGCACGGACAAAATCGTAAACAGCACCATTTCTGAACATCTTCCGTGCAGCGACAAGCGCTCCTTCTGTCTTGCCTTCAGCACGCCCCTCTTCTCTGCATTGTGTTTTCATTTCTTCAAACGCTTTGCTCATGTGGGCGCGTTCTTCAGCACGCCCTTCTTCTCTATAGTAGATTTTCATTTCTTCAATTGCCTTGCACATATTGATTTCCTCGTTTTCCTCCGGGATGGTGATTTCTGTACTGGTAGCAGCTGCAATCAGCCGTACAGCATCTTTGTCCAGATGGTTCATTCTGGGATTGCCGATCACGTATTGCTCCAACTGTTCTCGACTCCCAGAGTATTTGATACAGCCAATGACCTCACGCAGATTCGTCTGAAACAGATGCAGGTCTTCTTCACTGACGTCTTTCGGTGTGATCAAATGCAGCTTGTAATCTGCTACCATTCGGAGAACCTCTGGTTCTGTCTCTGCCAGCATTTCATGCAAGGACATTGGACCATCCCATTGATCGGTGCCAAGATACAGCACTAGTGTAACAATCGGGATCAGCTTGTCGTCCTTGTAAAAGCCAGACAGAAACTCACTCTTGCTGCGGCCACGGTAATCCTTGTGTTCTCTATGACTCTTATCAAGCTGTTTTAACTGTTTCTGATACTCACCATAGTCATAGGCTCCTGCGCGAACTGGCATTGCATAATCAATCCAGCTTTGCGGCTCCAATCCAAGGTGCAAGATATAATATGCCGTCCCACTGCTGCGAATGATTGCATTCTTGAAAAGGTCCCTGCTCCCGGTCGTGTTGTGACGGCTGTGCCTTCGTGAAGTCTTTCTGCTATTGCGATTCCTCAGGTTACCGTCCCCTACGCTGCTAAGCTGCTCCCCGGTTTCCTTTGCGAGCAGCTCACCGGTCTCCTTTGCAAGCTGCGCGGCTTGCGTCGGGTCCAGTTCGTGCAGATCCTCCGGCCTGAGCCTTAGCTCTCCGTGGAACAGGTAATAGTTGAACACATCTGCAAAGACGGTGTTGTCCTG
>CAVCWT010000032.1:0-29233 GCA_963605745.1 Lachnospiraceae bacterium
GGTGCTGACGGAGATATGCAGACCAATATGGTTGTTGGGCTTGGCAGTGATGGCAGGCTCCAGCCCCTGGAGCGCTTTTATCACCTGCTCTCCGAGCTGCCGGATTACTACCGTACTGAGGTTGATAAGCTGGTGGAAGCCGGCAAGCTCAAGGGTAAAGCCGGAGAAGGAGAGAATCTGGTGCTGGATCTCAGCGAGAGTTCATTGAGAGCGATTATTATTTGCAATCGGTAAATGTCCAAATTGGACAAAACTCCCTCACCATTCGGTGAGGGAGTTTTGTCGTTATAACTTTTTGAAATAAGGACCGCCATATTCCATAAAGTTATAATTATGGGGTCAAAAAAATGTCGAAGCTATCTGGATTTTTATTGTAAACAATCCTGTCTACAATGGAGCGGAGAGCAGTGTTCTTCTGTTCTTCAGCTGCATCCGGAGATTTAACGATTTCCAGCACACCCAGGACCTTTTTAGTGTACGCGTCCAGATCGACGGTCACGGATAATTCCGACTGTTCTGCAGCCCTCCCAGTCTCCAGCTGGGCAATGTTGCGCTGGATCTCATCACGGACTTCTGCGTATTCTGTTGGCGTAAAGACGCCCTCCAGCATGGCATTCCGTGCCCGGCTGAGTTTTGATTTTTCGGCAGCAATCAACTTATCCCACTGGTGTACCACTTTGGCAGCCTTGGGGGTAGCGGGAGCAAAGGTGTACGCCTGACGCGCTGCCATATCCTCCAGCGCTGCAACTACAGTGTCGGTTGCCTTTGCGATTGAGATTGAGTGAGAGACACCACACTGCCCTTTGGCATATCGGTGACACTGCAAGGACGGATTTGACACAGCCGCATACGTCAGCGTTGCTCCGCAGCTCCCACAGCGCACCAGCCCCTTTAGCGCAAACACCCTGGGGTTGGATGCCCGGATGTACTTCGGCTCCGTGTGGCGCTGCTCCAGGCGCTCCTGGACAGCATCCCATAGCCCCATGCTAATGATTGGCTCATGCTTGCCGTCCACCAACAGGACGTTATCACCAGCGTAGTTGTGCCGATCATAGTTTGCGTGCCCGTCTGTGCTCCAGCGGATTTTACCGATGTAGGTAGGATTGGACAGAATATAGGACACCCAGCGGTTGTCCGGGACGTTCCCGCGGCGAGTTCTCACCCCGGCGGCACCCAGCTCACAAGCAATGGTACGGATCGGTTTGCCGTCGGCATAAGCCTGATAGATATGCCGCACGGTATCTGCGTGCTCGTTTGGATAAAACGTTTTATCCTTGCAGGTGTAGCCGTATGGCGCGGTCCCCATTGCCTCGCCCCGGCGTGCCTTTTCGCCCATCCCTCGGCGGACTTCCGCTGCCAGGTTAATCAGGTAGTATTCGTCCATCCATTCGATGATCCGTTCGATCAGCCCGGAAAATGGGCTATCGCTCAACGGCTCCCGGACGCTGCGGACGGCAATTCCGCGCTTCTTCAGGAGGTTCTTGTACATGATGGATTCTTCCTGGTTTCTGGCAAACCGCGAGAACTCCCACACATAAATCCGGTCAAAGGGCGGATGGTCCTGCTTGGCGGTTGCGATCATCAGCCGGAAGGCTGGGCGCTTGTCAGCCGACTTGCCGGAGATGCCCTCATCCCGGAAAAAGTATTCGTCCGGAATCAGATAACCGTCCCGCTTGGCAAGCTCCTTAATCTTCGCCACCTGGGACTCCGGCGAGTATTCCACTTGATCGTCGGTGGACACACGGATATAGGCAGCTGCTATCTTGATTTGCATTCAGGCTCCCTTCTGGACACTTGCACTCTGCCTATAAATAGGCTATAATATATGTGCATTTAAGTCCCATTCTTTTCTTCTTGGGCAGGGCAACAGTCACAGGTCGTTGTCCTGTCCACCTATCTTATCACGCCCGTACCGTTATCGCAATGGTGCGGGCGTTTTTTATTTTGTCCCCAGGTTCCCAAAAATCAAATTGTCTGCTGGCACGTTGAGGGTATCGCACAGTGCGGCTAGCCCTTCCAATGTAGGTTGCCGGTACCCGGATTCCCAGTTTTTCACCAGCGACACGGAACAGTAATAGCCCTGCGCTGCCAGCGCTTCCGTCAACGCCCGTGCCGATTTGTAGCCTTGCCGCCTCCGTAATGCACGGATATTCTCCGCGATTCTGATTTCTCGTCTCACGTACAATCACCCATGATAGTATAACCGCAGTTATGCATGATCGGTGCGAAGGGTGCTATAAGTGTCCAAAACTGCCGGCACAAAATGGCAGTGTCACGACACTAATAAAGTATAAAGGCAAACGGGAGGGAGAACATGAATTATCATCATGATCCAGGTTTAGCAGCCTGGGCGGTACGTATGTTTTTCTGTCCGGCAGGGCGGGCAGCAGCACCCGAAGAAATTGCGCGGCGAATGGGCATTCCCATCCCAGACGGGAGCGGGGACAGAATTCTGGAGGAGATCGGGCTTCGGGTCCTGGCAGACCCGAAGGACATTCCGGACTTTGTGGCGGCACTCAGCAGGTTAATCGGTGAGTAAGATCAAATCCCGTGTCCAATTTGGACACGGGGCTTTGTGCAGGATCAGTTCAAGCTTGCGTGTGGAGTCGGGATTTTAAGGCATCCTGGAGGACCTGAGAAAAGTTGACGCCGTTCTCCAGTGCAAGGGCGTTGAGCCATGCAGGGATGGTCAGAGTTTTCTTCACCATCTTGGTATTCATCCGTTCCCGGACGGCAGGCATAAATACCTCCACCATAGAGACAACCGCGCCGTCCTCCGGGGACAGCTGCTGAATCGGGGTGGGTTCGGGGATTGGCTCACCGTCCTGCTCCATGCCGAACAGGTGAAGCCCAAGAGCCTCACGGGCATTGCGAAATGCATCTTCGGTGGTGTCGGCGCAAGGAAGGCACCCGGGGAGATCGGGGAACTCAATGGAAATCCCATCATCGTCATAATACAGGAATGCAGGAAATGCGTAATAATCAGGGAACATAACATACTCCTTTCTATTCTAGGACGGGCAGGGGCTTACTTAAATTTCAGCCCCGCCTGCCGCTCAATGTTTTTCAGCGTTCGGATTGGTATGTCCTTACGGGGATGCGTTACCGTAACCCGTCCCGGCTTTGTTGGGTGTTTGAACTGGTGGTGATCACCAACACATCCAACCTCATACCAACCGTCTGCCACGAGGGTCTTCACAACCTCTCTGGAGGAATAGCTTTTCATTTGACCACCATCCTTAACTGTTTATATTATAGCACGTATTATTATACGTGTCAATAGAAAAAATGTAAAAACTATAACAAGTTAATCGGTAGGCAAGATTAAGTCCCGTGTCCAAATTGGACAAAATAAAAATACGTAAATATTACGTATAAAACCATTGACAACGTATAAAATACGTAATATAATATACGGGTAAGGAGGAGATGAAATGCGATACAGTGAGCTTACGCAGAAGCTCAAGAAAGCGGGCTGCTACATAGTACGGGACGGAAGCCGGCACGATATGTGGTACAGCCCGATCACCGAAAAGACGTTCCCGGTTGGGCGGCACAAAACTCAGGAGGTGCCACCCGGTACATTGAAAAACATCCTACAGGACTCCGGTCTGAAATAAGACCGGGGTTCCAACCCCAAGAAAGGAAATGATAGATATGGCGAAGTATGCTTATCCTGCCATCTTCAAAAAGGAGGGCGAATGGTATTCGATCTCCTTTCCTGATCTGGAAAGCTGCTATACCAGCGCAGCATCCATTCAGGAAGGACTTGAAATGGCAAACGATGTATTGTGCTTAACCCTGTACGAAATGGAGCAGGAGGGGGAAACGATCCCGGAGCCCTCCGGCGTGAATGAAATTGCCCATGATGACGATGCGTTCGTTTCGCTGGTGTCCTGTGACACAGACTGGTACCGGCGATTCTACGAAAGCAAATCGGTAAAGAAAACACTGTCGATTCCGGCTTGGCTGAACGATCTGGCGGAGAAGAATGCACTGAACTTCTCCCAGGTGCTTCAGGATGCACTGAGAAATAAACTGGGAATCGGCTGAGGAATCATAGCTAAAGTAACGCCCCGTGTCCAATTTGGACACGGGGCATTTTTACGCTGGCCAGCATAAAAATCATTTGGTTTCGTCCGGCGGGTGCTTGACTGCGTGCCGCGCTACGATCCGTTCGCTCAGCTCGACGATTTCCTTCTGTTGATCTTCCGGGAGCTGCAGCCACTCCTCCATGGCCGTGGCGCAGATGAGCGGAAGCCCCAGCTGCTCCACGATCTTCTCAACCGGTGTCTGCTCTTTGGGTGGTTCCAGGATCGGGAAATCGCCGTTGAGCAGGAACGATTCTCGGACATGGCAGATAGACGCGAACGATTTGATGGAACTCAGAGGGATCGTGCCATTTTTTTCGTAAAGCGAAGCCGACCCTTGCGAGATTCCAAGCTTTTCTGCAATATCGCTTTGCTTTAGTTTGAGTTCTTCTCGCGCTGCGCGCCAGCGTTTATTTACACTCTCCGTGATTATCACCTCCTTCTGTTTGAGTATATCATGGCATGTAATCACAGTCAATATTAACTGTTAAAATATTTTTCAGATTTATTTTTAATTATCTATTGACAAATTGCAGTCTTTAATATATTATGTGCATGTAATCTTTAATAGTTAATAACAGAAAGAGGGGGTGAGGGGATGGCAGATGTGATTAACACCGCAGGCGGTTGGATATTCGCAATCGTACTCGTTGCAGGATTTTACTTTGTGTTGTGGTCACTGACGAGATTAGACTGAGGCATTCTTCGAACGAAGCGTAAATTTCTTCTCTTCCAGTGTCAGATCGAAGTAGGGAAGCAAGCCCGTTCAACCTTTCACGGACAGGTTCCTCGTAATACGGCATCACCATGTAAGTTGCCGCCAAAGCATCCCGGATGAAAGAGTTGGTGTTTTGTGACACATTGTGAAGCTTTGCGAAGGACTCGGAAAATGCAGCGGTTGCATCCAGCCTCCGAGTCTCATAAAGCTCAAGCTGCTTCTGCTTAAAATCATAGCGGCGGTTGAAATAGGCGGTAAACGCCGTAGCAATTACCGTAAGTGGAGCAGCAGATGCAGCAATGATGGAGATCAAGGACGGATCTAAATTCATGAAATCACCTCCTTTCGCCCATATTCTACCACACAGGGCAGGGAGGGGCAAGACGATATTCAGAAAGAGGGGGTGAGGGGATGCGGAAGAAAGAGAAGGAACTCCTCCGTCAACAGATGGAGCTGCTGGCGAAGGAGTCGGAGCGGATGCTCCGTGAGTTCGGCGTAGATCAAACGTCCAGCCAGATGGTGAAGATCAGTAGATCACTCGCCTTTGACGGTCTGATTCGCCTGATCCTGCTGGCGGCACTGGCTGATCTTGTCGTAGGCTTCTTTGTACTTTTCGTAAAGATTTTCGGGCTTTAGGGGACGACCGTTGGCATAATCCTGAACGTACAGATATGCAAGCGCCTCGACTTCGTTTGCAGGGAAATGATCGGACATATTATCACCTCCTTTCGCCCATATTCTACCACATAGGGCAGGGAGGGGCAAGCGGGGAGGGGAGAACAACATGACGATTAAGTCATTGGAGCTGATCCACCAGCTGCTTGAAGGGCATTTTAAGACCACGCGCGATGCTTGGAAAGCTGCTAGCACGAAACAAGTATTTTATCAATATGGGAAAAGGAGGTACATATGGACACGATGATTAAGCTGTCGCCGGACGCGATTGCAGCGCTTGAAGCCCTCGGACAGCTCTGGAGGCAGATGTCCCCCGTGGAGCAGGGGTACGCTTGCGGCGAAGTTCACGGGCGGCTGGAAGCACACAAGTCGCAGGCAGCTCAGGAGCCACGGGCATGAGCGGCACTGGGTCAAGCCTGACCGCATACAATGATTGGAGGTGATTTTGCATGGCAAAGCGTAAGAAGGATATTTTGCCCTACCGCATTTTTGTAGGGGACCGTCCCTGGGAGGATTTCAGCCCGGAGGAGAAGGAAGCGTATGCACAAAAGATGGTCAACCGCATGGGAGCGGCGCTCAACACCTATTTTGGGCTGCACCCGGAGGTTTATGCAAAATTCACTGACATTCGAGAGCGGGAGAAGGACGCCCAGTAGCTGCTTGTCCGCAGGCTGCCGCAGGCGCAGAGCCGTCTAGCTGCGCCTGGAACTTCCTTCTTGTTTGGGCGTTCCGCTGCCTTTTCTCCCTTTGGCAGCGGACGTCTGCGGGAGTCTGCGGACTCTAATATATCTCCATAACCGGTCCAAGTGCCTGGCTGCTGGAAAGACAGCCGCCCGCATGAGCGTTATCATGCCCAACCGGTGTGCCACCGGTGTATACCCTCCTATCTTATGAAGCGGGCGGCAGCAGGTCGGCCATGACTGCTGCCGCCTGGGAGAGAGGTACCCATGGGCGACCACGTGGAGCTGGAGGATATGGCAGGGGCTTATGACCTGCTGACCGGCGGTTGGATGCCTGGCACCCCTGGGCTGTACCCGGAGGATATTATCCATCACACACGGTACACCGGTCTGGATCTGGTGCCCAGTTGCAGTCAGATGCTGGTGCTGGGGCTGACCAGCGCGGACGACTGCACCAAGCGTCTCAGCGATTTTATCGCTGCCATTGGCGAGATGGACAATCCGTATCACTTCGTTGTGATCGACTGCCCGCCTGCGTTCAGCGGTCCCAGCGCTGCTGCCATCTATTGCAGCGACGATGTGATTATTCCCACCAAGCTGGATTATTTCGGACACAAGGCGGCACAGTTTATTCTGGAGCAGATTGAGATCATCGCAGCAAGCTCTGAGCGGGAATTGCTGCCCTCTGTGCTGGTGACCATGTGGCACAACTCGGAGGTATGCAAGCAGGGGTTGATCGTCCTGGAGGACGCGCTCCCCGAAAACGTCCTGCTCTATCCGGCTATGATCCGCCGGAGCGACAAGGTGGATGAAAGCACCTACTACGGTCAGGCACTGGGTGAATACAGTCGGTTTTCCAGCGCCGGACGCGACTATCGGGACTTTGTCGCCCAGTTCCTCAGCGTTACCATCGACGGGACGCTGGACGGCACGGGATGGGGGGTGGCTCCAAGTGGCATTTGACATCACAGCTGCCATTCACGGCCCCGCCGAAGCCGCACAGCCACAGGCAGAGCGGATCCGGCTGATCCCATTGGATGCGATCAAGGCAAACGACAGAAACTTCTATGAGATTTCCGGGATTCAGAATCTCGCGGAGAGCATCAGCATTGTGGGCCTGCTGGATCCGGTGCGGGTGGTTACGGCAGAGGATCGCACCTACAGGCTGGTGTCCGGACACCGGAGGCTGGCAGCATATCAGCTACTGCGGGATGCGACCCACGGTAGAGAGTTTGACAAGATCCCAGCCATCATTATGTCCAAATTGGACACTCTAGATGAAGAGTTTGCGCTGCTGACCGCAAACGCCACTGCCCGGGAACTCAGCTATGCGGACAAGCTCCAGCAGGAGAAAGCCATGCGGGAAACGCTGCTGGCCATGAAGGCCCAGGGACGGAAACTGCCCAGCGGGCTGAGCCAGTACATTGCCGATTCCATGGGCGTCAGCCGGAACGAGGTAAGCCGGATGCATACCGTCAATGAAAATCTGGTACCGGAGGCCATGGAGAAGGTGACAAACGGTGAGCTGAATGCCTCGGAAGCCTACCAGCTGGCAAGGCAGCCGGAAGCGGAGCAGAAAAAGACCGTGCGGCGGCTGAGTATGAATGACAAGGTGTACCAGAAGGACGTGGATGCGGAGTATGAAGCAATCCGGAAGGAAACGGATGGGATTTTGTCCAAAATGGACGGCCTCGCCGCTGAGCTCTGTGGTGAGATTCGGAATGCTGGGTGCAGGAAGCAGGCTGTCGCCATCCTGAAAAGACGCTACTGTTACAGCGGAATATATGGCAGCCGCTGCTCAGACTTCATGGGCACCTCAAACGGAATGTCCTTTGGCAATGTCAGTAACCAGACAGCTATCCTCAGTTACTCTCAGGTATATGACTATCTGGCGCTGTTGGCGATTCGGAAACTGGCGGCAGCGGAGAATACGGATGTGGGAAGCGCCTGGCAGACTGGGGAGCCGCCGAAGGATGGGTATTACACCTGTAAGGTTGACAACTCATGCAAGTATCGTGTGCTGTACTGGGACGGAGATGCATGGCTGATGCGCAAGGATGGCGCTCCGGCCATTCAGGAACTTGTGGACGGCTGGATGCCGGTACCGGAGGAGGAATAAATATGGAAGTAACTGATAAACAACTGATCCGGGCGCTTCGGTGCAGCGGCCGCACCCCGCCGAAGGTCGGGGAATGCGAAGGATGCTACTATAGTCTCATCGAAGACTGGGACGGCGAAAAAATTCGCAGCTGCGATTGTGACCGAATGGTCATGGATGCTGCGGCTCGGCTGGAAGAACTGACCGGTGCCACGAAAGGACCGGGTGATACAAGTGGATGATACGTATATCTGCCCCCTCAGCGGGATCGTAATGCGGGGTAGCTTTTGCAGCCCACGAAAATGTGACCGCTGCGGCTGGAACCCCAAAGTCCACGCGGAGCGGGTTGCGAAACTCCAGCGGTACGGGCCTCATGCTTTGCAGGAGCTTTGGGCTCAGGATATCCACAAGAAGGAGGACAAGCGGTGAAGAAGCTCAAAACCATGAGAGCTGGTCGGCTGGTGCGCAGTGTTGTATACACTGCGCCCTCCCGGTATCCGGAGCCACGTTCCCGCGGTCCGAGGCGGCAGATCAGCACGGAGGCCCAGGCGAGATTTAACCTCTCAAAATCCACGGACAAATTGGAAATGCTGATCGCCTTGAATTTTCCCAGCGGATTCTGGTGGGTGACACTGACATATGATGATGCCCACCTCCCTGAGGATCGCAAGGCTGCCGGGCAGATCATGCGGAAGTATATCCGGAAGCTGCGCACCGCCTGGAAGCTTAAGGGGAAGGACCTGATCTATATATATTGTACCCAGCAGGTGCAGGACGATGGCAGTCTCCGGCTGCACCACCATATGGTGCTGTCCGCTGCCGATGGCGGCAAGGATGATTTTGATACCATCCGGGCTCTGTGGACATACGGATCTAATATTTATATAGAGTGGCAGGACGACGATCAAGCCGTGACCGACAAAGCCACCTACATGACCCATGAGCCGCGGGATCATGGCAAGCCCCATCCGGGTGAGCAAACCTGGACCCCATGCCGTGGGCTGAAACGTCCGGAAGTCGAGACCATTGATGTGCCCGATGAGGTGACCCTGGAGGCACCGGCTGGAGCCGTGACCATTGAGCGGGATGGTACGCGGAACGAGTGGGGAGAGTTCGCATTTATTAAATACTGGCTGCCCAGAGCAAGCCAGTTATACGGTCCGCATTTTAATTCTGGGGGGAGGTAGTAACGAATGAACATACCAGATAATAAAGACCCGAGGGAGATTCTGCGGCGTACGCTGCACATCGATCAAGAGATTAAAGCCCTCCAGCAGGAGCAGTCGCAGCTGGAGAAAAGCCTAAGTTCCCTCCAGAGTTTTGACTATCAGAAGCCCATTGTGCAATCCTCCGGCGGAAGGGGCAGCGTGGAAGCGTTGGCAATCCAGGTCGCTGACGGCAAGGACAGAATCGCACGGCGGATCAGTCAGCTGATTGCTGCCAAGGAGGAAGCCCGGGAGCTGATTGCAAAGCTACCGGAGGGACCGGAGTATAACGTGCTGGTGCAACGGTATATTTTGCTGCACAGCTGGGAGCAGACGGCGGTGCAACTGGGCTATAGCTACCGGCATGTGATCCGGCTGCATGGTGATGCTTTGCGGCAGCTGCGTGCTATGTCCTAAGATGTCCTTGAATGTCACATAGCTCCTGTGATATCGTGTATCCTGGAAAGAGTGAAAGAAATGAACAATCCCAGATATGCAAACGGCGCACTGAGGCGAAAGCATCGTGCCCGCCTGAAAGCCCAAGGCGGTGAGTGCGGAATATGCCGCGGCAGGTTTGGTCCGATCCGCTACGATGAGCCGTCCGATGCAAAGCACCCGTGGAGCTTCGTGGTGGATGAGATCAAGCCGGTGTCCCGCTGGAGGGAGTTCGGCTATTCGTCAGCTCGTGCAGCTGCGGAGGATTTCAGCAACTTGCAAGCTGCGCATTACTGGTGCAACCAGCAGAAGGGCGCAAAACTGGGTGACGTTTTCGCCAAGCCAAAACGATTGCCGATCATGACAGACGGCGAGTGGTAGGGGAGGGACCCCCACCCGGCGGCGAGGCGAGACCGCGCCGTCCAGCGCCGATTTACCCCCGAGGGATAGCCCCAGGAGGGGGTGGTCAATCCGGAGGAAGGAGGGATGCCGGATGGCAGAAAATACAACTATCCGCGCACGCGCGGTGATTTCCAAGCGCTGTAAAAAAGAAGTGCGAAAAATGACCCGTTTTTACCGGGAAAATGGTGTGGACGCTGAGAAAATTGACGCGCTCACACCCGTTTTTGATAGCGTTTGCTGGATGCAAATCAAGCTGGAAGATGCCCGAGCTGACATCGCGGAAGATGGACTGACCACCGAGTATGATAACGGCGGTGGGCAGACCGGCATCCGCGAGAATCCGGCGTTTAAGGCATATGAAGCCCTGTGGAAGTCGTATTGCGCCGGGCTCCAGATTCTCCTGTCGGAGCTGCCGGATCATGCAAAAGCTGCTGCGGCAGCTGCCGGGCAAAAGACTGCCCCTGAAAGCGCTTTGGCTCTTGTGCTGGGCAAGCGAAAGGATGCGTGACGATGGCGGATCGCATTGGATCGCAGACGCCGAGAATCCAGGTGGAGCCGGAGCGGGTGCGGTCTGACGGCGAGGATGCTGCAATCCTGATGGCGGCGTATGGCAACAGTCTGGATCCGTGGCAGCGGAGTGTGGTGGATTGCTGGCTCGGGCGCGATGCGGCCGGCGCATACAGCGTTACCTCCGCAGGTCTGGCACTGCCGCGGCAGAATGGGAAAAACGTCTGCCTGGAGGCCCGGGAGTTTTTTGGACTGGTGGTCAGCGGGGAAAAGATCCTCCACACGGCGCACCAGGTCCGGACGGCGAAAAAGAGCTTTAACCGGCTGGCGCAAATGTTTACCGACAAGCGCCACCCGGAGATCATTGCTCTGGTTAAAAACATCCGCCGAACCAATGGCGAAGAAGCCATTGAGCTGGTTAACGGCGGCGTGATCGAATTCTCCTCACGGTCGCGGCAGGCTGTCCGCGGCTTTGACGGGTTCAGCCTGGTTGTGTACGATGAGGCACAGGAGCTGACGGACGATCAGGTGGAAGCTATTATGGCAACGCTGGCAGCATCGGCTACCGGCACCAGACAGATTATCTATACCGGGACACCCCCATATCCGGGGTGCCCCGGTACTGTTTTTCGCAGGCGGCGCACTGCCTGCCTCCAAGCTCCCGGTGCGCATGATGCATGGCATGAGTGGAGCGTGGATGGAGACGATGCGGAAAAGATCAGCGTTGACGATCGTGACCTGTGGTATCAGACCAACCCGGCGCTGGGCATCCATCTCACCGAGGATTTTACCGCCGAGGAGCTGCGGAGCATGAGCCGGGACGGCTTTGCCCGAGAACGGCTGGGCTGGTGGAGCCCGGTGCTGACGGAACAGGAGGACTTTGCGCTGAACAAGGCCGCCTGGGAAAAGTGTGCGTCGGAGGAGCGGAAGCCGGAAGGCAAGACCGCCTACGGCGTGAAATTCGCCGCTGACGGGTCCGCTGTGTGTCTGTGCGGCGCTGTAATCCCCCAGGAGGGACCGGCGCGGATCTCGCTGATTGATATGCAGCCCTGCGGACGTGGTATCCGCTGGCTGGCGGACTGGCTTAATGCCAGGTATGACCGCGCCAGCTGCGTGGTGATTGACGGGCGCAACGGCGTGGACGTGCTGGTAGATCGGATCTCCGATACCTGGCGGGCGAAGGATGCCGTTGTCCGCGCCAGCACCAAAAATGTGATTGCGGCGGTATCCGTACTGACGGATGCCGTCAACGATGGTACCCTCAGCTGGTACAAGCCCCAGGTGGCGCTGAACGACAGTGCCGTTACTGCCACCAAGCGTGCATTTGGCGGCGGGTATGGCTTCGGCGGCGACAACAGCCTGCCGATTGAGGCATGTGCCCTGGCGCTGTGGGGTGCAAAGACCAGCAAGCGGGACCCCAACCGCAAAATGCGAATAGGGTAAGAAGGTGAAAGTATGACAAGTCTGAATTTTGGGTACGTCCAGGGGCTGACCGATTCGGAACAGCAGCTGCTGGTAGAGCTTGCCGACGTGTATAACTACCATCAGGGAAAGAACGCCACCAAGGACAAGTATTACGAGGGTCAGGTCACCCTGAAGGACGTCAATATCGGCATTGCTCTGCCGAATGGTCTGAAAAATCTGGAAGTTGGGTGCAACTGGGGACAGAAAGCCGTGGATGTGCTGGCTGCCCGGTCCATGTTTGACGGATTTGTGGGCTCGACTGGCAATGACACCACGGCGCTGGCTGAAATCATTGAGAAAAACCGCATGGTGGCTGAGTACCAGAAGGCATGCCGGGATGAACTGAAGTATGGATGCGTCTTTGCCACGCTGTCTCCGGATGATGCTCTGGGGTGCAAAATCCGCTGGCACAGTCCGGCTACCGCATCGGCGCTGTGGGACGGCGATAAGGGACGAATCTCCTGCGGATTGGCAATCATCGACACAGCCAAGGACGAAAAATACAAGGACAGCTGGACGCCGTCCCTGGTGAACCTCTACACCGACAAAGCCATTATCGTGCTCAGCCGCACGGAGAATGGATGGGCGGTGAAAAACTGGGTGGCGCACAGCATCGGCAGGCCAATTATGGAGCCTATGGTGTGGAACGCCACCAACGGAAAGCCTTTTGGACGCTCCCGGCTGAAATATCCGATCCGGACGCTGATTGACGACTACATCCGGATCCTTGCCAATGCCACCATAGCACTGGAGTTTGACACCACGCCCCAGAAGTACCTTTTGGGCGTCACGGATGAGCAATATGACGTGATTATGTCGGACAAGTTCCGGCAGTACATGGGCAGCCTGATCGCCGCAACGCAGAATCCGGAAACCGGGCAGAATCCAACCTTCGGGCAGCTCGCTCAGGGCAGTCTCAGCCCTCATGTGGACAAGCTCCGGATGGTAGCAACTCAGTTTTCCGCCGCCACAGGGCTAACCGTGACGGATGTGGGAATCATCAACGATGCCAATCCCACCAGCTCGGACGCAATCCTTGCCCAGAGCCAGACGCTGGTGCTCATGGCACAGCAGCTGAACTCCGGAAATGGGGACAGTCTCAAGACCATTGCGCTGATGGCGCAGGCGATTGCCCGGAATTGCAGCCTGGACGAGCTGGAGACCGCAGAAACGGACATTGTGGCGCATTTCAAAAATCCGGCCATGCCCAGCGTGGCCGTGACTGCGGATGCTGCCATCAAGATTGCTTCTGCCCGGCAGGAATTCGCTTCCACCGACACATTCCTGGAGATGATCGGCTTCGATCAGGCAGATATCCGGCGCATTCGCGCCCAGGAGCAGCGGGTGAGAGGGCAGAAGGTGCTGACGGAGCTGGATAACGAGGGTGATGTAAATGACGATCTCGGAGCGGGACTGGAATAATTACGTCCAGCGGCTGTCCAAATTGGACAAACGCGCCGGGGACGCCATGGCAAAGTACATTGCCAAGTACGGCACAGAGGACGCCGAGGGACTGATTGTCTATGCCAATGCGCTGGTGACCAAGTACGGTGAGGGCAGCGCGGAGCTGGCAGCCCAGATGTATGATGAGCTGGCAGCGGCGGAGGGCGCAAATGTCAGCCCCGCAGAACCCGCCCAGCCGCCCAGCATGTCAGAGGTGGCAAAGGCTATTTACAGCACGCTCAGCAGCCCTCCGCAGATTGCAGGGGCCACCAGCCGCCTGGTGAAGCTGAGCGGCGCAGACACCATCCTGCAAAACGCGCTGCGGGATGGGGCAGAATTCGCCTGGGTTCCCGGCGGTATGGGCTGTGCCTTCTGCCTGACCCTGGCAAGCCGGGGATGGCAGAGAGCCAGCAAAAAGGCCATCAAGGGCGGTCACGCTCAGCACATTCATGCGAATTGCAAGTGCAACTACGCAATCCGGTTCAATTCCGGGACGAACGTTGCCGGATATGACCCTGACAAGTACCTCCGGATGTACGAAAATGCCGAGGGCAGCACTCCAAGCGAGAAAATCAACTCCATGCGCCGGGCGCAGCGGGAGGAGAACAAGGAGCTGGTGAACGCCCAGCAGCGTGAAGCCTACCGGACGCGACAGGAGCGGGGAAGCGGTTCCGCTTCCGGCTGGAAGAAAATCACGGTTGAGGACTCGACAAAGGCTGGAAATCGTGGTAAGATAAGCACAGATAAACTGTTCCCTGCGAACCCTGTTACCGGACAGTCGTATATACCGCACGCGCTCACGGTTGACAGCGCCCAGTTTGGCGCGAAAATCGGAAAGCACGCGCAGGATTATGGACTGGACCCGTCAGCCGAGAGTACACGTGAGTTCTTCCGGAACGAGATTAACCGCATTGTAAACGATGCGGATGAGCGGCGCTATGGCGACTGGCGCGGTCAGGAGTATCCGGTTGTATTCCACATCAAGGGCGACGATGTTGTTGTGGAGAGCAAGGACGGAGAGTTTATCACGATTTTGAAGGGAGGCGTATCCAATGCGCGGGTTAAAAACGCAGGAAAGTGAAAAATTCAATCGCTTCTGGGACTTGGTCCAGACTACAGCAGCAAAAAAAGGCTGCGTGTTCTTTGGGTACGCCGGAGAAGGCAGAGACTTCTCTACAACCGATATGGAGGGGGAGGACTTCGGCGGTTGGCTGGTGCCCACGAGAAGCGCAGATTCGTTTGAGCGTGTTTGGTCCTCTGATCCGGCGGCTTTGTTTCAGTCACCCCCTTCTGGGACGGAGTTTACCTTCGCAATCTGGGAAAGCCAGGCCGGAAACATAACGGTTGATTTTAAGAATTTTCAATAAACCACGATGCAGCTGCACCGTGGTTTTTTCATAATCGATTTCGGTGACAACGATGTAGACATGGATGCCGTACAAAAAGAGCTGGCACGGCGATTCGCTCGGTGCCAGCTTGATACTGTCGATGTCATGTTCCTCCGCAACGGTATCCTTGACCGGGTGCAGCGGCATAAAAAATGAGAGCCGGTCATAGTACGGCTCTCGATATGGGGTAGAGGAGCACACCCCTATGACGGGATAACCCGGGCTTATAGCCCCCCCTCCATTGCTATTATATGCAATATGATGGGCTTTGTCAACCCTAACGGAGAAAGGAAAACACAATGGCAAAAGACGATTATGATTATCTCGTATTCCGCATTCTGGTGTACTTGTACGCCTGTCTGAAGCGGAAATGCAGTTATGACAGCAGAACGCTGACCCGCAAGGTCGTGACCAAGGCGGTGCAGGAGGATTACTTCGAGGACGTTCTGCGGATGATGCAGCAGGACGGGCTGGTGGACGGGCTGACCTTTACCCAGGCGTGGGGAAGGGAAATGCTCCTTGTGGACGGTCTGGAACAGCTCCAGATTACGCCGCAGGGCATCCGTTATTTGCTGGACAACGGCAAAATGCGAAAAATCGGAAAAACGGTGCTGGAAGAAGCCCCAAGCGCTTTGCTGGAGCTTGTCAAGCTGGCACTTTTCGCCTAACACAATCTCATATGCAATAGGCAGCGCCGGATTTTGGCGCTGCTATTTTGTATAAATTACGCCACGGCGGCGGTATAAGCCGGGAAGGAGAATTACTATGGAAGAAACTGTGAATCAGGAAAACACAAACGGCGGCACTGGGGCCGGAACCCAGGAGCGTACTTTTACCCAGTCGGAGGTGAATGCCATCGTTACGGATCGGCTGAGCCGTGAGCGGGAACAGTACGCAGATTATGCAGCCCTCAAAGAGAAGGCTGAGAAGTATGACGCTGAGCAGGAGGCGGGCAAGTCCGAGCTCCAGAAGGCCACGGAGCGGGTTGCAGCACTCACCGCCCAGGTGGAGGCATACACCAAGGCTGATAACCTCCGGAGCATCCGGGAGAAGGTCAGTAAGGAGACCGGCGTTCCGGCGAATCTTCTCAGCGGAGAGGACGAGGAGACCTGCAAAGCACAGGCTCAGGCTATCCAGGAATACGCCAAGCCGGGAAGCAGCAAACAGCCCATCCGAGACGGCGGCGAGCCTCGGAACAAGCCGTCCGGCACCACAAGAGACCAGTTTGCGGACTGGTTCAGTCAGGCACTCAAATAACAGAAAAGAGGTAAACAATTATGGCAAATATTATCAGCAATCAGTCGATTTCCCTGCCCACCTCGGTGGCTTCGGAGATTCTCCAGAAGACCCAGGAGGGCAGCGCCGTGATGCAGCTGGCGCGGCAGATTACCTTGCCGGGTCTGGGCGTGACCATCCCGGTTATCACCGGCGACCCCGAAGCGGCATGGGTCGGTGAGACCAACAAAAAGCCCGTGAGCACCGGAACTCTGAGCACCAAGGTTATGACCCCGTACACCCTGGCGGTCATTGTGCCGTTCTCCAACCAGTTCAAGCGGAACGCCCAGAGCCTGTATGACGCGCTGGTGCAGCGGCTGCCCAAGGCGCTGGGCCAGAAGTTTGACGCCACCGTCTTCGGCGGCGCCGACGTGCCCGGCTCCAACTTCGACACCCTGGCGGCGTGTACCGCTCAGGAGATCGGAACAGATGCCTACGGCGGTCTTGTAGCAGCGGATGCGGACATTGCCGACAACAACGGCATTCTCAACGGCTTTGTGCTCTCGCCCAAGGCAAAGAGCATCCTGCTCACTGCCGTGGACGGCAACAAGCGGCCCCTGTTCATCAACAATGTGGCAGAGGGCGCGGTCCCCATGATTCTGGGCGCAAAGACCTACCAGAGCAAGGGCGCATACGTTGCCGGAAACCCCGCCACCGTGGGCTTTGCCGGTGACTGGACCCAGGCGGTTTACGGTACCGTAGAGGGTGTGAACGTCACCATCTCCGATCAGGCAACCCTGACCGATGGCAGCGAAACCATCAACCTGTTCCAGCAGAACATGTTCGCCGTCCGCGCTGAGATTGAGGTCGGCTTCCGGTGTGACACCAGCGTGTTTAACCGGCTGACCAAGGCGTAAGCATGGATGACAAGCGGACAGCGTATGCCACCTCCTACGACGTGGAGGAAGGCTTCCGGACCCTGACGCAGGAGGAACAGAATCGCGCCGAAGCGCTGCTACTGGAGGCTGCTATCATCGTTGACGCTTACAACTCCGCTGCCAGTGCGGACGCCAAGCGTCTGGTTTCCTGCCGGATGGTCCGGCGGCAGCTGGGGGCGGGAGACGGCGGCGACATCCAATTCCCCATGGGATCCACCCAGGGCAGCATGAGCGCCATGGGCTACAGTCAGAGCTGGACCATGAGCAGCGGCGCGGTTGGCGAACTGTATCTGTCCAAATTGGACAAAAAACTGCTGGGAGTGGGTAACCGGATCGGGGCTCACTCCCCGCTGGAGGACATGACCAATGCAGGGGATTGACATTGTACGCTACAACAAGACCCAGGACGGTACGGACGGCTTCGGGGCTCCGATTTACTCGGAGACGTCTGAGGTCGTCCACAATGTCCTGATTGGGGAGCCTGCCACCGAGGACATTGTCAACGATCTACAGCTGTACGGCAAACGACTTGCCTATACGCTGGCGCTGCCCAAGGGCGACAGCCATGACTGGGACAACATCACGGTGGAGTTCTTCGGGCAGAAATTCCGGACGTACGGCGCGGTAACGGAGGGGATCGAGGCAATGATTCCGCTGCGCTGGAATCGAAAGGTCAAGGTGGAACGGTTTGAGTAAGCTGGAAATTGAGCTGGACAGCGCCGGAATTCAGGCGCTGCTGAAATCCCAGGAGATTGTGGAAACGCTCCAGGAACAGGCGGACAGCATCCGTGCTCAGCTGGGTGACCAGTACCAGACTAGCCAGCATATCGGCAAGACCCGCGCCAATGTGTCCGTATATACCGAGGATCCGGATGCGCTCCAGGACAATGCCAAAAATAACACCATGCTCAAAGCTATGGGCGTGAAAACCCCGGCAAGCAAGTCCAAAGGGAAGGGAAGTAAGAAGACGTGATTATCGAAAAAGTAATCCGCGACTATCTCTCCGCCCAGCTGAATTGCCCGGTGTATGCAGATATGCCGGAGACGCTGCCGGAACGCTGTGTGCTGGTGGAGAAAACCGGCTCCGGGCGTGAGAATTACATCCACAGCGCCATGATCGCGCTGCAAAGCTACGGGAAAAGCCTGTATGAAGCTGCCCAGCTCAACGAGCAGGTGAAGAACGCCATGGACAACGCGATCCAGCTGGACTGCATCTGCTCCAGCAGCCTCAACAGCGATTACCCATTTAACGACGACGGCAATAAACGGCACCGCTATCAGGCGGTGTATGACATTGTGCATTATTAGAAAGAGGTGCAAACTATGGCAGAAAACAATACCAACAAAGCC
Source organism: Lachnospiraceae bacterium (assembly GCA_963605745.1). GTDB lineage: Bacteria > Bacillota > Clostridia > Lachnospirales > Lachnospiraceae > CAG-791. Next base: position 18,610 of record CAVCWT010000032.1, read on the forward strand.
GAAAATGTCAGCGTTGGCAAACCGAAGGTCGGCGGCGCAATTTTCCGCGCTCCTGCCGGGACAGCCCTGCCTACCGATGCAAAAACCGCCCTGGCAGCGGCATTTTTGCCGGTGGGCTATATTTCCGAGGACGGCGTGACCAACTCCAATTCTCCCTCGTCCGACAGTGTCAAGGCTTGGGGCGGGGATACGGTTTGCAACTATCAGACCGAAAAGCCCGACACATTCAAGTTCAAGATGCTGGAGAGCCTGCGGGATACCGTGCTCAAGGCTGTGTACGGCGATGATAACGTTGCCGGCACGCTGGCTGCCGGTTTGACCGTTAAAGCCAACAGCACCGAGCAGGCGCGCTGCGTGTGGGTCATTGATATGATCCTTCAGGGCAACCACCTTAAGCGTATTGTGATTCCCGCAGGCAAAGTAACGGCGGTAGGCGATATCACCTACGCCGACGGTCAGCCCATCGGCTACGAGGTCACCATCAGCGCCGAGCCGGATTCCAGCGGTAACACCCACTATGAGTATCTGACCGCATCCGCCACGGACGCGCAGTCCCAGAACGATGCTGAGAGCCAGCAGGAGGTAGGGGCATGATCGAGGGTAAGACCAAGACCGGCTTTGAGTACCAGCTGGACGACAACACCATGAACAACATGGAGCTGGTGGACGCTATGGCGGAGCTGGATGACGGCGGGCATCCCTTTGCCCTGAGCCGGGTGTGTTTGCTCCTGCTGGGCAAGGACCAGCGGAAGCGGCTGTATGACCACATCCGCACCGAGGACGGCAAGGTCCCGCCCCAGGCGATGGGCGAGGAAATCGCGGACATCATCCGCGGCTTTGGAGAGCAGGGAAAAAACTCTGTACCCTCGCCGGAATGATTGCCACTGACCGGACCGCACTGATCTGCGATTTGGCAGAAACATATGGAATCTATGATATGCGAGCGCTGCCGGTTTCCACCCTGGCGGCGCTCGCTGCCGGTTTGAGGGACAACAGCCGCATCAAAATCAAAATGTCCGGCGTGAGGACCGACCAGGAAACGCTGCTGCTGGCAATGGCGGTGGACAACCTGCGGTTTTTGAGTTGGACGAAAACCAAATCAGCGCAGGACGGCAGCGATCGTCCGAAATCCATTGCCCAGGCGCTGCTGGGACAGGTGGAAGAAAAGCCCCAGAACGTTGCATACGGGAGCGGGGAAGAGTTTGACGCCGCGTGGAAGCGTCTAACTGGAGGTGAAGCATAGTGGCAGGAACCAGTATTGCGAAGGCGTATGTGCAGATCGTCCCGTCCGCAGAGGGAATCAAGGGCAAACTGAGCAGCATCCTTGGCAGTGAGGCAGCCAGCGCAGGGAAAAGCGCCGGTCAAAGCTCCGGCAATGCGCTGGTAAGCGGTCTAAAGTCCGCTATGAGTTCCGCGTCCAAAGTTGTGGGCACCGCCTTTAAGGCTGCCGCCAAAGCCGGAGTTGCCGGTCTTGGCGCGGCGGCGGGTGGTATTGCGGCATTTTCAAAAAAGGCGCTGGATGCCTATGCGGACTATGAGCAGCTGGTGGGCGGAGTGGAAACGCTGTTTGGTGACGCCGCCGGTACGGTGATGCAATATGCGGATCAGGCATTTCAGACCGCCGGATTGTCCGCAAACGACTATATGGAGACGGTCACAAGCTTTTCTGCGTCGCTGCTCCAGAGCCTGAACAATGACACCGGAAAGGCTGCCGAATACGCCAACCAGGCGCTTGTGGACATGTCCGACAATGCCAACAAGATGGGCACGGATATGCGGGATATCCAAAACGCCTACCAGGGTTTTGCAAAGCAAAACTACACCATGCTCGACAACCTGAAGTTGGGCTATGGCGGCACCAAGGAAGAAATGGAGCGGCTGATCGAGGACGCCAATAAGCTCAAAAAAGCAAATGGCGAGACGGCAAACCTCTCTATCAAGTCCTTTGCCGACATTGTTGAGGCCATCCATCTGGTGCAGACGGAGATGGGCATCACCGGCACCACCGCCGAGGAAGCCAGCACCACCATCCAAGGATCCGTGGGCGCGATGAAAGCCGCCTGGACAAACCTGATGGTCGGCGTGGCAGATGATACACAGGATTTTGACAAGCTGGTCGATAACTTTGTGACGTCAACAGCTACCGCTGCCAGCAACATTCTCCCGCGGCTGGAAACCATCCTTGCCGGTACCGGACAGCTGATTACCAAGCTGGCACCGGTGATTGAGGCGGCTATGCCTGTGCTGGTGCAGAGCGTTCTGCCCGCCGTGATCGATGCGGGCATCTCTCTGATCTCGGCATTTGCCGGGGCAATTGTCAGCAGTGGACCGGCGCTGATCCAGACCGCTATGGACGCCATCCGGACGGTACTCACCAATGCGCTGGGACTGTCTGCAACCACAGCGGACGGCATTATGGGCGTGCTCCAGTCGCTGCTTGACGGCTGCAATACGATATTTACGGGCATAGGTGATGCCTTCGATACGATATGCAGCACCATAGATACGATCATGGCGGACGCCGGTATTACCTGGACGGACGTGTGGAGCGGGATTGCAGCCGGTATTTCCGCTGCCGCTGCCATTATTAGCGGCGTGATAACCGGGATTGCAGATGCCATTGCATGGGTCGTGGAGGAGGCAAGGACGGACGGCACTGTGCTCAATGACGTCTGGACCGTAATTTCCGATGCGGTCAGTGGCGCATGGGAAATTATCCAGACTGCGATCTCCGCGATCGGCGACGCTGTGAGCTGGCTGACAACTCAGTTTACCACGGAGGGCACCACGATCAATTTAGCGTGGAATGCTCTCAAAACTGCGATTGCCAATATCGGCGCAGGGATCAGCGCTGTGATTGACGGCATTGTTGCCGTGTTCGATTTTCTGGTCAGCGACACTGAAGAGGGCAGCGGGCTGTTCTCCAACGCCTGGCAGCTGGCGGCGGACTTGTTTGGATCCGTGGTGCTGGCAATCAGTGAGGCAGTCAATGCGCTCGCTGATATAATCGGTTGGATTGTGGACGAAGCAACCACAGACGGTACGCTGATCAATGCTGTGTGGACGAATATTTCTACAGGCTTTACCACTGCCGTAAATGTGATCTCTGACGTGTTCGGTGCTTTTGTGGCGCTGTTCCAGGGGGACTTTGATGGGTTCGCGCAAGGACTTGTAGATGCCACAGACACATTTTTAGGCGGAGTTGAAACGGCGTGGGACACCACGTGGAACGCCATTGAAACGAACCTTGGTCCCATACTGGATGATATTGTTTCGGACGCAAAATCTGCGTGGGATACCATGAAAGAAACTGCATCGAGCACCTGGGAATCCATGAAGACAAATGCTGCATCTGCATGGGACACCATGAAAAGCAATGCATCTACAAGCTGGAATGCAATAAAGTCCAACACATCTGCCATCTGGAGCGGGATTAAGGCGGTCATCAGTGGCGACACCAGCGGAATCAGCTCCGATACACTTGCAAAATTTGATCGAATCAAAACCGGAATGTCCAGCAGTTTGACCAGCGCCAAAAACAGCGTCCTGAATATTTTCTCCGGCATCAAGGACGGTATCGCCAACAAAATCGAAGCGGCACGGTTGGCAGTGCATAATGCGATCGAAGCGATCAAGTCCAAGTTTAATTTCAGCTGGAGCCTGCCAAGCCTAAAATTGCCGCATATCAGCATTTCCGGCAAGTTCTCCATTTCGCCCCCCAGCGTCCCGAAATTCGGCATCAGCTGGTACGCCAAGGCGATGCACTATCCCATGCTGCTGCGGACGGCTACCATTTTCGGTATGGACTCCAACGGCACTGCATTGGCAGGCGGAGAGAGTGGAAACGAGGTTGTCAGCGGCGCGAATACCCTGATGAGCATGATCCGCGGGGCAGTGGGCGGCGAACTGGCAGACGGCATTGCATCACTGGAGGACAAGCTGGATCGGCTGATTATCCTGCTGACCCGGCTGGCTGGTGTGACTATCAACGTCAACGGCGCTGACTATCAGAGCAAGATGGCGCTGGCAGAGGAGCTTATGGACCTGATCCAGCGGGATTGGATCAGGCAGGAGGCGGCGATATGAAAAATCTGAGGACACAGTATTTTTACTTTGACGGGGTGGACAGCCGGGATTACGGCATCTATCTCAGCAGCGCAATTAAAATTGGCGGCGCTCAGCCGCGCATGGATAAGATCTCTATTCCAGGCCGGAATGGAGATCTTCTCCGTTATGACGGGGGCTTTTCTAACGTGGCGTTCAGCGCTCAGTGCTTTGTGGAGGGGGACCATGCCGCGGATGCCATTGCGGCAATTGCGCAATGGACCCTCGGAAAACAGGGCTACCGACGGCTGGAATTCCCGTGGGAGGACGGGTACCGGATGGCGTATGTCACCGGCGGTCCCGGCACGGAATGCCTGTCTAAGGGTGTGAGAGCCTTTACGCTGGATTTTTCTTGCGCCCCACAGGTATGGACCTACACCGGACAGCAGATCGTCCAGGTTGCCAACGGTGACGCGCTGTACAACGACTGGATGGAGACAAAACCCCTTATTACCGTGTACGGTCCCGGTGGAGATTCCACCGCAACAGGGACTTTGACCATCGGCGATGCCAGCGTGACAGTCAGGGTCCGGGATTTTATCACACTGGACTGTGAGACACAGGATGCATACAGAGGGCTTGCCAACGCAAACGACCAGATTACTGCGTCGGAATTCCCGGTACTGCCGCATGGCAAAAGCACAGTCTCCTGGACCATGAGCAGTGGAGAGTTTAGCAAAGTGGAAATCATACCAAGGTGGTGGCACATATGAAGCCAATCCTATACAGCGCAACGGAGAAACTGTTTAGCTCCAACGGTTTGGGTATCCTCAACGATGCCATCTCCTGCACAGTGACGCAGGAAAGGAACGGCATGTATGAGTTGAAAATGGAGTACCCAGTTGGCGGCATCCATTACGAAGATTTGATGCCACTATATATTATCATGGCTCAACCAGACCCAGTGACGTGGCGCCCCCAGCCGTTCCGGATTTATGAGGTCACAAAACCTCTGAACGGCAATATCACAGTTTATGCCCGGCACATCGCCTATGATCTTATGGGTATCCCGGTCATACCGTTCTCCGCTAACACTGTGACGGCAGCGTTGGACGGTCTTAAGCAAAACGCCGTCATCAGCTGTCCATTTACGTTTTGGACCAACAAAACCACAGAAGCAGCCATGAATGTGGAAGTCCCAACCTCCATCTGGGATCTGCTCAAAGGCAGCGCGGGAGGGATATTGGATGTCTACGGTGGGGAGTATGAATTTGACTGGTGGACAGTCGGACTCTACGCGCAGCGCGGTACGGAGATGGATACCACGATCCGCTACGGTGTCAATCTGACGGATCTCAAACAATCAGTCAGCACAGACAGCTGGTGCACCACCATCTACCCCTACTGGAAAGGGGATGACGGCACGGTAATAGCAGGCAGACTGTGTCGCTCCTCGGTATTATATCCGTTTGAGCGGGTGCGTGTGGTGGATTATTCCGACGCGTGGGAAACCGAACCAACCACGGAGCAACTGGAAGCACGGGCGTTGAGTTACCTTAACAGCCAAAAGCTTGCAGAACCATCCGTCAATATTGCGGTTGATTTCGCACACACCACGGACGATGCGCTGTTCGGCGTGGGCACCGGCCAGCTGTTCCGCGTTTGCGATACGATCAAGGTCGTTTTTGACCAGCTAGGGATCAACACCACTGCAATGGTTATTAAAACGACCTACGATTCCATCGCCGAACGATACACTTGCGTCGAAATTGGCTCAAAAAAACAGAGCCTAATCGACCTGATTTGGTCGTCTAACGTTTCTAAAAACAATTGGGGCAGCGTGACAAATAACAGATTCGCGTGAGGAGGAGCATCCGATGATTACCCAACCCTATTCCTTATCCCTTCAACCCGGCGGCGTCCCCATCCGCATTCCCTGCGTGCAGGGGGACGCATCCAGCCGCACCATTTCCCTGTCCCTGATCTCCTGCGGCGCCACCTTCACCCCGCCCAGCGGCGCAGTCGTCACCTTTGACGGCACCAAGCCCGACGGCAAGAGCTTTTCGGTCTCCGGGACGATCTCCGGCAGTACCGTTTCCGTGACCCTGACGGCGCAAATGACGGCGGTAGCCGGGGAAACGCCTTGCCAGCTGACGATTATCAGCGGGACCGAGGTTTTGGGCACTGCACGAATTCTTCTGTGCGTGCAGCCGTCAGCAATTTCCGATGATCCTGACCTGAGTGAGACGGAGCTCAGTGCGATTGCGGATTTGCGTGATGCCGCAATAACCTCCAAGGAAGAAGCTGCCGCTGCGGCTTCCAACGCTGCCGCCAGTGCCTCTGCCGCCAGTGCCTCCGCCGACGCTGCTACTAGTGCTGCCGCCAGTGCCGCCACAAGCGCTGCCGCCGCCAGCGCCGCCGAAAGCGCTGCTGCATCAACGCTGGCCAATGCAGCGAAAAAAACAGACGTATTCGAAACCGGACTGCAGCCCACCTTCACAAACGTCCTCCCGCTGTCTCAAAACGCCGCCGGAGAGGTGCAAAACAATCTCGGATATACATACATCATAATCAGCGGCGCGGGAAACGAGACAGACGCTGCGAACTGGGTATCCACCGGATATATTCCGGTGAAGCAGAACGATGTGCTTCGGTTCAAGGACTTCGGTCTCCCGATCGGGGCTTCCAGCTACTGCCGAATCCTTACGTATAAAGCCGATCATACGGTGGCGTCTCATGGACAGGTCAACACCTATGATGCAGCCAACAATTCCACCGGTATGAACTATATCGTGTCTCCGTCCGGCGGTACGAATACGGTTGTGCTGGATGATACCGGGACAAATATCGTTCAGCTGACCATATGCCGCCCGGGAACAGCGGCTTATGTCCGGTTCACAGTTCCCGCCTCCGGCGTTTCTTCGAAGTCTGTTATTACCGTCAACGAGGAAATTGCATATGAAGCCGGGTACGGCACAAAGCTCAACGGCAATATCCAGGTGGATTCGTCCCAGATTGTTGGAGATTTGGGGCAGCGGAGTCCCTGGGACATTCTTCCCGGTGCGCATCTCGCAATCGCTTACAGCAGCATCGGACGGATGGCGATCAACACCAAGGAGCATTTTGTGGACTGCTGCAAGAACTACGGCTATAACGTTCTGAAATGTGACGTGCGCCCCACATCAGACGGGAAGCTTGTCCTTTGCCACGACGCCGGTTTTACGTTGGATACCAACGGGAGAATCACCACCTACAACGCCGCAAGTTCCACAAGCATTCACGAAATGACCGCCGCACAGTGCATTGCGCTGGAGCACGCAGACAGCAAATCCTACGGGCTGCTTGGTTACTATGCAAAGCCATGTCTGATCGGTGATTATCTGGATGTTTGTCGGGCATATGGGAAGGTGGCATTCGTCACGATCCGGGATGAATACATGGACGTGGTGGTCCCCAAGCTGCTGGAGGAGCTGCGGGCGCACAACATGATGTATCACACCATCATCAACTCCATGACCTATGCAAGCCTTGTAAAGTGGCGCGCTGCGGATAGCATCGTTTGCCTGAACTATACGTTGAGCAGAAGCGCGAATATCACAAGCACGGAGATTGATCAGGTCATTGATCTCGGAAATGCCATGATCGGCGGTTTCGGTTTCGGTGCAGCGTCAAATGAATCCGACATTACCTGCGATTTTTCCTATGCCAATGAGAAAAAGATTCGCGTCATGAACGCAATCGGCTATGTCAGCGGTGCTTATGAGAACTGTATTGCCGAGGGCTATGACGGATTGCAGATTGGATATCCGTGGGGCGTTGCAAACTCCGCCGATGCAGCTTCCGGGAAAGCGGACCTTGCCGTGCCCAGCGCAGCCGGAAATCTCGCCAAGCTGACGGCACTGGGCAATCTTGCAGATTCCGGGCTTGCGGTCAGCGTCGGCAGCTGGACCCCAACCCTGAACAACGTTGCCAGCTATACGTTACAAAACGGATATTACGCAAAAATTGGCGGTCTCACCATCGTATTTTTTCAGGTGGCTGGGACGTTCGACACCAGCACTGGATCGTCTCTGACCATCTCCGGCTGCCCCGTGAAACCCGGCAACAACTACGCCGCTGGTGGAGGATACATCTCTGGGTACCACGCTGCCGATAACGTGGTGTTTTCCGGCTGGAAAATGAACAGCAGCGGAGAAATTATTGCGTCCGGTCAGCTGGCTACAACGAGAGAGAATGTGCGTTACGCTCAAACGATTTATCCGCGAAGCGGAAATACGTTTGAAGTGGCAGGCACCCTTGCATTTTAACGACCGGAGGTGATCGACAATGCAATACACATTGAGCAACAATCTGGAGCATGTGTATCAGTGGGATACCAAGCTTCTGCTCTATGTTGGTGATGACGTTGGGAGCGTCCATTTTCGTTTTGGCTCCAGAGCCAAGGAAATACCGGTTGTGGATGGTGCTGTAAAAATTCCGGACGAACTGATGCAGCTGCCGCATGATATCCATGTGTGGACGTATCTGGAGGGTCATACTCTTGACGCTGCCACCATTCCGCTGAAGCAGCGTCCGAAGCCGTTTGACTATGTGTACACCCCCACGGAGATCAAGACATGGGAACAACTGGACGAACGCATTAAGGCACTGGAGGACGGCGGCGGTATCTCTGGTGTATCCTCTGTCAACGGTCAGACCGGCACCGTTACCATCACAGCTGCGGGGCTGGGTGCGCTGACGGAGGATGATCTCCAGAGCGCTACCAATGCTGCGCTGGCGCAGGCAAAAGAGTCCGGTGCTTTTGACGGTGCGCAGGGTCCAAAGGGAGACACCGGAGCACAGGGACCTCAGGGCGAGACGGGACCACAAGGTCCAGCTGGTCCCGCAGGAACTGGGCTGGATGTCACGGGTGCTGCTGTGGGGCAGATCGTCAAAATTGCTGCGGTGGATGGTGACGGGGTACCGACAGCGTGGAGCCCGGTGGATATGCCGAGCGGTGGAAGCGGTGGTAGTGAGACGTGGGAACTAGTTGCAGAGATAACAACCACGGAAAATGTCAACTCAATGCGTGCAACCTTTGACGCTTGCAGCGCCGTATACATCGAATTGCGCTGGGGTGGAGTGGAGGATAATCTCGGGGATATAGCAGTTTACCCAAACACCGGGGATACGCCGTATTCCCGAGAACAACGCGCCGCCGCCGCGATGGTGACAAGCTCTACTGCAAAAAAACGTGGAGTCCTGTGCGTAAGAATGGATTGCCGCGTTGGTTCATACTGGTATGCGACCTCATGGCAAAAAGCTCGCAGTGACGGCTCATTTGGCGCTATCGACGCAAGTGAAATAGCCAACCTTGATATTGGTCTAAATGGTTCGGCTCAATATTCTGTGGTCAATGATTATTACATGACCACCGGAAACGATACGCCTGCAAGCGGGGTGAAGTCGATTACCGCTTACGGCGCAGGGATGGCAATCGGAACAACACTCAAGGTCTGGGGGATTAAAAAATGAAAAAATGTGTCAACGGAGAAATAATTGACATGACCGCCGAGGAAATAGCATCAATGCAGGAATCACAGCTCAACGCGGAGCGCATCACCGAGCCGCCAACAGACAGTGAAAAAATTGCATTGATGCTGGCGGCAATCCCAGAGGAGCCGGTACCGACAATGGCACCGAAAATCGGGTACAAATGGCAGCTGGTATACAGTTCGTCTGCCGGATTTGCCTGGGAGTTGGTGGAAGACCCGGACGCACTGGGAACCCTGAAAAATCCACTGCGCTGGGCAGAGGGGCATGAGGTCAAGGCAGGGTATCACTATACCGACGGCACGCACCTCTATGTCGCGCTGGAGGACGGTGTGCCAACCGGATTCGATGACGAAACATATTTTGCGGAGGTATGAATATGATTGAAATTATGACAAAAACGGACGGCATCATTTTCGGCATTGTGTTTTGCCTGATGGTGCTGGATTTTCTGAGCGGCACTATCGTTGCAATCATGCAGCACACGTGGAAGTCCAAGATCATGCGGGAGGGACTACTGCACAAATGCAGCCTGCTCCTGTGTGTGGCGCTTGGCGTCGTCCTGAACGTTGGGCAGCATTATTTAGAGCTGGGGATTTCTATCCCAGTATACCAGTGTATCAGCGCCTATATTACCCTCATGGAGGCAGGCAGTGTGATTGAGAATGTATGCAAGGTTAACCCCCAGCTGGCACCGAAAAAGCTGAGAGCGGTGCTGGGGCTTGCAAATGATGATAAGGAGGACAATAATGGCTAAAATTATCGGTATCGACGTTTCGGAGCACAACGGCGCTCTGGACTGGGCGAAAATCAAGGCGGCGGGCGTCGGTTTTGCAATCATCCGCACGGGCTACGGCGTAAGCCACACCGACAACTATTTCAAGCACAATATGGAGGGTGCACTGGCGCAGGGCATCCCGGTGGGTGTGTACCACTTCTCCTACGCGCTTAACGCTGCCGGAGCAAAAAATGAGGCGGCATTTGTCCTCAAGTTGCTGGAGCCGTACAAAGACAAGATCACCCTCCCGGTATTCTTCGACTTCGAGTA
>CAVCWT010000033.1:0-27135 GCA_963605745.1 Lachnospiraceae bacterium
TGCTCTTAGCGGAGAGCATTTCCAGGAGTATTTCTTTGCAGACTGCAAGGATGAGGCAATTGCAGCAGCCGTAAAGGAAGTTCTGGGGCTGGCTTGAGAATTATGAATTCGTCCGCGGGACGCCGAGTTCATGTTGAAATCGGCTCTTGCTGAACAGATATAAACAGTCACAGGAAACGCGCATTTTATGCCGAATACAGCGATGAGAAACGCTGTACGAAGGGTGTAAAATGCGCGTTTTTGCGCAGTAAATGAAAAAGGATGCAAAATAAGCAAATACAGCGGGTGATACAATGAATCTGACTGTAATGTGGCAATCTGACATGAATCCACGACGAATACATGCAAAAGTTGTTTAAATCGCTGTCTAATGTTTATTTTGATATTTCGTTTTGAAAAAAGATGTGCAAAAAAGACATATTCTGTGGAAAAGTAAAGGGGACGGTTATGGACTTTATTAAGGATAATTTGGGAGCAAGGGTATGGGAAGAACCAGTGGTTATCCCAACCTATCCAGCAGGAAAACCAGAAAAAGGACCGCTTTTTATTGAAAAAAGAGCCTATCAGGGGAGTACGGGAAAGGTTTACCCGTTGCCGGTGACAGAAAAAATTTCGGACGAGAAAAAGGATGTGACCTATCGCGGAATTTTTCTGGAGAATGAATATCTGAAGGTTATGATTCTGCCGGAGCTGGGCGGGAGAATTCAACGAGCCTATGACAAAACCAACGGATATGATTTTGTTTATTACAATCATGTGATACGTCCGGCGTTGGTTGGTCTGACAGGTCCCTGGATCTCCGGGGGTATTGAATTCAACTGGCCGCAACATCACCGTCCATCGACCTTTGCACCGGTGGATTGTACTTATCTGCAGAATGAGGATTGCTCTTGCACAGTATATCTGAGCGAAACGGATAAGATGTACGGGACAAAGGGAATGGCGGAGATTTCGTTGTATCCTGGGAAGGCTTATATCGAAATTCGGGGACAGCTCTACAACGGAACTGATCTGCCGCAGACCTTTTTGTGGTGGGCGAATCCGGCGGTTTCGGTAAATGAGCATACCTATTCGGTCTTCCCACCGGATGTCAATGCGGTGATGGATCATGGAAAACGTGCCGTTTCCACATTCCCGATTGCCACAGGTGAATATTATAAGGTGGATTATTCGGCCGGGGTCGATATTTCACGTTATCAGAATGTACCGGTCCCGACCTCTTATATGGTGGCACATTCGGATTATGATTTTATCGGTAATTATGATGAGAGCAAACAGGCGGGCCTTTTGCATGTGGCAGATCATCATGTTGCTCCCGGCAAGAAACAATGGACTTGGGGGAATGGTGATTTCGGCAGAATGTGGGATCGAAATCTGACGGAAACGGATGGACCATATATTGAATTGATGACTGGTGTGTTCACAGACAATCAACCGGACTTTACCTGGCTAAAGCCGCAGGAGGAAAAGTGCTTTGTACAGTATTTCATGCCTTACAAAGGAGTGGGTCGTATTGGAAATGCTACAAAGGAAGCGGTAATCAGCCTGTTCGGCGCAGCAGGTCCGAAAGATTCAGAGACTGCAAACGGGAAAAACAGGCAGATGACGGTAAAGGTTTATGCGACGGCAGAGTATTCCGGCGCAGAGCTAATCATTGATTGCTGCGGAATCAGAGTGCAGCAGTATGTACTGGATCTGACACCAGAGCGCTGCGAAGAAATTTCTTTTCCGGCAGAAGGGGAGGATACGGAGTACTGTGCCAGACTATGTTGGAAAGGGAGGACACTTGTAGAATATAAGGTATATGAAGAGCATCTGGAACCGGTTCCGAGTCCCGCAGATGCATTGAAACGCCCTGAGGAAATTGCATCCCTGGAAGAATTGTATCTGGCAGCAACACATCTGGAACAGTATCGGCATGCAACAAGAGAGCCGGCGGATTATTACCGGGAAGGCTTGAAGCGAGATGCAACTGATATCCGTCTGAATGATGGATACGGAGTGTTATTGTTGCGGCGCGGAAGAGCGGCAGAGAGTATTCCCTTTTTTCGGGCAGCGATTCACAAACAAACCTGGAAAAATCCGAATCCCTATCATGGAGAGTGCATGTTCCATCTGGGGCTTGCACTTATGCAGACCGGACAGGAAGATGCAGCCTACGATGCCTTTTACAAGTCAACTTGGAGCGCAGAGACGCAGGGCGTGGGATTCTACTGGCTTGCAGCCATAGCAGCCCGCAGGAAAGATTATGAGACAGCGCTGTCTTTTGCAGAGATGTCTTTGCTGCGTGGTTGGCACAACATGAAGGGGAGGACCTTAAAGGCAGCATTGTTGCGAAAACTGGGAAGGCCTGTCGATATTTTCCTTACAGAGAGCCTTGCCATCGATCCTTTGTATATGGGATGTCTGTATGAAAAAATGAAATCTCCTGAGAACGCATACAGTCTGGAGCAGTGGCAGAGTCAGATGAGAAATGACGCACACAATTATCTGACGTTGGCGTTGGATTATATGGAGGCCGGCTTCTATGAGGAAGCGATTGAAATTGTGAAGGCTTCGCCGGAACAGACGCCAATGTGCCTGTACGATCAAGGCTATGCGTGGGAACAAAAAGGAGATGTGACGCGGGCAAAAAATTGCTATGCACAGGCGGAACTGGCTGACAGCACGTATTGTTTTCCCAGTAAAACTCAGGAGATTCGGATTTTAGAGGCTGCAATTCGAAGCCTTGGAAGGGCTCCGATGGCGCACTATTATCTGGGGAATCTTCTATATGATAAAAAGTCGTATGAGGAGGCTGTTCAGCACTGGGAGATGTCGGTTCAGGAAAATGGGAAGAATTCGGCTGCGGCCATGACATATCGGAATCTGTCGATTGCTTATTACAATAAAAGGGGAAATGTCGACGGTGCACTGGAAGCCATAGGAACGGCATGCAGATTGGACCATCTCTATGCACGCTTTTGGCTGGAGCAGGATCAGTTATTTACAAGGGCAGGGTACCCTTTGACAAAGAGACTGGCTGTGCTGGAGAAAATCGGGGATCTGAAAAAAGAACGGGATGATCTGTATCTGCGGTGGATCACATTGCTGAATGGTACCGGACGCTTTGAGGAGGCACTGCAGTCAATGATAAAAAGGCAGTTCCACCCGTGGGAAGGCGGCGAAGGAAAAGTGAGTGCCCAGTATCGGTTTTCTCTTGTGCATCTCGCAATAAAGAAGCTGGAGCAAAAGGATCCGGAAGCTGCCATTGACCTTCTGGAAAAGGCATTGAATTATCCAACCTTCCTCGGAGAAGGTAAGCTGCCGAATGTGCCGGATAATCGGGAATATTACTACATGGGTCTTGCATATAGAATGAAGGGCTGTGAAAAAGAGGCAGTGCGTTGTTTGAACCTGGCTGCTGCCGGTGATCAGGAACCGGCACCGGTGCTCTACTATAACGACCAGCCGTCGGATTATATTTTCTATCAGGGGCTGGCGCAAAGAGCGCTGGGTGAAGAGGCGAAGGCGAAAAAGGCATTCCACCGGTTGCTCAGCTATGGAGAACGGCATCTGTTTGACAAAGTAGACTATGACTTTTTTGCTGTGTCATTGCCCGAAATCGAGGTATATCAGGAAAATATTACAGCAAGAAATGTGCGATATTGCAATTATCTGCGGGCACTTGGCACATTAGGACTCGGAGATGAGAACAGGGCAGAGGAACTCCTGCGCAAGATCTTAGCGGATCATCCGGAGGATCAGGGAGCGCGAGAACATCTGTGGCTGATTACCGGAACCGAAAGGCAGGTTGAATATGACTGAAATGAGTCTGGCCGGCCTATGGGCAGCAGAGCTAGAGGATGGCCGAAAGTATGAGATGCGGCTGCCGGGAACGCTGGATGAGAACGGGATCGGGGACCCGGATCTCGGAAAAAATCAGTGGCATCCGGACGCTGCGCCCGGAGCAAGAGAGGATTTTGATCCAGCTGCTCCGATTGCAACGAGATTCACGCGAAAGCATACCTATGAAGGAGCAGTCCGTTTGACCAGAACCATCCGCTATGAGCTCCCAAAAGGCAAGAGAGTATTCCTTGATGTGGAGCGTGCGAGGTGTCTAAAGGTGTTCGTGGACGGGCAAGAGGTATCGGGCTGGATTCCTCCTTCCCTGAGTTCACCGCGCTGCTACGAACTCACTGGTATGTTACAGGGGGAGCATGAGCTGACGCTGATTTCGGATAACGGCTATCCTGGGCTGCCGCATGATGCGATCGTAAACTCTTCTGCGGCGACGGATGAAACACAGACCAACTGGAACGGAGTACTGGGATATCTGCGCCTTCGCGAAGAAGAGGAGAATTTTATTGCATCCATGCGAGTTTATCCTCAAATGGATTTGCAGACGAATTCGAGGCCTGCTTTGGGAAAGAACGTGCAGGGGCAAATTAGGACAATAACCGTATATGTGGAAATTGCATCCCTAAATGGCTGCCGTGGGGAACTCACAATTGACTCAGATGCTCTTTTGAAATCGTGCAAGGTGTCGTTGAATGTTCCTGCCGGTCGGCAGGAAATCTGTCTGGAAAATCTGCCGCTGGCAGAGAATGTGCGTTACTGGGATGAAATGGAAGGTTGCCTGTATGAGGTAACAGCTCGCCTTACGAATGCGAGTGAATACCGAACTCGATTCGGTGTGCGCAGCTACGGCTATAATGCAGCAGGGCGACTTACACTGAACGGCAGAGTCATCTTCCTTCGAAGTGAGGCGAACTGTGCTGTGTTTCCGGAGGAGGGACATCCGCCGATGGAAACAAATAAATGGCGCGACATCCTGCAGCAGTATCAGGCCTATGGCGTGAACTGCATCCGTTTTCATTCTCATTGTCCACCCGAGGAAGCCTTTGCGGCAGCGGATGAGTTGGGAATGCTGATGCAGCCGGAGCTGTCTCATTGGGATCCGCATGGCGCATTTGAGACAGAAGAGAGCTGGAACTATTACCGCGTGGAACTGGAACAGATTCTGCGAACTCTTGCAAATCATCCGTCCTTTGTGATGCTGACGCTTGGAAATGAACTGTGGTCGCAGGAAACCGGAACAAAGAGAATGACCCGACTGCTGGAGCTGGCAAAGGGAATCGACAATACGCGGTTGTATGCTAATGCATCCAATGGATTTTACGGGACAAAGGGATGTGATGCAGCAAGTGATTTCTATACGTCCCAGTCATTTTATGAGGATCCGATTCGCGGCACACGTGCTGCAGGGACAAAAGGCGAGCGAATTCAGGGCTATATCAATAATCAGTATCCGAATGCCTGCACCAGCTATGAGGATTCCATGAAAAGATTGCGGGAAAGCTATTCCGGACCGGTATTCAGTTTTGAGGTCGGACAGTTTGAGGTCCTGCCGGATTTTGACGAGCTGGAGGAATTTCATGGCGTAACCGTGCCGGTTAATTACGAATTGATCCGTAAAAAGGCCGCAGAGGTCGGTGTTCTGGACATGTGGAAACGTTATGTAGAGGCCACCGGAGAATTGTCCAGAATTGGTTACCGGGAGGAAATCGAGGCTGCAATGCGTACCGAGGCACTGTCTGGGATTTCTCTTCTGGGACTGCAGGATTTCCCAGGACAGGGGACAGCTCTTGTTGGCATGATGAATGCACATTTGGAGCCGAAACCCTATGCCTTTGCAGAACCGGAGCGGTTTGCGGCCTTCTTTCGAAGGGAATTGGTCCTTGTTGGACTGCCAAGGTATACCTTTGAACAGAACGAAACGCTTGAGGCAGTGGTTACAGTTGCCAATTACGGAACGCATGAAATCAACGCAATCCCGCAGTATGAAGTGAGACGACAGGAAAGAGATGGAAGGTTTCATCTTGTTCAAAAGGGAGATTTGCAGCAGGTGGCCTGTCCTGCAGGCGGGCTGACGGATGTCGGTACACTGCGGATTTGTTTTGCAGAGGTGATGGCAACAGAGCAGGCCTGCAGGCTGGAACTATATGTCCGGGTTGGAGCAGCACAGAATACCTATCCTATCTGGTGTTATCCACCGCAGCAGCCGGTGCTATCAAAGGGAGTTTATGAAACGGAACGATTGGATGAAGAGGCCCTTTCTGTACTGTCACAGGGCGGAACAGTGTACCTCTCGCCGTATGCGGATGAGGAGCATCTCCCTCATTCCATTCCAACGCAGTTTACCACGGATTTCTGGTCCGTTGGAACCTTTCCGGCACAGGCCGGCGGCATGGGGCAGCTGATCGATGCGGAGCATCCACTGTTTCGGGATTTTCCAACGGAATTTTATACCAACTGGCAGTGGTGGCCGATGGCAACGCAGCGTGCTATCATTTTACCAAGACGCATGCGTTCGATTGTGGAGGAAATGGACAGTTATGCCTACATGCGGCCCATGACGCAGCTGCTGGAATGTCGTTGCGGAGGAGGAAAGCTCCTTCTGTCCTCGATGGGTCTGCAGAATCTGCAGCAATATCCGGAGGCAAGGGCTTTACAGTGCGCTGTTTATAACTACCTTGCCGGCGAGGAATTTGCACCGGATCAGGAGATGGAGATCGCAGAGATTCAGGAGCTGGTGCCGCTTGTCTGATCTGCCGGTTTGTGATAGAGATCAGGAGGAAACGAGAATATGTCGAAACAAAAGGGAACAGCTGTTGAATACCGCAGTTATTATCTGCCGCCGCAGTTCCCGGTATTGCTGCTGTCCGGAGATTATTGGAGAATTTCGGATGTTCCCAGCAAGAGACTTCATTTTCATAATTGCCTGGAAATCGGGTTGTGCCGGTCTGACGGCGGTACACTGAAGGTAGGGGGAGAGGATATCTCATTCAGAGAGGGGGATGTCACGATTCTACCAAGGAACGTCCTGCATACGACCTATAGTGCACAGGGGACAAAGAGCCTTTGGTCCTACCTGTTCATGGACCCTAAAGAGCTTCTTTGCAATGTGCTCCCGGCGGCTTGGAGCAATTATGAGCTGTCACCGGACGGCTTCCCTTCGTTTCGATATGTGTTTGGCAAGGAGGAATATCCTAACATTCATACACTGGTGTCCTATATCATTTGCGAGATGGAGAAAAAGGAACCCTGTTACGAGATCAGTGTGCTGGGGCTGATCAGTTCGCTCTATATCGAACTGTACCGGATCGAGAGCCGTACTGCTAATGCCGACAGCAAAGGAGGAACAGAACACTCCCTGGTCCTTGCACCTGCCCTGAACTATATCGAAAATAATTATATGAAAGCGGTCACAATTGAGGAACTGGCGCAGCTATGCCATTGGAGTGTCCCGCATTTTCGTCGTATTTTTAATGAGATCATGGGAATTGGTCCCTTGGAATTCGTGAATAATACCAGAATTCAGAAATCGTGCATCCTTTTGCGCAGTACAGAGAAATCAGTACTGGAGATCGCAGGGATGGTTGGATTTCATTCAATTTCCAGCTACAACAGACAATTTATCAAATTGATGCAGCTCTCGCCGAGGGAATATCGGCAAAAAATGCGGCAGACTCAGAATAAATCTGAAAAACAGATCATTCTGGAATTCAACGGATGGATGAAACCGGAAGAATGATCCGGGGAAAATTCTTTCGTTGCGATCTCATGAGAGTAAGGTTTTGAATTTCCATTTTCCGGAGTAGTAACGGAGAACCGGGATGATACAGCCGCAGCTCCAGGATAGCGGTGTAGCAATCCAGATTCCATTTACACCGAGAATTCCGGACAGCAGATAAGCAAAAACAATACGACCGGCCAATTCGGTTAAACCGGCAACCATACAGGTGTTAACATCACCGGATCCGCGAATGACATTCTGATAGCTCTGCATAATGCCGGCAATGACATAGGCAATGCCGATGATCGTCAGGTAGGTGCAGCCGATCTGAATGGCATCTGCGGATGCGGAGGAATCCAGGAACATCATCATCAGCTGACGGCGGAAGATCAGCACCGATGCGGCAATCAGAATACTGGCACCGACCATAACAGCCAGCGTTTGGTAAAGAGCCTGTTTGATTCGGTTGTAGTTTTTGACGGCGATGTTCTGCCCGGTGAATACGGACAGGGCAGTCCCTATGGATACGATGACCTGAATGGCGACACTGTCGATGCGGTTCGCAGCGACATACGCAGCCATGACAGTAGATCCAAAGGAATTGATCAGACGCTGTACACTCATGCCTCCAAGAGAGATCATGCAGGATTGAAAGGCAGCTGGAAACCCGGTTTTAATCACCAATTTAATGTATAAAAGTTCGGGGCAGAGTTGCATCTGCGACAGCCCGAGCTGAGAACGTATCTTTATTAATTTCACCAGACAAATCGATGCCGAGGTGCATTGTGCAAGAATGGTTGCATAGGCAGCTCCGGCAACACCCAGATCACAGCAGATTATAAAAAACAAATCCAGACAGATATTCACAAGAGAAGAGGCGATGATGGCTCGCAGTGGAGTGCGGGAGTCTCCAATACTGTTCAAAAGAGCAGCGCATCCATTGTACAGGACACTGCCGAATACAAAGGTATAGATGATGTGAAGGTACTGCACAGAATATCCAATGACATTTTCGGGAACACTCAAAAGTCGCAGGAAAAACTCTGCACCGAACATGCCGACAGCAGACATGATGCAGGCAAGAATTCCGGCAGTCCAGATGAGTGCAGTAACCGTTTTAGCCATGCGCTTTTGATCCCCATAGCCAAAACACTGAGCAGCAATTAAACCGGCCCCATTGCACATGCCGGTAACAAGGGCCAGGAGAAAATTTGTGAGACTCCCGGTGCTGCCTACTCCGGCCAGGGCGCTTTCGCCCAGAAACCTGCCGACAATGATGGTATCTGCAACGTTATAGAACTGCTGGAAAATATTACCGATCAGCATGGGAATGGCGAATCCGATGATCAGCCGCAAGGGCTGCCCTTTTGTCATATTTTTCATAATGGTGTGCCTCGTGTTGGTATCGGCGACGGTCGGCGGAGATGGTTGCCGTGCGGATCCTTTTTTATAAGGTAGGCGTCTCAAAAAGAGTATGACGCAGCGAACAGAATGTAAATAAGAATGGCTGTAAACTGCTAAAAATGATCGTTTTTGCACAATTTTTTGGATGGATTGATTAGAACATAGCATACATAATGCATGATAATATTCACATGAAGTGAACTAAAACATACAAAATAGCTAAAAGGTTGCGGCGCTTTGAAAGGGATAAGCCGCAATCACAAACACAGTTGACATCAGTCAGGGATATGTGAGTAAGGGATGTGCAAGGCATTGCATTCCGGAGCAAGGGAGGCATGAGATGAAAAAGAAAGCTGCGCCCACGAATGAAATAAAGGTAAAGACCTCGTGGAAACAAGCATTCAAAAGAGATTGGCAGTTATATGTTCTGTTGTTGTTTCCTTTGATTATGGTGTTTGTATTCAGCTACGGAGCGTATCCGGGACTGCGGATTGCCTTTATGGATTACAAGCCGGCAAGGGGATATGCAGGCAGTGAATGGGTTGGATTTAAAACCTTTGCAAAGATTTTTAAGGATGCAGATTTTCTCCGGGCTTTAAAAAATTCCATTGTATTCAATTTTGCGGATTTGCTCATTGGCTTTCCAATGCCGATCATACTGGCATTGATTCTGAATGAAATCCGTTTCCGCAGGTTCAAGAAGGTGTCGCAGACGATCCTGTATCTGCCCCACTTCCTGTCCTGGGCCATCATCGGAAGCGTGGCGCTGACAATGTTCCGCCCGACATCCGGTCTTGTGAACATTCTTCTGATGAAGATGGGACTGATTTCAGAGGGTATTCCATTCTTGAATGAGAAATGGCACTGGGCGATCACATACCTTTTGATTGGAGTCTGGCAGACAATGGGGTGGGGAACCATTCTGTATCTGGCAGCGATCACGGGAATCAATGGAGAGTTGTATGAAGCGGCCATGGTAGATGGCGCAAACCGATGGGAAAGAATGTGGCACATCACACTTCCCGGCATCAAGAGCACCGTTGTGACACTCCTGATTCTGAATCTGGGACGTATCATGGGTAGTAACTTGGAACGCTTGACAGCACTCGAAAATTCACAGGTCAAGGATTTCCAGTATCAGTTGGCGGTTTATATCTACAACAAAGGTATCGGTGCGAACAAGTTCAGTGCTGCGACCGCAGTCGGATTGTTCCAATCATTGATCGGATTGGCCTTGGTTCTCTTGTCGGATAAAATTGCCAAGAAGCTCGGAGAGAGTGGATTACTGTAGGAGGTGGGTGAAATGAAAAAAGACATGAACGTAAATGAGCCATCCACTTCGACTGGCGGAGCGCATGCGGTCAACAAGTTTCGGGTCAGTGATTTTGTCATGATCGCTGTAATTGTACTGCTGTGTGCAACCTGCATCCTGCCGTTCCTTCATGTGGCAGCAAAGTCGATCTCCGGAAACACAGCGGTTATGTCAAAATCTGTCTATTTCTGGCCTAAGGATATTACATTTGACGCCTACACAAAGGTTTTTGCAGACAGTTCCATGACGTATTCCATGGTATTCTCAGTCATTGTAACTTTGATTTTTACGATCCTTGGTATGCTGGTATGCACGTGTGCAGCTTATCCACTTTCCAAAAAGAGACTGAAGGGGAAAAAAGTATTGACGTTCCTTTTGATGGTGCCGATGTATTTTAGTGCAGGAATCATTCCCTGCTATCTGCTGTACCAGAAGGTACATATTCTGGATACTATGTGGGTTTTGATTCTGCCTTTGATCTATTCACCTTACAACATGCTGATCATGAAGAATTTCTTCCAGAGCACAATTCCGGACAGTCTGGAGGAGTCGGCGTTCCTGGATGGGGCCAGTAATTTTCAGATTCTGGCCAAGATCGTTCTGCCACTTTCCAAACCGATTCTGGCTACGTTGTCTTTGTTTTATGCAGTAGGACGGTGGAACTCGTACGCTGATAACATGTACTACACAAAGAGTGCTGAACTGAAGCTCATTCAGTACAAGCTGTACCAGCTGGTAGCATCGGCGGCAGAAGCACAGACTGCATCCTTGGCAGATACCGGTAGTGCGATTCAGTCAACACCGGAGGTACTGCAGGCAGCATGCATTATGTTTGTAACGGTTCCGATTATTATTATCTATCCTTTCTTGCAGAAATATTTTGTACAGGGAACGATGATCGGAGCAGTGAAGGAGTAAGAAGTAATAAGGAACGGAAGAACAGAGAGTATATGAAAAGCCGGCGGATGTCGGACGAGCAGGTTAGGATATTTTTTATGGTAGTTTTCCCGGATTACCGGGTGAAAGCTATAAGCGCAAGCGAAGAGGAAAAGTCCTGTTCGTAGCAGGAACAGGCGGATTCTTCCAAACACAAGGAGGGTTAGCTTTATGAAGAAGAAAGTGCTGCACAGAATTATGGCGACCACACTGGTTGGTGTGATGGCGATGGGGACGTTGGCTGGCTGCGGGGGCAGCAGCGCAGACAACGCAGCCAGTGAGGCAGAGAGCTCCTCTGCTGAGAGCGCAGAGGAAACCACAGATGCGGATTCCGAGAGTACAGAGACCGCTGCAGTAGCAGGCATGGATGGTTGGGAAGCCTTCTCCGAGAATGTTACATTGCAGATTCCGGTTTATGACCGCGGTTCCTCAGGAAACGGATGCTCTAATGTTACGGATAACTATTGGACAAAATGGGTTCAGGAGAACTTTGGCGACCAGTATAACATCACAGTTGAATATGTGGGAATTACCAGAAGTGATGTTATGACTGATTACGCAATGCTGGCAGCAGGACAGGATCTTCCGACAATTTGTATGGAATATGACTATGACAAGCTGGCATCCTGGCAGGCAGACGGCTATCTGCAGACCTATGATGTTGAAATGGTTAAGACGATTGCTCCGACCTACTGGCAGAACATGGTAGATAACGGCAATGATGCTTATACAATGCTGGACGGCGAGGACTATCTGCTGCTGGGCTATCGTCCCTACGGCAATACGACCTATACCTGGGCAACCTTCTATCGTCAGGACTGGCTGGAAGAGGCTGGGTATACAGAGTATCCTACAGGCAACAATACCGAGCTGTTAAAGCTGTATGAGAAGCTGGTCGAAAACGGACATCAGTATCCGCTGAGTGGCAAAAAGGTAAGCGGCGCAGGTATTGACCAGAACTATGGATACAGAGATTATCCGCAGGATGAGACTGAATGGGCAACCACCGGTGACTATCAGATTCCGGCACTCTCCAGCGAGGCTCAGAAGAGATTCTTGAAGTTCGAGAACGAGTTGTATAACGATGGATATTACAATCCGGAGTATTACCTGAGAGATGCTTCAGAGGCAGAGGCAGATTTCATCAATGGTGAAGCGTTTATGTGGCAGGGATATGTTTCCAGCAACATGAACGTTCTGAATTCCTTCTATGATGCGAACCCGGATGGAAAGCTGGGCCTTGTTGTAACACCGTCCACGTTCGAACAGGACAAGACCTGGGGCTCTTCCGCAGCATACAGACCGGGCACGAACTTTGGTATGATGATCGGTTTTGCGAATGATGCAACCGAGGATGAGATGAAGGCCGCTCTGATGTATCTGGAGTGGCTGTCTCAGGAGGACAACCTGTTCACGATGCAGTGGGGCATCGAGGGTGTGAACTTTAACTACGATGAGAATGGCGATCCGGTTGCTGTAGCAGATCAGACCGGACTGGATGAGCAGCAGGGCCACAACAACAACGTTGATTATTGGTGCGCAGTAACTGCAGTTAAGACTCTGGGATCCATTGAGAAAGATATCAAGGCTATTACACCGCAGGGAATCCCGCAGGATTTCTACGATCAGATTCTGGCAAACTATGAGGGACAGGTTGCACTCTATGAGGATGGCAAGGCAAACTCTGACTGCCTGTTCGCAACCTCTATCGATGCAGTCAGCGAGTACAGCCAGACTCTGTATGATCTGTACACAGAGTATCGCGACAAGCTGACCATGTGCTCAAAGGATGAGTTCGATTCCCTGTATGAAGAGCTGAGCCAGAAATATCTGGATGCAGGCTATCAGGAAATTATTGATGAGAGACAGGCTGCTCTTGAGGCAGGACAGACCACAAAGCTTCAGTAATAACGACGGTTTGAGAATACGCATTTGCATCAGAAGTGCATGCAGCCCCCTGGCAGCAGCCGGGGGGCTGTTTTCATAAGAGACCATCAGAAAACGAGAGTATCAGAGGTTGGCAGACAGTTCAAAAGGACCGTAGGGTCATGGAAGAAAGGGACGGAAGATGAAACTGGAATTCGATCAAAAGGAAATCGAAGAGGTTATCGATAAAATTGTGAAAAAAACCATGAACATGGATCTGACGTGGGATTGGCCTTGCGGTGTCGCCTATTACGGAATCTGTGATGCCTATGAAAAGACAGGGAAGAAGGAATATCTGGATCTGCTGCAGGAACGCGTGGATGAGCTGATTGATCTGGGGCTTCCGAGGGTATGGACCGTAAATGCCTGTGCCATGGGACATTGTCTGATCACCTTATATGAGGTAACTGGGAAGGAAGAATACAAGAAAATTCTGGACAGCAAGATTGACTATCTCAGGAAGGATGCACTGCGTTTTGGAGATCACGTGCTGCAGCATACCGTTTCTGCCAACAATGATTTTCCGGAACAGTGTTGGTGTGACACATTGTTTATGGCGGCTCTTTTGATGCTGCGTGTTGGCGTCATGGAAGAGGATGAGGAACTGATCGAGGATGCATTAAACCAATACTATTGGCACATCAAATATTTGCAGAACCCCAGCAGCGGCCTGTGGTATCACGGCTATGACAATATTGCAGGGGACCACATGTCTGGCATTTACTGGGGCAGAGCCAATGCGTGGGCTGCCTTTACTATGGCTCAGGTTGGAGGCATTCTGCCGCAGTGTTATCTTTATCCGAAATTCATCGATGTTGCAGGTTCTTTGAATGAGCAGTTGGCGGCATTGAAGGTTTATCAGACACAGGATGGCCTTTGGCGGACCATTATAGATGATGAAGAATCCTATGAGGAGATTTCGGCATCAGCAGGAATTGCTGCAGCCATGTTGATCAGGGGGAATCCGCTGCACGGCAAATATATCAATAAATCCATTCAGGGAATTCTGGCCAATGTCAGTGAGGATGGAAAGGTGATGAATGTATCCGGCGGAACAGCTGTTATGAGAGACAAAGAAGGCTACCGTGGAATTCCAAAAGCCTACATTCAGGGATGGGGACAGGGTCTTACATTGTCGTTTCTGGCTGGACTGTTGGTATCGGATCAGATTGAGAAGGATGGTGCATTGTAAGATGTTTTGCAAAAGATTTCTGTTCGGAGAAAAAACAGGAGCATTCGATGGAACTACGGTGCACAAGAACATGCTCTATCACCCTGGCAAGGGGTATGGCTTTGTGACGGAACAGAATCGAAGGGAGCAGGAGCTTCTGCGGATTCCGGAGCTGAATGCATCCTTTGATGCTATGTACTGGTACAAAGGAGAGAATCTGACGGTTCTGCAGGAGGACGAAAACAGCTGCTATATTGATTCTGATGAGAAGGTGCTGCAGCTTGCAAAAGAGTCTGGGGAGACAAGGCTGGAACAGCCGCGCAGAATTCCCTTAATTTTCAAGACAACGGTTCCTAGGCAGGGAAACTACCGGATTACGGTGACCATTCGATCCAAGAGATCTCTTGGCGAGGTACTGATCTATGCCGGAAGAAGACACCTTGCCTATCACGGACAGATTGGAGCCGGGGAATTCACCTGCACAATGATGGTGAACGTATGTGATATCGTGCCGGCTTTTCACACGGAGGTTTATGCAGATACCACCGTGGATCTTGCTATTCTCGCGGCTTGCCCCAAAATCAGCGAACTCAAGGTGGAAGAGGCAAGCTGTCCCACCATTTATCTGACCGGTGATTCGACGGTGACAGATCAGCCCGGAGACTATCCTTATGATCCCGGAACCTGCTATTGCGGCTGGGGCCAGATGCTGCCGGCGTATTTTAATACTGATCTGGCAATTTCCAATCATTCACATTCTGGATTAACCACAGAATCCTTCCGCACGGAAGGACACTATGCCGTGATTGAGCAATACAGCAAGCCGGGGGATTATATGTTCTTTCAGTTCGGACATAATGATCAGAAAAGACCGGAACTGCAGGCTGAAAGCGGCTATCGTGCGAACCTGAAGAGGTACATTGAGGAGACGCAGCAAAAAGGGGCATTTCCAGTCTTGGTGACACCGATTGCAAGGAATACCTGGAGATTGCGGGATCAAAAATATCTGGATCTTCTGGAGGAATTCGCAGCTGTCTGCCTGGAACTGGGGCAGGAGTATGGAATTCCTGTACTGGACCTGCACGGACACAGTATGAAATACGTTCTGGAAAAAGGTCTGCAGGAGACAAAACCCATTTTTTTTCCAGGGGATTATACGCACACGAATGACTACGGTGCCTATCAGATGGCAGGATATATTGCAGAAGAGATCAAAAGGACTTGCAGCGAACAGAAAGAGCGGGGATATCGACTCCTTGCGGAGTGCGTAACGGAAGGTTGCGGCGAATGGGTTCCTTTGCAGTGCAGCTGTCTGCCGGTAAAGCCTGCCAAATATAACGACATCCCGGATCCACAGGGAAATCCCGTTCTGCTGTCGGAAAAGGAGCAGCTCGAGCGTGTGGTTCGCCTGTGCCTGAAGGAAGATCTGCTGTAAATGAAAAACTACCTGGGTATGCTGCAAAAGCAGAAAGGGGACACAATGAATAAAGGCGGTTTTACTCTACCCGGAGAATCGGGCTACGAAAAACTGACGCTTAAAATGGCAGAAAAGTGGGGCGCGGATGTCATTCGGGACAGCGATGGAACGGTATTGTCCGATGAGATCACGCATGCCGGTTACGGAATTTATTCGACAATCTGCATGATCCGTGACCACAATGCATGGGCCAGCGAGAATCCGGACAAGCTGCAGCAGACCTTTCTGTGTACACCTGCGGTGACAGCAGAATCCGATACAGTCACCATTGGTTTGATGGAGAGTTTTTTTGCTGAGCAATTCAAGGTCAATGACAGTAAGGAGTCCATCGCATACTGGGAAGTATATGACCGGACTGTCAATGAAAAGGTACCCTCCGAAAAATGGAACTATCAAAAAGAAAAGGAGTGCGTTTGCCTGAAGGGGATAATTCCTTTCCATAAATATACGGTGAGTTTTCTGGCTTACCGGATCTGGGAAGAAATCTCCATGTACAACCACACAACAAACAATTGGGACAAGGAGCATCTCATGCAGATCGATCCAAGGTATCCCCAAACGCAAGAATATCTGCTCGGGTGGTTGGAAAACTGGTGCAAGA
The DNA here is from genome assembly GCA_963605745.1 of Lachnospiraceae bacterium. GTDB lineage: Bacteria > Bacillota > Clostridia > Lachnospirales > Lachnospiraceae > CAG-791. The sequence goes on from CAVCWT010000033.1 coordinate 16,386, forward strand.
CCCATCCGGATACAACCGTCGTGCGTTTCACCTCCATGTTCTACAATTTCGTGTGGATCTGGGGAAGCAATGAGAGAAACCGGAATCTGTTCACTGACTGGGGATCTTATGATTTCACCGTCAGTACCTGTGCCCTGCAGGAATTTGAAAAGGCCTACGGGTATGCGATGACAGCAGAGGATTTTATCAATAAGGGACAGCTGCATGTGACGCATATGCCGGGGAACCGCAAAAAAACGGATTGGATGAAATTCATCAACGAATTTGTCATTTCATTTGGCAGGCAGTTGGTCGATTTGGTGCATTCCTACGGCAAAAAGGCTTATGTCTTCTATGATGATAGCTGGGTTGGAATTGAACCTTACAATGGAAGATTTCGTGAGTTCGGATTCGACGGGCTGATTAAGTGTGTGTTTTCTGGCTATGAGGTGAGACTGTGTGCCGGAGTGGATGTTCCGACGCATGAGTTGCGGCTGCATCCTTATCTGTTCCCGGTTGGATTGGGAGGAGCACCAACTTTTATGTCCGGGGGGAATCCGACACTGGACGCCCAAAAATACTGGAACAGCGCACGACGCGCTTTGTTACGTGCGCGGATTGACCGAATCGGCCTTGGTGGTTACCTTCATTTGGTGGAGGATTTTCCGGACTTTTGTGATTATATTGAAAAGGTGTCAGATGAGTTTCGCTTGATTCGTTCTTTTCATGAGGCGGGTGCACCTTTCCGTATCCGGACGCGAGTCGCGGTTTTGCATTATTGGGGGGCTTTGCGGTCCTGGACATTGTCCGGACATTTTCATGAGACATACATGCATGAACTGATTCATGTTAATGAAGCGCTGTCCGGACTGCCGGTGGATGTCACTTTCCTCTCCTTTGAGGATGTGAAAAACGGTGCACTGAAGGACGTGGATGTGGTCATCAACGCAGGAAGAGCCGGAAGTGCCTGGAGCGGAGGAGACGCCTGGAAGGATGAAGCACTTGTTACGGAATTGACTAAATGGGTCTATGATGGCGGATGTTTTCTCGGAATCAACGAACCCTCGGCAGTGGAAGGTTATGATACCTATTTCAGAATGGCGCATGTGCTGGGAATCGATGAGGATACAGGAGCGAGAGTATGCCATGGAAGGTGGACCTTTGAGGCGGCAGATCCAGAAGGGTTGATCCCGGAAGGAGCATCAATTGGAGTAAGACAGAACCGATATCTTACTGATGGAAAGGCGAGTGTCCTTTCGGCAGAGAACACTCTTCCTGGTCTTACAATCCATCGCTTTGGAAAGGGAATGGGAATCTATCTTGCTTCGTTTGAGGTGAGCCTGCCCAATATACGACTTCTCTATCAGTTGATCCGATATGCCGGAGGGGAAGGAATTACGGGACAATATATGACAGATAATCTGTACACAGAGTGCGCATATTATCCGGGAAGCGGTAAACTGGTAGTGATCAATAACAGTAACAAGGAGCAGACGACCACAGTCGCAACGCAGAATGGAGAGCGTGTTGCGACAATCGCGCCATACGATATGGTTGTTATGGAGGTATAAAATGACAGAATATTTCCCGGATGGAACACCGATCGATAATTGGTTTTACGACATCGGAATTCCGCGACTCGAGGAGCTTGGCCGCCAATATGTGCTCACAGATTACGGCATCTGGGATGATGGAAGGATCTACACAAAAGAGATACAGGATGTCATTGAGGAGGCAGCTGCACAAGGCGGAGGTGTTCTCGTAGTTCCGCCGGGAACGTATCGAACCGGGGCATTGCATTTCCGGCAGAGTGTGAATCTTTATGTCAGTGAAGGTGCAACCTTAAAGGGCAGTGATGATATCTCAGATTATGACCTTGGTCCTACGCGCATTGAAGGCGAGAGCTGTCTGTATTTTAATGCCCTGATCAATGCGGATGGATTGGACGGCTTTACCATGTGTGGCCCGGGCACCATTGACGGAAACGGACTACGTGTCTGGAAAGGTTGCTGGCTGCGATGGCAGTGGGGTGGTGGAGCCAATAAAGAAGAACAAAGGGCACGTCTGGTGCATCTGTCAAACTGCAGAAATGTGCGGATTGCAGAGCTGCATCTGCAGAACTCCCAGTTCTGGACGACGCATCTCTACAAATGTGATCATGTGAAATATCTGAACTGTCATATTTATTCTCCGGCAGCTCCAGTGGCAGCGCCCAGTACGGATGCGATTGATATCGACGTGTGCACGGATGTGCTGGTTAAGGGTTGCTATATGGAGGTCAATGATGATGCCGTTGTTCTGAAGGGAGGGAAGGGACCCTGGGCAGATACGCAGCCTGAAAACGGATCGAACGAGCGGATTCTGGTGGAGGACTGTGTCTATGGCTTTTGTCATGGGTGCCTGACCTGTGGTTCAGAATCGGTGCACAATCGGAATATCCTGATGCGCAGGATTCAGATCAAGGGTGCAGCAAGATTGCTGTGGCTGAAGATGCGCCCGGATACGCCCCAGAGGTATGAATATATTACGGTGGAGAATATCGAGGGGCGGGTCAAAGAATTCCTGCGGATTTATCCATGGACGCAGTTCTTTGATCTGAAGGATCGGAAAGATCCGCCACTGTCCTATGCCGATCATATCACCATGCGGAACTGCAACTGTGTTTGTGATACCTATTTTCAGGTATTGCCGGATACGAGTCAGTACCTCCTCTCGAATTTTACCTTGCAGAATTTGTCAATTAAGGCAAGGGAAGATGGATTTTCAGAGGACAAGGTTCGGAATGTGGTTTGTGAGAACGTGCAGATTTCAAACAGTGATGTGGATGAGAGTAGCTGGCATGAGGTGAAGGGATTTCAGTGAGAAGCCTGCAACAAGAGGTAAACAAAGGGAAAGGAGCGCGGGCAGAGCCTGGCACAGATGTCGATTGCATGGGTCCTGCAGAATCCATGTGTGACATCGGCACTGATCGGAGCCAGTCGTCCGGAACAGATTTATGAGAATGTAAAGGCACTGGAGAATCCGGAGTTTACACCGAAGGAGATGAAGAGAATTGAGCAGATTGCCTGCAGAAAGTGAGCGGTGGATTGGAAGCTATGAATACAATCTATATGTGTTTTCCGGGCGGAAAACATAAAGTCCTGACATTAAGCTATGATGACGGGAGACTGGAGGACCGGCAGCTGGTTTCCATTTTGAATCGGCACGGGATCAAGGCGACCTTTCATTTGAATTCCGGTTTATGTGAGAATCCGGACCGCATTCCGCCTGCGGAGTGGCCGACATTGTATCAGGGGCATGAGGTGGCCTGCCACACGGTGACACACCCTACCATTGCGCGTTGCCCCATTGAACATACGGCCATGCAGGTTCTGGAGGACCGCAAACGCCTTGAAGAGGTGATGCAGTATCCGGTGCGTGGGATGTCCTATCCGAACGGTTCCTATAATCGCGAGATCATGGACCTTCTCCCGGGACTGGGTATCGAGTATTGCAGAGTTGTCGGGAATACGGATTCTTTTGAGATGCCGGAGGATTATCTGTGTTGGAAGGCCACCTGTCATCATAATCACAATCTTCTGGAGAATGCAGAGCAGTTTGTCGGCCTTTTCAAGACGCAGTATCTCTACATGATGTATGTGTGGGGGCACAGCTATGAGTTTACGGCAGACAAGAACTGGGATCTGATGGAGGCCTTTTGTGAAAAGGCGGGGAACCGGGAAGACATCTGGTATGCAACGAATATTCAGATTGTGGATTACATGAAGGCAGCAAAGAGACTGCGCTGCACCGTTTCCGGAGATATTGTATATAACCCGAATGCCTGCAGCATCTGGGTGAATGTCAATGGAGAAATCAGGGAGATTCAAGGCGGACAGACGCTGCGGCTGTAAGGAAAGTGCGGATGTAATCAGTACGTTCTGAGAGGTCATACGCGATATGGATGAGAATTATTGAAGGAGGACGCAAATGGAGCGATATGCATGGCGGGGCAGAATTGTACCGGGCAGCCAGGAGGAATACAAACGCAGGCATGATGAGATCTGGCCGGAGATGAAAGAGATTCTGGAAAAGGCAGGAATCCGCAACTACAGTATCTGGATGCAGGGAGAAGAGCTGTTCGGATACTATGAGTGCGAGCATGGAATTGAGTATGCCGGCCGCATACAGGCCGAGAGTGAGATTGTCAGAAAATGGGATGAATATATGAAAGACATTCTCATTATGGAGAAGGATCCGGTGACGGGAGCTCAGCCTCTTCTGACACAGGTATTCAGTTTTCGTCAGGAGGAATCTGTGTAAGGGTGGTAACTCGATTTCGGACAGATCGAAACGTTACAGTTACAGCAGATATTGCTTGCTAATTTGATAAAGATATGACATGATATCAGTACATTCTGACAGGACAATTGTCCATACAGCACACACATGCATTCCATGCAGGACATGGGAGATTCTGCAAGAGATGCGATTCGTGTGAAAATACTGGCAGGTACCAAGGACGGCACACCTCTTTTAAAGGAGAGGGGTGCCGTTTTTTTGATATCTGCTTAACACCTGGTGATTTCAAAATAAATGGCCGCATGCGGCAGATTCATGATTGAAATTGACAGGTGGCCACTGGGCAGGCGTCCCCTGGGAATGGAACATGAGGAGAGGAGAGTAAGGTAATGATTGAAAAAATCACAGCTGTGAATGGCGCAGTCAATGGCTTTGTGTGGGGGATTCCCATGCTGATCCTGCTGGTAGGGACGGGCATTTTGATGACCAATCTGACCGGCTGGTTTCAGCTGACACATTTTGGCTATTGGTGGAAAAAGACGGTAGGCGGCATTTTCCGCAATAAGGAGGTTACGGAGCATACCGCCAAGGAGGATCGGCAGATCACGCAGTTCCAGAGCTTATGCACGGCACTGGCTGCAACGATTGGAACCGGCAATATCGCCGGTGTTGCAGCTGCCATTGCGAGCGGCGGTCCGGGTTCCATCTTCTGGATGTGGATCGTTGCCTTTTTCGGAATGATGACGAACTATTCAGAGAATGTGCTGGGCATCTATTACCGCAGAAAGAACAGCAAGGGAGAGTGGTGTGGCGGCGCCATGTATTATCTAAAGGACGGTCTGGGATCTAAAAAGAACTGCAAGACCATCGGTGGCGTGCTGGCCGTTCTGTTCAGTATTTTCTGTGTACTGGCATCCTTTGGTATCGGCAACATGAGTCAGGTCAATTCCATTGCTGTCAACATTGAGAGTGCCTTTGGCATTCCGAGCATCTGGACCGGTATTTTCCTGATGGTCATTGCCGGCGTTGTTATCCTGGGAGGGATCAAGAGAATTGCATCCGTTACCGAAAAGCTGGTTCCTTTTATGGCCATTGCCTATGTGGTTCTGGCACTGATCGTTGTTCTGACCCATATCACCATGCTGCCGGGTGCGGTCGCTGCCATCTTTAAGGGGGCCTTTGCGATGAAGGCTGTCGGCGGAGGTATTGTCGGAGCCGGAGTCAGACAGGCAATTACCTGGGGCATGAAGCGAGGCGTGTTCTCGAACGAGGCGGGCCTTGGCTCCTCGGTTATGGTTCATTCCGCCTCGAATGTAAAGGAACCGGTTATGCAGGGAATGTGGGGTATCTTTGAGGTGTTCGCAGATACCATCATCGTATGTTCCTTGACAGCCTTTGCCATTCTGTGCTCGGGCGTTGTGAACCTGGAGGATGGCTCGATGATTTCTTCGGCAGAGAAGACAGCACTGGTTTCGGAGGCATTCGGCCAAACCTTTGGCAGCTTTGGTGCAAAATTCATTGCGGTTGCGATTCTGCTGTTCGCTTTTTCGACCGTCCTTGGCTGGAGCATCTACGGAACAAAGGCAGTAGAGTATCTGCTGGGTGAAAAGGCTGTTGTGGTTTATAAGGCAATCTTTGTTGTCTTTATCGTATGCGGTGCGACGATGAATCTGGAGCTGGCCTGGGATCTGTCGGATACATTCAACGGTCTGATGGCGATTCCGAACCTGATCGGTGTCCTCACCTTGTCCGGAACGGTTCATCGGATTACAAAGAACTACGTGGATCGAAACCTTCGCGGCAAGGACATTGAGCCGATGTACTCCGCATTCCCGGAGATTCAGAAGGAGCAGGAGGAAGCGTAAAACTAAGACAATCGTAACTGTTTAGCACCCATCTCGATTTTGGTACTCGAAAATGGCTGATGCCATTTTCTCCTACCTTGGAGTGGCTTCGCTCACTCCGTGCTGCGGAGAAACCGCATACGCGGCTTTCTCCTTGCATTTGGAACCCTCAGGTGCTAAACAGAAAAAAACAATATGCTGTGGAAAATTGGTGGCAGCACTGGAATTCCGGAAAGGAAGCGCGTACAATGAGGGTGTTCGGCGATGAGCCGGACACCTTTTAAAAGGGGATGTAGCTCAGCTGGGAGAGCGCCAGGTTCGCAATCTGGAGGTCGCGGGTTCGATCCCCGTCATCTCCATTTAACAGAAAATCCGAGCTCTTGACTGGATCGGTCAGGAGCTCGGATTTTTCATGCTCTGTAACATTCCTCCTCCGTCTGCGTATGTATTGTCGTAAACAACAACGATTGATATACCGCAGGAGTGCGGAGAAAAGAGGGGTACAGAAAATATGTTAACATTAGCATGTCTTGCAGCGTTTGGAGCAAGCGTTGCCACAATCCTGACGGTTGTCACCATCACGTATGACCATATGATCAGCACAACGCGATAGTCGTAAAGAATGAGCCCTGCACCGTAACTTTCGAGAGAAAGCCTTCGGCGCAGGGCTCAAACGTTTATCCCAGAATCCCCGTGGACTGCAAAAAGAGAATCAGCATGAGAACCGGCGAAACGTAGCGGATCATGATCCGGTAAAGGCCCTTGCGGCGGAAGGTTTCTCCGTTTCGCTGCATCTCATCAATGACATAGTCCGGCTTCATGATCCAGCCGATGAGGATGGTAGAGAGCAGGGCGATGAAGGGCATCATGAAGTTGTTGCTGATGTAGTCCATAATATCGAGGAGTTGTCCCACGGAGCCGTTCGGCAGCGTGACCTCCACATAGAACAGGCTGTAGCCAAGGGCGATGACAGCCGAGGCGGCCAGGTAGATCACGGAGAGGATCAGGACCGTTTTCTGGCGACTTTGGTGGAAGATCTCCATGCAGTTGGCAACGATGGACTCCAGAACGGAAATGCAGGACGTCAGCGTTGCAAAGATGGCCGTCACGAAAAAGAGGAGTCCAACGACGATGCCGGCCTTCCCCATCGCGGCAAAGACCTTCGGGAGGGAAACGAACATGAGGCTCGGACCGGCACTCATACCTTCTGTTCCGGAGAAAACATAGACGGCCGGGATGATCATCATTCCGGCAAGGAGGGCAACGCCGGTATCAAAGAGCTCGATCTGGTTGACCGCCTTGTTCAGGTCGACCTCCGGCTTTACATAGGAGCCGTAGGTGATCATGATGCCCATGGAAACGCTGAGCGAGAAAAAGAGCTGGCTCATCGCATCCAGAAGAATCTGCAGGAACCGGCCGATGGTCAGTCCCTCGAGGTTCGGTGTCAGGTAATAGGCAAGGCCCTGAAGGCCCGTGCGCAGCTGACCGGACGCATCCTCATGCCGAAGCGTCAGGGAATAAATGGCAATGACCACAACGAGAACCAGCAGGATCGGCATCATATAGCGGGATACGTGCTCAATACCGCCCTCGACGCCGCGGTACACAACGACGGCGGTCACACCCATGAACAAAAGTGCAAACACGACCGGCGCGACCGGTGACGTAATAAAGCCGGTAAAATAGCCATCCTCCGCGGCTGCGGCAGATTGACCGGTTAGGTAAACGACGGCGTACTTTGTGATCCAGCCTCCGATGACCGCATAATAGGTCATAATGAGCACCGGCACGAGGAAGGTGAGGATTCCGAGAAATTTCCATTTGGGACGCATGGTTTCATAAGCGCCGATGGCACTCTTTTGGGTGCGCCGGCCGACCGCAATGTCCGAGGTCAGCAGCGTAAAGCCAAAGGTCAGTACCAGAATCAGATAGACCAGAAGGAACAAACCGCCGCCATCCTTGGCGGCAAGATAAGGGAATCGCCAGAGATTCCCGACCCCGACAGCGCTGCCTGCAGCAGCGAGCACAAAACCAATCTGCCCGGAAAAATTCCCGGAATGTTTTCCGGATTTGTTTCCAGTATTCTTACTCATATTCTATTATTCTCCTTTTCCTTTATTCTCACAGTCCTTACAGCATAGCATATGGGAAGGGATCTTTGCATTACTGTAACTAGTCAGCACCCACATCTCGATTTTGGTTCGATTTTGGTACTCGAAAATGGCTGATGCATTGGCAGTAACCACTCCAAAATCCTTTGACCCTGGCTACAGAATGTAATAGGATTCGGATAGAGAAGATCAGAAGATCAGAAGATCAGAAGATCAGAAGAATCACAAGATCGGTTCAGCGATTGTTCCGATGAAGAAGAGATACGCAAGAACCTTCCGGATAACCGGAAAAAGATGAACAAAAAGCTGTCTGACAGCGGAGGTGAAGCCTATGATTACCAGATTTCGTGTAGGAAAACCGATGGATACTGAGTCCGTGGTGAAGGAATTACCCTTTGCCGGAACCGGCGTGGAGGCGCTGCAAAAGGCACTGCAGCAGGTCTTGCCGGATGCAAGGGCTTGGGAAGATCGCAAGAGCCTTGTCTGGACCCTGGAGGAAGAGGACCTTGTTTACGGCCTTGGAGAAACGGTCCGCGGCATGAACAAAAGGGGCTGGATCTACCAGAGTAACAACAGTGATGATCCTAACCACCTTGAGAGCAAGCATTCTCTGTACGGTGCCCATAACTTCCTGCTGATTTCTTCGACTGTTCGTTCCTATGCGGTCTATCTGGATACGCCGGGGCTCGTGACCTATGACATTGGCTACACGAAACCGGAAGAGCTGCAGGTCATATTTGCGGATTTTGACTATGATCTGTATCTTATCGAAGGCGAATCCATGCGGGAGATTGTCCGTGAGTTTCGAGAGCTCATCGGGCGCAGCTACCTGCCGCCGAAGTGGGCCTTTGGCTATGCCCAGAGCCGGTGGGGCTATCGCAACGAAGAGGATATCCGCAAGGTGGTAAAGGATTACCATGAGGCAGGAATTCCGCTCGATGCCGTCAACATGGACATCGATTACATGGAGCGCTACAAGGACTTTACCGTTGATGAGAAGGCGTTCCCGAATTTTGCGGCCTTTGTACAGGAGATGAGAGAACAGGGCATTCACCTCGTACCGATCATCGATGCCGGCGTAAAGATCGAGGACGGCTACGATGTCTATGAGGATGGTCGGGAGAACGGATATTTTTGCACGAAGGAGGACGGCAGTGATTTTGTTGCTGCCGTATGGCCGGGGAGGGTATTGTTCCCGGATTTCCTGAACAAAGAGGCAAGAGACTGGTTTGGCGATCACTACAAGGTGTTGACGGATCAGGGAATCGACGGCTTCTGGAATGATATGAATGAGCCTGCCATTTTCTACTCGGAGGATCATTTAAAAGAGGTTTTCGAAGAAATTGAAGCGTATAAGGGAAGGAATCTGGACATTGTGTCGTTTTTTGCCTTTAAGGATCTGGTGGGGTCGATCGACAACAATCCGAAGGATTACCAGAGCTTCTACCATAACTATAAGGGACAGCGCGTACGGCATGACAAGGTGCACAACCTCTATGGCTACAACATGACAAGGGCGGCAGGCGAGGCCTTTGCAAGGCTCCGTCCGGGGAAGCGGACGTTAATGTACTCGCGCAGCTCCTTTACCGGAATGCATCGCTACGGAGGAATCTGGACCGGCGATAATCAGTCGTGGTGGAGTCATATTCTGCTGAATCTGCAGCAGATGCCGGGACTGAATATGAACGGATTCCTGTACTGCGGCGCGGATATGGGAGGCTTTGGCGCGGACACGACAGAGGACCTCGTGATGCGCTGGTTCGGGGTGAGCCTGTTCACACCTCTTATGCGCAATCATTCGGCAGACGGAACGAGAAGGCAGGAGGTGACAGCCTTCGAGCATACGGAAGATTTCCGGCACCTCGTGGAGCTGCGGTATGCGCTGCTGCCGTATATCTACAGTGAGTTCATGAAGGCGGCCTTAAAGGGCGATATGTATATGATGCCGCTCTCCTTTGAATATCCGGAGGATGAGAGGGCAAGGAATGTGGAGGATCAGATCCTTGTCGGCGAGAGTATCATGATCGCTCCTGTCTATCAGCAGAATGCGAAGGGGCGTTATGTTTACCTGCCTGAGGACATGAAGCTGCTGCGTTTCCGTTCCTATGAGGATTACGATGAAGAGGTTCTCGAGGCAGGCGATCACTACATCTCTCTTGAGGTCAACGAGGTTGCTGTCTTCCTGCGAAAGGGACATGTCCTGCCCTTTGCAGAGCCGGCACGCTGCAGTTCGAAGATCGACTACAGCAAGCTGAAATACTTTACCTTCCACGGGAAGCCCTCTGAGTATGAGCTCTACAACGATGATGGAGAGAGTATGGTCTAGTACAGCGATTTTTAAATAACTAGCCATATTAACTTGCCTGATTTCCGAATAGCACGCGTCAAAAATCATTCTGCGTTATCTGGCCGGTTATTTTGCAAACGCTGTACTAGGTGCCTGTGGCACATAGTTGCAATTTCGGCAAGTGGGGTGTATCCTAACTAGTACAGCGATTTTTAAATAACTAGCCATATTAACTTGCCTGATTTCCG
>CAVCWT010000034.1:0-26538 GCA_963605745.1 Lachnospiraceae bacterium
ATATCCACTCATTTCAATCAATAGAAAACGGACTTGTCAGTGCCGGATTTCAAATACCTTAAAGTGCCGGGTTCATTAATTGCAAATAAGGGCTGCGCCTGATGTCTGCTTGCAGACGTTGGGCGCAGCCTGTTTTTGCAGAAGAAAGAAGAAAACATACGTAATGCCAAAGTGAGTTCCATGCGATACTATGTGCGATATGGGGACGGAAACGGGAAAGATTTTCACGCATTTTTTACATTTCGTTCCCTATTTTGGCATTTCGTACCGTTTTTTACGTAAATGGGAATACTTTTTATATACTGGGTTCAAGAAATCTCCCCAAGCTGATATACCTGCCGGCGGTGTAATGGCGAAAGCGGAGGAAATATAAGGAGGGAAACAAATGAACCCCAGCAACAAAAAGGGTAAATCAGGTCTTGCCATCAAGATTATGATGCCCATCACTGCAATATTACTGGTACTGTCCTTGGTCTTGAACTACGTGGCAAACTACTTTGACTACATTCTGGACCAGTACATCGGCGCAGCCAAGGTCACGGTCACCAAGGCCGAGGGAACCGAGGACTGGAACACTGACTACTACGGTAAATCTAACACTACTGCGGAAGATGCCGCACAGCACTCCCGCGATGTCTGCTTGCAGGTTGCCGAAGAAGGCTTTGTCCTGCTGAAGAACAAAGACAATACCCTGCCCCTGACGAACACCTCCAAGGTCAGCGTGTTCGGCTGGGCCTTCTCCAACCCGGTATATGGCGGTACCGGTTCCGGCAGCTCGGACGCCTCTACGTCCATCAGCCCGAAGCAGGGCCTTGAGGATGCCGGCTTTGAAGTAAACCCCACGCTGCAAAGCAGCTACGACAAGTGGAGCAAGGATACTGGCAACACGGTACGTCCCGGTGCCAGCACGGATGGCGTGAATGCTTCTTCCAGCTACTGGATGCTGCCGGAAATGCCTGTCACCGATGACATGGTTGCACAGGCTGCCGACTACTCCGACACCGCCATCGTCTGGATTGCCCGTCAGGGCGGCGAGGGTCAGGACGAAGCCCTGAACATGAACGCTGCGCTGAACGGTTCCACCGACCCCCAGATGGGTTACAGTGAGACCAAGCACTATCTGGAGCTGACCGATGCCGAGGAAGCCACCATCAGCGCATTGGAGCAGAATGACGGCATCAAGAATATTGTGGTTGTTATCAACTCCTCCAACCAGATGGAACTGGCCGAACTGGAGAATGACCCGAAAATCAGCGCGGTTTTGTACGCGGCTGCGGGCGGCAGCACCGGTTTTGAAGCTGTGGGCGAGATCCTGCGCGGCACGGTGAACCCCTCCGGCAAGCTGGCCGACACGATGTACGCCAACTTCAAGCTGGACCCCACCTACCAGAACGTCAGCGACCCCAATCTGTATGAGACCACGGGTCCCTCCGTCAACTGGTACGGCGCAGAAAACCGCATCGAGGACAGTGAGGAGGGTGGCAGCTACTCTTACACCGCCTTTATGCAGTACGAGGAAGGCATCTACCTTGGCTACCGCTACTATGAGACGGCCTTTGATCTGGCTACTGAAAGCGCTGGGCAGGAAGCTGCCGACGCATGGTACTACGGCTGGAAGAAAGACGAGCCTATTACGGTTGGCTCCACTACCGGCAGTAGCGATACCGGCGTTGTCTATCCGTTCGGCTACGGCCTGAGCTACACCGACTTCTCTTGGGAGGTCGTGGACCAAAAGTTGGATGTTGCTACCACTGACAGCCTGTCCGTTACTGTTAAGGTTACGAACAACGGCAGTGTTGCCGGTAAGGACGTTGTGGAGCTGTACTACACGGCACCCTACACCGAGGGAGGCGCTGAGAAGTCCACCGTTGTAATGGGCGCTTACGAAAAGACTGGTCTGATTCAGCCTGGTGCGTCTGAGAATGTCACTTTGACCCTGCCCGTTGAGGATATGGCTTCCTATGACCAGAACCATGCCAACTCCGATGGCACGACCGGCTGCTATGTGCTGGATGCCGGTGACTACAAGCTGACTCTGCGCACCGATGCCCACACCGTCAAGTCTGATGACTGCGTGCTGACCTACACTGTCAACGACACGAAAGCCTACGATACCGATGCAAACAAGCGCCAGAGCGACCTGACCGCCGCTACGAATGCTTTTACCGATGACCTTGCTGAGCGCAGCACCAACATGGTCGATTTCTCCCGTGCCGATTGGGGTACCAAAGCCGGTGAGGGTACGTTCCCCACGATGGCTACGGACGAAGACCGCGTAATGTCCGATGCCCTCAAGACCGCACTGCAAGGTAAGACCGCTGGCGGTGTTTCCATGACTACCGGTACTGCTACTATGACCGGTACGTTCAGCCCCTCCGCAGAAGGTTACATCCATGATGACGATGTGATGCCCACGACCGGCGCGGAGAATGGTATTCAGCTGATCAGCCTACGCGGCTTGAGCTACGACGATGAAGCGTGGAATGACTTTATGGATCAGCTCACGGTTGATGAGATGGAATCCCTGATTTGCGGCGGCAGCTTTGCTTCTGCCGGTATCGACCGCTTGGGCATTCCCGCAGCCGCCGACAACGACGGTCCTGCCGCCATCAAGTGGCAGGGCGCAGCCGGTGACGTGAACGGCGATGGCGGTTCCGGCAGCTCTCAGGCTATGCCGTCTGAGGTTGTCATGGCCTGCACTTGGAACGATGACCTGATTTACGAGGTTGGCGAAGCCATTGGTGAAGAGGGCTTGCAGAATGGTGTTTCCGGCTGGTATGCACCCGGTCTGGATATGCACCGCACCCCGTTCGGCGGCCGTAACTTTGAGTATTTCTCTGAGGACCCCGTCCTTGCTGGCAACCTGTGCGCACAGGAAGTTTCCGGCGCAGCCTCTAAGGGCGTTTATGCCTACGTTAAGCACTTTGTTGTTAACGATACCGAAACCTACCGTAACCTCGATGCCATCGGCAACTGGGAGGGCATCAACAAGAGCTGGCGCTTCATGGGCGCTACCGATGACCTGACTTGCTCCATTTGGGTCACCGAGCAGGCGCTGCGTGAAATCTACATGAAGCCTTACGAAATCGTTGTCAAGACCGCTACTACCGAGGAAAGCTACATTGCAGATGAGAACGGCACTGTGGAAACCAAGACGGTTCCCGCTTGCACGGCCATCATGTCTGCCTTTACCTACATCGGTCAGACTTGGTGCGGTGCGAACAGCAACCTGCTGAATACCGTTCTGCGTGATGAGTGGGGCTTCCAAGGCACGGTCATCACGGATGCAGCCGCTTATCCGTACATGAGCCAGGACAACTTCGTCTTTAACGGCGGTGATCTGCTGCTGGCCATCGGTCAGAATAATCTGCTGGATGAAACCAAGAACACCGCTTCCGGCGTGATTGCCATGCGCCGTGCGACGAAGAACATCCTGTACACCAAGGTAAATTCCAATGCAATGAACGAGGTTGCTCCCAACTCCATTATCCATACCGGCATTGCCCCGTGGCAGTACCTGTGCTACGGCATCATTGCAGTTTGCGCGGTCCTGTTCGTGGTCGTCTGGGGTATGTTCTTCTACGGTCTGCATAAGAACAAAAAGAAGAATGTCACCGTTGAAATCAAGTAAATAAAAGTATATACATTTTCCGGCGGCATTAGGTGCAGCCCTGCGACAGTGCGAGACTTGATTTCGCGGCGCAGGGCTGCATTTTTGTTGTACTGCGGCGGAAAACACATTGACAATCACGGCATAGCTCGCAGAATTAGCAGTAGGAATATTGAAAAAAGGAGCTATGCAGGATGTATTCGATTGCGGTCTGCGATGACGAAAAAACAGCAATGCAGTACATCGTACATGATGTACGGGCAAACTTTGAAAAGCTGAATCAGCCGGTTCTGGTGGACGGTTACACCGACCCGCAGGACTTGGAAGCACGGCTGAAGCAAGGCACGACCTACGATGCCCTTTTGCTGGATATTGATATGCCCGGATTGGACGGCATTGAACTGTGCCGCCACTTCCGCCAGCAGGACGGCGATGCGCTGATCGTGTTTGTATCGAACCGCGAGGAACTGGTATTCCAGACGTTTGAGGTATCGCCGTTCCGCTTCATCCGCAAAAGCCACTTCTCGGCGGAAATTGAAAAGCTCTGCCTTGATATGAACACTGAACTAGGCCGCCGCGCCGAGCGTTATCTCTGCATCAAGGACGAGCCCGGTAACACGGTGGTATCGGTCAGCATCAACAAACTGTACTATGTCGAGGCCAGCCGCAAGGTCTGCCTTCTGCACACCAAGGACGGCGTTATCGAGATAAAGGCAGCATTCAAGGACATAAAAAGCGAATTGGATGCCTTTGATTTCCTGTGGCCGCACCGCAGCTATCTGGTGAATCCGCATTTCATTTTCCGGCTGGATAACACCGATGTGGTGCTTGACAACGGTGAAAAGATCCCGTTGAGCCGCAACCGTGTGACCGAAGTCAAAAGTGAGTTTTTCCGCTGGAGGAGGGCCGGATTATGATGCAGTGGGTTCATTGTGTTTTGGATTGGTATGGAATCTTGAATTATGCCTGCCTGTTGCTGATGATTCGCAGCGCTTTCCCCCGGAAAGTATCGCGTGGGATTTCCTGTGCGGGCATTGTACTTTCAACGGTAGGCTATGCCCTGTGTAACGGGACTTTGCAATTCATCGGTAGCACTATAGGGGCACCGGGAGCAGCTCTGTATACGATTTATCTGCTTCTTATGGTTTTGTGCGCTTGGCTTTATACCCATGTCTGTTTGAAGGCGCTGGATAGCCAGTGCGTCTGTTCGCTGCTGTTCTTTGTCAGCAACGTATTGCTGGCCAACGCGGTTGCAAAGGTTGCTTTGGCTGACCTGCCAAGTACAGCATCCGTGCTGAGTGACTTACTGGCTGTGGTGATCCTGTGCGCGTTTGCGTATGTGTACCGACTCGTGACAGTGCCCGCAAAATCGAACCTTTCGTACTCGTACTGGGCAACGATCAGTGTCACGCCCGTCATTATGATGGTTTTGACAGGACTATGGGCAGGAGAAAAGCAGGGCAACCACTTTCTGGCAACCGGCATCGTGCTGCTGACGATGGATGTGCTGATCTACCTGCTGTTTATGCGCCTGATGAAAGAAATGCAGACGCAGGTCAAGCTGGCACTGGACAACCAGACGCTGGCGTTCCAAATCCGCCAGATGGACAACGTGAAAGTCATGCTGGAAAACACCCGCGCCGCTCGCCATGAGCTGCGCAATAACTACTTCCTGATCGAATCCATGATTCGGGAAGAAAAATATAACGACGCTTTAGAATATCTGCACAAAGTGGTAGAGCCGTCTTTTGCAAGGAACGAAACTATCTCGACGGGCAACCA
Source organism: Lachnospiraceae bacterium (assembly GCA_963605745.1). GTDB lineage: Bacteria > Bacillota > Clostridia > Lachnospirales > Lachnospiraceae > CAG-791. The sequence continues at coordinate 5,393 of CAVCWT010000034.1, forward strand.
TTTTGTGGATATGCTTCTCTCTCAAAAAGTAGATGAATGTCGGCAGCGCAATGTCCCCACGGCGCTCAATGTGCTGCTGCCGCCTAAAATTGCCATCAATCAGCAGATGCTTTGCAGTTTGATTTTTAACCTGTGGGATAACGCCATCGAAGCCTCTGAAAAAGTGGAGAACCCGGACATTCGCTTCTCTATGCACGAGGTCAAGGGCTATCTTGCCATTGAGATACGCAATAAAATTGAGAAGTCTGTATTGGCGGACAACCCCAAGCTGCACACTAGCAAGCGCGACAACGACAACCACGGCATCGGAATCAAAATGATACGACAGGTCGTGGAGTATTGTGACGGCGATTTGCAGATTTTTGAAGAAAACGAACACTTCGTGGTGAGTATTCTGTTGGCATGCAAGCTACGGATGCGCTGTCACCATCGCAAAGGATGGCAAGGAGGTTGATGCCAAGAGAATCATGGGAGTCATGAGCCTTGGCGTTAAGACCGGCATGGAAGTAGCAGTAAAGTGTGATGGCGAGGACGCTGCCATTGCAGAATTGGAGGCATTCTTCAAGGAGAATCTTTAATTATGATTAAACTCCAGGGAAAAAGTGTTTTTTCAGGAATAGCTATAGGCAAGCTATTGATCTACCAGACCAAGGACCATCTGGTAAAAAGAGAAAAAATAGAAGATCCAGAGGCAGAGATTGCCCGTTACAAAGAGGCGAAAGACAAGGCAAAGGATCAGCTGGCAGCTCTCTATGATAAGGCCCTCAAGGAGGTCGGCGAGGCTAATGCTGCCATCTTCGAGGTTCACCAGATGATGTTAGATGATCTGGACTATGAGGAATCTATTATCAATATCATTCAGACCCAAGGGGTCAATGCAGAGTATGCTGTGGCCACTACCGGGGACAACTTTTCAGAGATGTTTGCCTCCATGGACGATGACTATATGAAAGCTCGTTCCGTGGATGTAAAGGATATCTCAAACCGTGTCATTAAGATGCTTCAGGGAGGCGAGGGAAAGGCTTCCCTGGAGGAGCCGGTTATTCTCGTGGCAGAGGATTTGACTCCATCAGAGACTGTACAGCTGGACAAGTCCAAGATCCTTTCCTTTGTTACCCGCCTTGGGTCTACCAATTCACACACAGCAATCCTGACCCGCACCATGAATATCCCAGCCTTGATAGGTATTGATTTTACGGAGGATATGAATGGAAAGGATGCCATTGTTGATGGAGCGTCAGGCCTTTTCATCATTGAGCCAGATGCTGCAACCCTGGCTGAGTACCAGGTCAAAAAGCAGGAGCTTGATGACAAGGCACGCCTCCTCTTGGAGCTTAAGGGCAAGGAGAATGTCACCCTTGATGGCCATAAGATTAATCTCTATGCCAACATTGGCGGAGTGGGAGATGTGGCCTCGGTGCTGGCCAACGATGCAGGGGGCATAGGCCTTTTTCGTTCAGAGTTTCTCTATCTGGAAAATGATGACTATCCTTCAGAGGAGGCTCAGCTCAAGGCCTACAAGGCTGTAGCTGAAAATATGGCAGGCAAGAAGGTTATCATCCGTACCCTTGATATAGGGGCAGACAAGCAGGTAGGCTACTTCAACCTGGACAAGGAGGACAACCCAGCCATGGGCTATAGAGCCATCCGTATCTGCCTTGACAGGGTGGATGTCTTCAAGACACAGCTGAGAGCCCTTTATCGGGCAGCCTACTATGGAAATATCTCCATCATGTTTCCAATGATTGTGTCTCTTGATGAGGTGCACCGCATTAAGGAAATCGTGGCAGAGGTCAAGGCGGAGTTGGATGAGATGGACATCCCCTATGGCAATCCAGAGCTTGGTGTCATGATTGAGACACCGGCCGCTGTAATGATGAGCCGTGAGCTTGCTGAGGAGGTAGACTTCTTCTCCATCGGAACCAACGACCTGACCCAATACATGCTGGCCTGTGACAGACAGAATCCACATCTGGAGTCTACCTGTGATCCACATCACCCAGCAGTACTTAGAGCCATCGAGCTGACCATCAAAAATGGCCATGAGGGAGGCGTCTGTGTAGGCATCTGCGGCGAGCTTGGTGCAGACACCAGCCTCACAGAGACCTTCATCAAGATGGGGGTAGATGAGCTGTCAGTTAGTCCATCTCGCATCCTTACTGTAAGAGAGGCCATCAGAAAATCTTCATATAGGTAGGCGTTCAATAAAGGAAAAGCATATGAAAGTTGTTATAGCAATTGATTCTTTCAAAGGGAGCATGACTTCCTTGCAGGCAGGAGAAAGCGCTGGATTATTGGAGGTGACGTTCGGGTAAACAGATGCCCGGTGGCAACAGCAGTGGCAATTGGTGGCGGCAAATGGAAGATTCTTATTAGACGAAACCTTCGGGTACACCCATGGGGATTTAATGAGCGGCAGCGAGATCTGGAAGGCATATCTCAGAAAGGTCGACCGGACACCGACGAATTGCACAATCAATAGCCTCCTGAGTTAGCATAATTGCACTATATGCTTTGCGAGCGGTCCGAAACGATTGCAGTTTGTGCGTTTAAAACGACAGATTGTGTAAAAAAAAGAATCGAATTCGGAAAACTGATACCATATTTTGCAAAGCCCCGGCAGAGCGCTGGGAGAAAAGGGAGGAAAAAGATATGCTGTCCATCAATATGGATGACGTAATGCAGGTAATTCAGAACATTCAGAATTATCTCATTGCGTTCGGTGTTATTCTCGTGCTGGCGATCATCGTGATGGTTGCCGTGCAGAAAATGCCGAAACCGAAAAAGAAACTGATTCGTGCAGAGGCGGGAATTGCCATTCTGTTGGCACTTACCATTGTGCTGAACCTGATTTGCACGGGTCCTATGTCCACCATGCTGGATCTGGTATCCGGCAGCGGAACAATCAGCGAGGAGACCTCTGCAAAGGCCACTGAGCTGGTGAATGAGATCACAGAGGAAGGCGTTGTTCTGGCACAGAACGATGACCAGATTCTGCCGGTTGTATCCGGCTCAAAACTGAATGTCTTTGGCTGGGCATCCACAAGCCCTTGCTACGGCGGTACCGGATCCGGTTCCCTGAACGATGCATACCCGACCACGGACCTGTTAACTGGTCTGCATGATGCAGGCATCGAGACGAACGAGGAGCTGTCCAGTTTCTATACCGAGTATTGCTCCACTCGTCCCAGCGTTGGCATGGCACAGCAGGATTGGACTCTGCCGGAGCCGAATGTGAGCCTCTACACCGATGAGATGATGGAGAATGCAAAGGCATATTCCGACACGGCAATGATCGTAATCACCCGTGTTGGTGGTGAGGGAGCTGACCTTCCTACGGATATGACAAGCGTTGTAGATGGCTCCTGGGTTCGCCGCGTAGCAGATTATCATGGCAGTGAGCGTGGAACCGGCTACTACAATGGTACCTACGATGACAGCCTGAACGAGGGCAATGACTGGGATGAGGGTGACCACTTCCTGCAGTTGTCCAACCGTGAGGAAGAACTGATCGATCTGGTTACCTCCAATTTTGATAACGTTATCCTGGTTTACAACGGCGCCAATGCTTTTGAGATGGATTTCGTAGCAGACTATCCGCAGATCAAGGGCGTTCTGCTGTGCCCCGGTACCGGCCAGTCCGGTTTTGAAGGCTTTGGACGTGTCGTTTCCGGTGAGGTCAACCCTTCCGGTCGTACCGCAGATACCTACGTTGCAGATCTGACCGCTTCTCCGTGGTGGAACAACTTTGGTGATTTCAAATACACCAATACAGACGATCTGGCATCCGATGCCAGCTTCTTTGATCCGGAAGGAGCAACCGCATCCTTCGTCAATTATGTCGAGGGTATCTATGTTGGCTACAAGTTCTATGAGACGGCGGCTGCAGAAGGTCTGATCGATTATGATGAAGCCGTTGTTTATCCCTTCGGCTACGGCCTGAGCTACACCACCTTTACCAAAGAGATGAGTGAGATCACCTCCGATGGTACGAACCTGAACTTTACTGTTACCGTTACCAACACCGGCTCGGTGGCCGGCAAGGATGTTGTTGAGATCTACAGCAACCCTCCGTACACCAATGGCGGTATTGAAAAGGCATCTGCTAATCTGGTTGATTTTGAAAAGACCGGCGAGATCGAGCCCGGTGCATCGGAGACCGTTGAGTTCTCGATTCCGGTTGAGGATCTGGCATCCTATGATTATCAGGACAACGGCTGCTATGTACTGGAGTCCGGCGATTACATCATCAGTGTAAATTCCGACTCTCATAACATTGATGATTCTGAGGTTTACACCGTTGCAGACGAGATCGTTTACAACGAAGACAACAAGCGTGACAGCGATGAGACAGCAGCAACGAACGAGTTTGATTTTGCTGCAGGCGATGTTACCTACCTGTCTCGTGCAGATGGCTTTGCAAACTATGACGAAGCTACCGCAGCTCCGGCATCCTATGAGATGAGCGATGAGGTGAAGGAAAACTTCTACAACTGCTACAGCTACACTGAGACCGGTTATACCGAGGACGAGGATGCGGATGCAGAGGATATTACAACCGGTGCTAAGAACGGCCTGACTCTGGCAGACCTTCGCGGCGTAGATTACAACGATGAGAAGTGGGATCAGCTCCTGGATCAGATGTCGATCGATGAGCTGCAGACAACGATTGGCATGGGCGGTTATCAGACCGCTGCTGTTGACAGCGTTGGAAAGGTACGTACCAATGACTGCGACGGCCCTGCCTCCATCAATAACAACTTTACCGGTGTCGGCTCAGTTGGATTCCCGGCTGCAACTCTCATTGGTATGACCTGGAGCAAGGAGCTGGCTTATTCCTTTGGTGACAGCATCGGTACCATGGCCAACGAGATGAATACCTCCGGTTGGTATGGTCCTGCAATGAATATTCACCGTACTGCTTTTGCCGGCCGTAATTTTGAGTATTACTCTGAGGATGGTGTTCTGTCCGGCGTCATGGCTTCCAATGCCATCAATGGTGCTCAGGAACACGGCGTTTACGCTTATATGAAGCACTTTGCACTGAACGATCAGGAAGGCAACCGTACCTCCATGCTGGCTACCTGGTCGAACGAGCAGGCGATTCGTGAGATCTACCTCAAGCCTTTCGAGAAGGCCGTTAAGGATGCAGACTGCCATGCAGTAATGTCCTCCTTTAACTATATTGGAAGTCGCTGGGCAGGCGGCTGCTCGGAACTGCTCAAGGATGTCCTTCGCGGAGAGTGGGGATTCCTCGGATTTGTTGAGACAGACTACTTTGGTGTCTACGGATACATGACGGCTGATCAGGCTGTTCGCAATGGTACGGACCTGATGCTGTGCACGACAGGCAATGATTACAACAACGTTACGGTTCTGACCAACAGCAGCAAGCAGGCAATGCGTGAGTCTGCTAAGAACATCCTCTACACGGTGGTGAACAGCCGTGCATATGATGAGGAGAACCTGAACCCCGGCATGCCGATCTGGAAGGGTATTATGATCGGTGCGGATGTGGTCGTTGGTCTCCTGGTTGTCGGACTGGAAGTTCTGGCGGTTAAGAATTACAAGAAGCGCAAGAAAGAAGAGGCATAAGTCCTTTCAAAGCCTCGGCGGAAAGCTTTTGTTAGTGTTCCCACTGCTGCGCAGCACTTGAACCGAAACATAGCAAAGGCCCGCTGCATCATGACAGCGGGCCTTTGTTTCACTCAGAAACAGACAGTAAGAAGAGAAGAGACAGATCAATGAAACATACAGATATAATTGAAAAACTGAACCTGGAGCAGAAATGTGCGCTGTTATCCGGAGGAACCGTGTTCACGACCCGTGGAATTCCCAGCAAGGGAATCCCGGAGATGACACTCTCCGATGGACCGAACGGTGTGCGCAAGCAGGCAGGTGCTGCAGATCATCTGGGTTTGAATCCTTCCGTGCCGGCAACCTGTTTCCCGACGGCAGTTACCGTTGCGGCGAGCTGGGATCCGGCGCTGGGCGAGGAGATCGGTCAGGCCATGGGAGAAGAGGCAGCGGCGCAGGAGGTTTCGGTACTGTTGGGACCGGGACTGAATATTAAGCGCAGTCCTCTTTGCGGCCGTAATTTTGAATATTTCTCAGAGGATCCTTACCTTGCAGGCAAAATGGCAGCAGGGTATGTTCGCGGAATCCAGAAAAACGGCATCGCAGCCTGCCCCAAGCATTTTGCAGCAAACAGTCAGGAGCTGCGCCGCATGGCAAGTGACAGCGTTGTGGATGAGCGGACGCTCCGTGAGATTTATTTAACCGGCTTTGAAATCGTTGTGAAAGAGGCCAAGCCGAAAACTATCATGTCCTCCTACAACCTGATCAACGGAGAGTATGCAAATGAGAATGCGCATCTTCTGATGGATGTTCTGCGAAGGGACTGGGGCTTTGACGGCGCTGTTGTGACAGACTGGGGCGGATCCAATGACCATGCCCTTGGTGTAAAGAACGGCTCCACCCTTGAGATGCCCTGCCCCGGCGGCGATGCGATCCGTGAGTTGGAGGCAGCCGTTAAGAGCGGAAAGATCACGGAGGCGGATGTCGACGCACGCCTTGATGAGCTGCTGGACCTGCTGCTGACAACACACGAGGCTGTAGAGAAAGCTCCTCGTACATTTGACAAGGAGGCACATCATGCGCTGGCACGCCGTGCAGCGGCAGAAAGTGCAGTGCTCCTTAAAAATGACGGAAACCTTTTGCCCTTAAAGACGGGAACGAAGGTCGCAGTGATCGGTGATTTTGCAGATACGCCTCGTTATCAGGGCGCAGGCTCGAGTGCAGTTAACTCAACCAAGGTGGATTCGTTCCTGGAATGCTTTGGTGAGAGCGGACTGGAAAAAGTGGGCTATTGCGCAGGGTTTGATCGCTTTGGCAAGGCAGACGAGGGATTAAAGGCAGAGGCTGTTGCTCTGGCTCAGAAGGCGGAGGTTGTTCTCGTCTATCTGGGACTGGATGAAGTCAAGGAGAGCGAGGGACTGGATCGCTCGGATATGAAGCTGGCACAAAACCAGATGGATCTTTTAAGTGCTGTCGCTGCCGTGAATCCGAAGGTTGTCGTTGTTCTGAGTGCCGGATCCTCCATTGAGACACCGTGGGTGAAGGATTGCCAGGCTCTGTTGTATGGCGCACTGGGCGGCCAGGCAGGAGCCGGCGCGATCGTGGATCTTCTGACAGGAAAGATTTGCCCCAGCGGTAAGCTGGCAGAGACCTGGGCTGTAAGCTATGACGATACGCCGGCCCGTGCAAACTTTGGTGGGGATAAGAGGACCGTCGAGTATCGCGAAGGCCTGTATGTTGGTTATCGCTATTATGAAAAAGCCGGTGTTCCGGTTGCCTTCCCCTTTGGTTATGGTCTCAGCTATACAACGTTCCGCTACAGTGATCTTACCGCAACACCGGAGGGCGTAACCTTTACCATTACGAACACAGGAAGCGTTGCAGGCGCAGAAATTGCCCAGGTTTATGTGGCAAAGCCGGATGCAAAGGTGTTCCGCCCCGAAAAGGAACTGAAGGGATTTACAAAGGTGCAGCTGCAGCCCGGTGAGAGCAAGACCGTAACAATCCCTCTGGATGACAAGGCCTTCCGCTACTGGAATGTCAAGACGAATGCCTGGGAAGTCGAAGACGGAAGCTACGAGGTGCGCATCGGAGCATCCAGCGCAGATATCCTCCTGACAGGAGCGGTAGCTGTCTATGGAACCGGTGCTAAGGACCCGTACGAGGGAATGAGTCTGCCGCATTATCAGACAGGAGAGGCGACCAAGGTGACAGATGCCGAATTCGAGGCAGTATTGGGTCACCCCATTCCGACCGGTGCAGTTACCATCGACCGCAATATGACCCTTGGCGAGTTAAACCATGGCCGGAGTCCTATTGGCTGGATTGTAGCAGGTGTATTGAAACTCCTGCTGAACGGCAGTATCAAGAAGGGCAAGCCGGATCTGAATATTCTGTTCCAGTACAACATGCCGCTGCGCGCTCTGGCCAAGATGACCAATGGTGCCATCAGCATGGGTATGGTGGACGGAATCGTCCTGGAGGCACGCGGCTTCTGGATCATTGGCCTTGTAAAGGTCATCATTGAGGCAGTAAAGAACATTGTTCTCAATGTTCAGATGGAAAAACACCTGCATTAGTACAGCGTCTGCAAATAACTGAATTGCTGTACCAGAACAAAGGAGTAGCACATGAAATTCTGGAATGATTTTGCAGAGCAGCACCCGGCCGTAGCCAAATGGGTACGGGAGGGCGGACTGTTCGTTATTGTATCCAACCTGATTACCGTCTTTAAATATTTGCTGCTGCAGTTTCTTCCGGCGGCCTTTTCGAGCCTTCCGGTGGTGGATTTTGGATGGCCCGGAATCGACATTACGCTGTTCGGAGAGACGTTCAAGTGGAACATCCTCGGCTATGATGCAGCACATGGCGGTCTGCCGTATTTTTGCGCATATATGATTGCCATGGTAATCGGCGAGTGCATTAATTTCCCGATTCAGCGCAATTTCGTATTCCGCAGCAAGGGGAACCTTGGAAAACAGATTGCATGGTATGTAGTAGCATTCTGCATCATCACCTGCATCGTGAATTCGATTAACTGCATCTGGGTTGCTGTTGCAGGACTTTTGGTGCCGGACTTTATCTACAACATCGGCACAACCGTATTAAACGGCGGCATTTCGATGGTCATCTTCTTCTTTGTGAATAAGATTATTTTCCCGGAGGGAGAGGCTAAAAAGGCTGCATGACTCTGCCGGGACCCGTTGATGGCTGATATGTGTACAGTAACCAAAAGGGTACAAAGGTTTATAAAGTGTTGACAGACCTGCTTTACCATGGTAAAGTGACGAACTATAAAATAACTCTCTGGAGAAGCTCATTTGAGGGCCGAAGGTGTTAGGTCGAAAGACTGATCTCTCAGGCAAAAGGACAGAGTGCCAAGGTTTGAAGACGACGTAGTGAAAGGGCGCACTCACACAGAGTGCGTCCTTTCTTTGTGTATCTGATCACATCGAGGTTTTCAGAATGCAAGGAGAAAATGCCATAAGGCATTTTCGAGTGCCAAAATCGAGATGGATGCGAAACAGTTACCATACGTGTTTTAGTGGCCGCACAGAATGATAGGCTGCACCGGAGTAGTTGAAGGAAGGAGATTTTCTATGAAAGAAATCGCAAACTCATCATTACTGACGGTGCTGGTCGTTGTGGGGCTCTTGTATATTGTGGCCCTGTCACTGGCTTTTCTGAAAAAAGCCTACACCAGGTGCCTGGAGCTGGGCATCTCAAAGGAAAAACTGAATAATGTCATCAAATCCAGTGCGGTATTTTCACTGGTACCGGCGTTGTCTATTGTTGTTGGCTTTTTTGCCTTGATTGCCGTATTCCAGAGTATCATCTGGCCCTGGTGGAGACTGTCCGTCATTGGATCGCTGTCCTATGAAACACAGATCTCAGGGCTTCTGGCCAGCAGCTTTGGCCAGACGATGGACAACCTGACACCGACGCAGTTCGGTGCAGTTCTGATCCTGATGAGCGTTGGTATGCTCAGCGGATTCCTGATTCTGATTCCTTTTGGCAAGAAGATGTGCATGTCCGTCACGAAGGACGAGAATGCGAGCACCTGGAAATATGTATTCTCCGGCGTGTTCATGATGACGCTTTTCGCGGTATACATTCCGGTGATCCTGATCGGTGATACCGTGCAGGCCTGCGTCATGCTGACCGGTCTCGTGGTTGCGATTGTTCTGGGCGTGTTATCCAAAAAGCAGGGACTTGCCTGGCTGAACAACTTTATCATGGCCTTTACGCTGATTGCAGGTATGGCATCATCCCTGTTCTGGGTCAAAATTTTCGGCTGAACACAACAGAATTTCTGACAGAGAGGAATCACACATGAGCACAAAGAATAAAACAAAACAGCAAATTACCGATCCGTTTCAGAAGTGGGCACATTCCTGGGGGAGATTCGGAACGGTCATTGCGCTGATCTACATGATTGCACTGCCCTTCATCATCTGCACGGTTTATGACTGCATGCCGAAATTCAGTGAGGTGATCAATGCCAGCACGATCGGAATTCTCCTCATCTATATCCCGGTTGGCTTCTCGGAGGCTCTGAGCTATATTCCGGTCATGGGATCCGCCAGCTATCTGGGATTCATTACCGGCAACATTATGAATCTGAAGTTCCCATGCGCAGTAAACGGTATGAAGGTGGCAGAGGTCGAGCAGAACACGCCGGAGGGCGATGCGGTTGCAACGGTGTCGATTGCTGTCTCCTCGATTGTTGCGGTTGTAATCCTGGCTCTGGCCGCACTGTTATCCAGCTTTATTCGTCCGGTATTCGAACTGCCGGCAATGAACACGGCAAAGGATTACGTTATTCCAGCCCTGTTCGGCTCCATGACGCTGGGACTTTTCGTGAACAATAAGAGCAGCGGCAAGGTTGTGAAGGGTGCGCTGAAGGGAGTGATTCCGGTACTCGTTATCGTATCGCTGATCTCCGTGGCAGCCAGAGCCGTCGGCGCAGGAAAGAGCCTTTTGGGCCTGGTCGGTGTTCTGATCGTATGTATGCTCCCGGTTGGTATCCTGAGCTCCTACATCATGTGGAAGAAGGGAATCATTCAGGTGGTCGATGCAGAAGAGAATACGAATGCAGACGGCAAGGCAAGCGCCAAGGAAAACCAAGCGTAACTGTTCATCCTTGGCCATCTGTCAGTTTCAATCATGAATTCGCCTGCGAGACAACCGATTCATGATGAAACAGGCAGGTGCTGAGCAGAGGTGCAAATCCGTGTGATTGAGGAGAAATCATGAATTATTACGAAAGAGCGGTCGAATTAAAAGAGGAGATTATTGCAAATCGAAGATACTTTCACACCAATGCAGAGGTGGGGCTGGACCTGCCGAAGGCAAGAGCCTATGTGACCGAAAAGCTTGCAGAATACGGCATCGAGGCAGAGGCCTGCGGACATGGTATTACGGCAACCATCGGGCAGGGTGGAAAATGCCTTTTGCTGCGGGCGGACATGGATGCACTTCCCATGCCGGAGGAGAGCGCAGAGCCCTTCGCCTGCCCGGACGGAGATCGTGCCCATGCCTGCGGACATGATTTTCATGCGGCGATGCTGCTCGCAGCAGCAAAGATGTTAAAGGAAAATGAGGCGGATCTGAAGGGGAGAGTCAAACTGATGTTCCAGCCGGCTGAGGAAACCTTTGAAGGCGGCAAGGATATGATCGAGGCCGGGATTCTGGAAAATCCTGCGGTGGACGCGGCACTGGCCTACCATGTTTCCCCAGGGAAAATGCCGGTTGGGCTGGTGATGTATAACAGCGAGAGTACGATGATGTTCTCGGTGGATGCCTTCCGAATCAAGGTAACGGGAAAGGGCTCACACGGTGCATATCCGCACGTTGGCATCGATCCCATCAACATCGGCGTGCATATTCATCTGGCACTGCAGGAGCTGATTGCAAGAGAGGCAGATCCCAATGCGGCCTGCGTTCTGACCATTGGTAAATTCCAGGCGGGCACGGCAGGCAATATCATTCCGGATACCGCCATTCTGGAAGGGACGCTTCGCACCAACAATGCGAAGGAGAGAGAAAAGCTCACTGCACGGATTCAACAGGTGACAGAATCGGTTGCTGCTGTATATGGCGGCAGTGCGGTTGTGGATTCCATGTCCGGTGTGCCGCCTCTTGTGTGTGACAAGAGTCTGACAGAAGAGATGATTGGCTATATGAGAGAGCTGAACATTCCGGGCTTTGCCGAATATCCTGGTATCAGCGCCAGTGCATCCGAGGATTTTGCAATGATTGCCGAGAGAGTCCCCAGTACATTTATGTACCTTTCAGCCGGTTTTATGGATGAGAGGGGTACCTATCCGGCCCATAATCCCAAGGTGAGATTCAATGAGGAGGTCTGCCCGATCGGAGCTGCGTGCCTTGCACATTGTGCACAGGAATGGCTGCAGCATCACGCAGAGCAGGAAACATCGTAGCTATTTATCTAATCAGAATATCTAATCAAAATTCGGTGGGGGAAACGCAGAAGAAAAGCGTTTCCCTCGCCGAATTTTTGCTGCGCAGCAGCAATATTTATTGTAAATCCGTGTGATTCAAAGGCGATTACAGGCTTTCTGTCTGCGGCTTTGGCAGAACCAGAAAGAGAAGGCAGCAGATGACCAGAGAAACCGGAAGAATCCGCATGCTGCCGGTGTATCCGAAGGCTGCAATGGCACTTCCAAAGAAGGCATTGAAGAGAATATCAAATGCCGTTGCACAGCTTATGACAAAGCCGGTTGCGGTGGTTTTGATCGCATCACTGAAATACAGCCGGATGGCCATTGTGAGGGTAGGATACACAATGGAAAGGAACAATCCGGCAGGGAGCAAGAGGGCGAATCCGACATGACCGCCAAAGGACCCCAGCAAAAATGCCAGAAGGTAGCAGACCGTTCCGATCATCATAAAAATGCGAAGGCTGCGAAGGATTCCGAGCCGGTTAACGAGCGGCGCCAGAAGGAGCCTTCCAACGGTCATTCCGCCAAAGAAGATGGAAGGAAGGAGCGCTGCAAAGGAGGCAGACAGCTGCAGTTCGCTTTGTGCATAGAGGTTCATCCAGTTCATGATCCCGTGCTCGGCGACAAAATAAAAGCCGAAAATAAAAAGGAGCATCCAGAAAGCTCTGGATTGGAGGATGGAAAGGTATCCGCCTGCAGCATAGGTGTTGTCTTTGGGCGAGGTCGGCTGGTCGGAAACGTTGTTTTGCTGCGGATAGGAGCCGTGCGATGCAGAGGCGCCTGGTACGGGAGCAGAGCTCGAAGAGTCCGGGAGGTTTCGCTGCGTTGTTCGGTCCAGTACAACAAAAAAGAGTAGAGAAAAGACCAGAATCAACAGGATGACGAGGCAGAAAAGGTGCCAGTGACGGAAGGAAGAAACGCTCCCTCCGACAATGCTCTGCGTGACGGTGGTTCCGATTCCCTGAACAAAGAACAGCGTATTGATGATCATGCCGGGAGAACGGAATTTATCCGGACTCATGACATTCATCAGCGTATTCAAAAGCGTGGATGCTCCCATTGTGAAAAAGATGGAGACAAGGAGCACAGGATACGAGTCGGAAACCGTGCAGACGCAATAGGCAATGCCCATCATCAGGATGGAAATGGGGAATACGACATACAGACCGAAGGCATCTGAGAGCCGGCTTCCGATCAGCATGAAAACCAGATTTCCAATATAGCTGATGGTTACAATCATGGATATGCCGGCAGTATCCAGTGAAAAGTGATTCTGAAATACGGTGGCAAACACCCCTCGGGCAGCATCACTGCTGCCGAGGGCAATCATCAAAACGGCCAGCTCGAGGTACCAGAAGATGGCGGCTTTCTTTGTGTCATTTGATTTTGACAGATGCATAAACTCTCCTTAGAGATCAGAAAAAAAGTAACTGTTTAGCACCCCGCATCTGCCGGTACATGCAGAATGGCGTGGGCCTTGTGGGACAACGGCTGTTCAAAATATTCCTCGTAGCATTTCTGCACAGAGGCATTCTCGTGAGAGAAGCGGAGGTTGTCGCAGCTGTCCAATCCGTAGAGCACCTGCTGACGCTCGGCCACCATTTCGGCATCTTCCTTGTAGGGCTGGCCGCCGCCGTTGATGCAGCCGCCCGGGCACGCCATGATTTCAACAAAATCATAATGTACCTCGCCCTTTTTGATGGCTTCCATGAGATACCGGGTATTGCCAAGGCCGCTGGCGACAGCAACCCGAATCGTCTCTCCGTTCAGATCAAAAGAGGCTTCCTTCCAGCCATTGAGACCGCGCACAGCCCGGAACGTATCCGCATCTGGATTCTTGCCGGTGACGAGATAATAGGCACTGCGCAGAGCAGCCTCCATGACACCGCCGGTTGTACCGAAAATAACGCCCGCACCGGTCCCTTCGCCGAGAGGATCATCAAACGGCTCCTCTTCCAGCTCTTCCGGTTTAATAAAGAAGGCCTTGAGCATACGGTCCACTTCTCTGGTCGTGAGGACGGCATCCACATCCTTGCCGCCGTCCCAGGTGCACTCGTCTTTTTTGGCAAGACAGGGCATGAGAGAGACGCAGAAGATCTTTTCGGGATCGACGCCGAGCTTCTCGGCATAGTAGGACTTGGTAACAGCACCGAACATCTGCTGCGGAGACTTTGCTGTGGAGAGTCTGCCGGCCATGTCAGGATACTGACTCTTTACAAAGCTGACCCAACCGGGGCAGCAGGAGGTGAACATCGGCAGCCCGGACTCCTTGATTTCGGGAAGACGGTTCAGAAATTCGCTGCCCTCCTCCATGATGGTCATGTCAGCCGCAAAGGTGGTATCAAAAATGTAATCAAATCCGATTTTGCGAAGGCCGGCCACGAGGCGCTCTGCCGTAGCGTATTCTCTGGAAACACCAAAGCTCTCACCCCATGCCGTGCGCACGGCGGGCGCAACCTGAACAACGGTGATGATATCTTCATTCTCAACGGCATCCAGTACGATGCCGACATCATCACGTTCCCGCAATGCACCGACCGGGCAGTTGCTGACACATTGGCCGCAAAGAGTACAGGACGTTTCGGTAAGAGCCTTGTTCGCACGCACATTCACCGTTGTGCGGGAGCCCGTGTTTACCACGTCCCAGATGTGCATCTCCTGAATATGATCACAGACCTGCACGCAGCGCATGCACTTGATGCACTTTTGCGCATCACGAATGAGTGGGAGTGTGCTGTCCCAATGATCCTTCTCGAGAATGGAATCATAGGGCATTTCAGAGATATTCAGTTCATTGGAAAGTGCCTGCAGAGTACAGTTGCCGCTGCGGACGCAGGTACCGCACTTGTAGTCGTGCTGTGAGAGAATGAGTTTTACATTCGTCTTTCTGGTGGTACGAACCTTTCGGGAATTCGTGTGTACTACCATGCCTTCCTTGACAAAGTTGTTGCAGGCAGTAACGCACCGATCTGTGCCCTCGACCTCAACAACACAGACGCGACAGGCACCGATTTCATTGACCTCTTTGAGATAACAAAGTGTCGGGATGGTTATACCGATGGTTTTGGCGGCATCGAGAATGGTGGTTCGTTCCGGAACCGTTACAGGGATGCCGTTGATTGTTAAATTTACCATTGCTCTTCTCTGCCTCCTCGGAAGGATCCGAATCCAAAATGATCACAGCGCAAACAACGACCGGACTCCTGACAAGCCTCCTCGCAGGAGAAGCCATATTCGATCGGCTCAAAGTCCTTTTTGCGGTCGGCTGCATCGCGGAGCGCAACCTCTACGCGGCCGCAGGGAATCTTGTCCTCATATCCGGCATAGGGGATCTCAACATCCGAGGTGATCTCGTGGTGATAGCCGAGGTATTCGTCAATATTGGCCGCGGCAACCTTTCCTGCAGCAATGGCACGGATGACGGTTGCAGGACCTGTCACGCAGTCGCCTCCGGCAAAGATTCCCTTGTGCTCTTTGATCTCACTGGTATTAAGAGCATCGATGGTGCCGCGCTTGACGGTTACGCCGTGCTCTTCAAAATAACGAGTCTCGATGCCCTGTCCAATGGCAACCACGATGAGATCCGAAGGGATGAGGACCTCGTCCTTAGAGGCGGTTGCGGGAGATGGTCTTCCTCTTTTGATCTTGCTGATCATCTGCGGCTGGACCCAGAGTCCGATGGCGGCATTGTTCGAGTCCTTTTCAATTCGAACGGGAGCCATGAGCTCGAGAACATCGCAGCCCTCTGCCTCGGCCCCTTCCACCTCTTCGGGAAGAGCAGTCATATCGGCTTTTCTGCGGCGGTAGATGATGCTGACCTTTTCGGCACCGGCACGGACGGAGGAGCGAGCAACATCCATGGCGACGTTTCCGCCGCCGATGACAACGATGCGCTTGCCTGTATAGTCAGGCATCTCATCATCGCCGATGGCGCGGAGCATTTCAACAGCAGAGGTGATGCCGGATTGAGCATCCTCTCCTTCAATACCGATCTTTTTATCGGCATGTGCACCGATTGAGATGTAGGCAGCGTCATACTCTTTGGTGATATCTTCGAGGGTGATATCGGTTCCGACGCTGATGTTCTTACGAACCTCAATCCCGGTCGAGAGGATGGATGCGATCTCGGCATCCAGCTTCTTTCTGGGAAGACGGTAATTCGGAATTCCGTAGCGCAGCATCCCGCCGAGCTGTTTTCTCTGCTCGAAAATGGTGACTTTATGGCCCATAAGTGCCAGATAATAGGCAGCACTGAGTCCACCGGGACCTCCGCCGATGATGGCGACCTTTTTGCCGGTGGGTTCATTGCATGCAGGAACCGGAACATCGCCGGCGTGGTCAACGGCCATTTTCTTAAGGCCGCGGATGTTGACGGGGGCGTCGATCAGTGTCCTCTTGCAGCGGTTTTCACAGGGGTGCTCACAGATGTAGGCACATGTAGTCGGCATCGGATTGTCGCGCCGGATCAGTCGAACGGCATCCGCGTAGCGCTTTTCATGAACCAGCGCAATGTATCCGGGAATATCCACACCGGCCGGACATGATTTGACGCAGGCAACCGGCTGACTGCTGTTGCAGTTGCAAAAGCCGCGCTCAATGTGGGAGCGGAAATCATCCTCACAGCCGTCAATGCATTTTAATACGAGCTTGGCCGCCTCGTAGCCGATGGCGCAGTCGGCTGAATAATAGATGCCCTCCGCTGTGAGACGGATGACGTCCATGGTTTCGGATGTGGCATTGCCGTCCAGAACATCATCAAAAAGTCTTGCCAGCTGACGGAGTCCGATGCGGCACGGAACACATTTGCCGCAGGACTGTGCCAGGCACATTTTAATAAAAGATCTTGTCAGGTCGATGGTACATAGGCCGGGCGGACTCGCAACGATCCTCCGCTCCAGATCCTGGTATAAGGACTCCATGGTTACCTGGGCCTTATCCTTGGTGAGTATGGTTAATCTGCTCAATTTTCCCCTCCGTTCTGGTAGTTGCTCTCCACATATCAGTCATCGGCAGGACATCTTCGCTAGGACCCGCTGATGGCTGGCGCGTGTACAGTAACGCTTCTGCCGTGATTCAGAATGTTTCCCCCTGTTTCCTCTTGGCAGCACAATTACATTCATTGTACCATAACTGATAACGAAAAAAGGACTGCAGGAAAGGGGGATTTGGCCATGAGTGCGTTGTTTGAGGCTCTCCCGGAGAATTTTTTCATCCGCTGGCTGCTCCCGGAAAAACAGTATATTGGGAATGTCTGGAAAGGCTGTTTGCGACCACCTCGTAGCAGCTTTCTTTTGGTGTGGAGCGTGCGATCCGGCAGCGGCCGGCAAAGAGGGCTTTGAGGCAGAACGTGGGGAGAGGACGAGAATATGAGCACTGAAAAATCAGAAATTTCACTGGCTTTTACCGGTGACATCGGGTTTGACCGGTATATGGACGGGAAATGGGAGGACGAGGAGCTGATTGCACCGGGAGTGCTGGAGTTCCTGCACCATGCAGATCATGTGATTGCGAATGTAGAAGGGCCGCTGGTGGATCAGGCAACGAACCAGACGAGCGAGGGGACGCAGCAGCTGATGCATACCATGAACCCTGCGGCGACAAAGGTGCTGGGCAGGATGCATGCGGACATCTGGAATATCTGCAACAACCACATCATGGACGCAGGCCCCTTAGGAATCGAGGCAACGCTCCAGGAGGCAGCAGGGTGCGGAGCAAGGACAATCGGAGCCGGCAGGAATCTGGACGAAGCCAGGAAACCGATCTATCTGAACGAGGCCGGCGGCATCGGTCTGTTCTCTGTGGGATATCGGCGAGGCTGCAAGCCGGCAGCAGAGGACTATCCTGGGTGCTATATGTGGAACGAGACAGATGAGATCCGTGAGACGGTCAGGGAGATCAAATCCTGCTGCCGGTGGTGCATCCTGGTGGCCCATGCCGGGGAGGAATTCACCTCCCTGCCAACCTGCTATACCAGAGATAAATACCTGGAATTCCTCGAGATGGGAGTAGACATCATTGTGGCCCATCATCCTCATGTGCCGATGAATTATGAGAAGGTTGGAGAGAAGATCATTTTCTACTCGCTTGGGAATTTTATTTTTGATACTGATTACCAGAGGGCACAGTACAACACGGAGCGCGGCGTGCTGGTACGATTGAACCTGACTCCGGATTCGTATGATTTTGAAGCGATGGGACTTCGGATTAACCGGGAAAGCGAGCACATCGAGGAAGCCGATCTGCCGGCAATCTTTACGAATGTACCGGCAGATGAATATGAGCTCCTGGCTCCTCTTGCAGCAAAGATGTTCGTTGCGGCAACAAAGCGTCAGCAGATTTATCTGAATAAGGATAAATGGGAACATGCCACCAAAGAGGAGTGGGCCGAACATTTTGCCAATCCAAAGCGCTCCGGGCGCGTCGAGGGCGAAGCGCTGGATTTCTTTATTGTCTGCCCGCTAGCAAAAAAAGCCGAAGAGGGCGCCTGGAAAAGGTCCAAACTGGAGAAAGTGAAAGAATATATTCTGGAGCAGATGTAACAGCCACATTGAGGTTTTCCGTATGCAAGGAGAAAATGACATGAGCCATTTTCGAGTATCAAAATCGAGCTGCGGGTGCTAAATAGTTACCGATCTTTAAATAACCAGCATTTTTGAAAGAGGTATTTACAATGAAAATAAATGCATCCGATCTATCCTGGAGCATCCATAAACGAACTTTGGCAGCGGCCATTGGCGCGTTCTCTGTCATCCTCTGCAGCCTTTTACTGCTCACCCTGCCTGCTGCCGGCATCACCGCACAGGCACAGCACAACGGCAACACCGTCATCGTTCTGGATCCCGGACACGGCGGCTCCGATATCGGCGCGAATTATGCTCCTTATGTAGAGAAATGCATGACGTTGTATATGTCCTTTTTCGCCTATCAGGAGCTGATGCAATATGACAATGTGGAGGTCTATCTGACCAGATGGGACGATTCCGATGTGTCACTGGCTGAGCGGGTTAATTACGCCGCTTCGGTTCATGCTGACTTTCTCCTGAGTCTTCATTTCAATGCCGTCGGAACGAACGGCATCACCAGCGGCTCCATGATCCTGCCTTCGGCCTTCGGCAGCCTCTATGCTGAGGAATGCTCCTATGGACTTTTGAATCTGCAGCAGCTCTCTGCCATCGGACTCAAAAGCCACGGCTTCATGACTCGCATTGGACGCACCGGCAAGGACTACTACGGCATCATCAAGCGATCCTCCGACATCGGACTTCCTGCTGTCATCACAGAGCACTGCTATCTGGACAATGAGAGCGATCGCAAGTTCCTCGCCCAGGAGAATTCCTATCAGGCCCTGGCCCATGCCGATGTCACAGCTCTTGCACAGTACCTTCATCTAAAATCCACTGCACTTGGTGTCGACTTCACAGCTTACCCGCGCCCGGTAATCCAGGAGCCTGCTGCCGGCGTTCCGGTCATGATCACGCCGATTCCGTGAGGCACAGATTCATTGCAGGTACCATAAGAAAAGCCGCCCGAATATTTACAGTTTACAGGGAATTGGAAGTTGTGACTGGGGTTTTCATTTGAAAGAGAATATTGCATAATCAAAGGTTGTGGGAGAAAGTACATATTGGTTCATTGCGAACAGAAGGGGAGAAAAAGGAGATGTCAGAACAGCATTTCAACACACCGGCAGAGGTCATTACGGCCACACTCGAGGGCGGCAAACGCAAATCTCAGCAGCCGCTTGGTAAAATGATCCTGCTGGGAATTATGGCCGGCGCATTCATTGCGCTGGGCGGAGCGACCAGCAGCACAGCAGCACACAACATTGAAAACGTCGGATTGGCAAGGGCGGTTTCCGGGTGCATCTTCCCGGTTGGTCTTATGATGATTGTTTTCGTCGGCGGAGAGCTCTTTACCGGTGACTGCCTGATGGTTATGGATGTCATCGACAAGAGAATCACCTGGAAGGACTGCGTGCGGAGCCTTCTCGTTGTGTACCTGAGTAACCTCGTGGGTGCGCTGATCATCGACGCACTGGTGCTGTATTCCGGCAATCTTGATTACACGAGCGGCCTTTTGGGCGCCTATGCGATCAAGGTGGCGATTGGCAAAATATCGATCACGCCGATCAAGGGCATCACTTCCGGCATTCTGTGCAACATTCTGGTCTGCATTGCGGTCCTGATGGCAGCGGCAGCCTCGGATATTGCCGGAAAGGTGTGGGCGATCTTTTTCCCGATTCTGGCCTTTGTGGTCGGCGGTTTCGAGCACTGCGTGGCGAACATGTTCTACATTCCGATGGGCATCATGGCAGCATCGAATCCGACCTATGTGGCAAAGGCCCAGGAAGCGTATGGGATCACCGCAGAGCAGCTGAGCAGCCTTACCGTTCTCGGGAGCCTGCAGAATCTCATTCCGGTAACAATCGGCAACATCCTCGGCGGAATGGTATTCGTCGGAATTCCGTGCTACCTCATTCAGGCAGCGAAAAAGAAAGCATGATGTGGAAACTGCGTGAGCAGAAGAACGAATTGCCGTCTTTTCCATAACTTCTCAAAAAGGATAACAAAAAGGAGCAGAGAATCCAAAACAGTGGATTCTCTGCTCCTTTCTATTTGCGTTCTATTTGTAGTGGTGCCTGCGCTAAATAGTTACGGTAAATTTAGCGTCTGACGAATTCATGTTTCCTCTGTACTAGTACAGCGATTTTTAAATAACTAGCCATATTAACTTGCCTGATTTCCGAATAGCACGCGTCAAAAATCCTCAGCGTAGCCCGCTACGCCTACGTTTTTTGACGCGCACTCTCCGAAAATCATTCTGCGTTATCTGGCCAGTTATTTTGCAAACGCTGTACTAGCACTGATGAGAGGGATGGCTACGGATGGTATCCCTCTCGTTATTTAAAAATTGGAGGAATGACGATGGCAAGAAAATCAAGATATCAGGGCTACCTGAATGGCATGGAGAACATGAAGGAAAGGGAGGACCAGACAACGCGGAGCAAGGAATCCATGCAGAACAAGGATTCCGCGCAGGGAACAGGAACGCATTCCTCGCCGAAGTCCATTCTGGCAAAGCTCAAGGCATTAAAGGGACAGGCTG
>CAVCWT010000035.1:0-24133 GCA_963605745.1 Lachnospiraceae bacterium
CTTTCGGTACGCATCCAGGCCGCCCCACTTCTGATCCTTGTCGGACAGTGTCAGCGGTGTTCCATCCGACATGGTGTAACCATCTGCCGAAGGAGTTCCCTGATAATCTCCTGCAACCTCCGGCCATTCAATGCCGATCGCCGGATCATTCCATGCAATGCCTGCCTCATCACCAAGGTGCCAGAAATCATCCACCTTGTAGCAGAACTCTGCCTCATCGGACAGGACCAGGAATCCATGTGCAAAATTCTTGGGGATAAAGAACTGTTTTTTGTTCTCTGCCGACAGGCGAACGCCATACCATTTCCCGAAGGTCTCAGAGCCCGGGCGAAGGTCAACCGCAACATCGAACACCTCACCTCTTACGACACGAACCAGCTTAGACTGTGCATACTGAATCTGGAAGTGAAGGCCGCGCAGCACACCCTTTTTGGAGGAGGACTGGTTGTCCTGTACGAACTGTACATCAATCCCTGCCGCCTCGAAATCCTTCTGCTGATACGTCTCCATAAAATATCCGCGGTCATCCCCGTGAACCGTAGGTGTAACCACCTTCAATCCCTTGATACCGCCGCAATTATCCTCTATCTGAATCTGTCCCATTTCGTTCCTTTCCTGCCGCCGCGGTCCGATGTCTGCCTGGTCACTGCATGCTCTTGCTGCCCGCAGGCACACAGGACTTTTGACAGCCCGATACGTTTTTTGCACTGCTATCGTACCGCTTTTCTTTTATTCTCAGCACTCAGCTCTCAGCCAAGTCCCTCTGCAACCTCAACCAGATATTTGCCATAGTTGGTCTTCATCAGGGGCTCTGCCAGCTTCAGCAGCTGCTCCTTGCCGATAAAACCTCTCTTGTACGCGATCTCCTCAATGCAGGATACGTACAGTCCCTGTCTCTTCTGGAAGGTTGATACAAAGTTCGCAGCATCCAGAAGGGAATCGTGGCTGCCGGTATCAAGCCATGCAAAGCCTCGTCCCAGCTTCTCAACATACAGATCGCCGCGCTCAAGGTAAGCATTGTTGATGCTGGTGATCTCGATCTCACCACGGGCGGAGGGCTTTACATTTTTAGCAATCTCCACCACATCGTTGTCATAAAAATACAATCCAGGTACTGCGTAGTTGGATTTGGGCTTTGCCGGTTTCTCCTCGATCGAGATGGCCTTGCCCTCCTCATCGAACTCAACAACGCCGTACGCCGTGGGATCCTTCACATAGTAGCCAAAAATGGTTGCACCCTTCTCGCGCTCTGCAGCATTTCTGAGTACTCTGGAGAAGCTCTGTCCGTAGAAAATATTATCGCCAAGGACCAGTGCGCAGGCATCCTTTCCGATGAAATCCGCGCCGATGATGAAGGCCTCTGCCAGGCCGTTTGGCTGCTCCTGCACAGCATAGGAAAAGCTCATTCCCAGCTGAGAACCGTCTCCCAGAAGATCCTCGAATACCGGCAGATCCCTCGGTGTGGAAATGATCAGAACCTCGCGAATTCCTGCCAGCATCAGTGTTGACAGCGGGTAATAGATCATCGGCTTGTCATACACCGGCATGATCTGTTTAGAAATTGCCTTTGTGAGTGGATACAGTCTGGTGCCGGAACCACCGGCAAGAATAATTCCCTTCATAACGATCCCCTTTTACAGAGTACCCTTAGTTCAGTACCTTCTTGTTGTCGTACATTGCCTCATAATACTGCTGGTAATTGCCGCTGGTGATGTGCTCCATCCAGTCCATGTGCTCAAAATACCAGGTAATGGTCTTGCGGATACCTTCCTTGAACATCGTCTCCGGCTCCCAGCCAAGGTCGTGATGGATCTTGTCCGGTGCAATTGCATAGCGGCGGTCATGTCCCTTGCGGTCCTCTACATAAACGATGAGGTCCTCGCTAACCTTTGCCTTTCTGGGATCTGCATCATCCAGCTCCTCGCGCAGAACCTCGATGATGGTCTTGACGATCTCAATGTTCTGTTTCTCATTGTGCCCGCCTACGTTGTAGGTTTCAAAGAGCTGTCCCTTCTCCTGTACGAGATCAATGGCTTTGCAGTGATCCTCTACATAGAGCCAGTCACGGACGTTCTTACCATCGCCGTAAACCGGAAGGTTCTTGCCGGACAGCGCATTGTTGATCATCAGAGGGATCAGCTTTTCCGGGAACTGGTAGGGGCCATAGTTATTCGAGCAGTTCGTGATATTTGCCGGGAAATGATAGGTGTCCATATACGCCTTCACCAGCAGATCCGAAGAAGCCTTGGAGGCGCTGTACGGGCTGTGCGGTGAATACGGTGTCGTCTCATAGAAGTATGCATCCGGATCCTCCGGCAAAGAGCCATATACTTCATCCGTGGATACGTGCAGGAACTTTTTGCCCTCCTTGTAGTTGCCAAGGGGATCCGGTCCCTCCGGCAGCTCCCAAGCCTCCTTGGCGCAGTTCAGCATATTCGCAGTTCCCATCACATTCGTCTGTACAAAGAGCTCCGGCTCTTTGATGGAGCGGTCTACATGAGACTCTGCTGCAAAATGAATGACGCGGTCGATGTCATTCTCACGGAAAATCTTGCGGATGGCCTCTTTATCACAGATGTCTGCCTTTACAAAGGTATAGTTCGGCAGATTCTCAACATCCTTGAGGTTCTCAAGGTTTCCTGCATAGGTCAGTTTGTCCACGTTGATCACGCGGATCTCCTGGCCGTATTTTTTGAGCATGTACTGAATAAAGTTCGAGCCAATAAACCCTGCTCCGCCGGTTACCAGAAATGTTTTCATGTTGCCCTTCTCCTTGTTTTGTTATGGAATGTATTGATGTATTCGCGTTGTCTGTATCGTTTTTATGTCATTCTCAAGTGTCTGATCTTGGTTTATTCACTTCCTCTTTTTGCATACTCTGCCCAGATGTGAACAGAATGTTACAGAGTAAGTATAGCATAGGATTCTGTCCTATGGGTATTCAATCCGTGTATTCTGGCAATTGTGTGCCCGGCTCAGACGGATTCCGGCAAAGATTTCTGTCTGTACCGGGCGTACTAAACACACTCAGTATGACCTGTAGCTGATGTCCAGGTCGACGTCTCCGCTGATTCCGTTCACCCGTCCGGTGGCACTGTACTGCCAGATGTCATAACGCGACCGCGAGTAGGTCGGCGATGCCGCATACTGTGCCAGCCAGATATGGTAGCTGGTCAAAGAGGATACGTTAATCTTCTCTGAAAACCAGTTGGTATTCGCATACACACCGGCAGAGTATCCAGCATTCTGCACAGTTCGGCAAAATGCCGCAATGTTCGCTGTTCTCTGGCTGGTGCTGATGGAATCTCCGCGTCCTCCGGAGCTCTCCACATCCAGAAAGATCGGCATCGAGATCCCGTAGCTTCGGGCAATCTGAACGGCCATAGAGGCCTCCTCTACGGCCTCCGCCTCGTTGATTGCCTGTGAGAAGAAATAAAGGCCAACCTTCAGGCCTGCATTTTTGGCTCCTGTGATATTGGTTCCGACCGAGGAATCCTTGACCAAAGTTCCGGTGGATGAGCCGCGGTAGCCGCAGCGGACAATGGCAAAATGAATTCCGGAAGCTGCAACCTCGTTCCAATTAATCTTGCCGTTCCACATCGAGACGTCGATTCCGGCATTGGTGCTGCCGGTATCCAGAATTCCCTCACTACTGAAGGTATAGGACACCCCCTGAATGATCTGGGACCCGGTGACGTAATCGCCGTTTTTGTCATAGTAATAGGTGAGGCCGTTGATGTGCTGCCAACCGGTGTACTTGTATTTTTTCTCCGCACTGGTCATACGGTAGAAGGTGTCATATTTGCTGTAATCGGCCGCCGTTGCCGCTCGATAGGAATCTCCGTCTTTGACATAAAGGGGATTGCCGTCGGAATCCTTAAGCGGTGAGCTGTCATTTGTTTTTTCCGAAATTGTAACTGACACCTTTTGGGTGATGTCCGGATAATCCTTCAGGGAGACGGTAATCGTACAACTGCCTGCCTTGACCCCCTGCACCGTCCCTCCGTCCGAAACCGTCGCGATGGAGGAATCGGAAGAGCTGTAGGTCACCGTTGTATTCGCACCATCGGAGATTGTTGCCTTGATCGTCTGTGTTTTTCCCTCCGCCAGATGAATTTCTGACGGATCCACCTTCAGCTGGGGCTGAGCCTTGCTGCCATCATCGGTTCCCTGCGAGTTCTCCGATGTCCCACTCGAACCGGATGACGCATCGGATGATGTTCCCGAAGATAAGCCTTCCGATGAACTCTTCGAATCGGACGTTCCCTGGGATGCAGATTCGGACGATGACGCAGAAGATGCCGTTTCCGGCGAACCCTCCGAGGTGTTCTCGCTGCCAGATTCTGTACTCTCCTCCTTGGACGCACTGTTTTCCGACGAGGAGTCGCCTGCAGAATTTCCTTCCGAAGACTCCTGGCTTGATGGCGAATCGGATGCTCCGTCCTGCGAGGACTGCAACGTCCCATCTGTCACCTCCGCCAGCATGTGAAATTGCGACGCCGTCCACCTGGAATCTGTCAAAGCGGCGCTTGCATAAGGATCCGGGATGTCAGACTTTTGCACCTCAATGTAGGACGAGTCCCCACTGCCATCGATCTCGGTCTTGGTAGACTCCACCCATTCCACAGTGTCCTTGATGGTACTCTCGACCGGGGTGTCGTTTTTAGCCGTGTCCTCTTTGGCTGCGTTGACCTCCGAGGCAGATTTCACCTCATCCGAAACATCCACAACTTCGTAGGTGATGTTGTCCGTTACCTGAATCGACTCGCTCTTTTCAGAGATCTTGTATTTCGCATAATTCAGGTAATCCTCGTTGCTGCGGTAGTCCTCCTGCTGTTTAAGGCTGTCCAGATCAATGAGCTGGCAGAGTGTCACCTCATACGTGCCGCTCGAAAGCCCGGTCAAATATATAATGCCGTCCTCATCGGTATCGGACTGCTCTGTCACCTTGCCCTTCGGATCCTTCACCTTGACCTTAAAGGGAACCCCGCCGATCAGCGACTGTTCCTTCTGCCGGCGAATCTTGATCTTAAGATCACTTTGAATGGTGGATAAAGAGGCTTCCACTGCCACCGAGCCTTCTTCCGCATCCTGCTCGGCTTCCTCTTCGGCTCGTTTGCGTGCGGCCTCCTCGGCTGCCGCCTGTTCCTCCTCTGCCTGAATCCGCAGATCTGCCAGCTGCTGCATGGCATCGGTGTTCAGCGGCTGATCCCCCGGCAGAACATCTCCCACACTCGCAAGGAGGGTTTGCTGCTCCTGCAGCTTCTTGTTAAAAGAAAACGTACTCACGCCGGTAACCATTGCAGCCACAATAGCGCCGGCAAGAGCCACTGCGGTCAATGTCACAAAATTGATCTGCAACGGCCCGACGTGAAACTCTCTTGCCGTGTCCTCCTCTATCTCCTCTTCTGTATCCTCTTTAATATTCTCTTCGGTATGCTCTTTTGCACAGTCTGCGCTTTCTTCGTAATCCGCTTCCGTATAATCAATTGCCTCTTCGCCTCGGACCGGTCGGCTGTCTTCATCCTCAAAATGCAGAACAGGAAGCGGATCATCCATCTGCAGACCACAGTCCGGTTCATCCTCTTCTATGAGCTCTAATTGGCCCTCTTCGGTCAGATTCCCCTCCATCTGAGAATCCATTTCTCCCCAGAGTTCTGTTGCCTTTTCCGCTCGTTCCTGATCGCTTTCCCCCTGTTTCGAATCTTCCGCGCCGGATTCCTCTTCCGGATAGTACCGCTCAACCCGAACATCACAGAACCACCCTTCCGGCTCCTGGTCCAGCGTATCATCCCATTCACCGGGATTTAGTCTCGGGTAACCATCGGATTCGTCCACCCAGTCCGCTGCGGGAAGTGCGTTATTCTCCTCTGCAGAAGGGGTCTTCAGAGATTCTGCTGCAATCTCCGGGATCTCGATCGTTTCCATCGGGAGAGTATCGTCCATCCAGCCGGTGGCATCCGGGATCCCACCGGTCTCATCCAGCCACTCTGTGTGCTCTGTACGATCCAGATTATGCTCTCCGGCCGATGCTGATCTCCTGCCGATTCTGTTGTTCCAATCCACAAAATCATCTTTTCTCATAACGTACAAGTATACCGTATGCACATGGATTTTTACAGCAAGGTAGGATAAAATGATAGCGACTCTACGCCCGGTTATCGGCGCCAAACGTGCGGGCTCTGCCTGCTTCAATGTTCCCGCTTTAAAAGGAGCTCTGTCATACATGGCTAACAATATGTTTGATGAATTGGATATTCTAGATCTTGAGGATCTGCTGGATGCAGAGGACACCGAAGCGCCCGCTGAGGACACTTTTGATCAGGTGGCTGCTGAGAATAGTGCGGCTAAGAACAAGCCTACCGGGAATGTTTCTGATGAAAGTGCTCCTGATAAAGGTCCTTCAGATAAAGTTCTTTCTGACAAAGGTTCTTCCGATAAAGATCCTTCAGATAAAGTTCTTTCTGATAAAGAGCCTTCTGATAAAAGACCCTCTGATAAAAGACCTTCTGATATGAGTTCTACGAAAGAAGGTAATTCTGACAGAGGCGATGCAGGAGCGATCGCTCCTTTCAGAAACGCTTCGGATGAGGATCAGCTCATCATCGAAGAGGTTCCGCTGGATGCTCCGCCCCGAAAAAAAACAACAACCTCCCGGCAGACTGCACCAGCCGGGCAGGCCGCATCCGCCCGCAAGGCTCCTTCCTCCCGTCCGGCCGCAGCCCCTCGCAAGGCTGTATCGGATCAGCGAATCGCACCATCTCGCAAGGCTGCATCATCTCGTCATGATGCACCCACCCACAGGATGCCTCGTCCGCAGGCAAGCTCCTCCGGACAATCCTTCCAGCCGCAGGATCCAGACGAGAAACAGCCCTTCCCGCTGCATCTGGCTCTTCTGGCTGCCATCGTTGTTGTCATCATTGTTGCCATCGTCCGCTTTGTGGTCTGGAGTCAGGGTAAAGAACTGACCGTTCATTCCGGTCAGAACTCCAGCAAGTACATCATTGAAGTAAACGACAACATGGTCTACCTCTCGGATTCCAAGCTTGAAGGGCATTCAGATGACGGCGTTACTACCGTTCTGTGCCTTGGCGATGAACCATTTTCGCAGGACACCTCCTCCAGCGGTCTGGCCGGTCAGATTGCCGCCCTTGGGAACTGCAATGTCATCAATGCGGCCTTCCCCGGCTCTCAGGTCACCTGCGAAAATGCCCAGTACAGTGTCGATTCTCTGGACAGCATGGATGATATTTTCAACCTGTTCTATGTGTCCTATGCCATCTCCATCGGAGATTTCTCCTCTCTGGAGACGGTTGCCTCGGCCCATACCGAGGACAGCACCTACCAGCAATCAGTAGATGCTCTGAAAAACACCGATTTCAGTGCGGTTGACATCATTGCCATCATGTACGATGGCAGCGACTATATCAATGGCATGGCCATGCAGAATCCGGATGTCCCGGATGAGCTGACAACCTATGTTGGTTCTCTGACCAACTCCATCCAGCTGCTGCAGAATGCGTATCCGTACATCCGGATCGTCTTCCTCTCTCCCTACTACTCCGAGTACGATGGGGCCAGCGGACGAACCACAGACATCGGCAACGGAACGCTCGTCAATTATTTTCAGTGGGCTTATGACACCTGCGGCAGCTGCAGCGTGTCCTTCCTGGACAACTATTACGGCTCCGTCAACGAGAACAACTACACAGAGTATCTCTCTGACGGCATTCACCTGAATGCAGCAGGCTGCACCAAGGTAGCCGATCATTTCGTCTACAAGGTTCTGCAGGACAATTATGCAGAATATGATGTCTCCTCCATGGCCGTTGCCTCAGGAGGGAATTGATCATGTCTGGTCTGATCTTAGAAACGGAGCGGCTCTTTTTGCGTCCCTGGCAGGAGAGCGATGCTCCGCAGTTATATGAAACAGGCAGCGATCCATTCGTCTGTTCTCCGTGCGGCTTCCCCATTCTAAATAACGAGGAGGCCGCTCAGTCTCTGCTGCAGTCACGCCTTTGTGCTGCCGAGCATTATGCTATTGTACGCAAGGTGCAGTGCAACTCCGGGCAGCACAGCCTTGCCGGCAATTCCATGACGGAAAATGATGTCTGGAATCTGCCCATCATCGGGGGAATCTGCCTTTTCAACCTGCAGCTGGAGGATTACCTTGATGCAGACAAGGAGGCCGATCTTGTCGTCTGGCTGAATCGTTCCTGTCAAAAGCGAGGCTATGCCCTGGAGGCTTGCCGCGAACTGCTGCGGCACTGCTTTGAAGAGCTGTTGCTCGAGCGCGTCAATGCCTGCTGCCCGGAGGATCATACCAGTGCGCTGCGCCTGTTCAAGGAACTGGGCTTTGCCATTGAACGCCGGGTTATGAACGAGCCCATGCTATTCACTGACCTTCCGAAAACGCAGTGCCACCATGTGATTCTGCGTCCCATGTACCAGCAGAACCGAACACGCAGGCACACACATATGAACTACATCGAGACAAGGTCTCGCATCTACTGCAAGGAGCCTGACGGCACGGTTACGGCTGAAATTGAGTTCCCGGAAATCACCCGTGGGAATTACCGCATTGCAAGACTGCAGGTTGCCCCCAAATGGGACGGTGCCGGCGTGCGGGACGAACTGCTGCAGATGGCTGTAAAGCGGATTTGGGAACGCGGCGGTTATCAGATCACCAGCTCCGATCCGTTTGCAAAAAACTGGCTCGCGCAGCACGGCCTCGGCTAGTACAGCACGGCCATGAATGTTCCTGCCAAGCCATCTGTCTGTTGTTTTCGGATGTCTGCACCGGATCAGCGGCAGCAAATTTACCGGCGAAAGGATGAATTGCATCATGAAATCCCCAAAGGATTCCGTTTTCTATCACAAGCTCTGGAGCCTGATGGTTCCAATTGTTCTCCAGCAACTGATGCTGGCCCTTGTAGCTGTGGCCGATGCCTTCATGCTGGGCGGCGTTGATCAGGATTATATGTCCTCTGTATCCCTTGCGACACAGATTCAGTTCATTCAGAACATGTTCCTGTCCGCAGGAACCGCAGGCCTTAGTATCCTCGGATCACAATATTGGGGCAAAAAGGACCTGCGCACCATGGATGACATTTTCTGCATGGCGCTTCGCATCTGCGGACTGGTCTCCTTTGTCACTTTTCTTGCCTGCATGTTCATTCCGCAGTATCTGATGACTTTTTTTACCAATGAGCCGGTACTGATCTCCTATGGCGTCAGCTATCTGCACATTGCCGGCTTCTCCTACCTGCTGACTGGAATCTCGCAGTGTTACCTCATCGTCATGAAGACCAGTGAGCATGCCAGAACTACCGCAATCGTCAGCTCAGCCACTGTATGTCTGAACATTGTTCTGAATGCCATCCTGATTTACGGTCTCTTCGGCCTGCCTGCGCTCGGGGTAAAAGGTGCAGCCATTGCCACACTGATCTCGCGAATCTGCGAGCTGACGGCCTCTATCGTCATTTCCTTCCGTCCCGGATATCTGCATCCAAACGCCTCCCGAATCCTTTTGCGCAATCCGGAGCTGGCCAGAGATTTCCGGCAATGTGTGCTGCCGCTCCTTGGTGCTGCGCTTTTATGGGGAATCGGATTCACCTCCTATTCCTCCTTTATGGGACATATGGGGACCGATGCTGCCGCTGCCAACTCTGTCGCTGCGGTTGTCCGCGACCTTGTCTGCTGCCTCAGTGCCGGCATCTCCGGTGCTGCCGGCATTATGGTCGGCAACGAACTCGGCGCCGGACATCTCGAACTGGGCAAACGCTATGGCATTCGCCTGTTAAAGATTTCTGCTCTTTGCGGTGTCTGCATGCAGCTTCTCATGCTGGCCTCCACGCCTTTGATTCTCCATTTCGTTAAACTCACCCCCGAAGCCACCCAGTGCCTCAAGGGAATGTTCGCCGTTCTCGCCGTCTACATGATCGGCCGCGCCATCAATGATGTCACAATCAACGGCATCTTTGGTGCCGGCGGCGACACACTGTTCGATATGTACAGTCTGGTAGTTTGCATGTGGTTTATCGCCGTTCCTCTGGCCGCTGCAGGAACCTACCTTTTTCACTGGCCGGCCGTTGTTATTTATGCCTGCACCTGTATTGATGAGGTCGGTAAGCTCCCCTGGGTTCTATATCACTTCCGCAAGTACCGGTGGGTCAAGGATCTGACACGGTGATATTCCGTCCGCAAATGGCCGATTCATGTTGAAATCGCCAGGTACTAAACAGATACAAAAAAAAAAAAAAAGCGCATGTCTGCAGCAACAGACATGCGCTTTTTCATAAGCCTTTCGTACAGCTTCAGCACCCTTCGTTTCGATATACAACCTCACCGCCGGCAATGGTATACCGCACAACACCGGGGAGGGTCTCTTTGATGAACGGCGAGTTGCAGGATTTTGAATGAAAATTCTCTGTCACAGTCCACTGCGCCTTCGGATCAAAGATCACCACATCCGCTGTGGTCCCGGGTTCCAATGTCCCTGCCTGCAGTCCGTAATAGTCTGCCGGATTGCAGGTCAAAAGTGCCAGCATCTGCGACATTGTCAGATATCCCGGTTCTACGAGATGCTGCAGTGCCAGTGAGAGCGCAGTCTCCAGTCCGATCATTCCGCTCGGAGCCTTCCACAAAGGCTGGACTGCCTTTTCCTCTGCGCTGTGCGGCGCATGGTCCGTTGCAATGATCTTTATGGTCCCATCCTGCATTCCGCGAATGATGGCCATCCGATCCTCTTCCATACGGATCGGCGGATTCACCTTTCCCTGTGCTCCCTTGTCGATCACAACCTGCTCCGTCAAAGAGAAGTGATGCGGCGTTGCCTCTGCATAGATATGAGGATTCTCCTCCTGCGCCCTTCGAACCAGCTCCACACCTTCCGCCGTACTAATGTGCTGGATCAGAAGGTGTGCTCCCATTTCGGCAGCGATTCTGGTGTCCCTCTCTACCATGGAGATTTCGGCCATTCGGTCCGAACCGCCGATCCCAAGGCTTGCCGCCGCTTTCCCGCCGCCGTGAATACCGTTTTCCTTAATATAGGCAGGATCCTCCTCGTGAAGGCTCACCGGGATTCCCAGCTCCCCGGCCTTTGCAAGGGCCTTGCGGAATACCGTTTCATCCAGAATCGGCTTTCCGTCATCCGTAAAAACAACGGCCCCCGCCTTTGCCAGAGGCTCCAGGTCATTCACCTCTCCTCCTGCCATTCCCTTCGTGACATTTGCCGCGCTGTAGATGTGAATCTTTTCCCTGCTGCCTCGTTCCAGAATGTCTGAGAGAACCTCCACACAATCCACGGCAGGATTTGTATTGGCCATCAGAATCACAGACGTATACCCGCCTGCAGCCGCAGCAAGAGCGCCTGTGTGCAGATCTTCCTTGTAGGTAAAGCCCGGATCGCGGAAATGCGAATGCGTGTCCACGAGTCCCGGCGCTACGATGCAGCCCGCTGCGTCGATCACTTCTATCGTCTGTGCCTTTCCATCTCCATCTGACGCAGCCAGCGCCGCCACGTCCTTTGCCGGACAATCCTGTACCGCTCTTCCTTTGCACTGCGGCAGCAGTGACTCAATTCTGCCATCCTCTCCGATCAGGACATCCAGATATTCCTCCCTCCCTGATTTCGGATCGATTACAAGACCGTTTCGTATGATTCGTACCATAATTTATCCTTCTCTATTCCCTAAGACTTTATTTTAGGCCCGCGGTTTTCATCGCTCACTTGACACTGTCATTCTCTGCATATCGTCCTCAGAACAGCAGCACATTACGCTGCTCTGTCACCGTTCCATTTTGCCGCCTATGCAGCATCGCATCCGCTGCTATTACTCCTGCGCCAGTTTTCGGTACAGCACCTTCTGTGCATCCTCTGCGCAGGCAAACGGACCAGGGATCAGCTGCAAGGTGCGGTGATTGCCCAGATAGTCCACATCAAAGGTAATCGGCGTTCCATCCGGATTCTCAAAGGGCTCGTTCGGCTCGAAGGCATTGCCCAGAACACTTGTCGTCACAAGGCTGCTCCCGGCATCCTGCAGGTAATCATACAGATTCGTCTCCAGCTTCCAACCTTCTGCAGTCTCTGTCACCTCCACCGTCACCTCATGGCCGGCATCAACGTAATTTTTCTTTTCTTTTTTCCAGGCCTTTGCCCCATCAAAATACGCATTGCCCTCTGCCCATACCGGCAAATGACCTTCGTGGCCTTTTTCCAGACCCACCATATCCGGGACCTCATTGCCAATATCAAACTGTTCGATCCATTCCTCGTAGGTCGGATACTCGTTAAACAGATGGATTCCAACCTCACGGTTGTCCTCGTCAAAGCCCTCACTGCTGTCTCTTTTCAGAATCATCGGCTCCGACGGCCATTTCTGTACGAAGATGTTGTTGTAGAACCGATCATCTCCGTGAAGGATGGTCATAAAGCCCATCACCTCGGTGCGGTGCGGCATATGATACGGCGTATACCGAAGGCCGGTGCCTCCTCCTACAACGGTCAGTGCTCCGCAGATCAGATTGTGCACCATGGCAACACCCTCCGTTGCAATGCGCAGGGATGCAGGCGAGAGCAGGATATTGTTGTCGATCAGGGTCGGTCCATGTCCCACCT
This sequence comes from Lachnospiraceae bacterium, assembly GCA_963605745.1. GTDB lineage: Bacteria > Bacillota > Clostridia > Lachnospirales > Lachnospiraceae > CAG-791. The sequence continues at coordinate 12,620 of CAVCWT010000035.1, forward strand.
CGACGAAGAGGTCCTGGCTGCACATGCCGCCCTTTAGCTGCTCTGCAAAGGCAGGCCTCTCATTGTCATGCAGAAGGTTCTGAGAGATCCGGGTTCCCTGTGCCTCCCAGTCGGTCCAGATGCCCATCGTGCAGTGATGAATGTGATTGCGGCGCATAATGACATCGATGGCTGCATGCATCTTGATGCCGGCAATCTCTGCACCGCCCAGCTCCATCATGTTGTTGATGTGATGGATATGGTTGTCCTCAATAATGCTGAACACGCCACCCATCCGGCCGATGATGCCGCCCTGCTCGCAGTGATGGATGTTGTTGCGACGGATGATATGACTGCCGATCCTTTCCTTGAGCCATCCATGGTACTGGCCGCGGCAGACCGCATCCCGCTCCATCTGTGTGGGGCTCTTTACATGGTGCCTTGTAAAGAAATGGTCGTTCTCCGGGTCGTAATATTTGCCCACCGAGATGCCGGCGCATTTGCTGCCCCAGATCTCACAGTCTTCGATGATCCAGCCCTTCGACCAATGAGGCCCGATCATGCCGTCCTGATACGCAGCCGGCGGAGCCCAGGTGGTCGCTGCCTTGTTGATGTTAAAGCCGCTGACCGTGATATACCCGATGCCATCCTCCTGCGGGAGAAAACACTCTCTGCGCACATTAATCTCTACGTTCTCCTTTGTCGGATCTGCCCCGCCAAAGTTCGCATAGAGAATCGTCTCATTCGTCTCATCGTCCTGTTCGGTATACCATTTGAGCCGGGATGCCTCCGGATTCCACGAGCACTCATAGACCTCTCCTGCCTCGCAGGCCTCCAGAGAGGTTGTCTCATAGAGAGCCTGATCATTCAGCCAGACACAGCCTGTGTGTTTGTCTCTCTTTGCAAAGTACCAATCTCCGAACACATAGGTTGTGTAAGGATTGTAGTCGCCAAAGGCCTTGTTGTTCACTCTGGCAACCCACACATTGCCCTTGTAGGGCTTCCATGCCTTCAGCTCCTCTGCACCGGTAATCTCCGCTCCTAAAAGCTCCGTACTCCGATAGGTGATCCGGGCCTCCTCTGTCCCTGCATGAAACGGCACAACATTCTCCCGGTACGTTCCCGGTGCCACCAGAACCTCATCTCCCGGCTGCGCAATCCGCGCCGCCTCGCTGATCCTGCGAAACGGTCTCTCCTTGCTGCCGTTGCCGTCATGTCCTGCCTTGATGTCTACGTAGATTGTCATTTCCCTCTCCTTCTTTTGAACCAATGTGGCCGCTGTCATCTGCGGCCGTAATATCGATATTCACTTGACTGCCGGACATCTCTGCTCCCCATCCCAAACAGGCAAGTGAACGATCACGACAGCACCCAGCGGACATGGCTCCCTTCGTTGTCCTTGGTTACGATCAGCTGATTCTCCAGCTCCTGCTGCAGCTCGGTGACATGGGAGATGATTCCGATCAGTTTGTCTCCTCCAGCCATTTCCTGCAAAACACGAACGGCCTGTCCTCTTGCCCGGTCATCCAGGGATCCGAAGCCCTCGTCAATGAACATCATGTCAAGATGAATGGCGGCAGAGCTCTCCTGGATCTGATCTGCCATTCCCAGTGCCAGCGCCAGCGCCGCCATAAAGGATTCGCCGCCGGACAGGGTTCTCACCTCCCGTTCCTTTCCGGTTACTGCCGAATAGACCAAAAGATCCAGCCCGCGGTTTTTGCCGGCTCCCGCCTGTTCCTCGGGGACCATTCTCAGTTCGAACTGTCCGCCTGACATTTCCTCGAACCGAAGATTCGCACCGTACAGAATCCGCTGCAGGTAGTAGCGCTGTACATAGGTTTCAATATCCATCCGGGCGCCCGTATTTTTGCCGGCAAGACGATTGTAGAGATTCTCAATCTGCTGATTCTCCCGAACCTTCTGTGCGCGTTCCTGCATTTTCGGTGCCAGATTCTGATAGACCGTTTCATTGTCCTTGCAGGCGCTCTTTGCCTGTTCCATCTGTTGTCTGGCCGCCTGATAGGCCGCATCCGCCTGCAGGTACTCCTCCTGCAGCTGTGCAAGATCCGGCTCAGTCTGTCCCTGAATCAGCCTGCCTGCTGTCTCTTTGCTGCCGGCTGCCTGATCCCGGCGCTTCCGGTAGACCTCAATCTCGTGCTGCAGCTCCTGCGCGGCATCCGCCGGATACTGCTGCAGGATCTGCTGCCACTGCTCTGTTGTAGTTCCCACCTTCTGCAAAGACTCCTCGTACTCCTCCCTCCGCCTGCGGCTAAGATCCTGCTGCTGCGGAATCTCCCGGGACAGCTGTTCGGCGAGGGCCTCCTTCTGATTGCATTTCGTCTTGATGGTCTCCGCCTCTTTGTGTGCCTTTTGATAAACCTGTTCCTGCCGGCCGGATTCTCCGGAAAGAGACTGCGCAAGTGCCGACAACTGCCCTTCCTTTTGGAATTGTGTCCGGAATTCCGTCTGGAATTCTGCCTGAAATTCTGCCAACAGCTCCTGCCGTGCCGACTCCAGTGCCGCCTGCCGATCCTCCAGCATCTGCCTTGCGGCCTCTGCACCGGCGGCCTTTTTCGACTGCCGTGACTCAGCCGCTGCCGCATCCTGCGCCATCCGGTCGATAGCAGCCCTTGTAAGGTCACTTTGCTGTGGCTTCATGCTGCAGGGAGAAGGATGCTCAAGTGCACCGCACACCGGGCAGGGCTTTCCCTCCTCGAGCTGCTGTGCGAGAAACCCGGCCTGCTGATCCAGGAATGCATTCTGTGCCTTCTGCCACTTATCCCGAAGGTTCACCGCCTCTTCCCGACTCGTCAGATATTCCTTCTGCCGATTCGCAGTGTCCTTTTGCCGCTGCTGCACCTGCTGCTCGATCTCGGCGCCCTGCACCGCCTTCGGCAGCCACTGCGCCAGCCTCTCTTTTCGGCTCTGCGCTTCCTGTTCCTGTGCCAATGCCTTTTTCCGATGTTCCAACAGCTGCGGCAATTCCGTTTCCAACGACGTTTTCTGCAGCTCCTTTTGCAGGAGCTGTGCCTTGGCATCCTCCAGGGCTTTGTATTCTGCCCGCAGTCGCCCTGCTGTCTGCAGACGCTGCACCAGCGCCGCCTGTTCCTGCATCAGAGGCTCTTTTTCCCTGCACTCCTGCAGAATTCTCTCTGCCTCCCGGAACTGCCGGAAATTCTCTTTTAAGAGCTTGCCCTTTTCATTGGCATCCCGTTTCCTGTCGCGCCGCTCTGACGCATCCTTTTCTGCAGCTGCCGCAGTTTTCTCGTCTTCCTTCAGCTCCTGAATCAGCTGCTGCAGCCGTTCCATGAGCTCTTCCATATCCACAACGCTAAGGCGCTCTGTCTTAAGGATTCTCTCCCTGCAGGCCTTCAATTCCTGCAGGTCCTCCCGGTCCTCAATTCCCTCCGGAATCACGATGTGTGCGATCTCGGTCTGACACTGCGTACGAATCCGCCCGATCTCGGCATTTTTCTCTTTATGCCGTGCGGACAGCTCATCGACAATTCTCTGAAACCGTTCCGTTCCAAAGAGCTTTCGGAAGATCTCCTTTTTACGGTTGGAATCCGCCCGAAGGAGCTCCATGAACTCGCCTTGGGCAATCATGGCAACCTGCATGAACTGGCTCTTTGTGAGGCCTATAATCTCTTCGATTCGGGCATCCGTCTGCTTTTGATTCTCACTGAATTCCCTGCTGCCGCCCATCCCATCGGGCAGGGTCAAAGACACGGTTTCCTTAACCTCAATCGTGCCTCCGCCCCGCTTTGGCCGAACGTGCCGCGGAACCCGGTGCACGGTATATTCCTGCCGCCCGCCGCCCTGCTCTTCGGTAAAGGTCAGCTCCACAAAAGGCTCTGTTTTATAGTCGATATACTGGCTTTGCAGCTCTGCCCCGTCCTTTTTATTTATTCCGGAGCTGGCCTCTCCGTAGAGTGCGAATACAATGGCATCAAAGATCGTTGTTTTGCCTGCACCGGTATCTCCCGTGATCAGGAAGATATTCTGTACCGGCTTTGTAAAATCAATCTCCGTTCTGCGGCCATAGGAGCCAAAGGCCTGCATGGTCAGTCGTATCGGCCTCATCCCTGCACCTCCTGTTCCATCACCGTGTTGACCACATCCTGTAAGAGGGCCTGCTCTCCTTCCTCGAGCTCCCCCAGAAACTCCGAGCACAGCTCATAGGTGCTCTTCTTTCTCTGCGCATTCTCCTGCAGCCGGTGCTGCAAAAGGCTCCGTTCTGTCTTTCTGCGGATTTCGAGGAGATGCACAAAGGCTGAACGCAGGCGATCCTGCATGTCCATAACATCTAAGTCTGCCTGATCCGTCAGGATCACTGTCACATAATCCTCACAGGCTTCCTGCAGAACCTCCTGCAGTGTCCCTTCCAGAATTCTCACCTTATGGAGTGGCTCAATCGGCATTCTGGTGATGACAAGATTCCCCTTTTCCTTTAGCTCCACCTTCAGGATTCCTTTGGTCTGCCCCGCTTCACTGACAGAGGTTGCATAGGGAGTTCCCGGGTAGCGATACGCTTCCTTTCCCACCTTCATCGGCTTATGAATGTGGCCAAGCGCCGCATAGTCGAAAGGCGCCAGAACGTCACTCTTTACGGCATCGATGTTGCCGACGGTCCGAATCTCCGTCTCAGAGCGCTCAATTTCCTCCGGATTCGTATCCTTTGGCAGATAGAACTGGTGGCTCACGAGGATGCGCCGCACAGCCTCTTGGCCCCCTGCAGTCCCGGCCTCTTTCGAATTTCCGGAATCTTTCTCCAGATCTTTTTCTAAATCTTTATCCACACCTCGATCTGCAGGCTCCTGCAGGTTCTGCTGCAGGAGTCTGCGAATCGATTCGTCATAAGACAGATTATTGCCATTCTCATCCGTTCCGACGATTTCCTTGATCATGGACGGCTTGACAAAGGGCAGGAGGTAGAATTCCACCGGGCCGTACTCATCCCGCAGTGTCACCTTCTCGATCCGCTCCCCTTCCCGCATCGGCGGCAGACCGATCATATGAATGTGCTGCCGGTTCAGGAGTCTCCGGAAGGCATTCACACGCATCGCACTGTCATGATTGCCGCTGATCATCATGATCTCGGCCTTCGGCACAGTCTGTGACAGCGCCGTCACGAACTGATCGAACACCTCCACGGCCTCTGCCGAAGGAATCGCTTTGTCATAGATATCCCCAGCAATGAGAACCGCGTCCGGTTCTTCCTTTCCGGCAATGCGAACGACCTCCTGCAGGACATACTCCTGGTCCTGCCGAAGGTCGTAATTCATCAGCTTTAATCCAATATGAAGGTCAGACAGATGCAGCAGTTTCATCCTTTTGTCCTCTCAAAGATTCCCCGAAGATGCCTTTTACGTGTGTCTTTTTCCCGATAACCGGTATAGCGCTTTGAAGCCCCCGATCAGGCGTTAAATTCCACGATAATTGCGGTACAGATAGAACGAGAATCCGAACATGCCAAAGGTCTGCAGGAGCTGGAGCATCACCGATGACCACACAATGGCAACCGCACGGTTCAGGATGGTATAGGTTCCCATCTGCAGGAAGGTTGCCGTCAGAATGAACAGGGCAACCAAAATGGCCGACAGCACCTTAAGCGTCCTGTCGTGCAGCAGAACTCCCGTAATAAAGATCCCCAGCGAAATCGCAACCAGCATCCCAACGTATTTGAACGCATGGGTGTTGTTGTACATGGTGCGGAACATCGCCATTGCATTGGCATCTGCCAGATCAAACAGCGAAAAGAGATCTGCCACAAAATTCCGGTAAATGTCGGTCAGTACCAGATCCAGCAGCTTGATTCCGACCAGAATCACGGCCCAGATCTCCAGCAGCTGCAAAATCGTACTCCCCGACAACTGTGTCCGCTCTTTGATGCTCCTTACCAGCAGGTCATCGACCTTCTTGTTCTTAAGGAGCCAATAGCCGAAAATGAACACTGCCGCAATGGCTGCCACCTGCAGGCTCGACAATCCGATCTGCACTTTCCAGTAGCCGGCGTTGAGCATATCCGGATTCGCTGCCTTCGCCTTATTGAAGAACAGGCGGAACAGACCGCTCGCCCCTGCATAAATCAGGTTGATCACTGCTACATTCAGAATGGCCCAGGATACAACGTGCGAGCGCATCCCAACGTACCATAATTCCTTTTCCTGCTGCCTTGTCAGCGCCATGGCGTTTCCCTTTTCCTTCCGTGTCCCGGTCCTTGTCATGCAGACGTTGTATCATCCCGAAGTAAGATCTGATCCCCCCGAATCTCCAACTTATTGTCGATGAGTTTTAGCGCCTTGTCCAGATGTTGTTCCACATTCCTTCCCATTCTCGCAATACCGAACAGCCCTGCAATCATGCGATACAGGTCTTCTCTCTCTACCGTCACATTCTGCTCAATCAGTGTCAGCATACCGGCCGCGAGCTCTTCCGGTGCAACCATTCGCAGCTCCCGCTGCAGATCGCCGTCAACGCGCAGCTGCAGCCGCTTTCCCACGGTGTCCAGATACAGGAACCCGCCTTCCCTCGTGATCCCGTACCGATGGCAACCGTACATCTGCCGTTCATACTCGGTCGATACAGCACTCGTCAGCTTCTGCCTGTCGAACCACCACAGAATCCGCTTCAGCAGCAGCTCCTCCGACAGCGGCGTCTCCACCTCCAGGATGGCCTTGACCATCGCCTGCAGATTACCCTCGTAGCGATAGTGCCGCATGTTCTCAATGTCTGCACACCGGTACGGCGGGAAAAATACGTGCATCCCGGCCGGCTTTTCCTCAAAGGCACTCAGCTGCGCTCCATCTGCTGCGGTTCCATCCCCGCCGGACAGGCTCTGCACGCCATCTGCATGTGCCGTGCCGGATCCATTTACGTGGTCGTTCCCGGCTCCCATGGCCGGATCACTCGTTGTTTGGCCAGCCTTTCTCTCTCCCTCTGTCATTTTAAGAGCATGCTCTGCCTTTTGAACAGCCGCCGCTGCAGCCTCTGTCAGACGCCGCTTCTCCTCAAAGGAGTTGCGAAACCAGTCCGTCGACCAGATGCGGTAGAAGGTCCAGCCCATCCCCTCGAGAACCTCCTGACGCAGCCTGTCGCGGTCCCGCGCATTTTTCGCAGAATGATAGGAAGCGCCGTCGCACTCCACCGCCAGAACGTAATCGGAGCTCTCCGGCCGCCGCACGGCCAGATCAATGCGATAGCCTGCGCAGCCAACCTGCGTATCCACCGTAAAGCCCCTGCTGCGCAGGAAATCACATACCTCCATTTCAAACGGTGAATCATAGGTATCTGTGCTCTGCACCCGGGGCTGCCGATCCCACACAGTGGCAGCCTGCGCCTTTGCTGCATCCTCCGCTGCGCTGTCTCCCGTCCATTCTCCTGCATGCTCTGCGTAATCGAGGTAGGTTCGAAGGAGCCTTGCCCCCTCTGCCGTCGTCCTTGTCAGATCAATGTCCGCAGCATGCATGGATGCGATCACCTGCACGCTGCAGCGGGCACGCGTCACAGCAACATTGAGACGCCTCTCTCCGCCCACGCGGTTCAGCGGACCGAAATGATACAACAGCCTCCCGTCGCTCCCCGGTCCGTAGGCAACGCTCAGCAGAATGGTATCCCTTTCATCGCCCTGTACGGTTTCCAGATTCTTGATAAAGAGCGGCTCTTTTCCATTCTGAAGGAACAGGTAGTCTTTTTGCGGGGCAGCCTTTCGCCGTTTTTCCAGGAGGCGGTCGATCAGATCCTGCTGCGCCGCGCTGAAGGCAACCACACCGATGCTCCGTTTGGGATGACGCTCCAGCTCTTCATAGATCCTGTCAACAATGTACTCTGCCTCCTTCCGATTCGTATGTGAGGTTCGGTCAAAGGTGCCGCCTGCATCGTGATAGGTAACACCCGTCCCCTCCGATTCCTCTCTCGCTGCCCGGAAGGTCACGAGCTCATTTTCATAAAAATAACGATTCGAGAAGCTGATCAGCTTCTCACTGCGGCTGCGGTAATGCCATTTGAGCCGCAGCTGCGGGAGCGTTGCCGTGCACAGATCCAGAATAGATTCGAACGCAGCGACATCGCCGGCCTCCTCATCCTCCTCTTCCGGATCCAGTACCGTCTGAAAGAAATTGCTGGGCGGCATCTGTTTAGAATCTCCTACCACAATCATCTGATCGGCCCGGTAAATGGCACCGATGGCATCCTGCGGGAAGATCTGCGAGGCCTCATCAAAGATGACCACATCAAAATGCATGGAGTCAGCATCCAGGAACGTGCTGACACTCAGCGGAGACATAAGAAGGCAGGGCTTTAAGGTCTGTACCAGCTCGCCCATCTCCAGGAGAAGGGTGCGAATGCTCTTTTGTCTGCGCTTTTTCTCGCCCTCTCGCCGCAGCATGGCAACCGCACTGCCAGGCACCATCATCGACAGATTCGGACGCTTTGCCGAGAGCTGCGCGCGAATCACCGCCTTATTGATCTCGAACTGTTCCTTATCCTTATCCCGGAATACCTGCACGGCCTGATCCTGCGCCGTCCGGTTAAAATCAGACAGAACCTCTGAGCCCTCGATCACAGCATCGATCCACTGCTCAAAAAAAAGCCTCCGGAATGCCTTTTCAAACTGCTCCGACTCCAGATTCTGTGCAATTGCCCGATGCAGAAAGGGGAGAATCTCCTTTTCCTCCAGTCTGCGAAGGAGCCTTCGAAACCGGCACCACTGCTCCAGCTGTGTGACAGCCTGGTTCTGTCTGCTCTCCTGTCTGCCCTCTGCCGCTGCTGCGCCTGTGCACCTTCTCTCTTCCCGGGCCCCATCGGAAGGGATCCCGGCCCCGGCTGCAGCAGCCGGCACATCGTCCTGCCCTCCTATGACGGTTCGTCCCATTTCCTCCAGCTGCAAAAGGCAGCCGGCTACCCTATGCAGCACCAGTGCCGCATTCGAATTCTGAATACTGAGTACGTTCGGATCAAACCTGCTCTCACAGTGCTCCAGAACATTCTCCTCGCAGCCAGCCAGGGCATTTTCCAGTTTGCTGCTGTATTCTGCAAAGTTCTCCTTTTCCTCTGACAGGTCCTGCAGCTGTGTCAGCGTTCCAAAGGATCGCCGTTCTTCCAGCAGCTCATACAGCCCATCCATTTGACGCTTTACCAATTCCCAGTCCGATACCAGTCCCTGATAGGCACTTCCCAGATACGGCAGAATCTCCCGCTCCTTTTCCTCGAACTGTGAGACATTCCCAGTATAGACGGCCAGATTCTCCGTCAGCTCCAAAGCCTCCGCATAGGAGAGCTTCCTGCCGTCCTTTCGCACAAGGCGAAGGCGCTTCATAATCTCCCGATATTCTGTATTGAACAGACGGGACCCAAACGAGTTAAACTGCCGCATCAGGAGCTTATTCCACGCGGCTGCGTCAATGTCATAGAGCTCCTCATCATAGTCCGCATCCAGCTGCTGTTTGGCCGCTCGTATTTTGCCTCCCAGCTCCTGCAGCTCGGAGAGCGCCGGATCCACCAGGTTAAAAACCTCTGCCTTCAAGAGCTGCGGTGTGACAAGGTCCGCCGATGCCAGAAACAAAAACGCCCTCTGCCAGAACCTTGCATCCTCGATGCTGCAGCATGCAATCCCGTATCGCCCGGAAATCTCCTCCAGAACCGGCAGCAGACTCTGTACAAGGTGCCGGACTTTAGACAGCTCCTCCTGCAGCTCTTCCCTTGCCTGCCGGGAGGTCTCCTGCCCGCAGTAGCCATACCAGGGATTCCTTCGATAGTCATAGCCAATCGAGGGGACATACTCCTCATATTGCAGCAAGAGCTCCGAGGTCTCCTGCCGGTAATTCGTTCCCTTCTCCTGCAGACCGGGAATCGCCCATTTCACTCTCGGGACCGCCTGCAAAGGCGAAAATGCCTCATACAGCTGATAGAGACTCTTTTCGATGACCGGACGCTCCCTATGCAGCTCGGCCTCGTAGGTATCCAGCCGGCGCTGCATGCGTTTTTTGGTCTCGATCTCCTCCGATGCCTTTGCCTTCACCGTGGATTTCTCTGCCTGCAGCACGCGGCAGAGCTCCGCGATCACCTCGCGCTTGTTCGCCTTGTGGCTGTGCAGCTCCAGGCAAAAATCCGACAAGCCTGCCTTTTTCAGCTTGTCATAAACAACGTTTAATGCGGCCAGCTTCTCGGAGACGAACAGTACTTTTTTATCCGCACTCAGGCACTCCGCAATGATATTCGTGATCGTCTGGCTCTTGCCGGTTCCGGGAGGTCCCTGCAGGACATAGCTTTTGCCGGACCTTGCCATCTCGATTGCCTCGATCTGGCTCGAATCCGCATCCACTACGCTGTGAAGATCCGTCAAGGGGTTCTGTGGCCTCCTGCCGGCGCCCGCAGCATCCACGCCTTCACCCGGATTGTTCTGCGAATCCTCCGCTCCTATCCTGTCGTTTCGGCCAGCGTCTTCCCAGGACGCCGGCTCTCCCATCAGCATTCGGACCCCAGGATGTGCCAGAATCTGATCTGCATTTTCCTTAAAATCCTGATACATATTGATCTTAAGGAACGAGAACAGCCCCAGCCTGCACTCCGTAAGGACACTCCACTGCAGCCCCTTCACGAGCTGCGAAACTTTCTCCAGGTATTCTGCAAGGCTCTCCTCTTCATATTCCGGCAAGGACAGCCCGTACTGTGCCTTCATCATGTAGGAAAAGGTCGGGTTCACCACGACCTCGTCCTCTGCCGCCTTGATGTAATACGGCTCTGTGACGGACGTTCTCTCAAAGGTCACCGGCACCAGCAGTAACGGTGCCTGAAAGCTCACTTCAGAATCCGGATTCTCTTTCCACTGAATAAAGCCAACGGCCATATAGGCAACGTTGACGCCGGTCTCCTCTAAGATTCCACGTGCCTTCTTATCGATATTACGGACGATTGCTACGGGATCTGCCGTCTTTGATGACTGGCGGCTGTTGTACAGGAGGACCTGCCTTTTCCGCCGCAGCTTTTTCTCATGCACGGCAAGGTACTCTGCTTCCGTCTGGGGCACCTTACCCTGAATGCGGCTCTCTGCCTCCTTATTGTCATTTATCACCTTTTCAAGCTGCGTACTGGCCTTTTGCAGCAGTTCTTCGGATGGCGCTGCAGATCCCTGGGCGATCGGCGTCTCCGATGTCGGAACCGTTTTGCCGGTCTCGCTAAGATCTTGCGTTTCCGGCTCCGTCTCTTCCTCATTGGGAGTGCCGGGATCATACACCTCCAGTCCTGCTGCCGTACCGACAAGACGCAGCAAATCCTCCGCAGACGGCACCAGCACCTTCGCCGTTGTCATTCTGGTCTCCCGAAAGTTCACCAGATTATTGCGTTTTCCTGTATCCAGCAGCATTGCTGCCCACTTGTCCAGCTTGTTGCGATCCACTTGTAGCTCCTCTTACTGCATACTCATTCTCAGCGTTCCCAACATTCACGCGCTCTTATCACACGCAGTCCTATTGCGTACGTCCCATGACATTGGGGTCAAGAATTCCGATTTCAATTCGGAATCAATTGCAGTATAAC
>CAVCWT010000036.1:0-23648 GCA_963605745.1 Lachnospiraceae bacterium
TGTCAATTTCAACATGAATCGAGCGCTTCGCGGTCAGATTCATGATTGAAATTGACAGGTGGCCAAGGCCCGAAGGGCCTACTTATGATAGGCTCTTCCCGCTCCGATCATATAGCCTCTGTAAATCTGCTCCAGCACCAACACCCGCGTCATCAGGTGCGTGAAGGTCAGATCCGAGAGCTTCCAGCGCACGTCTGCCCGGTCCAGCAGTGCTTTTCCCGGTCCCAGGGATCCTGCGATGACAAAGACCAGATGTGACGAACGCTGCTGCCAATCTGCCAGGCTTTCGGCAAAGTCTTCTGAATTCCATTCCTTCCCATGCAGATCCAACAGAATACAGTAATCTGTCGGTTTGATCTTCTCCAGAGCATGGGATGCCTCTTTGTCCTTGATCTGTTCGACCTCGCCGGGACGATCCGCGTGGGTATTCGCTTCGTCCTTCACCTCGATCACCTCCGGCGTGCAGAAAGCGGACAGGCGCTTTAGATATTCACTCTGGAGAGAGGCCAATGCCTTATCCTTCATATGTCCGATGCATAACACAGTTATCTTCATATTATAGAATACTCCGATCTCTTTTTCCCTTTCATAGACTCCTTGCACGATATCTGTCCCCGCACAGATATCAAAAAGACCGGATAAGGCGCAGACATCTAGGCCTGCCATCTTATCCGGTCCATTATTTCTGTATCTGCAACAGGACTGCGTGCCCTCCTGCCTTTTATGCCGGCACATTCACCATGGAACATCTCCCTCTCCGATGACGGGTGCATTTTATCATGAACCTTCTCGTGCCTGCAACGGAAGAATCACAGGATTCTACCTATACTCTCAACTACTCTCAATCAGTCACCAATAAGAACCATCCTATTCCATCCGAGCTTCCACAAGTTTAGGGATTGAGCCAGAACATTTGCATTGATTTTTAGATGATTTACGAGTACATTCATTTTAGTAAACTATACAAGATGTGATGCAAAATTGTATAGCTTACTAAAAGGAGGTATTCGTGAATAGAACGATTGAAGAAATCTTTGCGAAGTATGGAGGAGTAATGCGTACATCGCAACTGAACCAGGAAGGTTTTTATTATAAAAAAATAAAGGAACTGCTAGCAGATCATCAGATTGAGCAGATTCGCAGAGGCTATTACCAGTACGTTGGAGACAGTTCATTTTCTGATATTCCAACTATTGCTGCGCTGTTTCCGGATGGTGTTCTCTGTATGGACAGTGCCCTGGATCACTACGGATATACGGACCGAACACCTTCGGCGTGGCACGTAGCGGTAATCAGCACGAGTACAAGAACACGTTTTAATATTGCCTACCCGGTTGTTAAGCCGCATTTCATACAGAAAGATCGATATCTTATAGGAGTTACAGCAGCAGAGATGGATGGACAATCCATAAAAATCTACGACAGAGATCGTACAATGTGCGATCTGCTCCTTCACCGTAATAAGATTGACAGCGAAATGTTCAATACAGCGGTACAACGGTATGTAAAGGATCCGAAAAAGTCAATCGCAAGACTTATGCAGTATGCAAAAGCCCTGCATGTAGAAAAAAAAGTACAGGAGGTTCTCGGAATATGGCTGTAAAGGATATGGCCGCGTCTGTACTGAGCAGACTTAAAAATCAGGCAAAAGGAGAAAAAATATCCTTCCAGATGGTTCTCCAGCTTTTTGCACAGGAGGAATTTTTGCGAAAACTGTCAGCATCTGATTTTGCCGATAATCTCATCTTGAAAGGCGGCATGTTCATTTATACATTGACGGAATTTGATTCCAGACCTACACGAGATATTGATTTTTTGCTAAGAAACCTGCATGGGAGTCTGGAAAATACAGAGAGCACTATGAAAATGATCTGCGAGGTAAATACCGGAAATGATTTTATTACACTGGAAGTCATTGGGACTGAATCAATTTCAGTAGAAAAGAAATATCCCGGAATCAAGACTCATTTTCTTGGCCGCATCAATAATGTACGCATTCCATTTTCTATCGATGTGGGAATTGATGACATTATCGTTCCAAGCCCTGTGAAACGGGAAATTCTTACAAGACTCCCCGATTTCGAGCCCCCAAAGGTATATACCTATTCTCTGGAAAGTACTATTGCAGAGAAATTTGATGCAATTTTACAAAGGATGTCCGGAACAAGCCGTATGAAAGATTTTTATGATATCTACTATCTATCCGGTATTTTCAATTTTGACGGTATCATATTGCGAGAAGCAGTAGATAAAACTCTGAAGCATAGAGGACGAGAACTGAATCCTGCAGTATTTGACGAAATCCGAAAATTTGACAGCAACACATTCCTTAACACACAGTGGAGAGCTTTTGAACCAGCGCAAAATGCGGGGTTAGAATTTTCAGAGGCACTTCGGAGACTGGAAATATTTCTGAGACCTGTATATGAAAGTATTCTTGAAAACAGTAGCTGGAATGCTGACTGGCTTTGTACAGATAAAACGTGGATTTGCTGTTCGAGATGCTGATTCTGGAAGCCGCCGAGATGCTATGCACCTCAGCGGCTCTATATCAGATACATTAAATCAAACGTTGTTCAGCACAATCCATTCCGTAAGGGCTGCAGCGGGCAATTGGCGAACAGCATCCGTACGGCGGCCTCATATTCCAGTCTATTCTTAGCCTTGTGGATGCCCTTTACATATCGTCCCGTATCCTCAAAGCTCTCCCCGAGGAAGGTCCACAGCTCCTTCATGCAGTTGATCCGAATACGGTCATCGTGGAACTGCTCGTCATAGGACTGATACAGCGCATCATGAAAGGCACGAATCACCTTTCGGTCCGGCCGCTCTCCTGTTACGAGCTCCGTGATCATTCCGGGATCGGACAAGAGGCCTCTCCCGATCATTACACGGTCCAGTTCCGGAAACTCTTTCTCCAGAAAGGCAATGTCCTCTCTCGTCCGGATATCTCCGTTGTAGCACAGTTTCAAAACGCCGCCTTTCTGATCCGCTCCGCAGACGCCCTCATATGCTTTCCGAAAGGTCTCCAGCTCCGGCTTCCCGCGGTAAAGCTCCTGCCTCGTTCTGGCATGAATGATCAGCTCTGCGATCGGATATCGCTGGTAGATGGCAAGGAGCTGTTCGAATTCCGCAGGATCCTCCCAGCCCAGTCGTGTTTTGACAGAAATGCGAAGAGGGCGGAGCAATCCGTCCTCTTTCGTCACCAGAATCTGTTCTGCGCCGTTATAGATTGCCTCCAGAAAGCGGTCCATGACATCGGGCGTCCGGAGCATCCCGGAGCCCTTGCCCTTGGCTGTCACTGTTCCGACGGGACACCCCAGGTTCAGGTTCACCTCCGTATAGCCAAAATCAGCCATGTATCCGGCACAGTGCAGGAACTCCTCCGGCTGATTTGTGAGAATCTGCGGAATCGTGGGAACGCCGTCGTTATTTTCCGGGAGGACGTCCAGCTTCTCCCTGGATTTGAGCTTTTTGGTATACGTTGCCACAACAAAGGGCGTGTAATAGGCATCCATCCCAGGGAAAAAGCGGTGATGCTCCCTGCGGAACCGGTAGCCGGTAATCCCTTCGAGCGGTGCAAAGTAGTATTTCATCGTTTGCAATTCCCTTTTCCTGCCGCGTTACAGTGCCTTCTCGATCGCAGCCAGCAGCTCATCAAAGGTCTCATAGGCTGCGAGCTCCGGATGATCCTTTTTGATCTGCTCGGTCGAGCGGAACAAAAAGCCCGCCTTGCTGGCCTGAATCATGCCAAGGTCATTGTAGGAATCGCCGCTGGCAATGGTCTCATAGCCGATGGACTGCAGGGCCTTTACGGTGGACAGCTTGGAATTCTCGATCCGCATCTTAAAGCCTGTAATCTCGCCGCTCTCTGCGACCTCCAGCGTGTTGCAGAAGATGGTCGGATAGCCGAGCTTAGCAATGAGCGGTCCTGCGAACTGCTCGAAGGTGTCGCTGAGAATGATCACCTGCGTCTCCTTGCGGAGCTGATCCAGGAACTGTCTTGCTCCCGGCAGAGGATCGATGGTGGCAATGGTGTCCTGAATCTCCTTCAGGCCAAGGCCATGCTCTTTCAGAATGCCGAGGCGCCAGTTCATCAGCTTGTTGTAATCGGGTTCGTCCCGCGTGGTTTTCTTGAGCTCCGGAATGCCCGATGCCTCTGCAAACGCGATCCAGATCTCCGGTACCAGTACACCTTCCATGTCAAGACACACAATATTCATGTCATTTGCTCCCTTCCTCGCATCATCGCAATGATTCATCATTTCATTCTTCGTTAAGGTTCACACAGGACCCGCCTCTGGCAGACGTGTGAACCTTTGCAATTCTTCTGATCATACCATGCACGGGAAACATCGTCCATTCTGCACACGACAAACTGATGCTATAATGCAGGTAATTGATTCCTGTCCGCACGCCGTTCCGAAGACGGGTGCAGCAGAATGTCCGGCTGTGGAGGAGATATCTATGCCGTGGCCTCTGGATTGGCTGATATGTGGACAGTAATGGTAGTTGCAATTGTCGACTGCAGGGAGAAATGGAGGGGAACCATGGAACTGACAGGCAAACAAAAGGCGGCATTCGGCATCGGTGCCGTTGGAAAGGACATGGTGTATGCGCTGTCCGCATCCTATGTCATGTACTATTATCAGGACGTTTTAGGACTGTCGGCCACCTTTGTTGGCCTGATCCTGATGATCGCCCGGGTGTTTGACGCCTTCAACGATCCGTTTATGGGCGTTCTGGTGGCCAAAACACGAACCAAATGGGGACGGTTTCGCCCCTGGATCCTCTCCGGATCGATTCTGAATGCACTGGTATTATATGCGTTATTTGCCGCGCCGGTGATGGAGCAGGCGGGCATGATGGTCTATTTCAGTGTGATCTACATTCTCTGGGGCGTAACCTATACGATGATGGACATTCCTTACTGGTCCATGATCCCGGCGGTTACAAGGACTCCGGCAGACCGCGAGAATCTTTCCGTCGTCGGACGCACCTGTGCCGGTGTCGGTTCTGCACTCATTGCGATGTTCACGATGCTCCTCGTCGGAATTCTCGGCGGAGACAGTGAACGTGCAGGCTTCCGCTTAGTGGCGCTCCTCGTGGCCGTTATTTTCGTTGTGACAGAGGTGATCTGCTGCAGCTCGATGAAGGAGACCACCGAGACGCAGATGCAGACGGCCAGTGTCTCGGAGATGTTCCGGGCGCTGTTCTCCAACGATCAGGCGCTGGTTGTTGTGGGGAGCATTGTGCTGATCAATTCGGCGCTGTATCTGACCTCGAATTTTATCATCTATTTCTTTAAATACGACTTTGGCGGCGATGGCTGGAAGGGGAGCTATACGCTCTTCACCACCATCGGCGGCGCAGCGCAGATTCTGGGCATGATGGTGCTCTATCCGATGCTGCGAAAGGCCCTGAGCAATACCAGAATCTTCTCCCTCAGTCTGACGCTGGCCCTCGGAGGTTATGCTGTTCTCCTGGTGCTGTGCCTTACCGGCTTCTCCGGCAATCTGCCGCTTTTGTGCGTGCCGGGGGTCGTTGTTTTTGCCTGCAACGGTATGCTCAGCGTGCTGACAACGCTGTTCCTGTCCAATACCGTAGATTACGGCGAGCTTAAAACCGGGCGGCGTGAGGAGAGCGTGATCTTCTCCATGCAGACCTTTGTCGTAAAGGCAGCGTCCGGCGTTGCGGTATTCTTTACGGGAATCGGTCTGGATCTCATCGGCCTTGTCGGCAACACGGATGAGACAGCGCCTGCTGCCGCACAGAGCACCGAAACACTCCTGGGCCTTCGTCTCATGATGACGGTTCTGCCGATGATCGTGCTGGCGATCGCCTTTATCCTGTTCCGCAGGAAATTCACCCTGACGGACGAGCGGGCCGAGGAGATCAGTACTCAGCTCCATGGGATGCAGTAAGCTCCCTTCAGCGTTTGCACAATAACCAGTCAGATAACGCAGAACGATTTTCAGAAGGTTAAAAAAGTCCCCCGGGAGTTTCTCTCCCGGGGGACTGATTCGTGAATCGGCATGATCAGTTGTAACGTTTTCGCATCCGCATCGTTCAGCATCTGCAGATTCTATGCCTCTTTGTCAGCGAACGGTGTAGAAATGCTTTGCTCTCATTCTGTTGTGAAGCGTATCGATAAAATCAAAAATCATGTTCAACATTTTCTTCCTCCATTCTCGAAATGGATCCGGTTCCTTTTACCGGAAGCATTTCATCTGTGTCGTCGTTGTATTCTCAGCAGTTCCTCTGCTGTACTAGTTCTGCTATTACATACGAAGAAATGAAGGGAAATGTTACAGCATGTTTCGATAAATTCCGCCGACTTTTTCACAGCGCTTTCTTTCACAATGCCTTCTTCCACAGCTCCAGGTTTTCGTCGCTGTGCTCAATCTGTCTGGAATAGCTGTGGGCCAGCCGGATCATCGGTCCGACTCCGAATGCGTTTTCTCTGCGTTCGTAGTTGATGCACATGAGGAGCATCAGGCGAAGGCTCCGCCGCCAGAGGCGCCGCTCGGCAGACAGCGCTTTGTATCTGTCCTCCTCATAAAAGGCGTCGATGGTATAGCGATAGACCAGATATCCTGCGAATTTTCGGAAGAGCCTTTGCAAAAGGTCATGGTACTGTTCTCGAAAGGCGGCCTCCCTTTCGCGGATTTCCGGATAATTGTCACAGATTTCCTGCAGAATTCCTGCGCCCTCCGTGTCCAGAATATCCATCCTCGGGATCAGGGACAGCAGCTCCTCGTCCTGACTCTCATCCGGCAGCACCTCCGGCGTCAGCAGAGCGATCCGGCCATTGGGATCCGCCAATACTCCTGCCGTCTTCACATCCTCTGCGGGCAGATCCACTGCCTTCACAGCACCCGTCTCTTTCCGATCTCCTGCGAATGCTCCTGCCGTCTCATTCAGCGCCGCCAGGATCCCATCCCGCAGCTGCAGGATTTCCGCCAGCCGCTGCTCATCCTCTTTAGAGAGTTCCTCCCACGGCTCTTCGTCGTCTTCGTCCCGCAGATACTCAACCGCCCCGGACTTGGTGAACAACAGTCGCCCTACCTCCATGCACGAGAGGCTCAGATCAATCTGCTCATAATCGCCGATTCCCATATAGTAGCGGGGATACTCCTGACAGGTCTGGCTCATTCCCTCCTCGCCCAGCTGGCTGCAGAGCTCACACAGATTCTGCTCCGTCAGGAAAGGACATCTCCCATCCGGATTCAGCGGAATATATTTTGCCTCGCCCTCTTCCCGAAGGCAGCGATTTAGTTTCTTGCCTAGATCACCCTCCTGCACCTTGTAGTAATAGAAGGTGTCCTCATCGACGTCCACCTCCCAGTCCTTGCAGCAGGTGTCCGGACAGGCATCCGCAAGACAGTGGAACTTTTCATAATATTCCGGATATTCAATCCTCATGTCACCCTCTCTAATGTAAAAATTACGTGCCAGGCAACATCCGTTTTGCCTCTTTGCGGTACACCTCAAAGGCAGACGGAATGGAATACTGGTTCTCCAGCTCTTCTCCTGTCACCCACAAAATTCCAGCATGCTCCTCCATTCGGGGCATATGCGGAAAGTGAATTTCATATCCTGTCATATGCCATTCGATGTGGGAGAAGATGTGTTTTGCCTCCGGGAGCCGCCGTATCACAGCAGTTTGCATCTCTCCTGTCATATCGCACTTTCGGGGCGTCCCCTGAACGCCGGCCTGTGCTGCTGGCAGCTGCATGTTTTCTCCTGCCGGTTGATGGAACGCTCCCGCAGCGATTTGCCAGGATTCCGATTCTGCCGCTGTCAGCTGCAATCCCCATTCTTCCATGTTCAGCTGCTCTTTTGTCAGCTGCCCTTCCACATTCGGGAATTCATACAGATCGGCGAGGAGCCCCTTGTGCGGACGTTTGCGAATCGCAATCCGGTCCCCTGCGATCAGGAGGAGGACCGTCCGCTTCTCAATCTTCCTCGCCTTCTTAGGCGCTGTCACCGGGAACTCCTGCTGCCGCCCATGCTGCCTTGCGAGACACCTTCCCTCCCACGGACACTCCCCGCACAAGGGCTCGCCGTTCGGAAGGCAGATCCCGGCCCCCAGATCCATCAAGGCCTGGTTAAAATCTCCGGGCCTCTTGCCGGCCGCCGGAATACGTTCCTCGTAGTACGAAAGCGCCGCCTTTTTCGCTGCCGCGTTCTTGCAATCCTCACCGTACTCCGTCATCCGGGCAAAAACACGCAGCAGGTTCCCATCCACGGATACCACGCTCTGTCCGAATGCAATCGACGCAATCGCTGCCGCAGAATACGGACCGATCCCAGGGAGCTTTTCCAGCTCGCTCGCAGTTCCCGGCATTTCTCCTCCGTACTGCTCCATGATCATAACGGCCGCCTTATGAAGGTTTCGCACTCTCGAATAATATCCCAGCCCTTCCCAGAGCTTTAGATAGGTCTCCTCCGGCGCTGCGGCCAGTGCCGCAATGTCCGGCAGCGTCTCCAGAAAGCACAGATAATAGGCTTTCCCGGCCTCCACCCTTGTCTGCTGCAGCATGATTTCGGACAGCCAGACATGATACGGCGTCGGATCCTCCCGCCAGGGAAGGATCCGACGATTCCGGTCATACCAGTTCAGTAATTCGATTGTCTGTAGCTCTTCCTCTGTCATGTTAAAATGCTGCGTTTTTTGATGTTGGGGGCAAAAGTCCTTGATGCGGCCGGAATCCGAGATCCTCACTCCTCGTCATACACGAACCGATCCTCTGCCTCATAGGCCGGAATCTGCTCGGCCTCGTACGCCGCAATGATAGACCGGGTCCTTGCAAAGGTTTCCTCCAGGTTCTCAGACGTCACCCGGTAGGCCGCAGCGTCTGCTGCTCCTCCCGTCACGATGCCTGCAGTCGCATCGGCCGTCTCCTCTGTCATGCCATCGAAGACTTCTGCAGAAACGCCATCTGCACCGCCCTTCGTATCTGCTGCCATCGCCTGACAGATCTCATAATTGGCCTGCGGATCGAAATGCACCGTATCCATGTAGCGATTCAGATCCGTCACCGTCTCTGTCATGTTCTGGAAATCATAGAATTTCACATTGTCATACTGCAGGATCGTCTCTGCCACACACTCCTCGTCATACAGGTAGACCTCCTGCAGACCGTTTCGAATCGCATCGTCCCACCAGATCATCGAATACGGCGGAATGAAAAAATAGAACTGCGTTTCGGGATGTGCCTCGATCACCTGCGTCAGCAGGGCCAGATTGGCCTCGAGCTGCGTTTTTTTGGCATCCGCAGGCAGCATCTGTGTCACCTGCCGCTTTCTGACGTAGTGCGTCAGCACCCCGTTTTCAGAAAAATCCTTTCCCTCCGCCCAGTTATAGGACAGCCCTTCGTTGTAGTCACCGGACAGGGACTGCGCAATTTCGTAAGGGATCTTCTCCAGGAGAACCGTCTTGTTGAACAGGTATTTCACATCGTTGAAGGGATTCTCATCATACAGGTACATCGGACACCCCGAGGCCTCAAAGGTGGTCTCCGCCTCCTGCGTCAGCGACGCCGGATCCAGGTTGAAAAAGACCTGCCGGACCTCCTGCTCCTCAAAAGCGATATTCAGGTACCACACAAGGTCTGCCACGCCTCCGTAGCTGCGGACCGCCTTGATGGTCGTCCCGCCAAAGGCCTCATCGTACCAGGCATTGTCGTTGTTTTCCACAACGGAGGAGCCCACCAGTACGGAGTCGTACTCGAAATGCTGCAGGCTTCCCACGACCTGATATTCCTTTTCGTTCAGCACCGCCTTCAGGCTAAACCACGGTTTATGATAATGATAGAACGGATCGAATACATACACCGCAAGGGCACACAGCCCTGCCAAAATAACACCGCTCCCTGCCAGAATCCGCACAAATCTGCGGGTTCCTTTCTCTGCGCTTTGTCCGCATTCCTGTCTGGATCTGTGCGAGGGACTCTGCTCGGCCCTTTGCTCGGACCCTTGCTCAAATTGGTTTGGACTCTTCATTCCTTCCTCTCATTTTTCGGAACATTATTTCTCACCCCTCAGCTTCCTTAGAACTGAAAGTACAGGTACGTCGACACGCCCGACACCGAACACAGACAGATTACCAGCAAAGCGGCTACCAGGATCGCGTTTTTGGTGTTCAGCTCCATGGTTTCCGCGAGCTTTACGGCTGTCCGCTTGCTGTTTACGAGAATCAGTGCGATCAACAGAACGATCAACAGCTCTGCAAGGAGCACCGGATTCGACAGCCCGGGCGCGGCTGCAGCAACGGCCTTGTTAAACAGCCAGAATTCCGGCAGATCCAGCCGGGCCGCCAGGCGATACAGCCACCCCGGATAGAGCGGCACGAAGAATCTTCGCAGAATTGCACCGCTGTATTCCAGACTCGGTGCGCCGAAAAAGATCAGCGTAAAGAGAAAGAGCAGATACACGCCGGCCCGTTTGCCCATTTGCGCAATCTTCCGACCGCTCCCTGCTGCCTCTTCCTGACTTTCTGACGATGCCATCCCGCCTTGCGACGGTGCCTTCCGGTCCTGCGACGGTGCCATCCCGCCTTGCAACGATTCCTTCCGGCCTTGCGACGGTGCCATCCCACCTTGCGACGATGCCATCCCGCCTTGCGACAGTGCCATCCCGCCTTGCAACGATGCCTTCTGGCCCTGTGCCATCGTTACTGCGTCGCTTTCAGATTGTGAAACGTGCTGACGGTTCTTGTAATACTTCCGCACCAAGTTCCCGGCCACCACAAAGGCACCGGACAACAGTCCCCAGATCAGATAGGTTGTTCCCAGTCCATGCCAGAAGGCCGACAGTACGAAAATGATCATGACATTCACACAGGTTCGCACCTGCCCCTTCCTGCTGCCGCCAAGGGGGATATACACATACCTGGTGAAAAATCTCGTCAATGTCATGTGCCATCTCTTCCAGAATTCCGGAAAGCTCTCCGCCTGAAACGGCGCGTCAAAGTTCAGCGGCAGGCGGATGTTCAGCATCTGTGAAACGCCCATGGCCATGTCACAGTAGCCGGAAAAGTCCATGTACAGCTGCAGTGCATAGCAGCTCATGGTCACCAGAACCGACACAGTATCCAGATAATAGGCACTCTGAATTCCAAAGGTCGCCGGTGCCGATAGCACATCGGCGATCAAGAGCTTTTTCGCAAGACCAAAGACAAAAAGGCAAAAGCCCCGGATAAAGGTTTCTCCGTCAAAGCTGCGCCTTGCCGGATCCCGAAACTGCTCTGCGATCTCCTCGTAGCAGGTAATCGGCCCCTCGATAATCTTAGGAAAATAGGTCAGATACAGAACGTACCGCCGGAAACCGTCATTTTGCAGCTCGCCCCGGCTGCTGTCGATGAGATAGGAGATCTGGCTGAAGGTATAAAAGGAAAACCCGATCGGAAGACCAATCGAGAGAAAGCCTGCAAATGCCGGCGCAGTCGTTATTTGGCCTTCCTCCAGAAGGGTCGTCAGAGACGGCGTAATATACTTAAACCAGCAAAGGAACCCGAGATTCACCACAATTCCTACGGCCAGAAGTGCCTTGCGGCCCTTCGTTTCGGTGTGCCGCTTTGCCGCCTGCAGTGCTCCACCCGCCGCCGGCCGCCCCACTGCGCTTTCCGTTCCCGCAGACTCTGCGCCCCGTCCCCTGCTCCGCGCACCGCTTTGCCGCAGAACGCTCCCGATTCCGTAATTCACTGCGACACTGCTCGCCAGGACCACCAGATACCACAGTCCAAAGCTGCCGTAAAACCACAGCCCCATGGCAATCAGAAACCATTCCGCAAGAACACCGTTCCAACGGTTCAGAAGGTACCAGCCGCCCACCGCAGCGGGCAAGAATATGCAAATAAAAAAATACGAATTGAATACCATAAATCCATCACAGCAATCGCTGCCGCATGCCAGGGAACTGCTGCTCTCATCTTTCGTACAGCGATTTTCGTTTTCCTGCCGATTTTCCTAAAACGCCTGGTGTCTTACCACCGCGTATTCATCACCATTTACCCAATAGGGACAGCGCTGATGCGGATGCCCGCCTGCCTCTGCTGCGAGCATCCGGCCGTAATCGTCCTCATCCACGTCGGCTACACAGTAATAGGTCTGATCATCCTCGTCCCATTCCAGGTTGTTGCAAGTATCACAATCTGACATTGTCACCTCTTATCGCACACTCTGTGCGTAATCCTCTTTGTGTAGGCCCCGGCCCACCGGAACATCGCTGTCTCCGGCCGGTCGTATTTATCCCCGAATGCTGTGAACGCAGGTCTCAGCTCACCGGACCTTCGCCGTCTCCCACTCACTGCTTCTCGCGCTCCACCTCGCGCATGAGGTGTTCTCTGTTCCATTTCACAAAGAACGGCAGCTCGAAGACGATCATCACGATCCATCCCACCATATAGGACCACGGAATGGCTTCCATTCCCATGTGGAACACCAGCACCATCGGCGCTGCGGCCGCAACACGCGCTCCCATGTTGATCATGCTGCTGATCAGGGTGATCTTCAGATCACCGATCCCGCGAAAATAACCCTGTATTCCATTGGTCAGGGCCGGAAGGATATACATGAATGCGATCAGGTGCAGATAGGTTTTACCGATCTCCACGACCTCTGCGTCCTGCGTGAACAGCCGCATCATCGGCTCTGCCAGCAAATAGAACGTAACTCCTGCCAGCACGCCGTAGATCAGCTCCAGCATCAGCCCGTAGCGAAAGGCCTGGTAGACTCTCCGATGTTCCCCGGCGCCCTCGTTCTGTGCCATCACGCTGGTCATGGCATGCGCAATATTCTGTTCCACAACGACCGCATAGTCATCCACACGGTTGACTGCACTGAACGCCGCCGTTGCAGAGACGCCCATCGTATTGACAATTCCCTGAATGCCCAGCTTGCCCAGCTGCACTGCGCACTGCTGCATCGCGCTGACAAAGCCGTACTGGAGCGTCAGCTTCAAAAGGCTCCCGTCGAATAAGAGCCATTTGCGTCCCAGCTGCAGGAGCGGAATCTTCTTCTGAATATAGACAAAGCACAGGATTCCGGACAGTCCCTCCGACAGGACCGTCGCCAGCGCGCAGCCCACAATTCCCATGTGAAACACGATGACAAAGAACAGATCTCCTGCCACATTCAGTCCCGCGCTCACTGCAAGGAACAGCAGCGGAGACTTAGAATCTCCCATGGCACGCAGCGTCCCTGCAAAATAATTGTAGACAAAGTTAAAGATCAGTCCGACGGCCACAATCCGCAGATAGATAACGGCCTCGTCCATGATCACTTCATCAACCTGCAGGATTCTGAGCAGCTGCGGAGCCAACAGGATCGTCACCAGTGCCATCACCCCGGCAAAAACGAGTCCTGACACCATACCGGTTGAAACCTGCCGCTGCAGCTTCTCGTGCTGATGGGAGCCAAAGAGCATCCCGATCAGTACGCCTGTCCCCAGGCAGATTCCCTGCTCGAACAAAATGAACAGTGTGATCAGCGGATTGCTCGTTCCCACCGCAGCCAGAGCCGACGCCCCGACAAAGCGGCCTACAATGATGCTGTCTGCCGCATTGTAGGTTAGCTGCAGCAGATTTCCCAGAATCAGAGGAATGGTGAACTTAATCAAAATGGGCAGCAGTCTGCCCCGCGTCATGTCATGAGTCATAAATGTGCAAATCCTCGATGCGGCTAGTTATTTAAAAATCGCTGTACTAGGCAGGTGTTGATCAACATCATCTCAGATTTGCTGCGCAAATCCTCGATGTGGCTGGCCAAAGGCCCTCCGGGCTTTGGCCACCTGCCTGGTTCATCTATGAATCCGTCTGCGAGGCAGCCGATTCATGCTGAACCAGGCAGGTGTTGATCAGATTTCAGATCTTGAACCGATACCCTACGCCCCAGATGGTTTCGATGTACTGCGGATTCGAGGTGTCATACTCCACCTTCTCGCGAATCTTCTTAATATGAACCGTAACCGTTGCAATGTCTCCCACGCTGTCCATGTTCCAGACCTTGCGGAACAGCTCATCCTTGGAAAAGACATGATTCGGATTCTCGGCAAGGAAGGTCAGAAGGTCGAATTCCTTGGTGGTAAACTGCTTTTCCACGCCGTCTACCCAGACGCGTCTTGCGGTCTTGTCAATCTTAAGGCCGCGGATCTCGATCACGGTATTCTCCGGCTTGGCTCCGCCTACCAGTCTCTCGTACTGTGCCAGATGCGCCTTCACTCTGGCTACCAGCTCACTGGGACTGAACGGCTTTGTCATATAGTCATCTGCGCCGAGGCCCAGGCCGCGAATTTTATCGATGTCGTCTTTTTTGGCCGATACCATCAGGATCGGCACGTTTTTTTGCTCCCGGATTCTCCGGCAGATTTCGAATCCGTCCATTCCCGGCAGCATCAGATCCAGAATGATCAGATCGTAATTGCCGTTTAATGCCTCCTCAAGGCCGTCGTCGCCGCGGTTCTTCACGGCAACCTCAAAATCCGACAGCTCCAGATAATCCTTCTCCAGATCTGCGATCGCCTCTTCATCTTCAATAATCAGTATTTTGCTCATCACAACACTCCTTTTGGTCAGTACTTACCGATTTACATCTTTGCTGAATCTGCATCTTTGTTCAGCACCTGACAATTTCAACATAAACCGTGCGCGGCAGAGGACGGATTCATCGTCCAAGCGCATTGGTCCGGCCTGCACCGGCGCATTCAGACCTCTTCCGTGGTCCGGCTGTCGCGGTATTTGCGGAACACCATGTGCATGCAGGTTCCCACATGCTCTTTGCCGGTCGCCCAGATATAACCACCGTGATCTTCAACGATCTTCTTTACAATCGACAGGCCGATTCCGCTGCCGCCCGTTGCCGAATTGCGTGAGGAATCGGTTCGATAAAACCGGTCAAAAACATTCGGCAAGTCCCTTGCCGCGATTCCCCTGCCATTGTCCTCGATCTCGATCCGCAGGCTGTCCTGTTCATCCAACAGACGAATGTCGATACGTCCGTGCGGCTTATCCATATATTTCATGCTGTTGCTGATGATGTTGTTCACCACGCGCTTTAGCTGCTCCGGATCTGCAATCATCTCCGTATCCGGCGACAGCAGATTGGAATAATTGAGCTCAATGTTCCGGGATTCCAGATCCATGCCGATCTCTTCCACGCAGTCGCCAAAATAATCCGCCAGATTGATTCGCCGGAAATTGTAGGGAATCTTGTCGTTATCGATCTTGGAATACAAGGTCAGCTCGTTGATGAGCTGCACCATATCGCCCACCTTGTTGTAAATGGTTCGCAGATATTTTTCCTGCTTTTCCGGCGTGTTGGCCACCCCGTCCAGGAGTCCCTCCACGTAGCCCTTGATCGAGGTGATGGGGGTCTTCAGATCATGCGAAATGTTACTGATGAGCTCCCGGTCGTGTTTGTCATTCTCGAGTTTCTCCTCTGCCGACTCCTTCAGGCGCAGCCGCATGTCCTCGTATCCCTGGTAGAGCTCGCCGATCTCTCCCTCTTCCATGTTCGGCAGCCTGTAGTCCAGATTCCCGTCGCGAATCTGGCCCATCGCCGTCTTCAGCTGATTGATCGGATCCAGGATGCTGGACTTGATCCAGCTCGTCAAAAAAACGGCCGTCACGATCAGAATAACCATAATCGCAATTGCCACTATTTTCAACACACTCTTCGGGACCATCGCCGCATCTCTGGGCAGGACCTTACAGATGATCTCATATGAAATGACGGTCAACAGCGCCGGCAGTACAATAACAATTGAAAATGCAATGAACAGCTTCTTGCGAAATGACATGTCAGCCTCCCTGTTTTTGTTCCTCCATTATAACAGCAGATCGGAACAGATGTTACTGCCCGCGCAAAGCGTGATGACCTTGTTAATTACTTTTAGTATAGACTAATGTGCGGTCTGTCACGTATCATCTTATCAGGAACAATTCCTAAAAAGAACCACCTGTTTTGCAGGCATCACGACAAATAAAAATCAGCTTCTACGTATCTGCGATACTCCCGCGCGCTGTCCGGGATATTTACAGTAACCGATGCGTAACTCATGAATCTGTCCGCAGTACGGCCGATTCATGTTGAAATAGCCAGGTGCTAAACAGATCCACAGCTACCAGAAGAAAACGAAGGAGGATACCACCATGAAATTCAGATGTCTTATTTGCGGTCACATTTACGATGAGGAGAAGGAAGGCGTTAAATTCGCTGATCTTCCGGAGGATTGGAAGTGCCCTACCTGCAAGGCTCCCAAGTCTAAATTTGTTCCCGTTGAGGATGAGATGACCTGGGCTGCCGAGCACATTGTCGGCATTGCTAAGGACGTTCCCGAGGATATCAAGGCTGACCTTCGTGCCAATTTTGAAGGCGAGTGCTCTGAGGTTGGCATGTATCTGGCAATGTCCCGCGCTGCCATCCGCGAAGGCTATCCGGAAATCGGCCTGTATTATGAGAAGGCTGCTCTGGAAGAGGCCGAGCACGCTGCAAAATTCGCTGAGCTCCTCGGCGAGGTTGTCTCCGACTCCACCAAGCACAACCTTGAAGTCCGTGTTGCCGCCGAGAACGGCGCGACCGCAGGAAAGGTTGATCTTGCCGACAGAGCAAAGGCCCTGGGCCTCGATGCCATTCATGACACCGTCCACGAAATGGCTAAGGACGAGGCACGCCACGGCAAAGCCTTCGCAGGCCTGCTGCAGAGATATTTTGGATGATACATTCGCCGATGGATACGATTTCCCGGCATTTGAAATGACATGCCAAAACAACTCGATCTGTTCACGTTTGTTTATCCCCGGATCACCATGATCCGGGGATTTTTATAACAGATATAAAAATCAAGTTCCTGCTAACCAGAACCATTCCTGCTGTGTTACACTTGCAGTATATGAGCAAATTACATTCCTTCAACTATATACTGCGGCATTACCTTCTCCGCATCGCCTTGTTTCTGGCTCTTTTGGGGCTTGGTTTTCACTATGTCAATCGTGTGATGACCGCCAAGGAGGCAGAGGCACTTTCTCCCTATTATTATGACTATGCCCCCGGCTCCTTTGATGTGATCTTTGCCGGTCCCTCCCTTATGAAAAACGGCATTCAGCCCGTTGAGCTGTGGAATGATTACGGCATTGCTTCCTATAATCTTGCCTGCGGCAACCAGGCACTGTCCTGCAGCTACTACATTCTGAAGGATGCCATCTCCAGGGACCATCCGCAGCTGGTTGTGCTGGATGTAACCTATGCAGAAGAGATCTATCTGACCCGCAGTACGAAAATGGTTCACTATCTGACGGATCAGATGCCGCTGACCGATCGGTATCGCTACTCCATGATCCGCAATCTGGTTCCGGAAGAGGACAGGATGGAATTTTACCTGCCTTTTTATTCCTTCCACTCCCGTTGGAAGGAACTGACAGCGACCGATTTTGCAAACGGCAATTATCAAAAGGACACTCTCGGCTCCGTTCTCTATGCTGCCACCGTTTCCACCGATGCCGTTCCTTATGAGCGCTATGATGTCGACACCTCCCTTAGTGACATTTCCAGGGAATATCTCAATAAAATCATCGCCCTGTGCAAGGACAGCGGCACAGAGCTCTTGTTCATCTGCTGCCCTGCTTTCTCTGCAAACGGCGACTGTGACGTAAATGCCTTTAACTCCCGCCGCAGTGTCATGCAGGATGTTGCCGAGCTGGCTGCCGAAAACGATATCACCTTCCTGAACTTTCTGGAAACACCCGAGGCCCTGAATCTCGATCTGTACCAGGATTTCTGGGACGGCGTTCATCTGAATATGTTCGGCTCCGCAAAGCTGACCTCCTTCATCGGCTCCTACATCCGGCAAAATTACGATCAGGTTCCCGACAGGAGCTCCGATTCCGCCTATGTTCAGCGTATGGATCATGTTGCAACCCGCTATGTCAAAACACGACGCGCCCAGGCCATTAAAACCGTCAATCGTCTGGATGTCTGCCTGGAGGTTCTAAGGACCTATCAGGAAGACGATGATCTGACCTACGAAATTGCGCTGTGCGGTGTAACACAGGACCAGCTCACCGACGAACTCCGCCAGGGCCTTGCATCCCTTGGGTTCGATTCGGATACCACAGAGCAGAATGCGGCTGATACAGCCTTCGATTCCGAGAACACTGGTGTCACTATCGCTGTTTATACCAATACCAACCATAAACTCATTGACCGCATTACCATCTCTGCCGACGGATCCACCATCACTCACTTTTCGGCCGCCGGGGAGTAATATAGATCGTTATACAGGTCCACGTTTCATCCTGGTACACCGTTTACACATTAACGAACCAGATCACGCCGGATGATTTCGCAGACTCCTCATAATAATGAACCATTTTCTGCAACTGATTTGCAAAGTCACAGGCAACAGGAGAGTATTATGCTGACTGAACTGGAATATCCTTTTGATTCTGAACTGATTCTGCAAAAGAAAAAGTCGCTTCGCCGTCGCCTTCTGGAGGACACCTCCGTGAAGAGAATTCCCAAGAAGATTGCGGTCCTTGGCGGCTCTACAACAAGTGACATCAAAAAGATCCTCGAGCTCTTCCTGCTCAATCAGGGCATTGAGCCGACTTTCTTCGAGTCCGAATATGCGCAGTACTGGCAGGACGTCATGTTCGACAATCCGGAGCTTGTGGCCTTTGAACCTGATCTGATTTTCATTCACACTTCCACTCGGAACATTCGCAGCTTCCCCACCGTCCGTATGAGTGAAGATGACATCTCGTCGCTTTTAGAGGATACGATCCATCCCTTCATCCAAATGTGGGACAAAATTGCTGCCTCCTACCATTGCCCTGTGATTCAGAACAATTTTGAACAGCCCTTTTACCGGCTCATGGGCAATAAGGATGTGTCCGATCATCACGGCAAGCTGAACTTTGTAACCAGGCTGAATGAACGTCTCTATGAATATGCCCGTACTCATGAGAATTTTTATGTCCAGGACATTAATTTTCTGGCTTCCAGCTATGGTCTGACGAAATGGGCCGATCCCTATTACTGGCATATGTACAAATACGCCCTGGCCGTCCCTGCCATCCCTGAGCTTTCATACAACCTGGCCAACATCATCAAATC
The DNA here is from genome assembly GCA_963605745.1 of Lachnospiraceae bacterium. Taxonomy (GTDB): domain Bacteria; phylum Bacillota; class Clostridia; order Lachnospirales; family Lachnospiraceae; genus CAG-791. Next base: position 19,116 of record CAVCWT010000036.1, read on the forward strand.
CATTTACGGCAAGAATAAAAAGGCTCTGGTTCTGGATCTGGATAATACGCTTTGGGGCGGAATTGTCGGAGACGACGGGCCTGAAAATATCGAAATCGGGCAGGAAACACCCACTGCACAGCTCTACAGCGAGTTCCAGAGTTATATCAAGGAGCATACTGACCTTGGTGTTCTCCTGGCCGTTGATTCTAAAAATGATGAAGAAAATGCTCTGGCCGGTCTCAGTCGTCCCGATTCTGTCCTTCATCCGAAAGATTTTCTGATCCTGAAGGCCAACTGGGAACCGAAAGATCGTAATTTGGAACAGATTGCTGCTGAAATTAACATTGGTGTCGATGCTCTGGTCTTTGTCGACGATAATCCTGCTGAGCGACACATTGTAAAGGGGCAGCTTCCTGCCGTTGGAGTTCCGGAGATGACAGTTCCCGAGCATTACATTACCGATCTCGACCGCGCAGGATATTTTGAAATTACGACGCTCTCCGGCGACGACCTTGGCCGCAACGATATGTATCGGGCGAACCTGCAAAGGGTCCGGCAAGAGGCCAGCTTTACCGATTACCATGAATATCTTCTGTCTCTCGAAATGAAGGCAGAGATTCAGCCGTTTGCTCCCATGTACATGGCTCGCATTGCACAGCTGACGAACAAGAGCAACCAGTTTAACCTGACAACGCTTCGCTGCTCACAGGCCGATATCGACGAATTTGCTGCAGATCCGCAGCGCATTACCCTGTACGGAAAGCTGGAAGATCGTTTCGGCGACAATGGTGTCGTGAGCGTTGTTTGCGGTCATATCGCTGAGAACAATCCGGAATTGTTCCATATTGATCTGTGGCTGATGAGCTGCCGGGTATTAAAAAGAGAAATGGAATTTGCTATGATGGATGAGCTGGCAGCTGCCTGCCTGTCCAGAAATATTCATGAAATTCGCGGCTATTACTATCCCACAGCCAAAAATAAAATGGTTCGCGATTTTTATCAGCTTCAGGGATTTGATAAAATCTCGGAGGATACAGACGGTAATACCGTCTGGCATCTGCTGATTGATGACAGCTACGTCCGAAAGACAGATGTGATTGCTGTCAATTCGCACTGAAAGTGGACACAACTCTCTGCGTCTGCTGCAAACACACAAGGAGATTATTATGACAAGAGAAGAAGTATTCAACAAGCTGAATGATGTTTTTCGTACCGTATTTGATGATGACACAATTACCGTCACCGATTCCACCACTTCCGCAGATATTGAGGATTGGGATTCCCTGGAGCATATTGATCTGATTGTATCCGTTGAAAAGGCCTTCGGCATGAAATTTACCATGTCCGAAACAACCGGAATGAAGAATGTCGGTGAAATGGCAGATATCATTCTGCAGAGAGTTTGATGAATCATCCTGCTTCATAACGTTTTTACAGCCTTCGGCATTTTCACCTATTTTCACCATTGATGTTTTTGCCTGAAGGCATCTTTTCTTTTTATGGAGAATGTATATGGCACTGATTTCCTTGGAGTTTTTAGGCTTTTGCCTGTTTCTGGCCTTTCTTTACTACATCGTTCCCGGCAAACTCCAGAATCTGGTTCTGCTGGTCGCCAATGTCGTATTTTTGCTGTCATTGACGCATGGCCTGGTGGCAATTTTCTCGTTATCTGTGTCCATTCTCAGTATTTACGGTGCGGCGCTGGCCATTTCGCATTGCCGTGGAACACGCCGTCACCATGTACTTTTTCACGGAACCATTGTATTCAATTTGGTTCTGTTATTTTTGTTCAAATATCTGACCTGCGTACAGGCTACGCTGAACGTCTTCCATGTGTCTGCCGCACTTCCTGAACTGTCTGCGCTGGCGCCTCTTGGCATTTCATTTTACACCCTTCAGCTCCTCGGCTATCTGATTAATGTTAACGACGGCGGCTTAACTGCAGAGACAAATCTGCTCCGTTTTGCTGTCTTTGGGAGCTATTTCCCGCAATTAACCTCCGGTCCGATCTCACGTTATGAGGAATTCGCCCCGCAGCTCTCCTGTAAGAGGCGCTTGACCTACATCAATCTCACGCAGGGCTCCCAGCGCATTCTCTGGGGCTTTTTTAAGAAGATCGTCATTTCCGAGCGCGCTGCCGTGATGGTAAACACTGTTTTTGCCGATTACGAAACCTATCATGGTTTCTATGTACCGGTTGCAGCTGCCTTGTTCGCCATTCAGCTGTACACGGATTTTTCCGGCTGCATGGACATTGTCCTCGGAGTCTCGCAGGTTCTTGGAATTACTCTGCCGGAAAACTTCCAGTCTCCCTTCTTTTCGGAATCGATGACTGAATTCTGGAGACGCTGGCACATTACGCTCGGCACCTGGTGCAAGGATTATGTATTTTACCCTCTGCAGAAAACAAATCTTTTTTACAAGCTGCGTGAAAAGTCCGTCAAACGCTTTGGGCGCAAGAAGGGCAAAAAACTTCCCATGTATCTGGCCATGTTCCTGATGTGGTTCGTCGTCGGTTTCTGGCACGGGGGGTTCCTTAAATACATCATTGGCTCCGGTCTGCTTCATTTTTGCTATATCGTCATTGAACAGGAGGGTGCATCGCTTTGGAACCGCATCAACGCTCTTCTGCATATCCATACAGAAACTGCTGGCCATATTGCCTTTCGGCGTGTTCGAACCTTTCTGCTCGCCTGCAGCGGTTTTATCTTTTTCCGGTCTGACAGTGTCTCCCATGCCATCCACATGTACCGTGCAATGATGACCTGGAGCCCCATCGTGTTTTCTCTGAACGGTTTAGAAGCGATGGGATTGGATCTTGCAGATCTGATCGTTTTGCTACTCGCCGTACTGTTAATGTTCTATGTTGAATCCCTGCAGCAAAATGGGTCCGTTCGTCTGCAGCTGGCAGAACAGAACCTGCCGACCAGATGGCTGCTTTTGTTTGCGCTGTTTTTTATTGTTATAATCTTAGGGCAGTACGGTCCTGGATTTGAAGCCGAATCGTTTATCTATGCTGCGTTTTAGTTCAGTAAAAAGATAACTGTTTAGCACCCATCTCGATTTTGGTACTCGAAAATGGCTGATGCCACAACTCGAAAATGCCTGCTCACGCAGGCGCCACCACAAATAAAAATCAACCGATGCGTGTCTGCGGCACTCCCGCAGCCGCTGTCCGGGATTTTTACAGTAATAGATACCATTTTCATAAGGCATTTTCATAAGGAGGTTACTGAACAATGAAACAAACTGTCAAAATCGGAATCATCGGTGCAATGGATGTCGAGGTTGCATCCCTGAAGGAGCATCTGGAGCAAGCGCATTCCTTATCCTATGCCGGAATGGAATTCAGTGAAGGACTCCTGAACGGTGTCCCCGCAGTTGTTGTTAAGAGCGGGATTTGTAAGGTAAATGCTGCTCTCTGCGTTCAGTTGCTCGTTGATCATTTTCAGATTACTCATGTGATGAATACCGGCGTTGCCGGTTCTCTTGACAATCGCATTAATATTGGCGACATCGTTGTTTCAACAGACGCTATGTACCATGACGTAGACGCAACGATCTTTGGCTATCAACTCGGAGAAATTCCACAGGAAGGGATGATTTCCTTCCCTGCAGACCCTTCTCTTCGTGCACATGCCGTAGAAGCCGTCCAGAAGGCCGCTCCTGACGTTCAAGTCTTTGAAGGGCAGATTCTCTCCGGTGATCAATTCATCTCCTCCAAGGCCAAAAAAGAGCAGCTTAAGAGCGATTTCCATGGGATGTGCTGTGAAATGGAAGGTGCAGCAATTGCCCAGGCTGCGCATGCAAACAATATTCCATTTGTCATTATCCGTGCCATTTCAGATAAGGCAGACGAGAGTGTTACCGAATCCTATGATGTGTTCGAAAGCAAAGCTGCCAGACATTGTGCTGATATTGTGGAGTTTATGATGGGCCTTATTCAATAATCCGGTGTTCGGTCTTCTAAGGCTCTACTGCGTTTTCTATGGCTCTGCTGTTTAAATCCACATTTTCTGTATTGAATATTAAAAAAGATACCGCCCTGATTTAGAACATCATCAAGGCGGTATCTTTTATTTTTACTCATATTCCATCTTTGACGGATATTTCTGCATCAGATCTTTACGCAATAAAAAAATGCCTAGAGCCGGAATCGAACCAGCGACACGAGGATTTTCAGTCCTCTGCTCTACCAACTGAGCTATCTAGGCATATCAACAAACGTATGAAATTGAGTAGCGGGGACAGGATTTGAACCTGTGACCTTCGGGTTATGAGCCCGACGAGCTTCCAGACTGCTCCACCCCGCGATATTGCAATGGAGCTCTGTCCACTGTAGGTGTAACAAATGGATGGAGGTGGATTCGAACCACCGAAGCAAATATGCAGCAGATTTACAGTCTGTTCCCTTTGGCCACTCGGGAATCCATCCATATATGAAATTCATCTGCCATGAAGCTATTGGCAAATGTTCAAGCCGATGATCGGACTCGAACCGATAACCTGCTGATTACAAATCAGCTGCTCTGCCAATTGAGCCACATCGGC
>CAVCWT010000037.1:0-23194 GCA_963605745.1 Lachnospiraceae bacterium
TCTCCGAAAATCATTCTGCGTTATCTGGCCAGTTATTTTGCAAACGCTGTACTAGTTACCTTGTATAGAATATGAGCGAACGATACCTGAATTTAACAGATGAGGAACTGATAAGACTCAGTCGCAGCGGAGATTCTGCTGCGACTGATTTTCTGATGGAAAAATATAAGGGCCTGGTGCGCAGCAAGGCGGCAGACCTGTTCCTGCCAAATGGAGGTGACAGAGATGACCTTTTGCAGGAAGGAATGCTGGGACTGTTCAAGGCGCTTCGGGATTATGATCAAGACAGGGAAACCTCCTTTTCGACCTTTGCCAATCTGTGTGTGACGAGGCAGCTGTATACCGCCATCGAGGCAGCCAGCCGCAAAAAGCACCAACCGCTGAACGAGGCGTTGTCCTATGATGCGGCATATGCAAACGGGCAGCAGGGCACAGCGGAGTCCGCAGGATCCGGGGGGATCTCTAGCAGGAGTAACGGGAATGCAGCAGAGCGCGAGGGGAGCTTTCTGGATTTTCTGGCCTCGGAAGATACAGATCCGGAGGTGCAGTACATCTCAAGGGAGAGCGGACGGCGCCTGGAAGAGGAGATCTGGGCTGCCCTAAGTCCTTTGGAACGGGAGGTTTTGGATCTGTATCTGTCGGATATGGATTACAGGGAAATTGCAGAACAACTCGGCAAGGATCCCAAGGCCATGGACAATGCGCTGCAAAGGATCAAGAGCAAGGTGAGAAAGCTGCTGAAGGAGTCTTAAAAGGCGAGATCTCGTCTGCAAGTAGCCAAATTCCTGATCGAAACAGGCAGGTGCTAAACAGATACACAATTGTTAAAAAAGTGTCACAATTTGTCCTTGCAGGGCATTTTTCAGGAGGATATAATGTAAACGCTTTCATAGGTTTGGCATGTATTCTGATGCTGAAAAAATGAGAGTTTGATAAGAAAAAATTTAATAACATGCAGTCATCATCAGGTGCCGCGAGGTACCGAATATGAGGAGGAAAAGGGTAATGTCATTCATTGATGGAATTAAGGAACGTGCAAAGGCTAACGTTAAGACAATCGTTCTGCCGGAGGCAGAGGACGAGCGCACTATCCGTGCAGCTGCTGAGATTCTGAGCCAGAAGATTGCCAGAATCATTCTGCTGGGCAATCCGGAACAGATCTACGCAGATGCCAAGTCCTATGGCGTGCACGTAAGCGATGCTGTTATCGTGGATCCTCAGAACTGCGGCGAGAAGCTGGATAAATACGTAGACCTCCTCGTTGAAATTCGTAAGAACAAAGGAATGACACCGGAGAAGGCAAGAGAGCAGCTGACTACGGATTACACTACCTTTGGTGTCATCATGGTTAAGAACGGCGAGGCAGACGGCCTGGTATCCGGCGCATGCCATTCTACCGCCAACACCCTTCGCCCTGCACTGCAGATTCTCCGCACCGCTCCGGATGCCAAGGAGGTTTCCGGCTTCTTTATCATGGATGTTCCGAACTGCGAGTATGGCCACAATGGTACATTTATCTTTGCAGATTCCGGCCTGAATCAGGACCCTAATTCTGAGCAGCTGGCAGATATTGCAAATGCATCGGCTAAGAGCTTCCGTCAGCTGGTTGCAGACGATCCGAAGGTTGCCTTCATTTCTCACTCCACCAAGGGCTCTGCAAAACACGCACTGGTTGACAAGGTTGTTGATGCCGTGAAGATTGCACACGAGCAGTATCCGGAGCTGGTATGCGACGGCGAGCTGCAGGTTGACGCAGCACTGGTTCCTTCCGTTGCAGCCTCCAAGGCTCCCGGCAGCCCGGTTGCAGGTCAGGCCAACATTCTGGTATTCCCGAATCTGGACTGCGGCAACAATGCATACAAGCTGGTACAGCGTCTGGCAAAGGCTGATGCCTACGGCCCGATGCTCCAGGGCATCGCAAAGCCGGTTAACGATCTGTCCAGAGGATGCTTCTGGCAGGATATCGTCGGCGTCGTTGCACTGACTGCAGTACAGGCTCAGTAAAGAACCGATACGATTCGACTACGAACACTCAGGAGGGCTCCTCTGGTAAAAGAGGAGCCGTGCTTGAGTGTTCTGTTTAAGAGGGATGGAAAGGAAAATACGATGAATATTTTAATTATCAACTGCGGCAGCTCCTCTCTGAAGTTCCAGGTCATTGACACCGAGACCAGCGAGTGCATCGCAAAGGGTTTGTGTGAGCGCATCGGCATTGACGGCGTGATCACTTATGAGAACCTTCGCGTAAAGAGCGGCAAGATCAAGACTCAGACGCAGATCGAAGATCACAAAAAGGCTATCAGCCTGGTTCTGGATGCCCTGACCGATGTCGGCACCGGCGTCATCAAGTCTTTGAAGGAGATCGGCGCAGTCGGCCACCGCGTAGTACACGGCGGAGAGAAGTTCACCAAGTCTGTGATTATTGACGATGAGGTTATCAATGCTATCCGTGAGGTGTCTGATCTGGCTCCTCTGCACAACCCGGCTAACCTGACCGGTATTCTGGCCTGCAAGGCTCTGATGCCTGACACTCCGATGGTTGCTGTATTCGATACTGCATTCCATCAGACCATGCCGGCTAAGGCATATATGTATGCAATTCCGTGGAAATATTATGATCAGTACAAGATCCGCCGCTATGGCTTCCACGGCACCTCTCACGCATTTGTATCCAAAGAGGCTGCAAAATTCATCGGCAAAAAGCCGGAAGAGCTCAAGACCATCGTCTGCCATTTGGGCAACGGCGCATCTGTCTCTGCGGTAGAGTATGGCAAGTGCATCGATACCTCCATGGGTCTGACTCCTCTGGAAGGCCTGATCATGGGAACTCGTTCCGGCGACCTGGATCCTGCTGTTGTTGATTACATTGCAGGCAAGGAAGGCATCACTGCTTATGAGGTTGATCAGATCCTGAATAAGGAGTCCGGCGTGTATGCACTGTCCGGCAATCTGTCCTCTGATTTCCGTGATCTGTGGGCTGCATGCAACAAGGGCGATGAGAAGGCTAAGATCGCACTGGATGCATGGGCTTACCGCGTGGCAAAATACATCGGTTCTTATGCAGCAGCCATGAACGGTGTTGACCTGATCTGCTTTACCGCAGGTGTCGGTGAGAACGATACCGCTTCCAGAGCACTGGTTTACCAGTATCTGGGCTACCTGGGAATTGAGTTTGATGATGAGAAGAATGCAGGCACCAGAGGAGAAATCGCTGAGATTTCCAAGCCGGAATCCAAGGTAAAGGTTGTTGTATTCCCGACCAACGAAGAGCTGGCCATTGCACAGGAGACCCTTGCACTGGTTTCTGCAGACTGATAAAAAAAACTTGACAACCCTTACTTGCACTCATATAATCAGACGTGCATGTTTCAAGAACTACGAAGAGTAAGGAGGTGGTACTGATGTCTATTTGCCCTAAGAACAAATCTTCCAGAAGCCACAGAGATAAGAGAAGAGCGAACTGGAAAATGTCTGCTCCGACTCTTGTTAAGTGCAGCAAGTGCGGCGCATTGATGATGCCTCACAGAGTTTGCAAGAACTGCGGTTCTTATAATAAGAAAGAGATCATCGCGACAGAAGATTGATGTTCACCACATCAAGACCAGACCCGGTACAGCGTCAGCTGTACCGGGTTTTTCTTGTTGAACAACTTTCACTTGCGTGTTACTGTATCATGTGATGCCACAATATGTGGTAGGTTCGGCTCAGGAAGCGTGTACACGATCCGGTCCGTTTGATACATCGGTGCCGGATCCTTGAAAAGAACAGGAGAAACTTAAGTGGAGAATAATGCAGCTGCAAATGAATACGGCGGCAGAATCCGCGTGGCCGTAGATGGCATGGGTGGTGACAATGCGCCGGGCGAGATCGTAAAGGGCGCTGCGGAGGCAGCAAAAGACCTGGATCAGGTACAGATCCTGCTCCTTGGTGATGAGAAAGCCCTAAACGAAGAACTGGCGAAATACGACTACCCCAAAGATCACATCACCGTGATTCCCACAACAGAAGTGATTGAGATGGCAGAGCCTCCGGTGAATGCCATCCGAACCAAAAAAGATTCCTCCATTGTGCGTGGAATGAAGATGGTTCATGACAAAGAGGCTGACGCCTTTGTGACCGCCGGTTCTACCGGTGCGACGCTGGTAGGCGGACAGATTGTGGTGGGACGCATCAAAGGCATTGAGCGTCCGCCGCTGGCACCCTTGATGCCGACCTGCGCAGGTCCGGTGCTCCTCATCGATTGCGGAGCCAATGTCGATGCCAGATCCTCACAGCTCGTGCAGTTCGCACAGATGGGTTCGATCTACATGGAGAGCGTTGTCGGCATTTCCAGACCGAGAGTAGCGCTCTTTAACATCGGTGCCGAAGAGGAAAAGGGGAATGCTCTGGTAAAGGAAACCTATCCGCTCTTAAAGGAGCTGGGAGAACAGGGAGCCATTAACTTTATCGGTAACATTGAGGCAAGAGACATTCCGGCAGGTGCTGCAGATGTTGTGGTCTGCGATGCCTTTACCGGAAATGCCATTCTGAAGATGTACGAAGGCGTGGCTTCCACGCTGCTCCACGAGATCAAGGATGCACTGATGAGCTCTGCAACCGGTAAGATCGGCGGACTCCTGATCAAACCGTCTCTTAAGACAGTACTCAAAAAGTTCAGCACCAGCACCTACGGCGGAGCTCCGCTCCTGGGACTGACGGGTCTGGTTGTCAAGACGCACGGCAGTGCCAAGGCAATCGAGGTTCGTAACTCCATTGAGCAGTGTATTACTTTCCAGAAGGCTGACATTAACGGGCAGTTCAAGGACAGGATGCATCTTGTAGATCGCACGAAAAAGACACAACAGTAAACGAAAAGGGGAAAATAAAATGGATGAAGATATGAAAAAGCTCCAGGCAATCATCGCGGACGTTCTGAACGTCGATCCCGATGAAATTACGACAGAGACCACTTTTACCGATGACCTCGGCGCAGATTCCCTGGATCTGTATCAGATTCTCATGGGAATCGAGGAGGAGTACGGCGTTACGGTTCCGCAGGAGGATACCGAGAACATCAAGACCGTAGCAGAGGCTCTGGAGCTCATCAAGAAGGCAACCGGCGAGGCAGACTAAAGACGCAGAATCAAGGCTGCTGCCTGCATCTGCGCCGGGACCTACGGATGGCGGGGATACAGGCGGCAGCGGAACAAGCGCTGCAAAAAGATACGGCCTGGAAAGGAACAGAATGACACAACAGGAGAGACCGGCAACGGAAGAGCTGGAGAAACGCATTGGCTATCACTTCCGTGACCGGTATCTGTTAGAGTGTGCCTTAACGCACACATCCTATGCAAACGAACAGAAAATCCGCCGCTATGAAGATTACGAGAGAATCGAATTCCTGGGCGATGCGGTACTGGAGATGATATCCAGTGAATTCCTGTACAATAAATATCCGAACAAAAAGGAAGGCGAGCTGACCAAGATGCGTGCATCTCTTGTCTGCGAGCCGTCCCTTGCGTTCTGCGCAAGAGACATTGATCTGGAGCAGTTCATCCGGTTAGGACGCGGAGAAGAGGCCGGTGGCGGACGCGGCAAGGATTCCATCACAGCCGATGTCATGGAGGCCGTGATCGGCGCAATGTATCTGGACAGCCATGACATTGAAGTCCCCAGGGCCTTTATCCTCCAGTTCATCTTGTCGGATCTGGAAGGGAAGTTGTTATTTTACGATGCCAAATCCATTCTGCAGGAGCGCTGCCAGAAATCGGGCAAGATGGTCTCCTATGAGGTGGTGGGGGAGGAAGGCCCCTGCCATAATAAAACCTACACCGTGACTGCCGGCATTGAAGGCAAGGTCATTGCCAAAGGGAGCGGCAGATCGAAAAAGGCCGCAGAACAGAACGCAGCCTATGAGGCGCTTCTGGCAATGCAAAAGTAAGGAAACGCAGATAATACAGGTGACGAATGTATTTAAAGAGTATCGAAATTCAGGGCTTTAAGTCCTTTGCCAATAAAATCAAGCTGGATTTTCACAATGGTTTTACTGCAATTGTGGGGCCCAATGGTTCGGGCAAATCCAACGTAGCGGACGCCGTTCGCTGGGTGCTGGGGGAGCAGAGAGTCAAACAGCTCCGCGGCGGCTCCATGCAGGACGTTATTTTCTCCGGGACGGAGCTCAGAAAGCCGTTGTCCTCTGCCTATGTTGCGATTACGTTCGACAATTCGGACCACAAACTCCCGGTGGATTACCAGGAGGTGACCGTGGCACGAAGGCTCTACCGCAGCGGTGAGAGCGAATATCTCCTGAACAATGTGCAGGTTCGTCTGCGCGATGTGCAGGAGCTGTTTTATGATACCGGAATCGGAAAAGAGGGTTACTCCATCATCGGTCAGGGTCAGATCGAGAAGATCCTTTCCGACAAGCCGGAGGACCGCCGCGAATTGTTCGATGAGGCGGCTGGCATTGTTAAATTCAAGCGCCGCAAGGAGACCTCGCGCAAAAAGCTGGAGAACGAAAAAGCCAACCTGGTTCGTGTCAGCGACATTCTGGCTGAGCTGGAGCGCCAGGTGGGACCCCTGGAGCGTCAGGCGGAAAAGGCACAGATTTACCTGAAGGCGCATGAGGAATTAAAGAACCTTGATGTAAATCTATTCCTGATGCAGAACAGTGAGACAATGACCCGTCTGGATGAAATGAAGGGAAACCTTGCGAACACACAGGAGGAGCTGGACAGAACCGGCCGCAGCTACGAGGAAGCCAAGGAAACCTATGACCGCCTTGGTACTGAGCTGGAGGAACTGGAGACGGCCATCGAGAATGCACGAGGCGAGATCTCCCGCAGCAATGTGATCCGCAATCAGCTGGAGACCCAAATCAAGGTGGCAGAGGAATCGATTCGTTCCATGACAGGAAATGCCGAGCATTTCCGCACGAGAGAGGAATCGGTGCAGGGCGAGATCGAGGAAAAAAAGAACGAGCGTGCGGCCATTGCCGGCGGCAAGACCAGTGTAGATGACGAGATGGCTAAGCTGCAGAGTGCAAGAGACAAGGCCCAGGAGGCTCTGACTGCACTGCAGGAGGAACAGAACCGCTTAAATGACAAGATCGATGCCAAGCGCAGCGCACTCATGGAAACGCTGAATAATCGCGGAACCATCAAGGCCAGAATGGCTGCCATGAATACGCGCCGGGAACAGTATGAGGTGCGCAAATCCGAACTGACGTCCAAGCTGGTTCGGGCATCCAGCGACGAGGCCGAGCATGACAGAGAGCTGGAACGTCTGCGGGGCGTATTCGAAAAGGTGGCCGGCGAGGTGGCTGACCTTGGAGATCGCCAGAAGGCACTGGAAGGAAAGATCGCAGAATACAAAAGTACCCTGACCGGTGCGGATGACAGACTCCGTGCAACAGAGACGGAATATCACAAGGAGAAATCAAGGCTGGATGCCCTTGCCAATCTGACAGAGCGCTACGAAGGCTTTGGCGGGAGCGTCAAGCGTGTCATGGAACACAAGGATCAGGAACCGGGCCTTGTCGGCGTTGTGGCAGATCTGATTAAGACCGAGCCAAAATATGAGACGGCCATTGAGACAGCCCTTGGCGGCAGCATTCAGAACATCGTAACGAATGATGAAGATACCGCCAAGCGCATGATCAGTCTCCTGAAGCGGGAGAAGGCAGGCCGCGCCACGTTCCTGCCTCTGACGGCAATCCGTAATACACAGGGCTTTAATATGATGGGAGCCTTAAAGGAGCGGGGCGTTATCGGATTGGCTGATACGCTGGTCAAGATTTCACCGGAGTATCGCGATGTTGCCCGTTCCCTTCTGGGGCGGATCCTCGTTGTGGATCAATACGATCATGCCGTTGAGATCTCGCGCAAATATCAGCAGAAGATCCGAATGGTAACCCTCGAAGGCGAGATGTTCATGCCGGGCGGTGCCATCAGTGGCGGTCAGTTCCGCAACAATTCGAACCTTTTGGGAAGACGCCGCGAGATGGCAGAACTCGAAAAGCGCGTAAAAGAGCTGAAGACTTCCATGGAAACCATGGAGGAAGAGATTGCAAAGGCCAAAAACGACCGCAATAAACTCCGTGCGGAGCAGGAATCCATCCGCGTTCAGCTCCAGGCTAAATTCATCGAGCAGAACACCGCCCGTATGAATATCAATGCCGAGGAGCAGCGCAAAAAGGAATCCGCGGAAGGGTACGAAGCCCTTCGGGAGGAGAATGTATCCATCGAGGATACCAAACAGGATCTCGAACGTGAAGAACAGGAAATTCAAAGGCAGCTCGAAGAGTCCCAGCACATTGAAGAAGAGGCCAATCAGGCAGTGGAGGAGATGACGAAGCGCCTTGCAGGCCTGCGCGATGAAGAGGACGAAAAGGTATCTGTCGTTCAGAAATGGGATATCGAGATTCAGAAAAAGAGACAAAAACAGGAATTCGAGGAACAGGAGCTGGCTCGTGTAGACAGCGAGCTGACAAGACTTCATGCAGAGCTGGCTGAAATTCAGAGCAGTATTCAGCAGGGCAGTCAGGCCATTGAAGACAAGAAAAAGAATATCGAAACTTTGCAGGGCACGATGGAAAGCGCACATGTCAACCTCGGTGAGCAGCAGGAGCTCCTTAAGAACAGTCAGGAGCGCAAAAACGACCTTACAAGGCAGCAGAAAGAGGCCCTTGCCAGCAGAGAGAACCTTTCAGAGGAAAAGGCAAGACTTGATAAGGAGGTATTCCGCCTTAGTGAGCTGGCAGGCAAGGCCGAGGAGACCATCGAACGGCAGATCAATTACCTCTGGAGTGAGTACGAGCTGACCCCGTCCCAGGCCATGGAATTAAAGGACGAGACGATGACGGATCTTCCTGCGATGCGAAACCGCGCTGATGAGCTCAAAAAACAGATCCGGAGCCTTGGCAGTGTCAACGTCAATGCCATTCAGGAATACCAGGAGGTCAAGGAACGCTATACCTTCCTCAAGGGACAGCACGATGACCTGACTGCTGCTGCGGAATCTCTGGAGAAAATCATTGAAGAGCTGGATGTCCAGATGCGCAAACAGTTCAAGACGCAGTTCGCAAGGATTCAGGAAGAGTTCGACAAGGTATTCAAACAGCTCTTTGGCGGCGGATCCGGCAAGCTCGAGCTAATGGAGGATGCCGACATTCTGGAGGCAGGTGTGCGTGTCATCGCGCAGCCGCCGGGCAAAAAGCTGGTGAATATGATGCAGATGTCAGGTGGTGAGAAATCGCTGACGGCCATCTCGCTTCTATTCGCGATCCAGAACCTGAAGCCTTCGCCGTTCTGCCTTCTGGATGAGATTGAGGCAGCACTGGATGAGAATAACGTTGTGCGCTACGCTGATTATCTGCGCAAACTCACGGACAACACGCAGTTCATTGTCATTACCCACAGGCGAGGGACCATGGACCGAGCAGACAGACTGTATGGCATTACGATGCAGGAGAAAGGTGTGTCCACTCTTGTTTCGGTCAGCCTGATTGATGACAAGGATCTGGCTTCTTAAGATAAATACCAAGATTTTCGGGTAAGGATGACAATATGGGTGAACAGGAAAAACAGGGCTTTTTTGCCCGGCTGAAAAACGGCCTGACTAAAACCAGAGACAACATTGTCTCCGGCATGAACCAGGTGTTTTTGGGGCACAGTGCCATTGATGAGGATTTCTACGAGGAGCTCGAAGAGATCATGATCATGGGCGACATGGGCGTGCAGACAACCGACAGAGTGCTGGAAAAGCTCCGGCAGCAGGTGAAGGAGCAGCACATCAAGGAGCCTTCGGACTGCCGGGAGCTCCTTGTCCGGAACATCCGCGAGCAGATGCATGTGGACGAGAATGCCTACGATTTTGAGGAAGGCCCCTCAGTTGTTCTCATCATCGGAGTCAACGGCGTTGGTAAGACCACGTCTGTCGGGAAGCTTGCGGCCAATTACAAAGCACAGGGCAAAAAAGTCCTCATTGCGGCAGCAGATACCTTCCGCGCGGCGGCCTACGATCAGCTGAAGGTCTGGTCGGAGCGGGCCGGTGTCGAGATGATTGCAGGTGCAGAAGGAGCGGATCCTGCCAGCGTTGTTTACGATGCAGTGAGTGCGGCAAAGGCAAGGCACGCAGACATTCTCCTATGTGACACAGCAGGGCGCCTTCATAACAAAAAGAACCTGATGAATGAGCTGGAAAAGATCGGCCGTATTATTTCGCGGGAGTTTCCGGATGCAAAGCGGGAGAATCTGGTGGTTCTGGATGCGGCAACCGGGCAGAATGCGCTGTCCCAGGCAAGAGAGTTCTCGCAGGTGGCCGAGCTGACCGGCATTATTCTCACCAAGATGGACGGCTCCTCCAAGGGGGGCATTGCCATTGCTGTGGAGTCCGAGCTGGGAATTCCTGTCAAGTACATCGGTGTCGGCGAGCAGCAGGAGGATCTGCAGCGCTTTGATCCGGATGACTTTGTTGCGGCATTGTTCGATGCAAAGGAGCAGGAGTCGGAGAACTCGGAAAATAACGAGATTGCCGGCCATGAGGAGCCAAAGGAGGATTCGAATGCGGCAGCAGACGAGCCTTTGGAGGATGAAGACGAGGATCCCTGGGCATTTTTTGCAGCCAAGCAGGACGAAAAAAATGGACGCAGCTAGTACAGCGATTTTGGGGGCAAACGCTGTACCAGGTTGACCGGGAACATCATGAATATCAAGAACAGTAAAAACAGCAGCAAGAATACCATCCATAGAGCAACTGCAACGAAATCCCTCGGGAGTAACGCGGCCGCCGGTAAAAATGGTAAGACGAATCGGAAAATGCTAGGGCACGGCGAAAAGGGTTCCGGAATGGAAAAATCCATTCGGCAGTCTCAGTTTCTGTATCAGTGCAACATCATTTTTCTGTGCACTGTCACTCTCCTTGCTCTTGCCGCAGCAGGCTTTGCCTTCCATCAGGCCGGCCAGGCGACCAGAGAAAAACAGGAGCTGGCCGATGAACTGGACCTTTTGAAGGGCAGCACGAAAACACTGTATACCCGAAGCGAGGTCGAGAAAAAAGAGAAAACTGCCAGGGCAGAAGGCGAAGAAGACGCCCGGAAGGATCTGCTGATGCAAATCCAATCGGCGATGGAATCCGGAGGCAGCACCGCCTCGATGCTGCGGGGCTTGTTCTCAGATGACATTGTAGTGGTGAGCGGAGGCAAATATTATTTCTATCCGATTCTGAAGGGGGTTGAGAGGAACTCCTTCCAGTCAGAGGACTTCTCGCTTACAGATGACGGAAGGCTTCAGTATTCCGGCGAAAACAAGATTCATCTTCAGTCCGGAATCGATGTTTCCGAGAAAAACGGCGATATTAACTGGAGCCTGGTGGCAGAGGATGATGTGGCATTTGCCATGATCTGCGGCGGCGGGCGAACAGCATCCGAAAGAAACGGCGAGGAAGCGGTCATCAAAGAGGATGAACGTCTGGAGGATAACATCGCAGGAGCCGCCGAGGCCGGTCTCCACGTCGGGGTCTACTATGTGCTGGGAGAAACCACGGAGGACGAGGCAAAGGCTGCGGCAGAAAAACTGGCAAGCCGGCTCGAGTCCTGTCAGGACAAAATTGACTACCCGGTTGCCGTCTGGGTCAATATGCCGCAGGAGGATGAGAACGCCGGCGTCGGGAAATCGACATGGACGGACTGCGTAGCGGCTTTTTGCGACACCATCGAGGCAGCCGGCTATGAGCCGTTGATCTACGGGAATCTCGCATCCTTTGTGATGAATCTGAATATCGATACGCTGGAAGGCTACGGCAAATGGATTGCCAATACCGGGGCGGGGCTATATTTTCCGTATCGCTTCAGTATGTGGCAGTACAGCACCACGGGAACCGTGCAGGGAATTGCAAACGAAGTGGGGCTGGATGTGAGCCTTGCGGAAGGATGAGAATGGATGCACTTGCTGATGTGTGAACAGAAACGGGTGAACAGAAACGAGTGACCAGAAATGTCCGCTGTGTCAAGAAAAAATACTTGACACAGCGGACGTTTCTGGTTAAGATACCCAAGGTGTCGGCGTGTGCGGAGTTTTCTGCCGCGGGGCGCACAAAAGAGAATGAACACGAACAAAGGATAAGGGAGCGTTATCGCAGCAATGGCAGAGCAGAATGTGGAACAGATCGTAGAGCAGGGAATGCTGTATGATTTTTACGGGCCGCTTTTGACGAGCCATCAGCAGGAGATCTACGAACTGGTCGTGTATCAGAACCTCTCTTTGAATGAGATTGCAGAGCAAAAAGGTATCAGCAAACAGGCAGTATCGGATCTGGTCCGCAGAGCTACGGCGCAGATGCGGGGATACGAAGAGAGCCTTGGCATGATCGGCCGCTTTCAAAAGCTACGCAAGAGTTGCGAGGAGCTGAGCCGGGCAGCTGGTGAACTCGAAGGCAGCCGGGCAGCAGACAGGATCAAAGAGCTGTCGCGGCAGATCCGGAGCGAACTGTGAGACGGCTGTCCGTAACCATTACAATCACTACAGAATATATCTATGGCATTCGAAAGCTTATCTGAAAAATTAAACCGAGCCTTTGCCAAGCTTCGCGGCAAGGGCAAGCTGACGGAGAAGGACGTACAGGAGGCCTTAAAGGAAGTCAAGATGGCGCTCCTTGAGGCAGACGTCAATTTCAAGGTAGTCAAGAAATTCGTGAACACCATACAGGAGCGGGCCATTGGCTCCGAGGTGATGAACGGATTGAATCCGGCACAGCAGGTCATCAAGATCGTTGATGAAGAGATGATTGCTCTCATGGGCTCGGAGACAACCGAGATTACCTTCCAGCCCGGCAAATCCATTACCGTCATCATGATGGCAGGCCTGCAGGGCTCCGGTAAAACAACGACCGCATCCAAGCTCGCCGGCAAGCTCAAGACGAAAGGTAAAAAGCCGCTCCTTGCGGCCCTTGACGTATATCGACCCGGCGCCATCAAGCAGCTCCAGGTCAACGGCGAAAAGGTAGGGGTTCCTGTTTTTGAAATGGGAGATTCCAAGAGTCCGGTGGACATTGCAAAGGCCGCACTCGCGCATGCACAGAAAAACGGCTATGATGTCCTGTTCCTGGATACGGCAGGCCGCCTTCAGATCGATGAAGAGATGATGGCCGAGCTGCAGCAGATCAAGGAAGCCGTTACGGTTCATCAGACCATCCTGGTGGTCGATGCCATGACCGGTCAGGAGGCCGTCAATGTGGCTAAAACCTTCGATGAGAAGGTTGGAGTCGATGGTGTGATCCTCTCCAAGATGGACGGCGACACAAGAGGCGGTGCAGCCCTGTCTGTCAAGGCTGTGACCGGCAAGCCGATTCTCTATGTCGGCATGGGTGAGAAGCTCTCCGATCTGGAGCAGTTCTATCCGGATCGCATGGCTTCCAGAATCCTGGGGATGGGCGATGTGCTGACTTTGATTGAGAAGGCACAGGAGAACCAGACCGAGGAGGACGAGCAAAAAGGCCGTGAGATGGCGGCAAAGCTCGGAAAAGGTAAATTTGATTTTAACGACTATCTGGAGAGCATGAACCAGATGCGCAAGATGGGCGGATTGTCCAGCATTCTGGGAATGATGCCCGGTATGGGGATCAGCAAGGATCAGCTCGAGGGAGCCATTGATGAAAAGAAAATGGCCCGCATGGAGGCTATTGTCCTGTCCATGACACCGGCAGAGCGTGCGAATCCAAAGCTTTTAACCCCCCAGCGCAAATATCGCATTGCAAAAGGATCCGGCAATGATATCGCCGATGTCAATCGCTTTATCAAGCAGTTCAAGCAGATGCAGGACCTGGTCAAGAAGATGGGCGGCATGAAGAAAAAACGCCACGGCAATCCTTTTGGCGGCATGGGCGGCCTTGGAGGATTCGGCGGCGGAAATCCCTTCGGCGGAATGGGAAAACGCGGCGGCTTCCCGTTCTGAAATCAGATGGCCTGCAGGTCGTTTTTGGACATACATGCGGATATGAGTGTGAGAACGAGACACTGCCTGAGCGGATCGAGATACGGGTGCTAAATGGTTACGTGAATTTTTGATTTTTTGGTAACTTCAGACAGAAACTGTCTGTGTTGCATATAGAGTGAAGATCTGACGGAATTGGATCGAATTGAGACAATGTCGGACAGATGCAGTATGAAAACATTTTTCATTTTGAGGAGGAAATTATCATGGTAAAGATCAGACTTGCAAGAATCGGTGAGAAGAGAGTTCCGGTATATCGCATTGTTGTTCAGGAGGCTTCTGTTCCGAGAAACGGCAAGGCCATTGATTCTATCGGCTACTATGATCCCAACACAGAGCCTGCAACCATCAACATTGACCTTGAGAAGGCCAACGAGTGGGTTAAGAAGGGTGCTCAGCCGACTGACGTTGTTAAGAAGCTGATGAAGAAGGCTGCAAAGGCTAACTAATCCATCCTCTTGATGTATACAGGTATGCCGGGGCATGTTTTACGGCTGCTTTCGGCACCATAGTATCTGACAACTGGAAAAGAGGATTCGATGATGAAGGAACTGGTTGAAGTGATTGCAAAGGCTCTGGTGGAACATCCGGAGGAAATTGCAGTCAGAGAAAGAACCGAGGGGAAGGTCATCAAGGTTGACTTGTATGTCTCCCCTGCAGATATGGGCAAGGTCATCGGACGACAGGGTCGTATTGCGAAGTCCATTCGCGCCGTTGTCAAGGCAGCTGCTACCAGTCAGAATGTTGTGGTGGATGTCAATATTGATTCCACCGACATGCTTAAGGAAGACGATGCCGCTGCAGCAATGAGAAAAGAAGACCTGCAGGAAGCTGCAGCAAGTGAGAACGACTGATGTCATTGGGAGGCAGGTATGACGGAGCAGTTCCAGGTTGGCGTCATTGCCGGCACACATGGAATCAAGGGCGATGTAAAGGTTTTTCCGACCACAGATGACCCGAAACGGTTTCGCAAGCTCGAAAAGGTCTATCTGACCTTCCGCAATAAAACAACGCAGCATACCGTCAGCAATGTCCGTTTTCAGGGCAAATTCGTGCTGCTGCATCTGTCCGGAATCGATACACCGGAGGATGCGAGACTCTATCGCACGCTTCCATTGATGATTGACAGAAAGGATGCCATCCCGCTGCCGGAAGGCCGGTGGTACATCGCAGATCTCATCGGTCTGAAGGTTCTGGAAGAGGATGGAAGCGTCCTGGGAACCTTGACCGAGGTGATCCAGACAGGAGCCAATGACGTGTATGAAGTGCATTCGGAGGACGGGGAGGAGATTCTCATTCCTGCCATCAAGGATTGCCTTCTGGATGTACAGCCGGAGGAAGGTTTCATGACCGTTCACCTGCTGCCGGGATTGAGGGAGCTGCAGAAGAAATGAATTTTCACATTCTAACGCTGTTCCCAGATATGGTTGTACAGGGGCTGAACACCAGTATCCTGGCCAGAGCCATGGAGAAGGATCTGATCCATGTGAGTGCCGTGAACATCCGCGATTACACCACGAACAAACACGGCAAGGTGGACGATTACATCTACGGCGGAGGCGCAGGGCTTTTGATGCAGGCGCAGCCGGTATACGATGCCTGGAAGGCCCTAGAGACACCGCTTCAGGCTAAAAACGGACGTCCGACCAGAGTTGTCTATCTGACGCCGGTTGGGAAGGTCTTTAATCAGCAGATGGCAGAGGACTTTTCAAAGGAGGAGGATCTGATCCTCCTGTGCGGACATTACGAAGGCATTGATGAGAGAGTTGTGGAAGAGATCGTAACGGATCCGGTGTCCATCGGTGATTTTGTTCTGACCGGTGGAGAGCTGCCGGCTATGATGATTGTGGATGCTGTGTCGCGTCTGGTGCCGGGAGTTCTCGGAAATGAAGTGTCGGCAGAAACGGATTCCTTCCAGAATGGTCTGTTGGAATATCCACAATATTCCAGACCTGAGATCTGGAACGGCAAGCGTGTTCCGGAGATTCTGCTCTCCGGAGATCATGCCAAAGTGGATGCCTGGAGGTTGGAACAGTCCTTACAGCGCACCAAAGAGGCGCGGCCGGAGCTGTATGAAGCTTGGATGGAGGCACATCCGCCGCAGCTGTCCAAGCGCGCTGCAAGGCGCATGCAGCAG
Source organism: Lachnospiraceae bacterium (assembly GCA_963605745.1). Classification (GTDB taxonomy): domain Bacteria; phylum Bacillota; class Clostridia; order Lachnospirales; family Lachnospiraceae; genus CAG-791. The sequence continues at coordinate 16,105 of CAVCWT010000037.1, forward strand.
AATTCTTGAAACACTTGCATAATAAGCGGCGACGTGATACGATCACTGATGCTGTTTGTTAAGCAGCGAGTAAAATAGTACGGAGATGGTCCTCTGCCGGGAATGACCGGGTAAGAACATCCAGAAAAAGGAGAATTGAAATGAGCATTATCAGTGAAATCGAAGAGAGCCAGAAGAAAGAAGTATCCCAGTTCAACGTAGGTGATACCGTTCGTGTACACAACAGAATCGAAGAGGGCAAGCGCTCCAGAGTACAGATCTTTGAGGGAACTGTTCTGAAGATTCAGGGCGGCGGCAGCCGTAAGACCTTTACCGTTCGTAAGGAGTCCAGCGGAATCGGCGTTGAGAAGACATGGCCTCTGTATTCCCCCAACGTAGAGAAGGTTGAGGTTGTTCGTTATGGTAAGGTTAGAAGAGCTAAGCTGAACTACCTCAGACAGCTCAGTGGTAAGAAGGCAAAGGTTAAAGAGCTCGTTCGCTAATCATCCTTTGAACATCTTTGGCGTTGTATTGGTATCATGGGGCAGAAGGACTTTGCACCCAATATTAATAGGATGCTGCAAGCCGCGCTGCGAAGGCAGTGCGGCTTTCTTGTTAGAAAAGGATTCTGCAGAAATCGGAACGTGATTACGTGAAATGAAACGTTTCGGAAACGGATGTCTATGAGGAGAAAAAAACGAAGCCGGTATTCAACAGGGCTTTCCTTTTACGAGGATAAAGCCAGCTCCGGCAAGGAACGGCTGATGGAGATTGGCCGCTGGGGCATTTATACCGTGATCGCAATCTTCCTTGCGGTCGTATTTTACAGCAGCATGGGCTTTCGAATCAGCGTACTGGGCGGCTCCATGGAGCCTGGGATTACAGAAGGGCAGAATGTGCTGGTGAACACTTACAGCTACCGTCTGGGGTCTCCCGGCCGAGGGGATATTATTGCCTTTTATCCCGGCGGGGACGAGAACATGCATCCATTGGTGAAGCGCATCGTAGCAGTTCCCGGGGATTCGGTACAGATTTTAAACGGAACACTGCTGATCAATGGAGTTCCCTCTTCCTGGTCCAAGGAGCACATCGGCATTACAGAAGCCGGAATTGCAGAGGATCTGATCCTCCTGGAGGACGAGGAGTATTTTGTCATCGGAGATAATCCGAGTGAGGGGGAGGACTCCCGTTCGGCAGGAATCGGTCTGGTGCAGGAGGACACGATCATTGGAAGAGTGTGGCTGGCGTTGCCGGGCAAGGACTCTGGTCTGCACATTCCGAGCTAAAGACATAAAAGAGTTTTCAGGATGAATCCGTCCGCGGGACGGCCGATTCATGTTGAAATCGCCAGGTGCTAAACAGAAATATTAGAAGGATAGAGCATGGATTATCAGTGGTACCCAGGACATATGACAAAGGCAAGGCGCATGATGCAGGAAAACGTGCGGCTTGTGGATCTGGTGATTGAGATTCTGGATGCAAGAGTGCCTCTTTCGAGCCGGAATCCCGACATCAATCAGCTCGCACAGGGCAAACAACGCCTGATCATTCTGAGCAAGGCGGACTTGGCGGATCCTAAAGAGACGAAACGGTTTCTGGAGCAATTCGAAAAGGAAGGCGCAGAGGCCATTGCCATGGACGCCAGGACCAAAAAGGCAAATGCGCAGATCATGAAAACCCTTCAGAAGATTACGAGGGAGAAAAAGGAACGGGACAAAAAAAGAGGCATCATCGGAAGACCGGTTCGTGCGATGATCTGCGGAATTCCGAATGTCGGAAAATCGACCTTTATCAACTCTTTGTCAGGCAGGTCCAGCGCCAAAACCGGCAACAAGCCGGGCGTTACGAAGGGAAAACAGTGGATTTCCTTTGCGGGGCTGGAGTTGTTGGACACTCCGGGAATTCTGTGGCCAAAATTCGAGGATCAGAAGGTTGGCGTGAACCTGGCTCTGGTCGGTTCGATCCGCGATGAGATTCTGGACGAAGAAGAACTGGCAAGAAAGCTCCTTTCCTTTTTGCTGGAGCAGTATCCGGAGCTCCTGTTAAAACGCTATGCAGACGGGACGGCAGCCCGGATGAGTGCAGCGGAGAATTTCGATTCTGTAGAGCCTGCAGCAGAGGCTTCGGGTTCGGATGTACATCCTGTGACGGAGAATTCAGATTCGGATGCACAGCCTGTGACGGAGGATTCGGAGAAAAAGAGTGCTGCTGTGGCAGAGAGGGCAGAACAGAAAGTGAACACCAGCTCACAAAATTTATACAATATGGTGGCGGCAGCAAAGGAAAGCGTCTATAATGACAGGGAGTTGCACGAGCTGCTGGTAGAGATCGCAAGGACCCGCAACCTGTTAAAGAGCGGAGCAGAGCCGGATCCAAGACGCGCGGCACATTTATTGATGGATGATTTCCGCTCGGGACGAATCGGAGCCATTACTCTGGACAGAGTGTGAGAAAGTGCTTTCGAGTGTTTTCGCCGGTGGTTCCTTAAGAAAAGCATGTTCGTAAAAAAGACGCAAACCGCGTGTGAGGAAGTGCTTTTGCCAGCGATCCCTTAAGACTTCGGCAAGATCGTGATCCGGCCTGAACGATGTGGAGAAGATAGAACATATGAATGATACGAAAAAGAATATCCTGTCAACCATTTTGTGGCTGCTGGCAGTTGTTGCTTTGTCCTGGTTTCTGATTACTTTCGTGGCACAGCGTACCGATGTCAACGGCTCTTCCATGTACCCAACACTGGAGGATGGAGATCAGCTGATTACAGACAAGCTGACCTATCATTTTAAGGATCCGGAACGGTTCGACATCGTTATTTTCCCGTATCAATATGCGGCGAACACGTATTTTATCAAGCGTGTCATCGGAATGCCCGGAGAGAGAGTCCGCATTGACGAGCAAGGCAACATCTATATCAACGGAGAGATTCTGCAGGAAAATTACGGCTACGAGGCCATTACTTATGCCGGACTTGCCGCGGAGGAGATTACGCTGGGAGAGGACGAGTATTTTGTCCTGGGCGACAATCGCACGGTTTCGGAGGACAGCAGATATCCGGATGTTGGCAATGTGAAGCGTTCCGACATCATCGGAAGAGCGTTCGTACGGATCTATCCCTTCAGCAAGGTGGGACTTTTGACGGACAAGTAAATAACGATTCAGAAGGAAAGCCAATTGACGAGTGTTACACACTGGTACGTCAGTTGGCTTGTTTCGTTGTATTCAGCTAGATCGATGCAGACAGATACGTCTTTATTGCAAAGGATGCCAGGGTCAAGTCTTATTATGACCCTATTGTGAGAGGATAAAATGACCAAAAAAGAAGAGGCGGCGATCGCCAAAGAGCAGAAACAGCAGGAAAAATTACGGCTGGAGACGGAGCGTGTTGCCGGAATGCGCCGTTATGAACAAGCGGTCATGGGACAGGCGCTGGGAATTCAGGAACTCCCCAAGGGGTTTCTTGTCTGCGGCATTGATGAGGCGGGGCGCGGTCCTCTGGCAGGACCGGTTGCTGCAGGAGCCTGCATTCTGCCAACGGACCATGACATTCTCTATCTCAATGATTCGAAAAAGCTCTCGGCTAAAAAGCGTGATGAGCTCTATGAGATCATCACAAAGGAGGCTCTGGCCTGGAATGTCGGTCTGTCCACACCGGAGCGCATTGATGAAATCAATATTCTGCAGGCAACCTATGAGGCGATGCGGGAGGCCATTGCAGGACTTTCTGAGAAATGCGGCATTGCTCCGAACGGTCTTGTCAATGATGCTGTCACCATTCCGGGAGTTGAGCTGCCTCAGGCTCCGGTGATCAAAGGAGATGCCAAATGCCTGTCCATTGCAGCAGCATCGATTCTTGCCAAGGTTACCAGGGACCGTTTGATGGAAGAATATGACGAGATGTATCCGGAATATGGCTTTGCAGGGCACAAGGGCTACGGCACGAAGGCGCACATCGAGGCCATTCAGCAGTATGGCCCTTGTCCGATCCACAGGAGAAGCTTTATCGGACACTTTATATAAGAGGAGCATAAGCATGACGGAATCCCAGAGTAAACCGCAGGGGCATAAAGCCAATCCTCAAACGAATTCTCGAACAAATTCTCGAACGAATCTTCGAAGACGCGGCGCACTGGGAGAAGAGCTGGCTGCAAGGTTTCTGGAGCAGCACGGCGTTCGTGTACTGGAGAGGAATTTCAGGAGCGGACGCAGCGGTGAGATTGACCTTGTCTGTGAGGACGAAGGAACGCTGGTTTTTCTCGAGGTCAAGCTGCGCAGGAAACCAGGAAGCGGTGCCCCGGAGGAGGCTGTCACCGCGGCCAAGCAGAGACGGATCTGCCGTACAGCGGATTACTACCGCTGCCGCTATCAGGTAGCAGGGGATGCGCCCATTCGGTTTGATGTCATGGCCATTCGAATGGAGGAGGGCGGTGCCAGGATGCACTGGATCCGGAATGCGTTTTCGTACTGTACGGGCGGCTGCTCACATTACCAATGAGGCCGATCAGAGCCCTTCAAGGCCTGTCAGCAGAGTGAATTTCAGTGAGATTATGTCTGCAAACGGGGGATTCCCTTTCAGAAGTGTTCTGAGGAGTATTCTGAGGAGGGTTCAGATGAGGGTTCTGTGTGGAAGATAATATAGATGGAGAGAAATTCGAGAGATTTGGAAAAAAGCTTGTAAAGGTTATCACTTGCGTACCGGTGGTACAGACAGTAAAATGATAGACGGTTTTTCTGCGGGAGAAAACCGCAGGGAGGATTACCTTAAAGGAGAATGTCTATGTCAGAACTGCAGTTACATCAAAAGTTGGAACGCAAGATTCCGGTAGCTCCGCTGGAGCTCGTTGTTTTACCTTCTGCAGAGGCCCTTGGGGCATCGGTGAATGAACATCTGGCTAACTTTCGCCGGCAGTATGACAGTGTAGCGAAGGGCGATACTGCTTTTGAAGGGTATGTAAGGGACGACTACAGATTGCAGGCAGAATGCGTCCGTTTCGGCACCGGCGAGGGCAAGGGTGTGATTTCGGATTCCTGCCGCGGCAAGGATATCTTTATTCTGACGGATGTGACGAATTATTCCCTGACGTACAAGATGAACGGCTTTGTCAACCACATGTCGCCGGACGATCATTTCCAGGATCTCAAGCGCATCATTGCAGCCATCAATGGCAAGGCTACTCGTATTTCGGTCATCATGCCGTTCCTTTATGAAGGACGCCAGCACAACCGTTCCGGACGGGAATCGCTGGATGCAGCGAATATGTTCCGCGAACTGGTAGATCTGGGCGTGAAGAATTTTATTACCTTTGATGCGCACGATCCCCGGATTCAGAATGTGGCGCCGCTGGCAAATTTTGACAACTTTATTTCGCCCTATCAGTTCCTTCGGGCGATTATTCATACCTATCCGGATGTCATTCTGGACAAGGATCATTTCATCATGATCTCTCCGGATGAGGGCGCACTGGATCGTGCGGTGTATTTTGCCGGAGTCCTGGGTGTTGATACCGGAATGTTCTACAAGAGAAGAGATTATTCCAAGATTGTGAATGGCAAGAATCCGATTGTAGCTCACGAGTTCCTGGGCAGCGATCTGGCGGGAAAGGATGTCATCGTCATGGATGATATGATCTCTTCCGGCGGCAGCATCCTGGATACGGCAAAACAGCTGAAAGCCATGCATGCAGGGCGCGTGTTCCTGTGCACCACCTTCGGACTGTTCACAGATGGTCTGGATGCCTTTGATGCAGCCTATGAGCACGGTGATTTTGATCTCGTTGTTACCTCCAATCTGACCTATCAGCCTCCGCAGCTGGCAGACAGAGAGTGGTTTGCATCGGCCGATATGGGCAAATATCTGGCGAACATCATCGATTTCTTTAATCATGATGCATCGATTTCGGATATGACGACCCCAACCTCCAAGATTCACGAGCTCCTGGCTAAATTTAACAAGAACGAACAAACCGAGTTCGAAAAGATGGAACTGGAGAGCACCGAGTTCTGAGAAATTTGAGAGGGTGGTAAGGCTACCATGCCTGCTCACGCAGGCACCACCATAAATAAAAATCAGCTGCTGCGTGTTTGTGCAAGAGAGCTCACATTCGCGTAGACGCTGTCCGGGATTTTTACAGTAGATATTATATCTGCAAGAAAAAGCGGCGCATGGTTTGTAAAAACCATGCGCCGCTTTTTTTGGCAGATTACAGCCCACACGCCAGGATCCGCTGATCGGCTGATGTGTGGGCAGTAATAACAATTGCTATGCACCGCACCCCATCATGCATGCCGAGGAGAGATTTTCTGATTCTTGACGAGATCCACGATGAGGTCAGCACAATTCTGATATCCCAGAACACCGGTGTCCAGAATCAGATCGTAGTCATGGTAGTTCCCGAGGTCGTGATTCGTATAGGTCTTATAGTAGGTCTCACGGCGCTCCACAAGGTTCTGGACGTATTTCTTGAGATCGTCGATCTGCTCGCCCTCCGTGAGCTCTTTGGCACGGGCAAGCTGATGCTCAACATCTGTGTGCAGGAAGATGTCAAAGCTCGGAATGCCGGCATCGCGCAGGATCAGGTTGGCACAGCGGCCGATGATGATGCAGTCGCTCTGTGCGAGATTGAGGATCGTCTGCACCTGCGCCTTGAAGATGGCATCGTGGGAGCTGGTGTAGGCGGTCACATTGTTCAGAATACTGTCAAGGAACTTGCTGGTGTGGCTGAGCTCCTCACCCTCACGCTCGATGTCCTCGAGCGCATAGCCGCTCTGCTCAGCGGTGGCTTTCATAAAATCCTTGTCGTAATACGGAATATCCAGCTGTTCGGAGACAGCCTTGGCAATACTGCGGCCGCCGGCGCCGTACTCGCGGCTGATGGTGATAATCGGATATCTTCTGGAGCCGGCGGCAGAATTGCCGGCAAAGTTACTCTGTTCTGACATGTAGGAATCCCCCTCACAGTATGAATGGTGTGATGAAACTACGATTCGTTACCGTTCACACATCCACCACAGGCCTGTGGTGAATGTGTGAACAGCAACCATAATTTTACCCTTTTTAATAAGATTCTTCTACAGGGATTTTCAAGCGGTGGAAAATCTGGTAGAATCGGTATCA
>CAVCWT010000038.1:0-6167 GCA_963605745.1 Lachnospiraceae bacterium
AACCCTTAAAAAGAATTCATCCGGCACAGCTGCGACTGGCGCCAACAACCTGACAACCGGAAGTGTCTTTCACAACATCGTGAAGTTCTCCCTGCCCTATTTACTCTCGTATCTGCTGCAGACCCTGTACGGACTGGCAGATCTGTTCATCATCGGACAGTTCGGAGACGTTGCGGGCACCACGTCTGTTTCGATCGGATCGCAGGTGATGCATATGCTGACCGTGATCATCGTGGGCCTTGCCATGGGAACCACCGTGAATATTGCACAGGCCGTCGGACGCCGGGATGATTCGGATGCGGCGAAGTGCGTGGGCAATTCAGCGGTGCTGTTCATGCTCCTTTCCATTGTGCTCACCGTGATTCTGGTGTTCCTGGTCCGCCCGATCGTCTCCGTGATGTCGACGCCGGAGGAGGCCGTGGCAGGGACCGTGTCGTACCTTACGATCTGCTTTATCGGGATTCCGTGCATCACTGCCTACAACATCATCAGCTCCATATTCCGGGGGCTGGGGGATTCTAAACATCCCATGTACTTTATTGCCGTTGCCTGCGCAGCCAACATCGCACTGGATTATCTCTTTATGGGCGCCCTTCATATGGGCCCTGCGGGCGCAGCACTGGGAACCACACTGGCACAGGCAATCAGCGTGATGACAGCACTCTTTGCGGTTGTGAAATTCCGCATGATCCGCCTTGGACGTGAGGATTTTCACCCGGCAGCCGATGTGATGCGGCGAATTGTCCGTGTCGGCTTTCCGATTGCGCTGCAGGACGGCCTGATTCAGGTGGCCTTTATCATTATCACAATCATTGCAAACCAGCGCGGTCTGGTGGACTCGGCGGCCGTCGGCATTGTCGAGAAGATCATCAGCTTCCTCTTCCTGGTACCCTCGTCCATGCTCTCTACCGTGTCGGCCCTGGGTGCGCAGTGCATCGGCGCAGGCGAAAAAAAACGAGCCAGACAAACGCTACGGTATGCCATCTGCATCGCGGCGGGCTTTGGAATCTGCGTTTCCATACTGATACAGTTTACGGCGCCCTTTGTAGTGGGACTGTTCACTGGAGATTTGGCGGTACAGGCGGCAGGCGGAGCGTACCTTCGCGGCTATATTTTTGACTGCATCTTTGCAGGAATCCACTTTAGTTTCAGCGGATATTTTTGTGCGATCGAAAAGTCGGGTCTATCCTTCCTGCACAATATCATTGCCATTGTCCTGGTGCGTGTGCCGGGCGTCTATCTGACCTCGATTCTGTTCCCGGCATCCCTTTTGCCCATGGGACTGGCAACGGCGACAGGGTCCCTTGTCTCGGTGATCATCTGCTGCATTGCCTATGCGGTGGTGAACCGGAACGAGAAAACCTGTGTGCCTGGAAATGCGAAATAGATACGACATTGATGCAGAAAATGAAACGGCGAGAACAACAGAACTACGAACAACAGAATGGACAAAAATTTGATTGAGAAAAATAGAACAGAGGAGCTGCTGCGCAGGGCAAGAGGTCTGCAGCCTGTCATGGAGAAGGTTTTGTTCCCGGTGCTGCTGGCACTGTGGCCTTTGTGGGGTGTCTGGAGCGGAGTAGATGTTACGGACTCCGGCTTTAGCCTCGGCAATTATCAGATGCTGAAAGAGGGCATGTGGTTTTATGCAACCTTCCTGGCAAACTGGGTCGGGAGACTGTTGATGGCCCTTCCGGGTGGGGCCGGTCTTCTTGCTATGAACATTAAGACAGCGCTTTTGCTGTCAGCAGCCGCGTTATTTTCCTACTACACCTTAAAGCGCCTGATGCCGGGATGGATGGTCTTTCTGGGAGAGGTGATTGCCATCTCCGTATTCTGGTGCCCGACCGTTATTTTGTATAATTCGCTGTCCTATGTACTGCTCGCCTTTGCGTGCCTTTGCCTGTTCCGGGCGGTGAACTGTGTTCCTCACGGCGGAATGTGGTATGCGGCAGCAGGTGTGTGTCTGGGACTGAATCTGTTCGCTCGCTTCTCCAATGCACTGCAGGTGGTGCTGATCCTTGCGGTCTGGCTGGAGGAATACTGGTCCAAAAGAGGTCTGCAGCAGGCTATCAAGGATACGCTTTTGTGCCTTGCAGGGTATGCTGGAGCGGTGGGCGGTATGCTGGCCTGGATCGCAGCAGGCTATGGCATTCCCTCTTACATGGATGGCATTCTGGAGCTGTTCTCGATGGGAGGGGACTATACCTTCCCGGAAATGATGCGTATGACCATGGACGCCTATGCCACGGCACTTATGTGGATGGCGTTTATGATAGCCTGCGTGGCGGCGGGAATGATCCTTATGGTGCTGCCGGCCTTTAAGGAGCACCGCAAGGCAGCAAAGCTGATTTATCTTGCCGGGATTGGCATTCTCATTCGCTTTTACTGGGGCCGGGGAATGTTCACAACCAATTATCAGGATTACTGGTGCATGTTCAACTGGATCATGCTACTGGTGATCCTGACCATCGGACTGGATGTGATCGGCATGTGCGGAGGATATGGTGCAACGACGGATGAGCGCTTTTTGTCGGCGTTGTCGCTCCTTTTGATTCTGCTCCTTCCGTTTGGGTCCAATAACTATACGTTCCCGATTCTGCTGGAGCTGTTCGTCATTGCCCCCTTTTCCCTATGGATGTTCCGACGCATCTGGCAGGAGCATCGGGGTGAGAGAATACAATTTCCGTGGTATAGTATGGGTATTGTACTGATCGCTGCGGTACTGGTGCAGGGATCGTTGTTTCACCTTTGTTATTCGTTCCGCGACGGAACGGATGGCACAGGGCGCGATACGAGAATATCGGCTCTGCCGGCAGCAGACGGGATGTATACCACCGGGGAAAATGCCGGTGAGCTGGAAGGGATCTATGCCTTCCTTACGGAGAATCAGCTGACAGGGCGTATGCTCCTTTCCTTTGGAAATGCGCCGGGGCTCAACTATCTGTTCGGGATGGAGCCGGAGTTATCCACAACGTGGCCGGATCTTGGGAGCTTCCTGCCGGAGGAGCGCTTTGAAAAGGCACTGCGGGAGTTGTCCGGTGTTGCACTGACAGGACACATAGAGTCCATGCCGGTGGTGATCCTGCACAGGCAGGAGGCAGAGGATCCGGAGCTGACAGAAGATCTGACCACGCAGGAGGGCCGAAAGGCAGCAGCACTGGCAGCATTTCTGGAAGAGACCGGGTACGAGACGGTTTACGAAAGCGAGCACTATGTTGTAAAAGACCTGCCGAGCGGGAACTGACGCGGCAGGATGAGATCACAGCAAATATCAGAGGGTGCGGGGAGAACCGTTTTCCTGTGCGAATATCATCTGATAAAAGAAATCTTGGAATAGAAACCTTGGAATAGAAACTTTGGAATAGAAACCTTGGAATAAGGAGACTGCAATGAGAATTCCCTTTAATATTCCCCCTTTTGTCGGTACGGAGATGGACAAGCTCCGCGAAGCCTGTGAGGTCAACCACAAGATTTGTGGTGACGGTCCCTTTACCAAATGGTGCAAGACGTGGATTGAGGAGAGAACAGGAACGGCAGAATGCCTTCTGACCACCAGCGGAACGGATGCGCTGGAGATGGCAGCACATCTGTCCCATTTACAGCCGGGGGATGAGGTGATCATGCCCAGCTATACCTTCTGCTCGACGGCAGATGCCTTCGTGCTGCGAGGTGCGGTTCCGGTCTTTGTGGATATTCGTCCGGACACCATGAATCTCAATGAGCAGCTCATTGAATCGGCCATTACCGAAAGGACAAGGGCGATTGTCGCCGTGCATTATGCAGGTGTAGCCTGTGAGATGGATACCATCATGGAGATTGCACAGCGTCATAACCTGGTCGTCATTGAGGATGCAGCGCAGGCGGTGATGAGCAGCTACAAGGGAAAGGCTCTCGGAACCATTGGTGATTACGGCTGCTATTCCTTCCACGAGACGAAGAACTATTCCATGGGAGAGGGCGGCGCCATTCTGATCCGGGATGCCGACAAAACGGACGAGGCCGAGATCCTGCGCGAGAAGGGAACCAACCGGAGCCAGTACTACCGCGGGCAGATTGATAAATATACCTGGGTGGATTACGGCAGCTCCTTCCTGCCCAGTGAACTGAATGCAGCCTATCTGTGCGCTCAGCTCGAAAAGGCCGATGAAATCAATGACACACGGCTTGCCAGATGGGAGCAATATTATCAGGGGTTAAAGCCGTTGGAGGAGGCCGGAAGGATCGAACTGCCGGTGATTCCCGATGGATGCGTTCACAATGCGCATATGTTCTATATTAAGACAAAGGACATTGCAGAAAGACAGGCATTGATTGATGCCTTAAAGGCACAGGATATCCTGGCGGTGTTCCACTATATTCCGCTGCATTCGAGCCCCGCCGGGCTTAAATTCGGACGCTTCCACGGAGAGGATGTCTATACAACAAAAGAGAGCGAGAGACTCCTTCGCCTGCCGATGTATTACTCTCTGACGGAGACGGATGTGGACGAGGTCGTGTCCGTGATTAAGAAATTCTATGAGTAGCCGGATTCCTGACCGTATGAATGGCAAGATGTGCGGCGAGATGCATGGCGAGATTCCCGGCCGTATGAATGGCAAGATGTGCGGCGAGATGCATGATGAGATTCCTGATCATATGCAGGGTTACAGCAATCACAGCAATCGAATCAACTGGAAAAGAGGAACGCTGCTGGCTGCAGCAGCGCTCTTTTTGGCTGTCGTCGCAGGGAGAATCTGGACGATCTACTATGATCTGAATGATGACTCGCTGATGGCAGAGATTCTATCCGGCAGTTATACGGGAGAACCGGCCATCCGCAACATCCAGAGCTATTATCCTCTGACTGTGTTCCTTGGCGGGTTGTATCGCCTGGGGCAATGGCTTGACCAAATTACAGGCGGGATCGTAAATGCAGCCACCGGATCCGGATTCTGGAGCAGGGTGGACTGGTACGGTGTTTTCTTGCTGCTGCTCCAGTATGGAAGCCTTTCTCTGATGGCAGGCAGAATTCTGAAAAGGCGAAAGAGCGCCGGGGAAAAGACGGCAGCGATTGCCTTTTTGCTGCTGACAGCATCCGGCCTTTTGCTGTACCACTACGTTTACCTGCAGTATTCTGTTACGGTTGGAATTCTGGGGGCAACAGCGGCATTCCTGTTCCTGACGATGGAGACAGGAACTGTGAAGGAGACACTGCTGCCGATTGCCATTGTGCTGACGGGGTTCCTTCTGCGGTCGGAGATGATGCTCTTTGTCGGTCCCTTCGTGGCGCTGGCCTACCTTGCGAGAATGGTGCAGCTGCTTACAGCAGGAGCGGACCCGTCGCAGGTGAATGCAGGAAATTCCGATTCTGATTCTGAGTATGAAGGGGAGGTATCGGCAGCAGGAGAGAGCAAGGCGCCTTGCAGCAGAGGGAACCGTTGGAGCCTTCGCACCTTCCTGACAAGGTGCAGCCTGACGCTCCTTTTGGTGCTGGGAGGCATGGGGCTTTGTACTCTCGGAAATCAGCTCGGCTATCACAGCAAGGAGTGGCAGAGCTTTCAGGAGCTGTTCGATGCGAGAACGAATCTGTATGATTTTCAAAAGCTCCCGACCTATGAGGAGAACCGGGAGTTCTACGAGAGCATTGGCCTTGGGGACGGCAAGGCGCAGCTGATTACCAACTACAACTACGGACTGGAAGAGAGCATCGATGCCGAGAAACTGCAGCAGATTGCGGACTATGCCAAAGCGACAGCAGCGGCAGAAAGCAGTACGATGCAGCGAATCAAGAATGCCCTCTGGGATTACCGCACAGCCATGCAGGGCGGCGGAGAGTATGCAGGAGAGCCTTATCCTGTGATGGCGGCGGCTTTGTATACCGCAGCGCTTGCATCGGTGCTGTGCTGCATGATGAGAGCCGGGATCGCAGACCGAAGAGAACAGAAAGAACAAAAAGAACAAAAAGAACAAAAAGAACAAAAAGAACAAAAAGAACAAAGAGAACAAAGAGAACAAAAAGCGCACAGAAACGTCGGTGCGGTGTTTCTGATTGCAGTTCTGTTCCTTTTAAGGAGTGCGCTGTTTTTATACCTTTATTACAACCATCGGCCGGTGGTGCGCCTTACGCACAGCATTTACCTGTGCGAGGCGGTTTTCCTCCTCTGGATGATTGCCCAAAAGGCCGG
>CAVCWT010000038.1:6274-22860 GCA_963605745.1 Lachnospiraceae bacterium
CTCGGGTTGCAGCGTGTGTTGTCACTCTGGCTGCTGCCGGAGCATTACTCTATGGCAGCATCTGGCAGGTGCGGGAGATTCAGAATGAACAGCAGCGTCGCCTTACCGTGAATGAGCCTTATGAACAGCTGCAGAGCTATGTCCGGGAGCATGCAGAAAATGTCTACCTTCTGGATGTCTACTCGACGGTTGATTTCTCTGATCGCGTGGGGAAGGCTTTTGCGGTACCGACGAACATGGACCTTCTGGGAGGATGGGCCTGCAAGAGTCCTCTTGAGCTGGACAAGCTGAAAAGCCTTGGAATCGATCCGGCAAAGGTGAGAGGAGAGAAGGGCATCGGCGTTGCACAGATTCTGGAAATGCAGGACAATGTCTACGTTGCAGCAGAGGCAGAAGCGGATTTAAAGTGGCTTGTCAATTATTACGAGGCAATCGGAGAAGAGGTTCGGGTTGAGGCTTGTGACACGATTGGTGAGAGCTGGGTGATCTACGCAGTGACGGCGTACTGATAGCTGTTATGATGGGCAGCAAGGATTCACAGTGATCATAAAGGATCCGTAGTAAGGCTCCGGGACAAACGCTGTACCAGGACGTTTGGAATGACACCCCAAAAGGAGAAAACGATGCAGCAGGGAAAGGATTTTCAAAAGGTCGGTGCGCCCTGCACCATTGAGGATGAACAGCTCCTCCTAAGACCGGTTACGGAAGAGGATTGCGGACTTATTGTACAATGGAGGAATAATCCCAGAGTCATGAGCCGCTACATTTACCGCGAGCTCTTTACACTGGAAGGACAGAGACGTTATTACCACGAAAAGGTGGAGACTGCAGAGGTGGCGCAGTTCCTTGCCATTGAAAAGGCGACCGGTCTGCCGATCGGATGTGTGGTTCTGGACGACCTTCATCCGCAGTACGCAGAGTGCGGCAACTGGATCGGGGAGGATTGGGCAACCGGAAAGGGGTACAGTCCCCGAATGATTCGATTGGCCTGTCAGTATGCCTTTGAAGCTTATGGTTTGGAGGACATTGTGGCTCGTATTTTTGCCGACAATCCGGCATCTTTGAAAAGCTATGAAAGAGCGGGATTTGAGGCTGTCGGCATTCTGCCGATGGTGGAATGTACCGACGGACAGAAAAAGGACATGATATTCCTGCGGCTGAATCGTAAGAGCTGCAAGGCGGAGTGAGGATCTACGCAAAGGAAACGAGAAAAAGTGCAGGCCACCTGAGGGTTTCAATCATGAATCCGTGCGCGGGGCGCCCGATTCATGTTGAAATCGTCAGGTGCTAAACAGATACCATACAGGAAAGACGAAAATGGGTAAAAAAAACAGCCACAAGGCAGAAGATGAGAAAACAATGAATCAGCAGCGGGAGATCAGCTATGTCATCCCCTGCTATCATTCCGAAAAGACATTGGCGGCGGTTGTGGAGGAAATTGACAAGGCCATGACATCTCTGCCGGAATACAGCTATGAGATCATCATGGTAAATGACGGCTCCGGCAAGGAAACCTGGGACGTGATCCGAGGGCTGTGTCAGGGACATGAGGACAGAAAAGGCTATGATCTTGCCCGTAATTTTGGCCAGCATGGAGCCTTGATGGCAGGGATTCGTCATACCAAAGGAGACGTGGTTGTCTGCCTGGATGATGATGGGCAGACGCCGGCCGATGAGGTGGGCAAGCTCCTTCGGGCACTGCAGGATGGTGCGGATGTTGCCTATGCCAGCTACGAACATAAGGAGCACTCGGCCTTTCGCAATTTTGGCAGCTGGGTGAATGAGAAGATGCTGGAAATCATGCTGAATAAGCCAAAGGAGCTGTATGTCAGCAGTTATTTTGCCATGCGAAGGTTTGTTGCCGATGAGGTGCTGCGGTATGAGAATTCCTATCCCTACCTTTTGGGACTGGTACTGCGCTCGACGAGCCACATTGTAAATGTGCCGGTGCATCACAGAAGGCGCGAGATCGGTAACAGCGGGTACACCCTCGGCAAGCTCCTGGGACTGTGGATGAATGGGTTTACGGCATTTTCGATTAAGCCCCTTCGGATCGGGACAGCGATGGGTGCTGTGTGTGCCGCACTGGCCTTTCTCTACGCAATCTATACGGTGATCAAGAAGCTGGTGAATCCGAGTGTACCGGTTGGATTCTCTGCCATGATGACGGCAATCGTGTTTTTCGGCGGAATGATTCTTTTGATGCTGGGACTGGTGGGAGAATATGTGGGCAGAACGTATATCTGCGCCAACAGTGCTCCCCAGGCAGTGATTCGTGAGGAAACGTAGCCTATGATTCTGCAGCAGGTAATCTACAAAAAACATGCAATATATGCGGCAATTCTGTGTGTCCTGATTGCGGCATTGGCTACGATCTGGCCGATGCGCCTCTACAAGGAGAATCACACCTACGCATCGGGACTGGATCCTGTCAGTACTTCGGAGACAATTTCGGAGGAGCAGGATGCCGGCGAATATTTTGTCGCACAGCATACGCATCTGCAGACACTGAAATTCTATGTCGAGTCTGTCAAGGCTGGGAGTGCAGCAACCTTCCAACTCTTCCGCGTGGGAGAAAACGGCGCCATGGAGCTCACGGCAGAGGAAACGGTTACGCTGCCGGAGGAAGTGCCTGCCTATGCCATTGTCTCAGTGGATGCGGATGTAACCGTGGGCGATACCTATGTCTATACGATTCGCGGACTGGAAGGGAGCCTGTTTACGGTTGGCTGCGAGTCCCAGGAACAAGCGCTGGCAACCGGAAAGGCGCCCTATTATCAGCTGGGCTTTTACAATGACAGCACGGTGGACGATATGGCTGTGAAAAGTCGTATGGAATACCGCGTGCCGGAGAACAAGTGGAGCTGCCTTATAAGAGGAATTGTCTATGTTCTTGTGGCTGCGGCAGCCATGTTGTTGACCAAGGGAGTCTTTGTGCTCCTGGACCGGAGACTGGGCTTTGCACATGCATCGACCTCTGTGACAACGGTGCAGGGAGCACTTCGTGCCTTTCTGACACCGGTGATTGCAGTGGGATTCGGGCTGGCCTTTCTTGCGGTGTGGCCGCTAAAGCTCTTCGACGGGCGGATCCTGGATATCCTGATCTATGAAGCGGGGGTTATTCTGGGCGCTGCCTGGTGTCTTTTGGGACTGTGGCATGACAATGCGTTGGGACCGAAGGAGAACACCATGGGTCACAGGCCCGGCCTTCGCCATGTAGGGATTATTTTGTGCATTGCTCTGCTCCTGGATCGCAGCGCCGTGTACATGAATGCGACCAATGATTATATTCATGATGCCGCGACCAACTGGATTATTGTATTGCTGGCTATCATTCTCCTTTTGATGGGTGAGATGTCCAGTGTCCTGAATGGAGCAACCATGCTGGCGGCACTGGTCTCTGTTGTAACGGCACTTGTTTATTACGTGGGGCATGCTGTGCCTGCATCGGAGACCGAGGCAGCATGGAAGAATTCAGTGACAATCTCCATGTCAGCAGCGATTGTTCTGGGTTCCATCGCTGTTGTTTCGGTCTTGTGGATGCTCGTGGATGCAGTGACTGCCAAAAAACGACCTCAGAACCATCTCTCAAAGGGATTTGCCTTGATCCTGACCGTGCTGGCTGGGTGGATGGTTGTATTTAGCAATACGAGGGTATGGATTCCGCTCCTTGTGGCCGTATGGCTGCTGTTCTATCTGCGGTACCGGTTCTGGGAAGGCAGAGGGTATCTTTTGGAGGACCTTTGCAAGGGAATTGTACTGGACTGTGCGTGCAAGATTCTGTATTCGATGCTGCACCGGTATTATCTGGCCTATCTGTACAGCCGGTTCTCCATGCATTTCCATACGCCGACGGTGACAGCGTATTACCTTTTGATCGCCGGGGCAGCAGCGCTCACGCTGTTCCTTCGAAAGGCCCGCAGGATCCGGGGACTTGGCATCCGGAAAGGAGCAGGATACATCTGGAAGGAAGCCTTTGCCCTTGGCATGATCTGCTCCTATATGGTGATGAGCCTTACACGGTCCGGAATCGGTGTTCTGGCTGTGATGGCGGGATTTGCCGCATTCTATCTCGGGAATCTGCAGCCGCAGGGAAATGGGCGGGAGGATACGGCAGTCTGCCCGGAGAATATACAGCGAAAGCGGAAGAAACGTGCGGCAGGATTTACGCCGGGGATGAGGATCCGAACCGGACTGGCAACGCTGGCAGCAATGGCCGTGATCGTATGCATGACCTTCCCGGTCGCCTTTACCGGACAGAGAATGATTTCGACGGTATATGGGCAGCCGCATCGGTTTGAGAGTCTGGAGCCCTATGATGACTGGGTCCTTAGAAATGTGGACTGGAACTGTACCGCGTTCATGAACATCGAGATCTTCATCCGTGATTTTGGTGATCGGATTCTGGGCGGCGAGATCGGATCCAGGCTGTATTACGGAAATGAATGGTATATCCCGCAGGGGTACCGCACCGCCTCGGCGGATGAGCTGCAGGAAGCGGCAGAGCCGAGAGAGCTGGGAACCTATGCGATGGCAGGAGAGCTGCCGGCAGGAAGTTATGCTCTTGTACAGACAGGGAATGCGCAGGCAGGAGAGCCGGAAGATGCAATGGAGGAGCGGCTTGTGGCCTCTTTGGAGGATGCGGCAGAAAGTGCGCCGAAAGAGTCAGGCGATTCGTCGGAGGGGAGCCTCCAGGCAGAACTGGAGGCAGGCTCCATTGACAACGGAGATGTCTCCAACGGGCGACTTGGCCTGTATCTTGCCTATATTAAACAGCTCAACTGGACCGGTCATGATGAGATGGGGGTTCAGCTCATGAGCGGTGAAATTGCCATGCATGCGCATAACATTTATCTGCAGACAGCCTATGACTGCGGAATACCGGGTGGGGTTCTCCTTTTTGTGGCTACGCTGGCATTGCTCTTTGGCAGCTTTATGTATGCGAAAAGAGAAGGAAGGAGAGATTCCTGTGCGCTGTTCCCGTTCCTTCTGACAGGCGGCTTTATCCTGATCGGAATGGTGGAGTGGATTTTCCAGTTCAGCAATCCCTACACGATCGTACTCATGATGGCGATGGCACCGATTCTCGTTCGTGAGAACCGTGCGCAGTAGTGCAATGGCTAGGGTGCTATTACACAGATTCCAGCGAACGCGATGCGAGGCAGACACGTTCCGGGACGGACAGGATTGCTGCATGGCTGCCAGCCGGAACGTGTGACAGGCACAAAGAGGCAGGTACGGAACAAAAACAGATGATATCTATTCAGCAGATGGATAAAAAAATAAACGCAAAACAGATTCGTCATCATATAGACCGGCGGGATATTGTCCTTGCCGGTCTATATGGTGTTATGCTCTCCGATGCTGTGCTGATCGGCGGGATGCTGGAGAAGGAAGGTGCCTTGCGTGCACCGTCTGCAGCAGAAGGATTGCTCTTTGTCCTTCGGCTGATTGTGGCTGCTGCGGCAACCCTTTTTGTCTGGCACAGGATGGATCTTTGGGCATCATCGAGGGAGCTTTTTGAAAGACATATTGAAAGGAATACTCCGGAGAAAACGAAGGAACAATCGGAACAGAATTTTCGGGAAAACTCTCAGAAAATGTACGGCAAAAGACAAAGAAGGTCAAAGGTTTTGCTGTGGCTGTTTTTTTATGGCGTGCAGATGGTCTCTTTGATGGCAGTTTATCCCGGATTTTTTGTTTACGATGCAGCAGAGGAGCTTGCAATGGTGGAAACACGAACCTTCACCACGCACCATCCGCTTCTGCATGTTCTCTTGCTGGGAGGGAGCATTCTGGCAGTGCATAAGGTGACTGGCTCTTACAATCTGGGAATTCTGTGTTACCTTTTGTTCCAGATGGCAGTGATGGACGCAGCACTGGTCCTGATCGTGCAGGAGGTCTGTGAGGGAAAGCGGCAGGAACCGGAATCCCTGGATCCAAAGAAGGCAGGGATCTTTCGCAAGGCAATCCTTCCTGTGCTGACGATTCTGTGGCTGACTTTCTGCCCTGTTATTACAATGTTCACGCTGTGCAGCAGCAAGGACGGCCTGTTCGCAGCGGCCTTGACCTCGATGGTGATTTTCCTTCGAAGGCTATGGAAGAGGCCAAAGGAGGACGACGCACTGACGGAGCAGGACCATCTGCGAAACGTCAAAGAGAAGAGGTCTGCAGCATGGACCCTGCAGGAGCACAGGGAAATCTGCGGCTTTACTGTGACAGCAACACTTATGATGCTGCTGCGCAACAACGGTGTGTATGCCTATGCTGCATTTTTGCTGGTCTTGCTGCTCTTTGCAGGGAAAAAGGCACTCGTTGGGAAAAAGAGACTGACGGGGAGAAGGGGCTTTTTGGAAAAGCGCCGCAGGAATTGCCAGGGGGCACTCGGCAGAGCGGGGAAGAGAGCGGCTTTGTATTTGCTGCCGCTTGTTCTCTATGTGCTCGTTTCAAAGGGACTGATCCTTGCAACCGGTGCTGCAAATGCGGAGAGTCAGGAAATCCTGACGGTGCCGATCATGCAGCTGGCAAGGGTCTGGAATGCGGATCCTTCCTCTTTCACAGAGGAGGACAAGGAATTCATGGTGCAGCTCGGGAAGCTGCAGACATCGGAGATGGCAGCAGAGGATGCAGCAGGAACCGAGGAAGAGGGAACCGGGAAAGAAGACGAGAAGGCAGAAAACAAGAAAGAAGACACTGGGGAAGAGATGACAGGATGGGATTTTTACAATCCGGTTCTGTCGGATCCGGTAAAGATTTATTTTCGGAGTGAGGTATACCGGGAAAACCGAACGGCATTCTGGAAACTCTGGCTGGAGAAAGGCTTTGAGCATCCTGTGTCCTACCTGAATGCCTGGCTGATGACGAGCTACGGCTTCTGGACACCGGGAGCTGTTGTGGACTGCTATAAAGGCAATACGGTTTACACCTTTACGTATGGGGACAGCTCGTATTTTGGCTATGAAACGGAGCAACCGGGAACCAGAAAGAGTCTGCTGCCGGTTCTGGATTCTTGGTATCGGTATCTGTCTTTGGATGCAGGGGCACAAAAGGTTCCGGTGCTGTCCTGGATCCTTTCTCCGGGGGTGATTGCCTGGTGCTGGGGGTGGTGTCTTGTGACGCTGCTGCGAAGGGGAAAGGCTGCAAAGGTGGTGCCCTATCTGCCGATTCTGATGGTATGGCTGACAGTTCTCCTGGGACCGTGCACATTACCGCGCTATGTTGTATACTTATGGATTGGAATACCCGTTATCGTTGGAGATGTTGTTGATCATAATGTACGGGTATGATGTGCGGAAAATCTCGATACTGAACGGATATAATAATAACAGAGGTTTCTATGACCCAGACGAATTCGACCACGCCGCCTTCCGGCAACGGCTATAACTATGCCAAGCTGTGCCGGCGTGCGGCTTTGATCATATATGATATTTGCAGTGTGTTGATAGCCAGCTATCTGGCTCTTTTGATCCGATATGAGTTTCAGGCAGATGCGATCCCGGATTATTTCAGTTTACCGGTTCTGGAGGCATTGCCGATTACGATTGCTGCAACGCTGGTTTTGTTCTATCTGTTTCACCTGTATGACTCCTTGTGGGCCTTTGCAGGAGAGACCGAGCTGCAGAATCTGGTGTTTGCCAATGCGGTTGCAGGA
Source organism: Lachnospiraceae bacterium (assembly GCA_963605745.1). Taxonomy (GTDB): domain Bacteria; phylum Bacillota; class Clostridia; order Lachnospirales; family Lachnospiraceae; genus CAG-791. The sequence continues at coordinate 13,926 of CAVCWT010000038.1, forward strand.
CTTTTGAATGTAGGAATTCTGCATCTGAACCGACACGAGACGCAGGCTGTTCCGAAGAGCTACTATTTTCTGTATCTGTTCCTGATGATTTCGCTGACCTTTATCAGCAGATTCTCCTATCGGTTCCTTCGGGGGATCAAGCACAAAAATGCCAACCGCGGCAATGCCATCAATGTGATGGTGATCGGAGCCGGAGAGGCAGGCAACATCATCGTAAAGGAAATCCTGAATTCGCATTACTCCACCATGAGTCTGAAGTGTCTGATCGATGACTCCCAGGACAAATGGGGCAAATACGTGCAGGGCATCAAGGTTGTCGGCGGAAGAGATGCGATTCCGGAAGCCGTGCGCGAGTATGAGATCGATGAGATCATTGTTGCCATTCCTTCGCTTCCCAGAGCGCAGATGAAGGGGATTCTGGACATCTGCAAGGAAACCAAGTGCAAGATGCGAACCCTTCCCGGGATCTATCAGCTGGTGAACGGAGAGGTCAGTGTGTCTAAGCTCCATGACGTCGAGGTGGAAGACCTTCTGGGAAGAGAGCCGGTTCGGGTTGATATTGATTCGATCCTGGGCTATGTGCGGGGCAAGGTTGTCTGTGTGACAGGCGGCGGCGGATCCATTGGCTCTGAGCTGTGCCGGCAGATTGCAGGCCACAGCCCAAGGCAGCTGATCATCATTGATATTTACGAGAACAGTGCCTATGACGTGCAGCAGGAGCTGAAGATCAAATATCCGAATCTGGATCTGGTGGTGCTGGTTGCCTCTGTCCGCAACGTGCAGAGAATCAACTGGATTTTTGACAAATATCGTCCGGACATTGTCTATCATGCAGCGGCGCACAAACACGTGCCGCTCATGGAGGTGAGCCCCTGTGAGGCGATTAAGAACAACGTCTACGGAACCTTTAATACGGCGATGGCGGCGGCAACCTACGGGACAGAGCGTTTCGTTATGATCTCAACCGACAAGGCGGTGAATCCGACCAATGTGATGGGAGCCTCCAAGCGCATCTGTGAGATGATCATCCAGACGTTCAATCGTCATTATGAGTGCAACTATGTTGCAGTTCGCTTCGGCAATGTTCTGGGCTCGAACGGAAGTGTGATTCCGCTGTTCAAGCGGCAGATTGCCGCAGGAGGACCGGTCACAGTTACCGATCCCAATATCATTCGCTATTTTATGACCATTCCGGAGGCGGTTTCCCTGGTCCTGCAGGCAGGAGCGTATGCAAAGGGCGGCGAGATCTTCATTCTGGATATGGGAGAACCGGTCCGCATTCTGGATCTGGCCGAGAACCTGATCAAGCTATCCGGATACAAGGTAGGAGAGGACATTAAGATTGAATTCACAGGTCTTCGTCCCGGGGAAAAGCTCTATGAAGAGATGCTGATGGATGAGGAAGGAATGACCGATACGGCCAATCGTCAGATTCATATCGGCAAGCCTCTGGAGATCGACGAGGATCTGTTCTTTGTACAGCTGCAGCGCTTGAAGGAGGCTGCCTACGAGGAATCACCGGCAATTCGTGAGCTGGTGAAGGAAATCGTGCCGACCTACCGCAAGAATACAGAGGTCAATCAGGAACGAATTCACGAAGAGATTGAAAAGCAGCAAAGACGGCAGAACGAGGGCGAGGATCCCGCCTATGAATCTGAGGTGATTCGAACCAACAGATAGAGTGGGGATCACAGAAAAGAGGTATTACCGCAATGAGCAAGAAAATCTATCTTTCCAGTCCGACCATGCACGGAGATGAACAGCGCTTTGTACAGGAGGCCTTTGATACCAACTGGGTCGCACCTCTTGGACCGAACGTGGATGCCTTTGAGAAGGCTGTGGCTGACTACATCGGAATCTCTCATGCAGCAGCATTGTCTGCAGGAACTGCGGCGCTGCACCTTGCTGTGCGTCAGCTGGGCATTGAGCCGGGGGATGTGGTATTCTGCAGCTCCATGACCTTTGCAGCAACCTGCAATCCGGCAGCCTATGAGCGGGCACAGCTCGTTTTTATTGACTCAGAAACGGATACCTGGAACATGTCACCGGCTGCGCTGCGAAGGGCATTTGAGAAATATCCGAAGGTCAAGGCCGTGATCTGCGCCGACCTTTACGGAACCCCGGCAAAACTGGATGAGCTCGCGGCCATCTGCAAAGAGCATGACACTCCGTTTATCGAGGATGCGGCGGAGGCTCTTGGCAGCAGCTGGAAGGGTAAAAAGTGTGGCACCTACGGTGACATCGGCGTACTGTCCTTTAACGGCAACAAGATCATCACAACCTCCGGTGGCGGAATGCTGGTGTCGGAGGATAAAGCCCTCGTTGAGCACACAAAATTCCTCTCCACCCAGGCTAGAGAGCCTGCACCGTACTACCTGCACAAGGAGATCGGCTACAATTATCGCATGAGCAATGTTCTGGCCGGCATCGGAAGAGGACAGATGCTGCATCTGGAGGAGCATATAGAGCAAAAACAGGCTATTTACGAGTATTATAAAAATGCCTTTGCGGACATCGACGTGATCCGAATGAATCCTTTGGGCGGTCCGGATGCGGTCTGCAACAACTGGCTTTCCTGCATTACGCTGGAGAAGGGAGCAAAGGTTGGCCCGATGGATATCTTCAAGGCACTGCAGAAGGATAACATCGACTCCCGCCCCATCTGGAATCCGATGAACAACCAGCCGGTCTATGCAGGCTGTGATTTCATTCCGGATCCGGAGGGTGCAGAGAACGAAAATGGATCGGTCTGCATGGATATCTATGAGAGAGGCCTTTGCCTGCCCTCGGATAACAAGAACACCCGTGAGGATATGGAACGGATCGTCCGGATCATTCGGGATCTGTTTGCATAGATTCGTATCGATAGGCAGTGGACGGAATTTACAGAGTGGGAATGCATATGTACCGAAGGTTCATGAAGCGGCTTTTGGATTTTATAGTGTCTTTGATCGGACTCATTGTTCTGAGTCCGGTCTTTGTTGTTCTGATGATTCTCGTACGGGTTAAGCTGGGCTCGCCGGTATTCTTTCATCAGAATCGTCCCGGACGCAATGAGAAGATCTTTGGCCTGATGAAATTCCGCACCATGACGGATGAGAGGGATGAAAACGGAGAGCTTCTGCCGGATTCCAAACGCCTTACCTCTTTCGGAAAGTTCCTGCGAAAGACCAGCCTGGATGAGCTGCCGGAGCTGCTGAACATCCTGAAGGGAGATATGAGTATCATCGGACCGCGGCCCCTTCTGGTATCCTACCTTCCGTATTACACCAAACGGGAACAGCTGCGTCATTCGGTTCGTCCTGGCCTGACGGGCCTTGCACAGGCGAGCGGCCGCAACTATCTGGACTGGGATAAGAGAATGGACAAGGATGTCGAATATGTAGAGAATCTGAGCTTTGCCATGGACCTTCGCGTAATTGGCATGACAATTCAGACAGTTCTGGGACATTCGGATGAGGTGGCAGAGGACACCAATGCCGTCGAAGGCAATTTTGCACAGATCCGGCAGGAGAGGCTGGACAAAACCGGAAAGCTGCGGCCGGATGAGGAAGCGTAGCGGAGTGCAATTCTGTGCGGGAACGGAGAAGGTTCGACACACATCGATTATGATTAGGAACCGTCTGAAGGCAGAAGGTTCACAATGACAAGGGGAATGAGATGAACATCCTGATCTTAAGTGCAGGCACCCGCAACAAGGTGGTGCAGGCTTACAAGGAAGCTCTGGGGAATAAGGGACGCATTATAGCAACGGATGCCTCCAATCTGGCACCGGCATTGTATGATGCGGACAAGGCGTATATTGTCCCGCGGATTACCGCACCGGATTATCTGGACATCATTCTGGAGATCTGCAGAAAGGAAAAGGTTTCTGCTGTATTCTCCCTGATTGATCCGGAGCTCTCGTTAATTGCAAGGGAGCGGGAGCGATTTGAAGCGATCGGTGTAACACCGGTGGTTTCCTCCTATGAGCTTTGTGAGACCTGCCTTGACAAGTACCGGATGTATGAGCTCCTGCAACAGAAAGGGATTCCGACGGCGAAATGCTGGACAACGAAGGAGTCCTTCCTTTCGGCAAGAGAGTGCGGAGAAGTGGAATATCCTGTTTTTGTCAAGCCGCAGAAGGGGAGCGCGAGTCTCAACATTAACCTTGCGGAAAATGACGAGACCGTTGAAACGTTGTTTCACAACTATGATGATGTGATGGTGCAGGAGCTGATGCGCGGACAGGAGTACGGCTGCGATCTTTACGTAGATCTGATTTCCGGAAAGTGCACCTCCATGTTCCTGAAAAAGAAGATCCGCATGCGTGCAGGGGAGACGGACAAATCGGTTTCGGTCAAGGACCCCGTGCTGATGGAGCGCCTGGCTGCCTTTGCGGAAGGATGCGGATTCCGCGGTATGATTGACATTGACCTTTTCCATGACGAGCACGGAAAAGAGAACGAGAGCAGTCAGATTCCGGAGGGAGAGTGGTACCTTTCGGAGGTGAATCCCCGTTACGGCGGAGGTTACCCGCATGCCTACGCCTGCGGCGTGGATCTGCCTTCGCAGATGATCCGGAATCTGGAAGGAAACGAGAATCCGGTTCGGATCGGAGAATACGAAACCGGTATCTATATGATGAAGTACAACGAAGTTGCAATTCGCAGGGAAAATGAGCTGGTATAAGAGCTGTTGTTTCCATATCAGTACGAGGTGGACAGCATGGATGATCGGCATCGACAGCTAAAGGATAGGAGAGCGATCATGAGCGACAAGAAAACCATTCTGATTCTGGCTAATTCCTCCGGCGGCCTGTACGACTTTCGAAATGAGCTGCTGCAAAAGCTCCTGCAGGAGTACCAGGTCGTAGCAAGTCTTCCGGATACGGTTAAAACGGACCTTCTGGAGCAGGAGGGCGTCATTGTCGAGATGACCCCGATTAACCGCAGAGGAATGAATCCCCTGCAGGACCTGCAGCTCTTAAAGGACTACCAGAGGCTCCTTCGAAAATATAGGCCTGCATTGGTACTGACCTATACCATTAAACCCAATGTGTACGGCGGCTATGCCTGCAAAAAAGCGAACGTCCCTTATATTTCCACCATTACGGGACTGGGCAGTACCTTCCAGAAAAGCGGTCCGCTCCTGTTCCTGGTGGAGAGAATGTATTATATCGGCCTGCAGAAGGCAGCCTGCGTGTTCTTTCAGAATGAAGAGAACCGGCAGATTTTCCGAAGAGGCGGGCTCGTCAGCGGGAAGGATCGTCTGGTCGCGGGGTCCGGTGTCAATACAAAGGTCTGGCAGGAGCTTCCGTATCCGGAGGGCGAGAAAACCCGGTTTCTCTACGTGGGCCGCGTTATGAAGGAGAAGGGGATCGAGGAGTTCTTCCAGGCAGCAGAGGCGCTGCATTCGGATAAGGTGACCTTTGGAATCTGCGGCTACTGTGATGAGGATTATCAGTCGGAACTGGACGAGAGAACCTCCCGGGGAGAAATTGTGCAGCTGGGATTTCATCCGGATATGCACGAATATTATGGCGGCTGCTCGGCCGTTGTTTTGCCGACCTGGCATGAGGGAATGTCCAACGTTCTGATGGAGGCATCTGCCTGCGGACGGCCGGTGATTGCGTCCAACATCTCAGGCTGCCGGGAAATCTATGAGGACGGCGTGACAGGATACGGCTTTGCTCCGCATTCTGCAGGCGAGCTCATCCGCACGCTCAAACATTTCCTGACTCTGGACCGGAACCAGCGGGCGGCAATGGGACGAGCAGCAAGGCAGAAGATGGTGGCCCAGTTCGACAGAGAGCAGGTGGCAGAGGCTTATCTGGAGGAAATCCGGGCGGCCATTGCCGGGCAGGAGGCTGCGCAGAAATAGGATTGTCCTTCGGACCGCATCATCAAGCGGTAGCTCAGCAAGGAATGATGTGGGCAGAACACAAGGCATGAAACAGGAGAATTGATGAAAAAAATAGCATTTCATCTGAATTGTCTGGTGCACGGGGGATGTGAACGGGTCGTCTCCAATCTGGCGAACAAATTCGCACAGGAAGGGTACGATGTCTATGTCACCGTGGAGTGGATCGACAAGGACGAATTCGAGCTGGATCCAAGAGTCCATCATGTCAATGTCGGGCTAAAGCCGGAGGATGAGAACAAGGGACGCTGGACGAAGTTCTATCTGCGGATCAAATATCTGCGTGACTTTTTAAAAGAGGTGCAGCCGGACGTTCTGTGCGCCTACATGCATCGGCCGAATTTTCGTGCGCTGACGGCAGCCCTTGGGCTGAAGACGCCGGTCATCATTTCCATTCGGAATAACCCGGAGCCTTTCTACGGACATTGGACGGACAAGCTACAGATTAAGCTCCTCTTTCCAAGAGCCAACGGCTGCGTGTATCAGACCACAGAGCAGAGGGATTATTTTAAGCCCTATCTGCAGGAGGATCGCTCCCGTGTGATCCTGAATCCCATCAATGAAAAATACATTAATCTTCCGGATCCGGATTATGAGCATCAGGAAAAGGTTGTGGTGCAGAGCTCAAGGCTCGTGGATTTTAAGAACCAGGCCATGCTCCTTAGGGCCTTTGCAAGGGTACACCGAGATCATCCGGACTGGTCCCTTCGCATTTATGGGCCGGATTCCGAAGATGGAACCAAAGAACAGCTCGAGAAAATCATCCGGGATAATGATGCAGCGGACTGGATGCAGCTGATGGGAGGAACAGATCAGCTCGATCAGCTGATCCCAAAGGCGGCGATCTACACGCTGCCCTCCAACTACGAGGGAATGCCGAACGCCTTGATGGAGGCGATGGCCATGGGAATGCCGTGCATTTCCACCGATTGCCCCTCCGGAGCTCCGCGCATTCTCATTCAGGACGGTGTCAACGGCCTTTTGATTCCTGTCGGGGATGAGGAGGCGATGGCGGCGGCCCTGACAAAGCTCATGGAGGATCCGCAGCTGCGCAAGAGAATGGGCCTTGAGGCGAGAAAAATACGACAGATCGCCAGCACAGAGACCATCTATGAACAGTGGAAAGACTACATGGTTGAAGTGATACATGAAAACGCCAGGTGCTAAACAGATACGAAGATAAAAGATACTATGAATTTTGAGGACACAAAACCGCATATTTGTCTGTACATCGGATCGCTGCAAAAGGGCGGGGCCGAGCGTGTGATGACCAACCTGGCAGAGCATCTGTACAGTCAGGGGTGGAGGGTGACGCTGGTGACGACCTATTTTCGCCCGCCGGAATATGCGCCGGAGCATGGCCTCTGGGATACGGCAACGGGAGAACCCTATGGGAACGAGACCGAGACGGTTTTCTGGGGGAGTCGCCGCGTATCTCAAACGCAGCCGGCAGGAATCCGGAGAATCTATTCGGATCCAGCAAAGGAGGAACTGGAGAAGGGTCGCGTGCATGGGTTTCTCGCTCGTTACCGGACGCTTCGCAGGATCTGGAAACAAGAACACCCGGATGTCATCTTGTCCTTTATCGGTTATAACAATATATTCGCACTCTTGACCACCATCGGAACGGAAATTCCCGTGGCCGTCAGCGTGCGCTCGAACCCGTCGAGAGAGTACGCATCGAAAAAGCTCCGGATTCCTGCCTTTGCGCTGTTCAAACGGGCAGCAGGTGTGATCCTGCAGACGCAGGATGCGAAGGAATTCTTTCCAAGGGCGATTCAGAAACGAGCGGTCATTTTGCCGAATGCATTGAATCCGGATTTTGTTCGTCCGGTTTACAAAGGAGAACGGCAGAATGAGGTGGTCAGTGTCGGACGCCTTGACGATAATAAGAACCAGGCCATGATCCTGCGCGCCTTTGCAGGAACCAGAACACAGCATCCGGAATATGTGCTGCGTATTTACGGTGATGGTCCTGCGAGAAACAAACTGGAAGCGCTGGCGGCAGAGCTGGGAATTACCGATGCCGTTGTCTTTGAGGGCGTTGTGGATCAGGTTCGAACGAGAATCGAAAAGAGCAGGATCTATGTGCTCTCATCCAAAGAGGAAGGCATGCCGAATGCCCTGCTGGAGGCGATGAGTGCAGGTCTTGCGTGTATTTCGACCGATTGCCCCTGCGGCGGGCCAAAAGAACTATTGACTGATGGCGTCAATGGCTTTCTGGTGCCGGTAGATGATACCAAAGCGATGACAAAGCGCCTTTTGCAGCTGATGGAGGATCTCGCATTGGCTCAGAGGATGGGATTGGAGGCCTCCAAGGTGCAGGAAACGTATAACCTGGAGACCGTAAACCACAGGTGGGAAGAGTATCTGATGAGCCTGACTGGTACAGCGGTTGCAAAATAATCACTGTACCAGATAAATACGATACAAATGGCCTAGAGGTAGCGCGCATTCAATGAGAGATTCATCCGTGGATTTTTTAACAGCACTCGGGGAGGCAGACTCGAGGCCGTGGCAGAATAAATAAGGGTATTCAATCAGAAATGCAGTTTAATTCACTCTATTTCTTAATCTTCTTTCTGCCGGTCACTCTGGCAGGATATTATCTCCTGGGACGGGGGCGCCGGCATAGCGGGCGAGGCAGTGATTCGTGTGTTAGCACAGCGGCCGGCCGGTCCTTATTTTGCGGTGCAGACTGGTTTCTGGTTGCAGCGTCGTTTGTATTCTACGGCATGGCAAATGTCTGGTATCCCGTGATGCTGGGGGTGCTGATCTGCGTGAACTGGTTCATCGCGGGGAAGTCGGCACCGGCGGTGGCGGGACGATCTGCGGGCAGAGACCGGCAGAGGCTATCCAAGGAAGGCTGTGCAGACCAAAATCCTGACGCCGAAGAGGGCATTGCCAGCGCTGCTGTGGAGAATAAAAGAAGCGATGCCACAGAGAACAAAAGAAATGATGTCACGAGAAAGCGATGGATGATTCTGGGAGTTATCTTCAATGCCGGAATCCTTGGGGTTTTCAAGTACACGAA
>CAVCWT010000039.1:0-22549 GCA_963605745.1 Lachnospiraceae bacterium
TACTAGTACAGCGTTTGCAAAATAACTGGCCAGATAACGCAGAATGATTTTCGGACATATTATTCAGCATCACTCTTACATCATCCTCTGACGCAGAATTTCATAGGACAAAACCCCCATGGCAACCGATGCGTTCAGGGAGTTGATCTGACCCTTTTGCGGAATAGATGCAATGATATCGCATTTCTCCTTTACAAGGCGTGAAACACCGTCTCCTTCGTTTCCGATCACAAGGCCAATGGAACCTGCCAGATTCAGCTTGGTCATCGGTGTGCCGCCCATGTCCGCACACACAAACCACATCCCCTGTTCCTTCAGTTCCTCGATGGTGCTGCTCATATTGGTGACCTTTACGACCGGGGTATAGTTGATGGCACCGGCCGATGCTTTGGCAACAGTGGCAGTAAGGCCAACGGCACGATCCTTGGGGATAATGACACCGTGAGCTCCCACAATGTTGGCTGTACGGATGATGGCACCAAGGTTATGCGGATCTTCGATGTTGTCCAGCAGGATAAAAAACGGATCCTCGTTCCTTTCCTTCGCCAGGCGGAACATGTCCTCCAGCTCAGAATAATGATACGCTGCAATGACAGCAATCACCCCCTGATGGCTTCCTGTCTCCGACATCTGATCCAGCCGCTCTCTGGATACGTATTTGATAGGGGTTCCTGCCTTAGCCGCTGCACGCTTGATGGTATTGACTGCTCCGTCCTGGCAACCGTCCAAAACGTATAGGCGGTCCACCGTCTTACCGCTGCGAAAAGCCTCTGTCACAGCATTTCTGCCCTCCACGCGGCTCTCATTCTCGCCAATCGTCACATTATCATCCAGTCTGTAATTGAGATAGGATTCAGAACCCTTCTGGGCTGCGCTGCTCCTTCTGCGAGGGCCTCTGCGCCTTGCACCATTGTCACCTGCGTCTGCGGTCGTATTCGTTCTGTTCCCTTTTGTTCTGCTTTCTTCTGTTCTCTTTTGTCCGCGCTTGATACCAGCCTTTTTATCAGCCATCTGCTGCTCTGCATATTTGCGGCTTGAGAGTTTGTGTCCGTTTTTGTCCATAATAATCCTGTCCTTACTGATGATAGTACTCTTGACCATGCTTTCCTAAAGGTTCTGCATGATGTTAAAGATATCGATTCCAATGATTACGATCATGAGGCCGGTGAACAGCTTGTCGATGACTCCGGCCTCAATCCGTTTGTTGATGCCGCGTCCCATCATTCCGCCAACGATGCCGCCGATGACCATCAATATCAGTATTCCGGCCTGGAACTGCGGTACATTGCCCGTCAAAATGGTAGAAAGAATTCCGGCACACTGCGACAAAAAGATGATGTGCAGCGAATTCACCGCGGCTGTCTTGGTGGTCATAGAGAAAAAATAAAACAGTACCACCAGATTGATCGGCCCGCCGCCAATGCCCAAAAATGACGACATCATGCCAAGGCACAGGCCGATCAGGGCACAAGCGCAGGCATTTTGCACCTGAAGGGTCTGAATTCTGTTCTTGCAGATCGTATAAAACAGCGTTCCTGCCAGAACCACCAGAAGGCACGATGCCTGAATCAGACTCACCCGGTCCGCATCAGATTCGGCTCGGATGCAGGTAAAGATTGCCTTACCGGCAACACCGCCCGCCGCCGCCCCCACAGCAAGCGGCAGCTCCGTCCTTCCCGTCACCTTTGTCTCGCCGCTGAGCCGGTTGTTGAGAACGGAATACGCCGACATCGATAAAACCGTGCAGCTCGAAAGAAAGCTCACGGCAGAAACATCCACGATTTCAAAAAAATCCAGAACCGTTTTGATGATCACACCGCCGCCGATTCCGCAAATGGCCCCCACTGCTGAAGAGCCAAAGCACACCAAAAAGAAAATACAGTACAGCATTCAACCGTCCGGGTCCTGCAGGTTCCGATGCCGATTTCGATGCATCTGTCTTTCCCGGTGTCTTCAATGCGAAAACATGGTAAAACAACGGATGCGCCAAAGCCAAATCGCCGTCCTACAGCCTTGCCCGTTCCATTCCTTCCTTCAGGAGCTCCAGGAACCGCTCCATGTTGTCTTGGAGATACAGATATCCGCACAGCGTTTCCAGTGCGGTTGCCTTGAGATAATCCTCAAGTGTTGCGTTTTTGGCATGGTGTCCCGGATTGGCATTGAGCCCCCGGTGATACACCCGCTCCTCTTCCTCGGTCAAAAGACTCCGGATGGCATCTCCGATCCTGGCCTGCGCCCTGGCGGATACCAGGCGCCGTGTCTCTTCATGAAGCTTGTGCGCCTGCCGATTTCCTTTCGAAACAACGATCGTCCGAACAACAACGGAGTACACGCCGTCTCCCAAAAAGGCCAGTGAAAGAGGCGAATACATCCTAAGATCCACCGCTTTATGTGGAAAAATACGCAGAATCTCCTGCCGCAAGGTTTCGCTTACCGTATCTTCTGTCTCCAAAGTTCTGCCCGCCGCATCCTTTTGGGCAGCGACATCCTTTGCAGGTGCTTTACACTCCTGTAACACATCGTCTGCCCGCTGCACAGCTGCCGTGTTCAGACCTTCTTCCATTTCACGCCCTCACGGGTATCCTCCAGAACAATACCCTTTGCCTTCAGCTCATCGCGAATGGCATCCGCACGCGCATAATCTTTTGCTTTTTTTGCCTCCGCACGCTGCCCAATCATATCCTCAACCCAGGCCGCCTCATCGTCGTCTGCTGCATTCTCACGTTCTGCAATCAGACCCAGGACGCCGCACAACTCCGAGAGCTCTGCCTTAAGGCTCTGCATCAGCTCCAGAGAGGAATTCTCTTTCACACTCGTATTGATCACCTTGACAAGGTCGAATACACCGGCCAAGGCATCCGCGGTGTTAAAGTCATCATCCATGGCCTTTTCGAACTCACTGCGGCAATTCTCTGCCTCGGTCAGAACCGCCTTCTCTGCCTCGGTAAGGGCTGCAGCAGCTGCCCCAGCCTTTTCGGCATTGGCGATGCGGAAATTCAGGTTCTCCATGCACGTTGTGATGCGCTCATAAGAAGCCTTTGCCGATGCCATCAGGTCCGCCGAGAAATTCAAGGGACTCCGATAATGCGCACTCAGCATGAGATAGCGCAGAACCTGCGGGTCATACTGCGCCACAATGTCCCGAACTGTCTTGAAATTGCCAAGAGACTTGGACATCTTGTGATTATCGATATTCAGGAATGCATTGTGCATCCAGTAGTGAACAAAGGTCTTGCCGTTGGCGCACTCGGACTGCGCAATCTCATTTTCATGATGCGGGAAGATCAGATCCTCGCCGCCGGCATGAATGTCGATGGTCTCGCCAAGGTATTTGCGGGACATGACAGAGCACTCAATATGCCAGCCCGGACGCCCCTGGCACCAGGGAGACTCCCAGTAGGGCTCTCCTTCCTTTTTGGGTTTCCAGAGGACGAAATCAAGCGGATCCTTTTTCTGATCCTCACCGGATACTGCAATGCCACGCATGTTGAACTGCAAATCATTCAGGTTCTTATGCGAAAGCTTGCCGTAGCTGCGGTCCTGTCGCACCGAAAAATACACCGTCCCGTCGTCCACAACATACGCATAGCCCTTGTCGATCAGGGTCTGAATCATGTCGATCATCCCCTGAATCTCCTGGGTGGCCTGCGGATGCGTCGTGGCCGGCTGCACATTCAAAGATGCCATGTCTTTTTTGCATTCCTCAATATAACGCTCGGAAATGACGGCAGAATCCACGCCTTCCTCGTTGGCCTTTTTGATGATCTTGTCATCCACATCGGTAAAGTTGGAAACGTAATTGACCTCATAGCCCTTATATTCAAAATAACGACGAACCGTATCGAATACGATCATCGGGCGGGCATTACCGATATGAATCAGGTTATAGACGGTCGGGCCGCACACATACATGCTGACCTTTCCCTCTTCAATCGGTTTGAACTCTTCGAGTCTTTTTGATTCGGTGTTATAAATCTCAATTGCCATCTGTCTGTCCTCCGGCTTCCTGCAGTACGAACTCATGAAAATTGGTGGTATCTATTGTTTCATCAAGTAATGTCAGCTAAAGATCTTGTCCACCTCAACATCGCTCCTGTTCTGCTGCATGATGCTCCGTCGCCTTTTGGTGCTCATCAAGCTCTGCCCGAAGTGCCTCACACTCCCTGCGTAGCCGCTCACATTCTTCCCGTTCTGCCGCCATTTCCTCCCAGAACCTTTTATGCTGTGCCTTGTTTTCCCGCACCTCATTCTGCAGATCCACGAGCTGGTTGGCCACCGCCGTCTGCCCGCGATTCAGGCACTCAATATCGGTCTTGACAGGATCCGGAAAATTGATCTGATCCAGGTCGCTGCCGCTCCCTGCCGGGCTCGTTGTAAAGGTCTTGACCACGCGTCCCGGAATTCCCACTACGGTGGAGTTCGCCGGCACCTCCTGCAAAATAACGCTTCCCGCTGCCACGCGGCAATTGTCCCCGATTTTAAAGGAACCAAGGACCTTTGCTCCTGCTCCTACCATCACGTTGTTGCCAAGAGTCGGGTGGCGCTTTCCATGCTCCTTGCCGGTGCCGCCTAAGGTCACTCCCTGGTACAACGTGCAGTTGTCTCCGATAATGGTTGTTTCGCCAATGACAACGCCCGTTCCGTGATCAATGAACAGGCCTTTTCCAATCTGCGCACCGGGATGGATCTCAATTCTGGTCTTTTTCGCACTCCTTTGAGAAATCCAGCGAGCCCGGAAATAATGCCCCTTCAGGTACTCTTTATGTGCTCTCCGATAAGACAAAATGGCCCAAAAGCTCGGGTACAGAAAAACCTCCCAGACGCTGTGCAGTGCCGGGTCCCTGTCCTTTATAATTGCAATTTCTTCCTTGATGGTCTGCAAGATCCCCATATATTCTACCGACGTATCTTTTTTACAACCGCTCCGGTCATGTCCTTTCACGCAAGACAATCACTCCGGCCATGTCCGTTTCTGCAAGGCAGCCTCTGCAGTGGTGTCCTTTCACACCTGGCAGCCGCTGCAGCCGCCGCACCCGGTGCTCCCATCCAGATTCAGTGCAACCTGCTGTGCCACGAGATCCCGCGGTGAGGTCAGGAGACACACTGCCTGGGAGGATATGCCCTCTCCCCTTCCGGTAAAGCCCAGGTGCTCTTCCGTTGTTGCCTTCACGCTGACCTGATCGAGCTCCAGATGAAGTGCCCTCGCAATATTTTCCCGCATGGCATCGATGTGCGGACGCATTTTCGGTGCCTGTGCAATAATCGTTGCGTCAATATTTTCAATCAGGAAGCCATGCTCTGTCAGAATTTCTCCCACGCGTACCATGAGCTTCAGAGAATCAGCTCCTTCCCATTCCGGGTCCGTATCCGGAAACCACTTGCCGATATCTCCCAGTGCTGCTGCGCCTAACAGCGCATCCATAATCGCATGCAGGAGAACATCCGCATCCGAATGGCCGAGGAGCCCTTTTTCATACGGAATCTCCACACCGCCGATGATGCACTTGCGGCCTTCTACTAATTTATGTACATCGTAACCAGTTCCTACGCGCATAATCACCTCATCTGTCATGATCTTCTGCATGGTATCTGTTACTGTAAAAATCCCGAACGGAGGCTGTGAATATCAATCACAGCATCCGCCTGATGGGGCTTAGTGATGGAACAGCCGCAGTCCGGTAAAGCACATCACCATGTCATGGCGGTCTGCTGCCTCAATGACATTGTCATCACGAACGGAGCCGCCGGGCTCTGCCACATATTTCACACCACTCTTGAAGGCTCGTTCAATGTTGTCGCCAAAGGGGAAGAATGCATCCGATCCCAGGACAACATCCGTATTCTGTGCCAGCCACGCCTTTTTCTCTTCTCTTGTGAACACGGCAGGCTTCTTCGTAAAGACTCTCTGCCAACTGCCTTCCTCCAGAAGGTCCTCATACTCATCGCCAATATACAGGTCGATGGCATTGTCCTTATCGACCCTCTTGACATCCTCGCGGAAGGGGAGACTCAGAACCTGGGGTGCCTGTCGAAGCCACCAGTTATCCGCCTTTTGTCCTGCCAGTCTCGTGCAGTGAATGCGAGACTGCTGCCCTGCACCGATGCCGATCGCCTGGCCACCCTTTACGTAGCAGACAGAGTTCGACTGTGTATATTTGAGCGTGATCATCGCAATTGCCATGTCATCAACGACGCTGGCGGGCAGTTCCTTATTCTTTGTAACAATATTCTGGAACATCGACGCATCAATGACCAGATTGTTGCGGCCCTGCTCGAAGGTAACACCGTAGACCTGTTTGTGTTCCACAGGATTCGGCGTGTACTCCGGATCAATCTGCAGGATGCAGTAATTGCCTTTTTTCTTAGCCTTCAGAATCTCCAGTGCCTCATCGTCATAGCCGGGAGCGATCACACCGTCTGAAACCTCTCTGTGGATCAGGCGAGCCGTTGCCGCATCGCACCGGTCTGATAAGGAAATGAAATCACCAAAGGAGCTCATTCTATCCGCCCCTCTGGCTCTTGCATAGGCACTGGCAAGAGGCGTCAGCTCTCCCATGTCCGCAACCCAGTAAATCTGTGCCTCGATGTCTGTCAACGGAAGCCCGATGGCAGCCCCGGCCGGGGAAACGTGTTTAAACGAGGTTGCTGCAGGCTTGCCGGTCGCACGCTTTAGCTCCGAAACCAGCTGCCAGCCGTTCAGCGCATCCAGAAGGTTAATATAGCCGGGCCGTCCGTTTAAGACGGTAACCGGAAGGTCAGAGCCATCCTCCATAAAAACTCTTGCTGGCTTCTGATTGGGATTGCATCCGTATTTTAATTCCATGGAATTCATAACCGCTTCCTTTCCGAATCGTACCTGTTGCTGTCCACACGCCAATCCTTAGATATTCCGGTTGACGATTCTGGTCTCTGTGCTGCCGGTCTCAAGGTCAATAAACCGCGTGAACAAAGAAACCTTATTGTCCTCATTCAGAGCCGCCCAGATCCGATTCGTAAAGGCATCGATGCCACCGGTAAAGTCCTCATCAAAATCGCAAGACAGCGGCTCCCCCTGAAAGGACGGCAGCGGATTCCCGTCATTCTCATAGGTCGAAATAAAACGACCCTTGCCCGCCTTTGGCTTCTCGTAAGAGAAGGTATAGCGGAGCGTGGTTTCCGGATCGCCGTCATCTGTCTTCAGAATAGACATGGCATAGTTGTAATTGCCCTGCTCGATGTGGAGCACTGCTGAAATTCTGGGGGTGTAATTCGGTCCGTCCGGCTCGAACTCACGAACGCGAAGAGACTGCTCGAAGGTCAGCTGGTGATCCATGCCGTCATAAATGGTGTCGGTCTGATCGCCGTTGGTCACGATGGTCTTGTTGCCAAGGACACGGACCGGTGCGTAGATGATGAGGCTGGGATCTTCCATTTTGGCAGGATCAAAGGCCTGCGTGCGGATGCCGTCTCCTTCCGTTACGAATACACGGTTTCTGCTGTTCTCACTGCGGCCCATGATGAAATAGGCAATGACGGCCTTTCTGCCGTCACAGGATTTCCCGACCAGAATTCCGCGTCCGGGATAGCTTCTCTCTTGTAATCTCTGTTCCAGATTCGCCACGTTGTTGTCCTCCGTATGCGTGCTGTTGGCATATCTTCCTTGTTTAGCACCTCATCTCAAACGCTTCGCGTTTTCGATTTCGCTGGCCACAGGGGCTCCGCCCCTTGGCCACCTGCAGGATTCAATCATGAATTCGTCCGCAAAGCGGCCGATTCATGTTGAATCCTTCTTGCTGTTTAGCACCTCATCTCAAACGCTTCGCGTTTTCGATATCGCTGGCCACAGGGGCTCCGCCCCTTGGCCACCTGCAGGATTCAATCATGAATTCGTCCGCAAAGCGGCCGATTCATGTTGAATCCTGCAGGTGCTAAACAGATATATATTCTACTCTGAAGCCACTTTTCCCGCAAGCAAAAAGGCCATGCGGCACAAAGGTGCGCCGCATGGCCCGTTTTTACTTCTTATACAGGTAGTTCGGGATTACTTGCCCAGCTGAGCGTCGTTGTTACCGGACTCTGTGGTGAACAGCTCGAGCATGTTGATCGGATCGTCGTAGTCTGCAAGCCATCCCTCACGAGCAACGTCAAAGTTGCCCTGCTTACGATCGTTCAGGAAGGTCTGCCAGTCCTCAACGGTGATGTTCATGTCGATACCGATAACAGCCAGATCCTGCTGGATTGCCTGTGCGATACCCTCATGGCCGGTTCCCTCGTTGGTCAGGTAGTTGATGGTGATCGGAGTGGACTCGGACAGCATGTTGTTGTCGTCGAACTCAAAGCCTGCCTCTTTCAGCAGCTCGATTGCACCGTCAACGTCAACAGCCTCGCTGTAGTAGCCTTCCTCGTCTGCATAAGGGAAGGTATAGGCATCATCATTTGCCTTGAATACACCGCCGTTGCTGTCGCTCATTCCGGCAGGAATGAAGGAGGTTGCAACCTGCTGCTCGGTCTGGCCGATGGTGTCAACAATGTACTGACGATCGATCAGCTTGGCAATAGCGCGGCGCTCGAGAGCTGCCTGTGTTGCCGTCAGACCCTCGAACATGGAGGAGTTCACGTTGAAGGCAACATAGTAGGTTCCCATGTTCGGGATGATGTGGAAATCATCGCCGTCCTTGAGGTTCTGGATCTCGTTGGTAGGAACAGTATCTGCAAAGTCGATGTCACCTGCCTGATATGCTGCAAGGATTGCAGTATCATCTGCAGACAGCATGAAATCCAGCTCATCTACGGATACATTCTCTGCATCATAGTAGTAAGGGTTCTTGACATAAACCATGGACTCGTTGTGCTTCCACTCCTTCAGCACATAAGCGCCGTTGGAAACAAAGCCAGCCTCAGAAGCCCAGGAACCGGGATTGGTCTCCCAGTCAGCAGCAGCCTCAACAGCAGTCTGCTGTACCGGCATGAATACCGGGAAAGCCAGAAGGCTCATCATGTACGGGCAGGGAGCTGCCAGCGTGAAGGTGATGGTGTAGTCATCGGTAGCTTCCAGAGCCAGCTCCGGTGCAGAGCCATCGCCGTAGCCTTCGAATACGGAGAACAGATAAGCGTAGTCAGAAGCCGTGTTCGGATCTACTGCTCTGTTCCAGGAATATACGATGTCGTTTGCGTTCAGATCAGAACCATCGGACCACTTGAGGCCTTCCTTTACATGGATAGTGTAAACGGTGCCGTCCTCAGAGATCTCCGGATCGCCGTCTGCCAGAGCAGCAACGGTATTGCCGTCTGCATCGCTGGTGTAAAGACCAACGAAGGAGTTTGCTGCAAGGCAAGCGCCGTCAACGGTGGAGTTCAGGGCAGGATCCAGGTGATCCGGCTCGGAAGCCAGGTTGATCTTCATAACGTCTGCATTCTCGCCGTTCTTCTTGCAGTACATAAAGTACTTGGTGCCGAATACGGTCGAATAGTCTCCGGTCCACTCGGTCTTCTCCAGATACAGATCGTTGTAATAGTAGAGCGGCATAACAGCGCCGGTTGCCATCAGCATGTCCTCTGCCTCATGAAGCTTTGCCTCACGCTCTGCAGAATCGGTTGTGACACGGATCTCATCGATCAGGGCATCGAAATCATCCCACTTCGGAGAGTAAGAATAATCATCTCTTCCCTCGAACTCCATGGCAACGGTGTCCTCTGTGGTCTCCGTGGCTTCTGCTGTCTCAGTCTCTGCTGCATCGCTCTCCTCTGCGGCTGCCTCGGTCGAAGCAGATGCAGGAGCAGAAGAAGCATCAGAGCATCCAGCCAGCAGGCTTGCGGACATCACGCCCGTAAGCAGCAGTGCTAAAACTCTCTTTTTCATAATTCCTCCTCTTGTTGGAATCGTCGCGGACAGAGCAGGTACATAACAATACGCCCCTCCATCCAACATTTATAACCGGTTCAGACAAAGCCCGAACCTTGATAACAGAACGATCCTGCACCCGGCTCTCCGTAAATCCTTCGATTATTGTGGTAACCGATTTCCATCGGGACAGTCGAGCTGCAGGTTCCTTCTGACATCAACAAAAAAATTTCCATGTGCTGAGATTCGTTTTCTTATAAGATCACTTTACCCAGCAGGCCACCTGGTGGCCGTTTCCGCGATCTGTCAGGTGCGGGCACTCCTGTGCGCACTGCTCGGTCGCATAGCGGCAGCGTGTTCGGAACGGACACCCGCTCGGCATACGAAGCGGAGAAGGAATGTCTCCCTCGAGCACAATTCGTTTGGACTCTCTTGCCGTCTTCGGGTCCGGAATCGGAACTGCAGACAGCAGGGAGAGCGTATACGGATGAATCGGATGCTCATTGAGCTCATCGGCATCCGCAATCTCAACGATTCTTCCCAGATACATCACGGCAATGCGTTTGGAAATGTGATGCACCACCAGAAGATCATGCGCGATGAACAGGTACGCAACACCCAGTTTCTCCTGAATTTCCTCGAACATGTTGATGACCTGTGCCTGAATGGATACGTCCAGTGCAGACACCGGCTCATCGCAGACAATGAACTTCGGATTAACAGCAAGTGCTCTTGCAATGCCGATTCGTTGTCTTTGTCCGCCGGAGAACTCATGGGCATAACGGGTTCCGTGCTCTGCATTCAGCCCAACCAGTTCCATGAGGTGCATGATCTTGTCATGGCGCTCTGCCTTGGAAGAGTACAGGTTATGAATGTCCAGTGGCTCACCGATGATGTCCTCAACGGTCATGCGAGGGTTCAGCGAAGAATACGGATCCTGGAATACCATCTGCATCTGCTTGCGAAGCGGATGGATGTTCTTATCTGTAACGAGCTCTCCGTCAAAATAAAACTCGCCGCCGGTCGGCTGGTACAGCCGCAAAAGAGACCGGCCGACCGTTGTTTTGCCGCAGCCGGACTCGCCCACGAGTCCGAGTGTCTCACCGGGCTTGATGTTAAAGGACACTCCGTCCACTGCCTTTAACGGAACCGTGGATAAGAGTCCGGTCTTAACCGGAAAGTATTGCTTTAAATCCTTGACCTCTACGAGGTATTCGCTTTGCTTTTTCTCTGCTGCCATTATGCTCGTACCTCCTTGCCGGCCGCTCCTGCCTGTTCCTTTTGCTGCTCTTCATAGGCCTTTTTGAGATTCAGCCAGCAGGCTGCATAGTGGCCGTCCGGCATCTGCAGCTCTTCCGGCTTTTCGGTCAGACAGATCTTGAGTGCGCTCTCGCACCGGGGACAGAAGGCACAGCCCTTCGGCATCGCCAGCATGTTGATCGGCGTTCCGCCGATAGGCACCAGCTTCTCCTTCATGTTGTCCACATTCGGAATGGAACGGAGCAGTCCCTTTGTGTACTCATGGGACGGACGGTAGAAAATATCATCCGCCGTTCCTCTCTCGCAGACTCTTCCGCCGTACATGACGATGATCTCATCGCACATGGAGGCAATGACGCCAAGGTCATGGGTTACCATAATGATGGCCATACCAAGTTTTTTCTGAAGGTCCTTCATGAGCTCCAGAATCTGGGCCTGAATCGTTACGTCCAGAGCCGTCGTCGGCTCATCCGCAATCAGAATATCCGGCTCGCAGGCAAGGGCCATGGCGATCATGACACGCTGGCGCATACCGCCGGAGAGCTCGAAGGGATACTGCTTGATCCGGCTGGCCGGCTCGTTTACGCCGACCATCTCAAGGAGCTCAATGGCACGCTTGTTGGCTGCATCCTTGCTCTTGTACTGTGTGTGCAGCTGCAGCGCCTCGCGCAGCTGCCAGCCAATCGTAAAGGTCGGATTCAAAGAGGTCATCGGATCCTGGAAGATGATGGAGCATCTGGCTCCGCGGAAGGCCTCGAGCTCGCGCTTGCTGTATTTAAGGACATCCTCTCCTTTAAAGAGAACCTCACCCTTTACGACACGTCCGGTATCCGCCAGGATCTGCATGATGGAATATGCCGTAACGGACTTGCCCGATCCGGACTCTCCTACGACGCCAAGGATCTTGCCCTTTGCCAGGTTAAAGCTGACACCGTTGACGGCCTGCACTTCACCGGATTCGGTAAAAAACGACGTGTGCAGATCCTTGACCTGCAGAACAAGCTCTTCTGCCGCAGCCTCCATGTTTTCGGAACATGCATCATTTACAGGCTGGGAGGCCGGATTGTTATTTTTCATTTCATTCGTTGTCTCAGACATACTGACCTCCTTATTTCTTAAGCTTGGGATCGAATGCATCGCGAAGCGCATCACCCAGCAGGTTGAAGGACAGTACGATCATAACAATCGCAATGGCCGGGAATACGAGCTTCATCGGATATGACTGCATTCCGGAGCGTGCAGCATTTGCCAGCGAGCCCAGTGACGGCATCGGCAGAGAAACACCCAGTCCCAAAAAGGACAGGTAGGACTCTGTAAAGATGGCCGACGGAATCTGCTGCGCGGTCGTGATGATGATAACCGACAGACAGTTCGGGAGAATATGCTTGCGAATGATTCTCGAGCCGGATGCTCCCATGGACTTCGCTGCCAGCACGTACTCGTTATTCTTGATAGTCAGGATCTGTCCGCGAACCAGGCGCGCCATGCCAACCCAGTAGAGCAGGCCGAATACGATGAACATGGACACCATGTTCGTTCCCAGCTTGCCGATGACAGGAATCTTGGAGAAATCCAGTGTCTCCTTGAATACCACCGACAAAAGGATGATGATCAACAGATCCGGCAGTGAGTAGATGATATCCACGATTCGCATCATGATCAAATCAACCTTACCGCCAAAATAACCCGAAATTGCACCGTAAATCGTACCGATGATCGCCACCATGATGGCCGCCACCAGGCCTACCAGGAAGGAAACACGGGTGCCGTATACAACGCGGATGAAATAATCACGTCCCAGCTCATCGGTTCCCATGATATGTGGAAAGATCTTGACGTTATATTTGTCCATATAAGCCTGCTCGAGCTGTGAGAACTCGAAGGGCTTCATATTGGCAGCGGCCTTGTCGCGGACGCCTTCTACCGTAATGATCTGCTCATAGCTATACGGAACAACGACAGGAGCAATGATCATGGTCAGGATGACCAGGACCAGAACAACAATTGCGAACACCGCCAGCGGGTTCTTGCGCAGTCTTTTCAGACCGTCCTTCAGGAAGGTTGTGGACTCCGCCATAACGTCCTGCTGCTTTTTCTCCTCATCGGTTGCCTTCTCGAACTGCGCAGGATCCAGCTGCAGGCTCAGGAGTCTTTTCTGTGGTGTAGGTACTTCGTAATTCTGTGCCATTCTTCCTCTCCTCTCTTCCTTAATCCAGCGTAATCCGAGGATCCACCAGCTTGTACACAAGGTCGCTGACAAGGTTCATGAGGATCATGATAAACGCCAGGAAAATGGTGGTTCCCATGATCATCGGGTAGTCACGGTTGGTGATGGAATCGACGAATTTAGATCCCAGACCGCCAATCGTGAAAATCTTCTCGATGACAAGAGAGCCGGTGAGGATACCTGCGATCAGGGGACCGAGGTAGGTAATTACCGGAATCAGGGCATTGCGAAGCGCATGAATGAAAATAACCTTAGAAGGGCGAACACCCTTGGCCTTCGCGGTACGTACATAATCCTGTCCCAGTACATCCAGCATGCTGGTCTTGGTCAGTCTGGTGATGTAGGCCATCGGCGAAAGGGACAGTGCCAGAACCGGCAGCACATAGCTCGGAGATGAGGTGCTCCATACCGGAAACCACCCCAGCTGAATGCAGAACACCAGCAAAAGGAGCGAGGCCGCAACAAAGCTGGGCATTGCCGTAAACAACGTTACAAAGAAAATAATGATGTGATCCGGCCATTTGTTGCGTTCGAGTGCCGCAATACATCCCAGAACCAGACCGCAGACAAGTGCCAGTAAAACGGCTCGAAGGCCCAGTGTTGCAGAGACCTTGAAGGATTCCATGATCGTCTGGCCGATGTCGCGTCCGGTCTTTAAGGAAACGCCGAAATCTCCCTGCAGAAGGTTCTTCATATAATTGACAAACTGAACGCCAACCGGTTTGTCCAGTCCGTAGCGTTCGTTCAGAACCTGCATGACTGCCTCAGATTTAGCCTTCTCGCCGTTGAACGGTCCACCGGGGATCGCATTCATAGCAAAAAAGGTGATGAAGCAGATGAGGAACATGGTTACGACTGCCAGCAATACGCGCTTTACAACATACTTACCCAAGTTATTTGCCTCTCTTCTCTCAGTTTCAGGTCAATGTGTTTTCTACGCCTGTTATCTTTGATCCGCCCCTTCCTTGCATTTGCAACGGAACAATAACAAAAGTGCAATGGCGCTGACCTATCCCGCACCATTGCAGAAAATTTGTAGCGTGTAGACGGACATTTGTCCATTTGAAAACCTGCGGTCAATTTTAGCGAAATGCAGTAACAGTGTCAACGTATAATTGTATTCCATGGGACACTTTTGCAGAAATGAGGCTTTCAATGTGCAGCGGCTGTCCGGTAAAGGGCTGCAGAAGGTCCACCGAAACAGCAGTCAGCAGGGCATGCTCTGTTCCTTCCGCCATGGATTTCACATGCTCCATCTGCAAGGTCTGTTCGGATGCTGCCCGCCGTCCGTACAGAGTATCCCCCACCAGAGGATGTCCGATGGAAGCCATATGAACACGAATCTGGTGGGTGCGGCCGGTTTCAATGCGGCATCGAACGACCGACGTATTGTCCGCTTTATTCTGTGCAAGGACCTCATAATGCGTTACTGCATGCAGGCCCTTTCCGTTCTCGCATGTACGCATTTTCATCAAAACACCGGGAATTTTCTCCATGTCATGATCGATCGTTCCGATGATCCTGCGCTCCTGTTCGGACTCGTCTGCCGGCCCCCTGGCCATGACTCGTGTCTGCCATATTTCCGCCTGCTGCCTCTTCGTTTGCTGTGTCTGCGTTTCCATGCCCCATGTCGTGCCCGGATTTATTTCTGAAAAGTTCCCTTCGCAGACCGCCACATAAGTTCGTATAAACTGACCTTCCTGCCGCTGCCTTTGAAGTCTTGCCGCCGCCGCGCGGTTTCTGGCAAAGATCAGAACGCCCGAGGTTTCCTTGTCGAGTCTTCCGATGATGCGCAGTCCGCTCGAATCCGGCTTTGGGTTCTCCTTCGTTCCTTGCGCTGGGGTGCCTCCTGCATGCAGCAGGTGCCAGGTCAGGTAATTGGCCACCGTATCCTGATAGTGTCCGGGGCATGGATGCACCACCTCTCCTGCCGCCTTGTCCACTGCAATCAGGTCCTCATCCTCGTACAGGATCCGCACCGGGCCCTCCACCGGAATGAGCTTTTGTCCGTCTCGCTCTTCCGGCAGGACGATTCGAAGTGTCTGTCCCGGCAGTATCCGTTCGGTCACTCGTATTTTGGCTCCCTCACAGGTGATGCCGTCCTCGATAAATTTTGCCGCACTGATCTCGTGGCCCGTGACACGAACGCATTCCTTCAGCACCAGATTCACCAGTCCTCCGGCGGTTTTGTCCATGTCCTCGTCCCGCAGGGTGTAGCTCAAGATTTTATCCAA
The DNA here is from genome assembly GCA_963605745.1 of Lachnospiraceae bacterium. Classification (GTDB taxonomy): domain Bacteria; phylum Bacillota; class Clostridia; order Lachnospirales; family Lachnospiraceae; genus CAG-791. Next base: position 15,542 of record CAVCWT010000039.1, read on the forward strand.
ATGCTCATCCTTCCGTTTTTACACCTGATTAGCTCCTGTCAATTTCAGCATGAATCGGCAAACCCTGTGGACGGATTCACGATGAAAACCCTCAGGTGCTGAACAGGCATGCCCTTTTTATTACTCTCACCAGAATTTAAAGCTCTTTTTATTCTTTTTCGGCTTGCGGTAGCGGTAGTAGATATTCCGCAGCACCAGAAAGATGCTGCACCCTAAGGCAAAAACAAACCCAGCCGCACCCAGCACCGGAATCCCCATCACCTGCGGCTGCATGTTGGTCGTGCAGATGATGGCAGACGACATCAAAAGTGCAGCAATGCATACTCCGATAACCAGGTTCCGGACAAGCGCATAGGCCACGATCGTGAGCTCATCCTGTGCGCTGAGCACAATGTTCACCTTGGCTCTTCCGTGCAGAAACTCATTCAGAGAATCCGTGGTCAAAGAGGGGATCTCTGCGCCCTTTTTCACGGCGCGATACAAAAGACGTCCGTTTTTGGACAATTCGCCCTTCCAGTCAAAGTCATGAATCAAATCTTCCGAGAAGCGCGTCACGGCAATCTGGAACATGTTGATATCCGGGCTGATTTCCGCAAGAACGCCCTCCACGTGTGCAAGGCCTCTGCACAGCATGGTCACACCGTGGGGCAGGCTGATGCCGTTCGTCTTCATAATCTCCATGAGCTCTGCCAGAACCTCGGCAATGTCAATTCCGCCCATGGATACGGAGCCGTAATCATCCAGAAAGCGCCGCAGATCCTGCCAGAGCTTTGCCCGGTCCGGCTTACCGCGGAATTCTCCGATCTCCAGCACCGCATTCTCTACCATATTGACATCATGCAGGGCAATACCCTTTACCCCTTTTCCCATGATCTTCCGGTCTTTTTCGGTGAGGCGTCCCATCATTCCCATGTCAATCCAGACAATCTTGCCGCCGCAGACCTTCACGTTTCCGGGGTGCGGATCTGCATGGAAAAATCCGTCATCCATAACCTGCTTGATAAAATTGTTGACGTATTTGGTTCCGATCTCCTCCAGGTCATAGCCGTTTTCCTCGAGGGTCTCCTTGTCATTGATTGCGGCGCCGTCCACATATTCCATCACCAGTACGCGGCTGGTGGTAAATTCATGATAGAGCTTTGGACAGGACACGTAGACGATGTCCTTGTTATTCCGGGCGAACTCCTCCATGTTGGCGGCTTCCTTGAGGAAATCCATTTCTTCCTGGGCCACAGTCCAGAGCTCATCGAGCACCATGTTGAGATCCACTAAATTCTTGAGATCTCCGACCGGCGGCATGAGGCGTACCAGGCCGTGCAGGAGGCTGATGTCTCTGGCCATAATGTCATAGATTCCCTGCCGCTGCACCTTGACCACAACATCCTCGCCGGTCAGGAGGACAGCCTTATGTACCTGCGCAATGGAGGCCGATCCCAGTGGCTTTGGATCAATGCTCGCAAAGACCTCATGCCAGTCTCTTCGATAGGATCGCACAATCACCTCTTCCACCGTTTCAAAGGGCATCGGCGTCACATCGGAGTTGAGCTTCATCAGCTCCTCACAGTAGCGCTTCGGCAGAATATCAGAGTGCAGCGAAGCAATCTGTCCCAGCTTGATGTACGTCGGTCCCAGCTCCTCCAGAATGGTTCGCAGCTTCTCCGGCGTAACACCTCTGGTGATCTGATTTTTTGCCAGAACCTGCCGAATCTCGCCAAGGCGTGACCTGTTGTCCTGTGCTGCCTCTTTTTTTATTTTTCTCTCTTCCGATTCCTGCATGTGTGTTCCCCAAGTTGTCGTAGTCAATAGGATAACCACTTTATGATATCATCAAAACCAGCGATATGCGCCCATCCTCACGAAAAGCTCACCTTGTCCGCCTCTGCCGGATGGGTGAGCGGTAACTGTAGCGCTGTTACTTTGTGAAACGAAAAAAGGGCCGCAGATTTCTCTGTGCCCCTTTCCTGCGCCTGATATCGATATGATGCTGATACAACGAATCATAAATAACGGATCCAATGACCTGCATGATTCTCACTGTACCAGGGTCAAAAGCTTTTGACCCTATGATACCTCCGATCCGTGAATCAATTACTCTGCAGGCTCTTCTGCTGCAGGCTCCTCGTTCTCCTTAGAAGGAGCCGTCTCTGCTGCTGCAAGCAATTCCTTCAGCTTAGCAATATCTTCTGCAGAAAGGCCGGATACCAGATCGTTTAAGGATTTGTTCTTGCGATCCTCATCGAACTTTTTCTTTTTCTCCTCTGCATTGTGACGGAGCTCCTGATTCAAAGCCTTGCCCTGCTCTACAGTCAGCTCGCCTTTTTTCACGAGATCCCCGAGGATCTCTCCCGACTTTTCAACCGAGGTTGCTGCCGCGCCGATTCCGATTAAGAAAAATTTCTTGATGCCATCACCCAGTTCCATATAAGCCTCCATTCTGTATGGGCCGATCTCGTTTCGAGAGACCTTTGCCCACCCCACACTCAGCATTTCCGCCAAATCAGCTGTCGCATTTCCTCGCTGATCTGTCTAAAACTTACAGCTATTATACCATATCATCCTGTCCGGCGATGCCACAAATTGCGCAGAGTGTAACGTTTATCGCCGTTTGTTGTTACGATCCGCACGCCAGCCAAAAGCGCCGTGAATCACTGTACCAGCTCCCGCTAATGACTATCGCCCGGCCAGTAACCCGCTGTTAAATCAGTGCAAACAGCTTTGGCACAAAAATCCACAGTCCAATGATCGCTGCAAAGATTGCCGCAATGAGCACTGCACCGGCCGCTGCGTCCTTAGCTTTTTTGGCCAAAGGATGCCGTTCCTTCGTTGCCAGGTCCACCACTGCCTCTACCGCTGTGTTCACACACTCCAGACTCATCACCAGTGCGAACAGAATCAGGCAGGTAAACCATTCCTCTCTGGAAATCTGCAATGCAAAGCCAAAAATAACGACCAGAACAGCCGCCAGGCAATGGATCTGCATGTTGCGCTCCCGTCCGATGGTATGAAAGATTCCTTCAAAGGCATAGCCAAAGCTCTTATACAAGGGTTGTTTTTGTTCTCGCTTCATCGTTTCTCCAATCACTCCAAATAAGGAGCGGTGCCATCAGGCGCCGCGAGTTATGGCAAGGAGAAATCCGCGTATGCGGTTTCTCCGATGCCGGCAGTGAGGCGAGCATCGCCTCACTCCAAATAAGGAGCGGTGCCATCAGGCGCCGCGAGTTATAACCTCATGATACGTCCCGGTGCCTTCTCCAAAGGCCTTTGCCGCCTCATAGCAGCTGCCGACCATGTTGCTGACGGCTTGTTTCGTATAAAAGGCCGTATGCGGACTCATGATGACATTCGGAAACGACCTTAGAACAGCCATCTGCGGATTATCGATGCAGTCTCCCGTGCGGTTGTAATAGTACAGCCCGTCCTCTTTTTCAAGGACATCCAGGGCAGCGCCTCCGACCTTTCCTCTCGTAAGAGCCTCAATCAGAGCATCCGTATCGATCAGCTTGCCTCTCGCCGTATTGATGATCAGGACCCCATCCTTCATCCTGTCAAAGGCTTCCTTGTTCAGCAGATGGTAATTCTCCTCCGTTGCATTGGTATGCAGCGTGATGACATCTGCCTCTTCATACAGTTCCTCGAGCGATACATACTCTGCGAATTCCTTCACGCCCTCATTCTCATAGGGATCGTAGCACAGGATTCGGCATCCCATCCCGGACAAGGAGCGAATGACGGTCTGACCGATGCGTCCGGTCCCGATCACACCAACGGTCTGGTAGGCGATGTCGTCTCCTATTTTGCCCTTCAGAGAATAGTCCTGCAGATCGGCACGTTTCAGAATCGGAACAATCTTTCGCTGGAGCATCAGCATCAGCATAATCGCATAGTTGGCAACGCCCGACGGCGGATAGCTCACATTGGACACCCGCATGCCGTGTGCCGCCGCTGCTACAAGGTCAACGTGGTCATACCCGATGGAACGACACAAAAGAAAACGAACACCAATGGATGCGAACAGATCCACCATGTGGGCCGACATGTCGCAGGGTGTCATGCAGACTGCCTCACACCCCTTTGCGAGCACGTAATTCTCCTCACTGGGATACTCTGTCGTGTAGTCGAATTCGATTCCGGTTTCCTCTGTATACTGCCGTGCGCATGCGAGCTCATCATACTCACGAAGTGTATAGAAAAAGATTTTCATGTTGCCTCCCATTGCTGCTCCGGCCGGTACCTGGTACCGACGGTCCCTCAAGTCACACATCAGCCTCTGTCAGGTGTGTGCAGTAAACGCCAACGGTTCTTTCCTTGCCCGCGATATAACACTTGTTACTGCTTATTCTCGAGATTCGTAATCTCCGTCACCATCCAGGTTCCATCCTCTGTCTTCTCGATCGTCACGCCGGGCATCTCGTCCGTCAGAGAAATCCGGTAGGAATCGCCCGTTATTTCGGCGTCATAGAGATTGCAGTAGTTGACGCACCGGCACAGCTCATCGGTAAAGAGCTCACTGAATTCATGAGACGTCAGATCCTTGGCGGACTCCGCCACCATGTCGCCATCGATGGTCAGCGGATACCGGCAAAGTCCGGCAAGATAATTGATATCCATGTTGTGGAACGCCAGCAGAACCTGTGCCGCCATATAGGATGCATCGTAGTCCTTTTGAGGAGCCTCGGAATCCACATTCGTCAACGATACAAAGGTTGCATTCTCTGTGCCGCCGCCGTATTCGAGAATTCCCTTGTAGTTCAGGCGATAGCAGTGGCCGGGCTGAACGCCGTCTGCAATGGACGACGCATCAATGTCTTCGCCGCTGAACGTAATGTACTGTCCCGAATAGTCCACCAGCGTAAAGGAATGCATGGACGCATCCACCATAACGCCGTAGGTTTCCTGCTCGTAATTAGCCATGACCTCTTCATAGCCTGCACCGGTGAATTCCCAGCCGTCGGCTGCCTGGATCGAAGCCTTAAGGTCCTCGATTCCCTCAGCCATACGATTGTACTCCTCCATCGTAGTCTCTCCCGACTGCACATCCGTCGGATAAGAAACGGCCAGATAATACACAGAATCTCCGTCCGTTTGCCGCAGTTCACCGATGAAATCTCCTCCAATGTATTCAATAAAGATCGGCAGCTCCTCCGACAGCTGAATGCTGCACAGATTCCCGCCTTCATTTTTATCCTTGGCCGCTTTATTCTGGAAGCTAATGCTGTAGCCATCCTCCTGATCGTAAATATCCCAGCAGTACCCGCCTTCCCAGTCAGACGGAATCTCTGCCGTATACTGCGGCGTGGTCAGATGACCGTCCTCAATGGTAACGGCCGCATCGGACGTATCTTCTGATTCCTCCTGCGTATCAGATTCTGCTGCATCTGTCTCTGCAGTCTCTGTAAGATCCTCTTGTGTCAGTTCCTTTGAATCATCAACAACCGCCTCTGCGCTCTTCGTCTCGCCGCATGCTGCAAGAGCCAGTGCCGTACTCATCACCAGAACCGCTGCTGCCCATTTCTTTTTCATCTAAATTCCTCTTTTCCTATATTCCTGCCGATTGTTCAGCTTGATCAGTCGTTTACCTTCGTTGCGAAAAAGGATCCCGGCATATGCTCCAGGATCCTTTTCTATTGTTGTTCCAATCTGTCTTTTCTGAAGTTAGCGCATCAGTACATTTGATCCGTACGTTTCTGCACTCAGTCGTCCAGATCCACGTGCATTGCAACCGAAGGATCCAAAGCTGCTGCCTTCACCATCTCCAGGTCAGCATCATTCACCTTCATGACATTCTGGGTCAATGCCTCTGCACCGCGAATCATTGCTGCCAGCTCATCGTCCCAGCAAGGAAGATCAGCTGTAGTCGCCACGCCCTTCAGCAGTGCCTCAATTCCTGTTGTGTCCATTTCGTCCTTTTTACCAAAGCCGGGAAACTGTAAGATTTTGTTGTTCATTGTCATTCCTCCATCGAATCTCCGGCCCGTCCGCATCCTGCAGCCCGCCGGAATCTTTTGTTGTGTTATTGTCTTCTGTATCGTTCTGAAGTCTTCCGAAATCGTCGCTTCTGTAATAAAATACGTATCAGGCGTTCGAAATGTTACAATGTCTTTTATTTTTTTTGCAGAGCAATCTTTTGCAAACTTCCTGGCTCTTTGCGATAACAGGATAATCATACACCAGACAACAACACAGTTCAAAACTTTTGTATCGTAACCGCCTGGATAACAGTGATGTACCGTAACCCCTGCACCACTACCGGCTGATGTGTGCAGTGCAGCAGCTGCAATGCTGTTGTTGCCTAACTGCAGTTTATAAACCTTGGAGGATTACATGGCAAATATTGAAGAATGGGTAGAAAAATATTCCAAAAGTCTTCGTTCCTGGCTGACACCGCGAATGAAGAGCCGAGAGGATGTTGAGGATCTGATGCAGGAAATTTTTATTGCCTGCTATCGTCATCAGGATGAATTTGATCCGCAGCGCTGCCCGGAGAAGGCATGGATCTTTATCATCGCAAAGAACATGCTGGTCTCCTACTACCGCAGCTCGAAAAACAACGACAGTCTCGATGCCATGATGGAGGCAGAGGGTTCTGCTGTCGAGCCGGTTGATGAGGCCGCCAGCCAGGTCGCACAGACCATCGAGAATCGTTCCATGGTTGCGGAGCTTCTCGGACAGCTGGATGAGCGCAGCCGCAATGTCATCATCCTTCGATTCTTTAAGGGAATGGATCATCAGGCCATTGCGGATTGCCTGGGACTGACCGCCGGAAACGTGCGTGTGATCCAGAAGCGTGCCCTGGAGAAAATGCAAAAGATGATGGCAGCCAACGAATAAAACTGGCGAATAAAACTTTTTAAAAAATCTCTTGACTATCCTTTAGTCCTCGGGTATACTTCTCTTTGTTGCGGCACTGAAATACAGATTCGCAGCAAGACATGGCGAGGTAGCTCAGCTGGCTAGAGCACGCGGTTCATACCCGCGGTGTCGAGGGTTCAAGTCCCCCCCTCGCTACGA
>CAVCWT010000040.1:0-21701 GCA_963605745.1 Lachnospiraceae bacterium
GCGCCCGCATGAGCAAAGCCTTTGAAGAGATAAGAACGCAATGCCTAGAAGAAGGCCGTGCCGAGGAGCGCGCCCGCATGAGCAAAGCCTTTGAAGAAATGAAAACACACTGCAAAAAGGAGGGCAAGATAGACGGAATTCTTGCCACTGCACGTAGGATGTTCGAAAATGGAATGGTCTACGATCTGGTCCGTGCCTGCACGGACCAGGTTGTATCCGATCAGATGCTCCGCGAGATGGAGCATTCTCTGCAACTCGAAAATGGCTGATCAAGCGCACGACACCCCGGAAGGCATCGCTCCCGGGGTGTTTTTTATGCGCAGTCTACACCAGTTGCTTCTCTTGATAACAAATGGCTTTGGAAAACACTGTTCCCATCTGTTGCAGGAGGCCCACAGTTTCAGAACGGATTATAGAACCGCGTCCCGTCCTTAAACGTGAACCACATCGATCCGTTCCATGGTCGAGAACAGCAGCGGGAAAATAATGCTCGAGGTTCGTTTGATGCGTTCAAAGAGCCTTGCCTTAACATAGCAAACGAAGGTGTCAACGACACGAGACAAAAAATCGCTACACCAGCCTCTTTGCTGCCGCTTTGGCACTTGCAAACGGTCCCGGCAGTACTGCGGTTCCCCGGTGCTCATCATAGTAATCCCGGTTAAAGATGATCTCGGAGCCGTCCGGATTCTCAAAGCGCTGCTCCGGCTCGAACGCCATACCAAGGGTCGATGTGCTGATCACACCGCAGCTCTCCTTTGTAATGTGCTCGTAGATGTTCGTCTGCAGGTGAATGCCGTCTGCATCCTGCCTCAGCGAAATCTCCGGAGTGAAGGTGTTGTCCACCAGCGCGTTGTTTTCATGCTTCCAGGGCTTGGCACCGCCGAGATAGACATTGCCCGCAGCCCATACCGGAAGGGCTGTGTAATAGCGGTCCGGATAGCCATTGTCTGCATTCATTCCACAGTAGCCAACGAACTGCGCCTTCCATTCCTCCTCCGTCGGATACTCGTCATAGACAAAGGTTCCGACGTCAAAGTTCATGGTATCCCACATTCTCACCAGCGGATCCTCCGCCGTCTCGAACCGCACCTGCTCCTTATGGAACAGCTCCGATACCGGCAGCTGCACGAAGATGTTGTTGTAGAACCGCACATCGCCGTGCAGGAAGCTCATAAAGCCTGCCACCTTCGTGCCGTGCGGCTCATGATAGGGCGTGTACCTCGGCGAAGGCGCACCGGGTGCACCGTTGTCGGTTCCTACTCCGATGCAGGTCAGGGAGCCTGCGAACAGGTTGTGCACAAAGGCTCCGCCCTGTGCCGGATACTTGATCGAACGGTCAGACAAAAGGAGATTGTTGTCCACCAAGGTCGGGCCGTGCGTTACTTCAACGAAAATGTCCTCTCCGATGGTACCAAGGAACGTCCTGACATTCTCTGCATTGATCCTGCTGCGGTCGATGGACAGGCTGTTGTCATGCATCAGGTTCTGCGTCACGCGCGTTCCCTGAACCTGCCAGTCGAGCCAGATTCCTCTCGTGCAGTGGTGAATATGGTTTCTGCGGAAAATAACGTCAATCGCCGCATGCATCTTGATGCCGCCGATCTCGGCCCCAGCCAGGTTCTGTTTATTATTAATATGATGGATGTGGTTGTCCTCGATCACCGAGAACACCCCGCCAAGGTGTCCCACGATTCCGGTCTGACCGCAGTCATGAATCTCACAGCGGCGCACGATGTGGCTGCCGATGTGCTCCTTGTCCCAGCCCTCGTAGCTGGCCTGCAGAATGCAGTCTCGTTCGGTCTGAGTTCCGTCCTTGTATTTGGTCTTCAGCCACTTATTATCGTTGTTCGGCTGCAGATATTTGCCCAGAGAGATGCCCGAGCATTTGGACTCATAGACCTCGCAGTCCTCAATGATCCAGCCTTTGGACCAGTGGGGTCCGATCATGCCGTCCTGATAGGCGGTTGGCGGTGCCCACTGCGTGGCCGCTTCGCGCACCGTAAAGCCGGACAGGGTGATGTATCCGATTCCCTCCTCCTTCGGGAGAAAGCAGTCCTGGCGAACCGAGAACTCCACCTCTTCCTCATTGGGATCGACGTTGTGAAAATTCGCATAGAATACCGTCTCATCCGTCTCCGGATCCTGCTCGGCATACCATACATACAAAGAGAACTCCGGATCCCAGGACAGCTCCGATGCCGACGGATGATCCACTGCGCTCCGCTCTGTCACCTCATACAGCGATTTGTGATTCAGATAAATGTCTCCGGTATGTGCTACGATCGTTCCGATGAACCAGTCTCCCGAAACCCGCGTCGTGTAGGGATTGTATTCTCCAAAGAGGCTGTTGGGAACTCTCGCGGTCCAGACGCCCTCTGCACCGTCAACCTTTTCCCAGCCCTTCAGCTCCTCTGCGCCGGTGATGATCGCCTTTAAAGGCTCCGCTGAGCGATAAACGATTCTCGCATCCTCGCGGCCCGCACATTTCGGATTCACGTACTCACGATAGATTCCCGGTGCTACCAGAACCTCATCCCCCGGCCTTGCCACTTCCGCAGCCGCCTGAATCGTCTTAAACGGATACTCTATGGTTCCTGCGCCTGACTTTACTGCGTTCCCATCTACATAGTATTTCACTGTCTCTCCCTCCTGTTGTCTTATCCCTTTGCTGTTCCTGTTGTCTTGCCCCTTTGTTGCTCCTGTTGTCTTATCCCTTTACCGCTCCTGCTGTCAGTCCGTCTACAATCTGGTTACTAAAGCAGCAATATACCACGATGGTAGGAACAATTGCCAGAATGATTGCTGCGAACATCTGAGAATAGTTTGTGTTATAGGGCCCACGAATTTTGACAGCGACACCGGCAGTGTCACTGATGCAAAGATCTGATAAATGTTCGCTCCGTCAATGCAGGCAGGCTCCAGCAGCTCAAACGGCATACCGCGGACAATGACAGGAAGCGACATTCATCCGTGCTGCATACTTATGCGTACGTATGCCTACTTATGTGCGCAGCGACGTGTGAACAACAGAGAATGTGCTATACTGTCGTCTGTATTGTGTGTGAAATATTTCATGAAAGGCAGGAACATTATGAGTAAAGAGGGCGGATTTTTTGCTGAATTTAAGAAGTTTATTATGCGGGGCAATGTCATGGACATGGCAGTCGGTGTCATCATCGGCGGTGCTTTCACCTCGGTTGTCACATCGCTGAACACCGATATCATCAGCCCGATCATCGCAGTTTTCGGCGGCACAGACTTTTCGTATCTGAGTGTAACTCTGGGCGATGGTCCGAACGCACCGGTCATCACCTACGGTGTCTTCATCACGGCGGTCATCAATTTCCTGATTACCGCACTGATCCTGTTCTGCATCCTGCGCGGCTTCAACAAGGCCTCTGAAAAGGCTGCTGCTATTCTCAAGAAAAATGAAGCGGAGGCGCCGGCTCCGGAACCCACGGAGAAGGAGTGCCCGTACTGCTATACCAAGATCCACATTAAGGCAACGCGCTGCCCGCACTGCACTTCGGAATTAAAATAGGGGTAACTGTTTAGCACCCATCTCGATTTTCCTTCGGAAAACCTCGATGTGGCTGGGCAGAGGAGCTCCGCGCAGGCGGTTTCTCCGATGCAAGGGTGTGCATTTCCGGCACTGCCGGAAATCACACCAAAACAGGGAGAGGACGGCATCAGCCGGACGATCCTTTGCGAGGAGAAATCCGCGCAGGCGGTTTCTCCGATGCAAGGGTGTGCATTTCCGGCACTGCCGGAAATCACACCAAAACAGGGAGAGGACGGCATCAGCCGTCCTCTCCTGTTTATTTCTCCTGAATCTCTTTCCCACTCAGGTGTTCAATCTCGATCTCGTACATCTGCACGCCTTTACCGGATCGTCCGATCTCTTCCTCCACCAGCTCCATGGAGGGGAAATATTTGATCGACATTCTGCGCAGCTTGTCCATAGCACTCTCATCATTCTCGAGAAGGCGACACCTCCCGAAGATCACCACGCTCTGTACGTAGGGCGCCCACTCCAGATCCTTAATGCGTTCCTCTCCGTAAACGGTAAAGCACACCTTGTCGTTCACCTGCAGGGCGTCGTATTTGTGCCCGGCACGGGCACCGTGAAAATAAATCTTCCCGGCCTCCTCGTCATAGAGGTAGTTCACCGGAATCGCATAGGGGTAGCCGTCATCTCCGTTCACAGCGAACACACCAATGCGTGCTTTCTTCAGAACAGCCTTTGCAGTCTCCTGATCAATTTCCTTTTTAATTCTCCGAATCGGTCTGAACATCATTTGCTCCTTTTGAATCGTTACTCAAAACGTGACAACATCATACCACAGGAATAAAATGATACCCAGGGTCCCAGAGTCCAAAGCTCCGATGAGAGCTTGCTCTCATGGCGTCCAAAGTCCCTTTGCCGCCATCAGCAGACTTACCATTCACCACGACGGAGGAAAACCATATGGCTTCTGCCAACACCGGGTCAGCCACTGACTCCAAGCCAAAAGATCCCAATGAACGTCACACCAAGAGCAGCACCTTGATCCGCCGGTTCCTGCCGTACCTGATGCGGTACAAGGGAGTTCTGTTCTTTGACCTTTTCTGCGCTGCACTGACGACGCTGTGCGACATTGTCCTGCCTAAGATCATGAGCACCATCACGAACTCGGCGATGGGCGTCGGCATCACGCTGACAGCCGGGATTGTCTTCAAACTCGCCGCACTGTATTTCGTCCTGCGCATCATCGACGGGGCCGCATCCTACTTTATGTCCGGCATCGGTCACATCATGGGCGTTCACATCGAAACCGACATGCGGCGGGATGCCTTTGATCACCTGCTGCAGCTGGATCATACCTATTACAATAACACGAAGGTCGGCACCATCATGGGGCGGATCACCAATGACCTCTTCGATGTGACAGAATTCGCACATCACTGCCCGGAGGAATTCTTCATCGCCGGTATCAAGATCGTTGTTTCCTTCATCATTCTGTGCCAGGCCAGTGTTCCTCTGACGCTGGCTGTGTTCGCCTGCGTGCCGATCATGGGCGTGGTATCCGTGTCCCTGAATGCGAGACTTCGGGCCAGATTCCGGCAGCAGCGCGTGCAGATCGGCGAGCTCAACGCCACCATCGAGGACTCGCTCCTTGGGCACAGCGTTGTGAAGGCTTTTGCCGCCGAGGACCAGGAACGGGCTAAATTCGCCTCCAGCAACAAGCTCTTTGAAGAAATCAAAACCAAGAGCTACTACGCCATGGCCGCCTTCAACACCTCCACGAGACTGTTCGATGGTCTGATGTATCTCGTGGTCATTCTGGCCGGCGGGTTGTCACTTGTTTATCATACGATCAGCGCCGGCGACCTCGTCGCCTACATTCTGTATGTCACGACGCTCATTGCTACCATCCGCCGCATCGTCGAGTTCGCCGAGCAGTTCCAGCGCGGCATGACCGGCATCGAGCGCTTTGTGGAGATCATGGACACGCCGATTACCATCCATGACGCAGAAAATGCGGTTCCCCTGCAATCTGACAAAGGTGAGATTCGCTTTGAACATGTGAGCTTTGAATATCCGGACGACCACAATAAGGTCCTACGCGACGTGAGCCTGACCATTCACGCCGGAGAGCGTCTGGCTTTGGTCGGCCCTTCCGGTGGCGGCAAGACAACGCTCTGCAATCTGATCCCCCGGTTCTATGAGCCGACGAGCGGCACCATCTCCATTGACGGTCAGGATACGAGCCGGGTAACACTAAAGAGCCTCCGCAGTCAGATCGGCATCGTTCAGCAGGATGTCTATCTCTTCAGCGGGAGCGTCGCCGACAATATTGCCTACGGCAAACCCGGTGCCACCTTCGAGGAAATTCAGGAAGCTGCCCGCCTTGCCGGTGCCGACAGCTTTATCTGCAGGCTAAAGGACGGCTACGAAACCTACATCGGAGAGCGAGGCGTCAAGCTCTCCGGCGGTCAGCGCCAGCGCATTGCCATCGCCAGAGTTTTCCTCAAGAACCCGCCCATCCTGATCCTGGATGAGGCCACCAGCGCCCTCGACAATGAGAGCGAGATCTTAGTCGGCCAGAGCCTCGAGCAGCTCGCTCACGGCCGGACCACGCTCACCATCGCCCACCGCCTGACCACCATTAAAAATTACGACCGCATCCTCGTCCTTGGCGAGGACGGCATCGAGGAATCCGGCACGCACGAAGAGCTGCTGGCACAGAAGGGCATCTACTACCGCCTGTGGAACCAGATCGCAGAATAAGGTGCAGAACAACTCTGTCAAAATAACACGCCGGCCACAGGCTGCAGAAATCTCTGCTACAGCCTGTGGCCGACGTGTTTTAGATTCATACTTCCTTCCGACGAAAGTTGGCATTTGCAATGTAGATTCCGATGCATACCAGAATCAGCGCTGCAAGCACATTCCAGCCAAGCTTGATGCAGGCTGCAGCGCCCTACAGATTTTTCTTCAGGATCATCACATCCCACTTTTTCAGCACTGCCCCTTCTGCGGCAGGCTTTTCGCTCAAAAGGTCCGTCAAACCGGCAAATGCTCCCGGCAAGGCCTTATCTCCATCGGACAGATTCAGGACAAAATACAGCCGATGCCCCGCATCCTCACGGCAGGTAATCTCCAGGCCACCGGCACCTTCTGCAGCTGCTGTAGACTCTCCCGTTCCGGAAGTGCTGTTCCCCTGTGTCGTTATTTTGCCATCATAGGCGCCCGGAACCGCACTCTCCACGCCGGCATGCCCTGCTGCCATGTCCAGAACACGGGCAAGGCCTTCTGCCTCCAGCTGACTGCCAACATAGTAGACCGTTCCTTTGCCGTAGGTGTTGCGGGTCACGGCCGGCATGCCCGCATAGAAATCCTCCTGATAGCTTGCCAGCACTTCGGCTCCCTCTGCGTGAATCAGATCACACAGGAGATTGCACTTGCAGGTCGTTCCATCCGCGAAGGCCGCATGGTTGTATTGCTCCGGTGCCAGCGCATCGATCTCCTCGACCCAAATGCCTGCCATTTCACGCAGGGGTCCCGGATAACCGCCCGAATAGACATTGTCAGAGTCTCCGACGATGCCGCTCATATACGTGGTGATTAGGATTCCGCCCCCCTGCACATACGCCTCCAGCGCTTCCTTCATGCCGTCCTTCAGCATATACAGAACCGGTGCGGCAATCACCTTGTATCTCGAGAAATCGGCATTCACCGGGATCATGTCCACCGAGATATTCCGCTCGTAAAAATAGCGGTAATACTGGTGAATCTGGTCCACATAGCGAAGGTCCACCGACGGCCCGCTGGTATACTCCAGTGCCCAGTAGTTGTCCCAATCGAAAATCACGCCCACCTCGCTGTGCTTCTCGGTTCCAAGGATCTCCTCGCCGAGGCGCTCCAGCTCTTCTCCCAGCTGCGCCACCTCGCGGAACACTCTCGTATTCTCCGTTCCTGCATGAGCAATCACCGCGCCGTGAAACTTCTCACAGCCTCCGATGCTCCTGCGCAGCTGGAAGAACTGGATGGTATCTGCGCCGTGCGCCACGGTCTGGTAGCTCTGTGCCCGCATCTGTCCCGGACGTTTTAACGAATTGTACGGCTGCCAGTTCTGCTGGCTGGGGGTCTGCTCCATCAGCATAAACGGCGCATCCTTAAGGCCCCGCATGAGGTCGTGAGTCATGGCGGTCAGGCTCCAGGGCGTGTTGTAGGACGGGTAGTTGTCCCAGGAGACGATGTCCATCTCCTTTGCCCACTTAAAGTAATCCAGCCCCTTGAAGGTTCCCATAAGATTGGTGGTGATCAGCGCTCCCGGGATGATCTCGCGAATGATGTCACGTTCCATCTTGTAGCAGTCCAGAATACTGTCGGACATGAAACGCCGATAATCAATGGACATGCCGGCAAAGGCAGTCTTCTCCTCCCCGATGCCATCGCCTAAGGCATTTGGCAGCACGATTTCGTCCCAGTTGTAGACAGAATGTCCCCAGAATTCCAGATTCCAGGCCTTATTCAATGCCTCAATCGTCTGATAGCGATCCCGCAGCCAGACGCGGAAGGCCTTCCGGCAGTTGTCACAATAACAAGGTACACCGTACTCATTGGCGATGTGCCAGCAGGTGATGTTCCGATTCTTCGCATAGCGAGTTGCCAGCTTCCTGGTCAGCCGCGCTGCGAACTCCCGATAGATTCCGGAATTCGGACAAAAGTTATGACGTCCTCCGAACACATGATGCCGTCCCTCATAATCGGTGAACATGACCTCCGGATAATCCTTTACCATCCAGGCCGGAAGCGCCGCTGTCGAGGTTGCCATGACAATGTCATAGTTCTCCCCAGTCAGCATCTCCACCATTCGGTCCAGACAGGAAAAGTCATAAACGTTCTCCGCAGGCTGAAGCCTTGCCCAGGAAAAGACATTGATGGTCGCGCTGTTGATGTGCGCGTCCTTGAACATCCGCATGTCCTCCTCCCAGATCTCCTCCGGCCACTGATTCGGGTTGTAATCGCCGCCGTATAACATTCTCTGAAATGCTGCCATAACCGTAACCTTCCTTATTCGTTCTCAATAACTACATATCTGTCATGCATTTTTCAATGCCGTAATCGGGACAACAAAAACTCCGTCCGGCTCCCGGCATTCTCTCTTGGTCAGGTTTCCTCCTATCGTAAGCCGAACAACTTCAAGCTGAAGGCACATTTAATTGGACGAAGGAATGTGCATACAATCTGCCGCTCAATAAAATATCTCATCCAGCACTTTTCCAATCTCATCCACGCTGATCGGCTTTGTGATGTGCTCATTCATGCCTGCCTCAAAGGCCTTTCTCCTGTCCTCGTCAAAGGCATTGGCCGTCATGGCCACAATCGGAATGTTCGCTTTCCGGTTGTCCGGCAGTGTTCGGATCTCTCTGGTTGCCGTGTATCCATCCATCCGCGGCATCTGAATATCCATAAAGATCAGGTCATACCGATCCGCCGGTGCGTCATGAACGGCCGCAACAGCCTCGTCGCCATCATTGACACTGTCTACGGTTATGCCGATTTCCTCCAGAATTACCGTGGCAATTTCCCGGTTCAGCTCATTGTCCTCCACCAGGAGAATCCGCTTGCCGCTGTAATCATAGTTCCTTTCCTGTCCCTCCTCCTGGCCGGGAACAACGCCGCCCGCCGGCTGTGTCAGCACAGCCCGAAGCTCCGACAGGAAGATCGGCTTGGATACAAAGGCTGTGACTCCTGCTGCCCTTGCCTCATCTTCAAAATCCGTCCACTCATACGCAGTGAGCACGATAATCGGAACGTCCTCGCGGATGACCTTTCGAATCTGGCGGACCGTCTCGATGCCATTCATATCCGGCATGAGATAATCAATGATATAGACCTTGTACTCGTCCTTCATCTCTGCCGCATCCTGCGCATGCATAATCGCTTCCTTTCCGGAGGTCGTCCAGTCCGGGCGCATCTCAATGTCACGCAGCATCTTGCTGACGCTTCTGCAGGTATTCATGTCATCATCCACAACCAGAGCCCTTGCACCAAGAAGCTCCGGAATCGGCTCACTCTTTACAATCTCGCCGGCAAGACGAAGACTCAACGTGACCGTGAACAAGGACCCTTTGCCCACCTCACTTTCTACGGTGATCTCGCCGCCCATCATATCGACGATATTTTTGGTAATCGCCATGCCAAGGCCGGTCCCCTGTATTCCGCTGACCGTCGCGCTGTATTCTCTCGAGAAGGTATCAAAAATATGTCCGATAAATTCTTTGGACATCCCGGCTCCGTTGTCCTTCACCGAAAATTCGTAGGTCGCGTATTGTTTTAACGTGCAGGGCTTCTCCACGAGCCGGATGATGATATCACCGCCCGGCTGTGTAAACTTAATGGCATTTCCTACAATATTGAGCAGCACCTGATTGAGGCGCAGCTTGTCCGTCAGTACATCCTCATGAATGACATCCTGCGTATCGATGAAGAGATTCAGGCTCTTGGCGTTCACAAGGCTCTGAATCATCGTCCTGAGATCGTGCAGCAGATCCGGAATATGGAGCGGCTTTTCGTCCAGCTTCACAGTCCCGCTCTCAATGCGGCTCATATCGAGAATATCGTTGATCAGGCTCAGCAGGTGGGTACTGGAGGTGCTGATTTTTGCCAGATAATCCTGGACCTGATTCGGATCATCAATATGTGTCTGCGCCAATGCCGTGTAGCCAACAATGGCATTCATCGGTGTCCTGATGTCGTGAGACATACTGTTAAGGAAGGTTGATTTTGCCCTGTTCGCAGAATCGGCCGCTTCCTTTGCCATTTTCAGAGCATCGATGCTCTGCTTTTCTGCTCTGAAATATATGATGACGATCACGCCGCAGAAGATCACATACAGCAGCATGAGGAGGAATCCGATCAGGTAATAGGATTCATAGACGTCATGAAACGGCAGCATGATGTAGATTCTGTAATCCTGGTATTGCGCCGTTCGAAGGTACCAACGTTTTCCGGCATACCTGACCTTTCTAAGATGCTCTTTTGCCGAAACGCCGCTTCTACTGATTTCCTCCAGTTCCGCCGCAGACATGCCCTCACGAAGCTCCTGATTCGACGCAGCAACGGTATCTCCTTTGCTGATTGCAAGGAATCCGCTGCATTCCACCATTAGTCCGTCAAAAAATGTGTCCGGCTCAATGTCATTTACGCCCTCAATCACCTTATCCTGTTCGATATATCCCAACACTACGCCGGAGGCGTCTTTGCGTGCGACCACAGCGATATCATAGACTTCCTCTTCCGTCTCCGCTCTGGTCATATAGACTTTTTCGGGATGTTCCAGAATCTGCTGTATGCTGTCTTTTTGCACCAGATTTTCCCATCCGGCAAAAGTTCCCGGGTCTTTTGACCACTGCATGACAGGGTTCATATTCTCATCCAATACCGCCACTCCCTGCATGCGCTGATCCTTGGCATACTGTTCCAAAGCGTTTTGGTCATCCACCCCCTGCCTTAGAAAATCGGCAAACCCCTGCACCTTATCCTGAAGCCCGATCAGGTCTTTCGTTCGTTCATTGGACTCATAGTTGATATAGGTATCCAGCTTTTCCTTTGTGTATGTGATGGCCTGGCTGCACACTTCATTGGCGTGATTGATTCCTCTGCGAATCATAACGGAAGGAATTACCACCAGTATAATAAGGAAACCCAGAGCCAGTCCCACGACCACCTGATTGACTATTTTTTTCACATTCTTTCTCACGGTTCTGTTTCCCCATTCAGTGCGGTTTCTGCGTTCAGTCCATATTTTTCGATAATGGCTTTTGTCGTGCCGTCCGTCATCATCTCAGACAGCACGGACTGCAGCTGCGTAACAATTTCCGAATCATATGTTTTGTCAAAGGCCACTCCCAGTTTGGATGAAAATAAACGCTCCTCCAACATGCGATACTCATCCGGTGCGGTTTTTACAAAGGAATTCAGTGCGCTTTCATGACCGCAGATCGCCTCCACATAATCACCTCTTAGTGCGCTGTACACCTCGTCCATATTCGAAAAGCCGAATACTCTGTCAACCTTCGGCACTTCCGGATCATCCGTGCTCAGCAGATATTCCTCTGCCTTTCCGGTTTCCTGCACGGCAACCACCTTCCCTGCAAGGTCCTCGATCTGATAAATATCACTGTCCGTTCTCACTGCCACAGACTGACCGCTATACAGATAAGGACCGGCCCACTGATAATCTTCTTCTCGGCCGTTCATGCTAAAACAGCCCCACAGACAATCCACCGTCCCGTTTGCCAGATAGTCTTTTTTATTTTCCCATACGATTTGCCGAAACTCCGGCTCATATCCCATCCGATGGAAGGCCTCGATGGCAAGCTCCACATCAATCCCGGTGTCATCGCCGTTCTCATCCTGATAGATGTACGGTTCGAATTTATCACTGCCAACCGTAATCTTTTGGTATTCCTGTTCTGTATTCTGAATGCCGGTCGCAGACTGCCCGCACCCGGTAAGGGCACAGATCAGACTCAGAATCATGCCCGCCAGGACGGTTTTTCTCCTCTTTTTCATATTCCTCAAAAGCTCCTTCGTCACTTTCAAATGGTAGCATTCACAATAGCAATCCATGCCAATGTTGGCAATAGCTTGTTTTTGGGGCAACTAATCCCCGGAAGCGCCGTATCTAAATCGCTCCCGGGGATTCTGCAAATTACAACCGCTATTGCATTATTGCCATTTCTTATTCTTCCTCATCACGATCACGGGCCAGCTCACGCGTTACCATGACAGCCATCGCTACGATCAGCGGCAGATATTCCTTGTCATAGACAATGAGGAATGCATTGTCCCAAATGAAGTTCCTGATGGTTATATCCATGTCGTCCATGATTGCACCAATCAGCCTGCCGTTTAGTACGACCTTGAAGTTATGACCGACCGTGCCCGCATACTCGATCAATTCCAGCTTGCCATCCTTGATCTCCATCGTAAATTTATCGCGGACAAAGGTCAGCTGTTTTTCCAGCAAACCATACGGCTCGCCCTTATAGAAAAACTGATATGTCGCCAGCGCATGGCCGATTTCCTTCGTCATTTTGAAGATTTCATCGCCCTGCGTATCAAGGATACGCAGATTGATCAGCGGAACCGTGCCTTCCACCTCGTACACGATGCGCTCGTCCTTATCCTTCACCTTAAAGCGCTCTCCGGTGAGCTTGAACTCTTCGGTAAATGTATAGACCTCCGAGGGCTCCGACTTCGTAAACGGGAGAGGCGAGCCGTTCTTTGCAAACTGCTCGATGCTCTCTTTCAGCCAGTCCTTAAAGAAGAATATATCCGTGTGGTAGCACAGATGTCCGGCCGTATCGGCGCCAAGATTTTCTTCCGGCGGATACACCGGCTCATTCAGCCTCTCCGTAATAAAGCCTTCCACGCAGGAGTAGCCGACGAATCCGACCAGGCTGGTCCAATCCAGGTAAAAGTAGATATATTGTCCCCTCAGGTCCGGGCCGAAGATCAACGCATCATCGGTCGAGCCTGCGAAGTGTCCGAGCCACCCCGAACCAAGCGGTGTCCGGATATCTTTGAACGCATCGTAAAATTCCCGGATAAAATATTCTCTGTCGAAACTGATCATCTCGACAGCATCCGTTATCGCATTGTAGTCATTCGGCGAACCTAATACAAAGATCGTAAGGCCGATAATCAATACAACCGTTCCAACCGAAACCCAGAAAGTACTCCAGTCACCACGCGGCCACAAGGACACGCCGAAAGCACACACCAGTACGCCGATGATGCGGTATTTCCACAAGCGGCGCCTGAGTACTGCCGGAAGCTTCTTATCGGCCTCGTTTCGCTCCCGAACTCCATCTGCAATCGCACTCACCTGCTCGATGCCACGCTTAATCGGAGAACGCTTCCGCCAAAGCCATGCAAGATAGCCGAAAATTGCTGCAAAAAACAAAAAGAAAAACAAAATATCCGCACCATCATCCCAAAACGGTGCGCCGGACATTACCTCCACAGCTGAGCCTACGATGCCAACGACAAGGCACCCCATCGAAAGACCAAACCATACCTTTTTCATACTCAATTCCCTCCGGCTTCACTGTAATTTTCCCTACTCCACATACACCTTCGAATCTTCTGCCACCTGTGCCAGCTGCTCTCCTGCAAACGCAGCATACTCACTGTTCTCCGGCCCTTCCGCGAACTCGCCCTTGTATTTCTCATTCACCAGCGCAATGATCTCGTCCAGCGTGCTGTTCTTTTTCTTGCCCTGCGAAGCCTTTTGGGTCGACGGAACGTAGACGCCCTGCGTGGGCTCCTGCCTCCTCGCCGAAGGACTCCGAGAACCGGCGGACCAGATCCTCAAAGATATAGCCGCAGTCTACGGCGCTGATCTTGTCGTTGGACATGACGTTTCCCTCTCTGCCGCCAAAGTCATTGTGATGCCGCTCATAAAGACTACTTACAGATGATTCAATTCTATCACTTCTTAATTCGTTCCGCCGCTTTTGATCTCGGCCAGCTCCTTTGGGATCATGATCTGCATCGCATCCGGCCGGGCCGCCGTTCCAGCTGATTTCCCATTTACGTTGAAGGTACAAATGAAGAGGTTTTCGTATTATCCTGACCTATTTTTAAGAGCCTTGTAACATTCTTCATTCTGCTGCGTATGTATATGCATAACAAACAACACACCGCGGGGAACGCGGAACACAAATAAAAAAGGAGAAAATAAAAATGGATAACAAGAAGATGGTAGCACTGAATGAGGAAGAGCTTGAGAAGGTTGATGGCGGATTCTTTTTCGCCGCATTACTGGCAATTACCGGAATTGCAGCAGCTGTTGGCACAACAGTTAGCGGCGTTAAGTCCATTATTAGAGCATGTAAGGCCCTCTAATGCATCTAACAACCTAAAGATAGTATTGGTCCCGGTTACCGATTGCCGGAAACGACATGATATATGATTTACAGCTCCGGAGGGAAGTCCTTCCGGAGCTTTGTTTTGATTTTTGGGTTACCCAAAATCCCAGGAAACGCTCTGTTTTGGACAAATAAAAATCCTCGGAAATGCTGTATCAAAAGCGTTTCCGGGGATCGAAGCCATCAGTCCATTCACTATTTCCATGATAGTTGCAGTTTCTTTTTCTCTTTTACACAATATGACAAATAAAGATTGATCAATGTCTGATACGGAATTCCATTCGCATCAGACTGTTCTTTAAAATACGCTATTGTATCGCTATCAATATTGATTGTAATCTGCTGTTTCAGTTTCTTTGCATACGGGTTTCTTTTAGCATTGGAAAAATCATATTCATCTCTCATATGGTAATACCTCCCATCTATTAAAAATCGAAATATTGACTTGTCTCATTCTTTGTTGCCTTTCGCGCGGAAATCAACCGAATTACCGTATCCGATTCCCGATAACAACGGCATACCACCAGGAGTTTCAATTTCTCACTCTGACCCAGAATGAGAAATCTATCTTCATCCGCTGAGTGTTCAGGATCTGCAATTACAAGCGCAGCTTCGTCATAAAAAACAGATTGGGCTTCTTCAAACGAAACCTGATGTTTCTGTTTATTGATCCGATTCTTATTTTCATCCCATTCGAAATTTAGTTCTTTCATAATTATATAATAATTATTTGACCATTATAAGTCAATCCAGATAGCCTATTTTTTCAGAGCCTTGTAACATTCTTCATTCTGCTGCGTATGTATATGCATAAAAAACAACACACCGCAGGGAACGCGGAACACAAATAAAAAGGAGAAAATAAAAATGGATAACAAGAACATGGTAGCACTGAACGAGGAACAGCTTGAGAAGGTTGATGGCGGATTCGTTTTCGCCGCATTTCTGGCAATTACCGGAATTGCAGCTGCTGTTAGCACAACAGTTGATATCATTGTTAGAGCATCTAAAGCCCTCTAATGCATCTAACAACCTAAAGATAGTATTGGTCCCGGTTACCGATTGCCGGAAACGGCATGATATATGATTTACAGCTCCGGAGGGAAGTCCTTCCGGAGCTTTGTTTTGCAATGAAATATTTGATAGCAGGCGACTGCCCATAGCGAGCGACTGCAAGAATTCCACATTTCTTGTGCTGGTAATCATCTGAATGAGCGCAAGTATTTTTAGGATAAAACCATGCGGATTTCCTTGGATTTCTCGCCAAAATGCGCTCCGATCACGTAGGTTGTGCCGCCGATCTGCATACTGCTGGTCGTTATTTGGACAGTCACTAACAATAATAGGCATCAAATTCTCAACTATAAATTGTCGAAAATAACTAGGCAAAGAAGGATGCCTATTTCCGTTTTCTCATCACTGCAACAAATCCTACATCGAGAAAACGGCCATTGCACTATCTCAATGCAATAACCGCTTCTGTTGCCTCAATTATGCTTGCTTTTCACTTGCTATCTGTGGCAAATAAACCTGACATGTTCCGAAATCCACAAAACCTGCTGGTACCAAACAGCCCAGCCATCTGCTCTGCAGATCCAGCTGGAATTAGCATCTGGTACTTAGCGCCCCTATAGCTATAATTCACCACCAGACTTACATCTGTTCGAATTTTCAGTTCATCCTTGACCATTTCGTGGAACGATATGAACACAGGAGTGTCTATGGATATAGTAGCTCCCTGTTTTGCGTTCTTGATCTTATCTACGGTATTTGCGTTGAACTGATAATATGCCGAAATCGGGACGGAATACCTGATGTTTCCACACATCTTGCACTGGCAACGCATTTCACCGTCTGTCGTTTCCGTAGCATTCCGGATCGTATCCCACTCGTAATCTGAATCCGAGCACACATGTTGATTAGCCGCAGATACAACCATTTCCGCTGTTTCTTGTTGCGTTTTCTCTATTGGATCAAGATTGCTAATAGAGAATTCACCCCACGTTCCATTTGCACTTCGTATATCCCATGATGGATTTCGCCCATTAATATATACATCCGGATTCGTTCCCTTCATACCGTAAAGGGTTATGTGAAGACTGTAGCTTTTTCCCTCTTCAAATGCTTCATCTCCCCCCAGTGCATATCCATTTCCAGTGTCCGGATCTGTCCCATACCATCGATAGTTATTAACTCGATACGATGCAGTATATTCAACATTGTTGTCCCAGCTGCAAAGCGCTGAATTTGTTTGCGGTCGATACTTAGGATCTCCCACCTTATCTCCAGGCACTGGCTTTTCAACGGTAAAATCAATTCGATCTGCTGACAATTCATCTGCAAAGGCCACATCGTACCACGCATATGAAAAATCTGTTTCAAACGTAATTGATTCTGTACCGCGGCCAAGCTCCACAATATTTCCGGAAGAATCCCTCACAAGTAATATAAATAAGCGATTTGGTCTGCGGCGTAAATACTCCGGGATTGTCAATGTCAACTCAACAGGTTTTGTTGTCGTTACACTTGAATAGTTATAAGTTGTCCCTAGCGAATCCACCCCATTAAGTGATAATGTGGTCTTATAAAACAGGGCATTTCCCCAACAATTATTTTCCTGTATCTTTTGGAACATTGAATAATAATCGCATAAAGAACTATTAGTTAGGCGACTGGAAATAGCTGCTGTGAAGTTTCCTTCGACTTTTCCTTCTGGCAACAATGACTCATATGTGTCCGTCATAATTACCAACGCTTTTGATTGATCGTTGAGGCTGATACTTGAAGCATCCGCAGTCGTAATTTCCGATGCTTCTGTCTGGAATGGAAAGAGCAAAAAGAAACACATCAAAAGGACTGCCGAAATTACAACATTTATCGTCTTCTTCATAAAACCCCCATATCTGAAACGCATCACGCTTTCATGATTGTAACATTTCCATTAACTCAAAACATGGCTCAAAACCATTTATAGTAGATTCACCATTATATTCCGTTCCGATCCCAGCGGTTTACAAAAGTATTTATTGAATTTCTGCCGTTCTCTGCATATCAAGCAGCCTCAGCCATGGACTTCGGAATGGCCAATTTTTTCTGATTATTCTCGTATGTCGAATCATCTGACCGCTGAATACCCCCATAACAGATGCTGAACTCCACCATCTGATGGAGTGTTTTCCTTGTCCATATGATTCCCTATTCGCACAACAAAAAGACCGGTGAAGCAATCATGCTTCATCGGCCTTTTTTGTTTTTTCGTCAATGCCCTCAGTCGGGCAACGTCCATTTCTACGAAGCTCAGTCCGATACCGCCGAGAAGCCGATTGCGCACCACCCGCACAATGGTATTTCTCGACCAGCGCGACATTTCCCACTATACCGATTTGGAGCAGAAAATCACGGAGCTTCAGGACAACAACGAGCAAACTGCCCCAAATCGTGGGCAGGATCAGGACAAAGCCTTGTAACTTTTCTGACATACGCACATTATTTTCAAACAACTTAATGTGTGTTCGCCGCTTCACGGCTGACAATCGCACATTATTTTTCTATAATATAATGTGTGATTGTCAAAGCGAGGTGAGAAGCATGAATGCCAAGGAGAAAATCGAAGAACTGCTGGAATCGTCGGAGGACGGCACGATCACCGCGGCGCAGGTGACAGAAGCCGGATTGCACCGCAGCGTTTTACAGGAGTTTGTCAAAAGCGGTGAAATGTACCGCTTCGGGCGCGGCCTGTATGTGCGGAGCAGCGCATGGGAGGACGATTTTTACCTCTTGCAGTGCAAGTATGGGCGAGGGATTTACTCGCACGATACCGCCCTGTATCTGCTGGGCTATTCAGACCGTACCCCGGCGAAATATACGATGACCTTTCCCAAGGGCTACAATGCCCCGTCCTTGAAGCAGGAGAACTTAATCATCAAGCGCGTTGTGCCGGAGAACTATGAGTTCGGACAAATTCAAATTGAATCCCCCTCCGGCAATCCAATTCGTGTTTACGATTTGGAACGGACGCTGTGTGACATCCTGCGCGGCAGCGGCAGCGATATTCAGATTGTCGGAGAAGCTATGAAACGCTATGCAGCGTCCAAGGATAAGAACATTCACAAACTGATGCAGTACGCAGACCAGCTTCGCGTGAAGCCTAAGGTGCTGCGATACATGGAGGTTTTGCTATGATTACAAAAAATCCGATGCAACTAAAAGCCTTTATCAAGAACAAAGCGGCAGAGAAGCATATTTCGGCACAGCTTGTCATGCAGAACTATATGCTCGAACGGCTGCTGGAACGGATTTCGCTCTCGCCCTATAAGAACAATTTCATTCTCAAAGGTGGATTCCTGATTTCCGCCATTGTGGGACTGGACACGCGGGCAACAATGGATCTGGACACGACGATCAAGGGTTTCACCCTGACGCATGAAGCAATCCACAAAATCTTTACAGAGATTTGCGCTGTCCAGATTGCCGACGACGTGCAGTTTGAGGTCATCGGTATCTCTGACATTCGGGAAACCGACGATTACCCCGGCATCCGGGTCGCGTTGAAAGCAAGCTATCCGCCGATCAGCGTACCGTTGACGGTGGATGTCACCACGGGCGACATGATAACGCCCCGTGAGGTGGAATACACATTCTCGCTGCTGTTCGATGACCGCACAATCAGTATTCTTGCCTACAACCTTGAAACGGTACTGGCGGAAAAGCTGGAAACCGTGCTGTCCCGCAACATTGCGAATACCCGTCCGAGAGATTATTACGACTTACATATCCTGTACGCGCTGCGCTGCGCGGAATGTGACAAGGCGACGCTGCGCAGGGCGCTGGAACGGACGACACAGAAACGCGGCAGCGGCATGATCCTAACAGACTATCCGGAAATTATGAAAGAGATTCGCGGAAGCGATACGCTCCGCAAGCTGTGGGAGAAATACAGCCGCGAGTATGGGTACGCAAAGGACATTTCCTTTGATGATACCTGTAATACCATTCAGACGATTATGGACGTAATCATGGTGTAAACGAAAGGACTTTCTTTATGGGTTGGCTGGCCGCGCAGGGCGCAATTATGGCGATTGGGCTTGTCTGTTCGGCGATCGGACTATTCTTTGGGCATATCATTCTCTTTGACAGCATTGCTCTCGGCATTGCCGCCGGAGTGTGCTGCAATCAGTTTACCGCAATTCATCCGGCGCTGTGCCTTGTGATCGGCATTATGACGTTTTTGCTGCTGTTGTGGCTGCAAAGGCTTCTGGCTCGTCGGCGGGCTGCTCACGCTGATCTATGCAGCGGTGTTCGGGCTGCTGGTCTACTTCATTTCGGAGCATGATCCCATTTGGAGCTGGGTGATCTTTGGGCTGGTGTTCCTCGTAGTCGGTGCGCTGCACCTACGCGCACGGGATAACTGAAAGCAAGTGCATAGTCACGGCTTAGAGTGCCTGTAAGACTTGCTGGGAGCAGCTTTACAGCGCAGAAAACGCAAAGGTCGTATGTTTTCCCTTCCAGTTATGAAAAACGAGTTTGAAAGCGTGATTATTCCGGTGTGACAGAACCTCCCATTCTAAGGATCCTTCCTTTGTATAGCGTATCTCATCATCAGGTCGTCATTCGCTTGACCAGATGATGAGATACGCTATTATATTCTTAGCCACAAGAGAAGAGAGGATCTGCCATGCTTCGCCATGAGAACGAAACCACTGAATTCAAGTCCATTGTCATTGATGACATCAAAAAGGAAATCATTGCCTTTGCCAATTGTGATGGTGGGAAGCTGTATATTGGTGTGAATGATGACGGGTCTATTGCTGGCCTTGATGATCCGGATCAAGTCGCACTGCAAATCAGCAACATGGCAAGAGATAGCATCAAGCCGGATATTACCATGTTCCTTCATTTCGAAATTCTGACAGAAGACGGAAAGCAGATTGTTGTTGTAGATATTCAGCGCGGGACAGATCGTCCCTATTATCTTTCTAAAAAGGGCATGCGTCCCGAGGGAGTCTATGTACGCCAGGGGTTCTCATCCGTCCCTGCCACCGACGCTGCCATCCGTCGCATGATCAAAGAGACAGATGGCGACCGTTTCGAGATCATGCGCAGCATCAATCAGGAGCTCACCTTCCACTCAGCGCTAGAAGAATTTAATCTCCGGAATGTAGCTTTTGAGCCGCAGCAGATGCGCAGTCTGAAGTTGATTGACAGCGATGGTCTCTATACAAATCTGGCACAAATTCTATCAGACCAGTGCATCCATTCCATCAAGGTCGCTGTCTTTCAGGGAACTGATCAAACTGTATTTAAGGATCGGCGGGAATTCACAGGTTCCATTCTCCAGCAAATGAATGAAGTCTATGAATTCATTCATTTTCGTAATCAAACCCATGCAACCATTAAAGGACTTCTGCGAATAGACGTTAGAGACTACCCCGCCATTGCCATCAGAGAGGCTTTGTTAAATCTGCTGGTACATCGGGATTACTCCTTCCATTCCAGTGCTTTCATCAGCATCTATGACGACCGAATCGAATTCACTTCGATCGGAGGTCTTCCCTCCGGTGTTGAACTGGATGATATTATGCTCGGAATTTCTGTATGCCGTAATGAGAATCTTGCAAATGTTTTTTATCAGCTTCAGCTCATTGAGGCCTACGGCACAGGCATCGGAAAGATCATGAACGCATATGACGGCCAATTGCAAAAGCCCTGCATTGAGACAACCAAGAACGCCTTCAAGATTACTCTGCCGAACATTAATGCTCCGGCAAAAGTGAACAGTTCCTCTCTCTTAAGGGAAAATTCAGGGAACTATACCGTCTCTGATATTCACAAAGATCATGCGGATGACCGAGAGGAAAAGCTCCTGCAGTATCTTAAAATTCACCATGATATTTCCCGTCCCGAAGCAGAAAACCTGTTAGATGTCAGTTCCTCAACTGCCACCCGTCTTCTGCGGAAGATGGTCCAAAGCGGACAGCTGCAGACTCACGGAAGAGCTCGCGACACACGGTACTCAATGACAAGAATGAAATGAACCCACTTATAATAAATCACCTCTGCAAAATCAGAGAATAAGGATTTTGCAGGGGTGAACTCATGATGATACCAATGCTTCAAGGGATAACGTAAAATTAGTTTCGCAAATTCATTCCAGCATCTGCTGGCCATAACAATCCATAACAATAAAATAGACACAGCCAGGGCCCCAGATTACAACGCAGGGGTATCGTTCCCTCCGTGAAATAATTCCGGTTCCGTGTCCAGCAGCATCT